>NZ_ASPX01000080.1:0-744955 GCF_000517965.1 Paenibacillus sp. FSL R7-277
TTGCTCTCCCATTTCGTGAGGCCGTACGTGTTATCCAGCCACCCCAGATAACTGGTGTACATCGGGGTGAGATATTCATTCGGCACATAGACTTTCGCCTGATAAAAGTCCCACGTAGTCTCATTTTCCTTGTTGTCTGCGGTAATTGGCGTGCCGTCCGGCAGCGTGAGCGGCGGGCCGTTCAACCGCCGCTCTGCTTCGATCTGCTCTTGAACCTGCTTCAGAGCCGCTGCGATCTGAATTTCCTGCCGCTTCGCCGCAAGCTGACTCCGCGCATACGCTCCGGCGGCGGTCTTCTCCATGGCCAGCCGCAAAAGCAGTAAATATTCTTCGTTATGTAGTAAGGGGACCTTCTCCGCCGTAATTGACGGATCATACTCACATGCGGTAACCGCTGGTTGCTTATAATGGGCGCTTATATCCTTGCCGGATTCATAGTAGATCTTGGCTACGCCTAGAGAAGCCAGCTTCTGCCGGGCTTCTTCGGCCTGCGCGTGGACAGCCTCCATCTGCGCCTGATTTCCAAACGCCTGATACACCCTGAAAGCCGTCTGTGCCTTGGCGATCTCATTGCGCGCCGCGAAGATATCGTTCAGCTTACTTTGCGCAGCTATACTCTCTACGCTCAGCAGACCGGAGGTCTGAATAACATTCCTAAGCTGCTGCACCACCGGGTCCCTGCTGAGTTCATCTTTTCCTGATAGAGCAGCAATCGAAGTGATGAGATTCGTCGCACTTCGCTGCACAAATTCAGGAATGGAGACCCGTCCGGCGGCTGGTTGCAGCCCCAAGCTGCCGAAGGCCGCGAGCAACAGATTAAATTGACCTGTCAGCTTGTCCGCCTGCCGCTTATTCTCTTCCTGCAGCTCCGATACGCCTCTTAGGGCCACCCGGATGATATCCTCTAATTTCTCCGCTTCTACGGTTAATTCATTAATCATGACCT
Organism: Paenibacillus sp. FSL R7-277; assembly: GCF_000517965.1. NCBI lineage: Bacteria > Bacillati > Bacillota > Bacilli > Caryophanales > Paenibacillaceae > Paenibacillus > Paenibacillus sp. FSL R7-277. The sequence goes on from NZ_ASPX01000080.1 coordinate 947, forward strand.
GGGCCCTGACCAGATGGTCGCCCATGGGAATGCCGCCCCAGCTACTGGACTGGCCCTTCAATTGAAGATATAACCGGTTGGTGTCCTGACTCACCTGGCCAATCTTCGACTGCAGGCGCCTGACTTCATCTTCGTTAAATACTAGCTTCGTGGAAGACACTATGATCCCTGCTTCCTTCTCCAGAATGGATTCCAATGTACAATATTAGGATTCAAAATATACCCATAAATGATATACATATCCCTTTATTATCGGATTTATTTTCCATTAAGTTTATAGAAGTGAATTCTTCATAGTGTCCATATTTCCACAGCAATCAGATATTTAACTCTCGAATATACCAAGCATCACACGCATAATGCTCGGAACAGGCGAGCGGGCCATCCAGCGGGCTGAACCCGTGCTTGACATAGAACCGGCCAGCAGCCTGCATCGTCAGCAGCGTCTCCAGGTAACACTTGCGGTAATGCTGCTTAGCGAAGGCAAGCGCCGTATCCAGCAGCTTTGCTGCAACGCCTTGACCGCGGATGGCTGCGGACAGGTACATTTTCTGCAATTCACAGATCTGCTGTGCTTCGTCAAAAGCCGCAATCCCGCAGCCGCCCAGCACCTGCCCATCCATTTCAATAATCCAGTAAGCCCGGTTTGCCGCGCTATTATAATAGGTATATAAGTCATGCAGGCTATCATCTGCCCAAGCCAAGCCTTCGCGGTTGCCGCCGAATTCAATCAGGCATTCCCGGATAATCCCCTCAATGGCTGCATTATCCCTGCGCTCAATGGGACGGATGGTAATCATATGGTAGTCCTCCTTTTACTCTCTATCTGCTTCGTTTCCTGCTTCGATGTATAGTGAACCTATCATATCATTTGCTGCTGATTGCTGTCACAATGATAAGTACTGCTCAGAGTAGTAATAGTAGGTGACCTTGTAAAATCCAATTTGTGTGTCTATACTTTAAGAGTAAATACATTACATTTTTTTCAATAAAATAGTTGGAGGATACATGAAATTTAAATGGAGAAACCTAATCTTTTTTTGTTTATTATTACTGTTAGTTGGATGTAACGATAGAGGAGCTATCACCCAACAAGAAATTGATCAATTTATTAACAGTAAGAACCTCGATCATGTGTCAATACAGAAATTAGATAACAACGAGTATTATATTTTTAGCTCACCTTATGTTTATATTTATCGAAACTCCTCTGATTATGTTAAATCAACCGGATTAATTAAAGAAGGGATTGTCATCGGCGGTTTAGAAAAGGGCTCAATAGGACTCATTATAAATAATTTACAAGTCTTGAGAGATGCTAAGACTTATACAGTACTCATAGATGGCAAAACTAGAGAGTATCAATACGGAGGAGAGAAATATCTAATCATCAAGGATAATAGAATATGGAATCCTACCGCTCAACTAAAAATCACTTTCTTAAGTATTGAAAACAAAAAAATATTTGAAACTGATTATTAAAGGTTAACAAGCTACCCTTTCCTTCATTATTACTTTACTAAAATAAAAGACCTCTTGCATTGTGCCAAGAGGTCTTTACTGAATTTTTTATTAAAAAGTCCAGCTAAGTGATGTATCATTCATGTAATCTGTCTGGGTGGAGCCACTAATGGACATAGCTTGGTTTGTTAAATTAATACTGTAATTAATAGTATTGTATAAATGTGCGTAGTGACCATAAGCATTTGTTGATAATGCACTGCTATTATTTCTTTGAACCTGGAAGGCTACATAGCCGCTATGTTCGCCAGTGCCAGCACCATTTGAACTATAGGCTCTTAAGTCAACGGGAAATCCTAAACCTGGTACATCCTTTTTTGTGGCATGTAAAGCGTAGGTATCAATGACATGAGAGAAATCAGCTGAAGTAGTTTGGTAACTCCCATATTCAGAATTATTAACATAAGTTAGATTCGGATTAATAGTTATACCAACAACGTCAGTTAATTTGTAGGTAGGAAATGTTTTCCATCTAAAAGAATTTTTAAGATTATATGTTCCAGTTGATAATTTAGTAGTGCTTAGCGTCATAACCATCCAATTGGTTTCAGCAGTATTGTCACTAGCTGCAGTAAGAAACAGGCTGTCTTTTAATTTATTTAATGCATTTGTTGCTGCGACTCCTTCATTTAATTCCTGTTCAGTCACTTCAGTTACCTGATGATTTGTAATTTTGTAATACGTAGTATCCGTGTCAATAACTTCTCCGGTTGTATCCTTCCCAACTTTTTCATTAAACGTTGTGTACTGTTCTAGTGTGAAACTATCAATTTCTTCCTTTGTAAACCCAAAGTTAATCAATCTTGTTTGGTCGTTTTCTGACAAAAATGAATTGGTTTGGTTGAGAGCAGGATAAGTGATATCTGGAGATGAAAGTTGTAATAAATTTGTATCAACAATTGATTCACTAGCAGAAGCACTAGCAGAAACACCCCCAAGAGCTGAGGTTAATAAGAGGCTTGCACACAAAATTACCGTTAGCTTAGACAAATTATCAGATCCTTTTTATTTTATTGTAGGAACTATCTTACAGATAATAACATAGCATATTATGTAATATATTGAAACTATTTCTTTGGAATAAATAGTAAAGTTAAGATCTTATTTTTAGCGTATATCGCTCAATGGTATTGTCATACCACACACATCCGGGAGATTATTCATAGACTTTCCGCCTACGCCCCTTCCTGCTATACTAAAATTCGCGTGACAGCTCACATGCTACTAAACTATATGACTAACCTAGCTTTTCTGGGCAGCGTAACTATGGGAGTTTAAGGAGTGAGACAGATGAACAAGCTGGTATTTTTCCTCGGACCCGGAGGGGCGGGCAAAACCACACTAGCAAAGGCTGTTGCAGCCCGGCGTCCGGCGGCAGTGTTCGATATGGACATTCTGCTGCGTCCGGCAGCAACCGCGATCATGACTATGCATGGCCTTGACCCTGACGACAGGGATTCTGATGAGTATAAAAGACTATGCCGCGACCTCGGCTATCGCATTACTATGGATGCAGCGCTGGATAATATCGGTCTGTCCAGCGATATCTACGTGGTGGGTCCCTTTACCAAAGAAGCGGCCGATCCGGAGTGGATCGGCCGCGAACTGGCGCGCATCGGGCGCACACTGGAGGAAGTCGAGGTCAAGGTAGTCCTGGTAGGACTTGCGGATGCAGCCATGTTCCGTGAACGGCTTGAAGGCAGGCATTCCGCGCTCGACACCTGGAAGTTCGCCCATTGGGAGAACTTCAGCGCTTCTCTAGGCCCCCGTACCGTAGCCTGGCCGCTCCCGCCTGCACAGGTGGCGCAGATCGACAATTCCCATCCCGACCGGAATGTCGCGGTAGCGGAGGTGGAGGCTTTTATTTATGGAGAGGAAGCTACCGCTTAACCGCATGAACATAATGGATCGTCTCAAAAGCGCTTAGAGCATCACTCCGGCCGCTGAAAAACCTCTCGTTGATCTCAACCGGAGACAGGTGCTCGTAGACCAGCAGCCCGGCCCCGGCAAGCAGATCTTCTATCTCCGAATAGCTGAACCAGGATTGCATGGGCTCGCCGCTGGCAGCAGCCATTTGCACCATTTTAGCCACCCGGCCGGACACGCCCTGCTCTTCCATTAAATACTCATCTGCATAATCCAGAACGATAGAGCTACCTGAGGGAACTTTTGCGAGCAGCTCCTTAATCAGGCGGGCATTCTCCTCCTTGGTAAGGTAGTAGGATACCCCCAGCAGGCTGAACAATGTCTTAGCTTCGGGATCGAATCCCCGATTAAGCAGACTGGAATACGAGAATTCGCCCGTGAAGTCGATGGGGACGAGATGAAGATTGCCCGGAACCTCAAGCTGTGCGTCCTTAAGCCTCTGCTGCTTGGATGCCTGAGTAGCAGGAGCATCGACTTCAAAAATCGTGAGCCGCTCCATAAGCGTAGGATAACGGTAGGCAAAGCTGTCCAGCCCCGCCCCAAGAATCACATACTGCTTCAGCCCGAGACTCACCTCATGCAGCACAATAGCCTCACAGTAGGCAGCACGTGCCAACGGTGTGGGCGATAACTGGACCTGGACAATCCATCTCAAGATGGCTTCAGGATCATCCGGGTACCTCTCCGCGATCTCGGGACTGAAGAATGCAATTCCCTGCACCATATTCCTGCGGATATCCGCGAACTCCTGCGGTGAAATCAGCTTCGGCGCCACATCATCATTGAATATCTTGGGATTGTCATATTGACTGTGATAAGCTCGGCCAAAAGCGGCCACTAAGGCAGTCATGCTGGACTTGTTCTGCTTCATTGATGGTTCCTCCATGCAAAAATAAGATTCCCCTGGCCAGGAGAACCTTATTATATACACAAACTATTAATATGTAAATTATAGCATATAAAATATTTTTTGTCAATGATAGATGTTACAATATTTCCTGTTTATCCCTGATCTAACGAGCCCATTAGCTGGAAAAGAATTCGGCCTGTGTTCAGTTATGCGGCTAAATACCCGTATTCCCAGTCTGACATCGTATTGAATACATATAGATAAGCTTGTCTGTTGTGCATAATTGCAACTCTCCCATCACTATTTGATATAGCCTATTATAGTAAAACTCCCCTGACAGACGGTGTCAGGGAAGGTGGGGAGAATGGGAAGAATCTACGTTAGCACTTGGGTGGACGCTCCGCAAACAGAACGTTGTTCCCATCGCTGTTGTGTCCAGATTTTTTTTCATCCCCCTTAGCGGTGAAAATCCGGACTCAAAGGCGAACGCTTCGCTTGTACACAATCGTTCTGCCCGCTCTGCTGTTTAAGCGAGAACTGAAGAACAACCGGGGTTTCGGGAGATTTCTGCAAAGGGCTATCGCCGCTCATAGAAAATCACTTTTGAGACAGCCCCCTTCCCGTTAACTCAACTAGGTTCTGCTCTAAGATAAGCCCCTGCTTCTCTGAAGCTTGCGATTTCCCCGCCGCCGACAGCGGCACAGAGCGCCGCTCCCACCGCCGCTTCCTCAGCATGTTCACCAAGCTCAAGCGGTAGCCCGAAGGCCGCTTCGGCCTTGGCGCACAACACCGGATTCGCCCGCAGCGCATTACCTGAGCCTATAAGACGGCTAAATGTGCCCGCGCCCTGCTGTTCCAGATCTGCCAGGAAGCCGTGCAGTTCATCTACCATCCCTTGCAAAAAAGCATGGGCCAGCCCGCTGGGAGTAAAATTCTCCAGCGTGATTCCCTCCACACTGCCGCGCTTCTCCGGGTCTGTCCTTGTCCCCAGGAACTGTGTGTTCACCGTAAGCCCTGTGCTGCCGCTTCCCGGAATCTCTTCACTGAGCAGCCTGGACATCAGGGAATAGACATCTGTCGGCGCTTCTCCGGTGTATGCGGTAATCAACTGCCGGAAGAATCCCTCCAGTAGGGCATAAGACTTGCCGCCGCTCAGAGCTGCGCCAACCATCAGCACCCCGCCGCCAGGGAACGGTCGTACCTCCATCGCGGAAGGAGCTTTGGCGCAGTCTGGCAACCAGGCCGAAAGCTGGCTCCCTGTGCCAATGTTCAGCAGCAGAGATTCTCCGGGCTGGGGCACACTGCCCAGGAAGCTGGCCTGATTATCCCCGAGCGAAGTGTATATGGAAATGCCTTGTGATGTGCTACCGATTGCCGTCCCGGAGGGGACGACCTGTGGCAAAAACGAAGGGTCGATCCCGGCTAAATGAATCGCGGTTCTATCGAAATCCCCTGTCCCCTGACTGAAGCCCCCGATCCCCGCCGCCTGCGTTGCATCGATCCGCGGCACATCACTGTTCGCCAGCCTCATCGCAATATAGTCCGCAATCGTGCAGAAGCCGACTGCATGCTCAGGGACAAGCTGTCGGCACACATTATAGTAATGGGTCGCGAGTCCATAGCCGGGAGCTACAGTGTACCCGGTATTATTGCTGAGCTGCTGCGCATAGGTAGGGCTGCCCGTCCCTCCGGTGAGCTGTCCCGCCCGTCCATCCTGCCAGGTATACAGCGGACCTATTGCTCTCCCGTTTGTATCCAAATAGACAATCCCATGCATCTGCCCGGTTAGGCCAATTCCTGCTACTTCCGGCTGCTGCGCCAGCAGACGGTCAAGTATATATTCCACATGCTTCACAATCAATTCCGGGTCCTGCAGCCGCTCCCATTCCTGATTCAGGCTGAAGGGCAGGCTCGCTTGTGCTTCCGTAAGGCTATGCAGAATCGTACGTTTCTCCAGATCGTAGAGCAGCCCGGAGATGGATGTGGTTCCGATATCTAGTCCGGCCGTAATCATAGGCTCCATCCTCTTCCCTGTTGTATAGCCCATATGTTAATCCTTCGCGAAGGACAGCGTCAACCAGGCGCATAAAACACTATGAAGCAAAAGATACTAGACCAGAGAAAGATAACTATACACGGAGGTACATATATGAGACTTCACAACAAAGTAGCTGTAGTAACCGGGGCGGCATCCGGGATGGGGAAGGCGATTGCCGTCCTGTATGCGAAGGAAGGGGCCAAGGTCGTAGTGGCGGATATTCATTTGGAGGCTGCGGAGACGGTGGCCGGTGACATTAAAGCTGGCGGTGGGGAAGCCCTAGCGGTACAAGCCAATGTTGCAAATGAGTCTGATATTCAGAATCTGATCGACAGTACAGTCAACACCTACGGCACAGTAGATATTCTGGTGAATAATGCGGGGATCATGGATAACTTTGAACCGGCGGGTGATATTGAGGATGAGAGCTGGGAGCGTGTTCTCGCTGTCAATACAACTTCGGTGATGCGTGCTACGCGCAAGGTACTGCCTATTTTCCTGGAAAAACAACAGGGTGTTATCATTAACGTTGCCTCGGTAGGCGGTCTGTTCGGTGCCCGTGCCGGGGCGGCTTATACAGCCTCAAAGCATGCAGTTATCGGCTTTACGAAGAATACCGGATTCATGTATGCTGCCAAGGGAATCCGCTGCAATGCGATTGCGCCGGGCGGTGTGGAGACCAATATTGGTTCAACCATGACCCATATCAATCCTTTTGGCATGGAACGTACACAGCCGGGCATGGCGCTTAATCCACGGATGGGCCAGCCCGCAGAAATCGCACAGCTCGCTCTGTTCCTGGCTTCAGAGGAAGCAGGCTTTGTGAATGGGGCAGTCATTACCGCAGACGGCGGATGGACGGCTTATTAGCAAAGGCCATCCCCCGCATGCTACGGGAAGATGGCCTCTTTTCTTAAACTACCTTTATTGCTTCAGCTCCGTGCATCCTGCACCCTGATATTGCTCCCGAATAAGGTGGAATTACTTGTCAGCTTGTAGGCCGGATACCCGGCCTCTGCTTCGAGGCGCATAACGTCATCGAACAGCAATTCCTGCTGGCGGTCACACAGGAAGGTAAAGGGCTCGGTCTGAAACACAATATCTGTCGGCGAAGGCTCGCTAACTACCCGGATCACTAGCACGCCATTACAGCCGCAGTCCTCCGTATCGTAGAACATTTTGAATTGCCCGGGCTTCCCGGCCAGACTCTGCTCCAGCCGTTCGCGGGTCATTGCATTAAGCTCAATCTGCATCTGTAATCTCTCCCTTCAGGACAACCTGTCCGTTATGCTGTATCTGTAGGCGACAAGTATAGTCCCTAATCTGCGCAGACCCGTGTGACAGCAGTCACTGTGAATGTGAAAATATGACTTTCAGCGCAGCATGCCACATCATCGATATAATCTCCCTCCTGAATATAACACAGAAACAGGCGCTGCCATAACCCGGCTCACTGCCCGGAGATGTGGGCGCCTGCCCTATTCTGCTTCACCCGATCTGCGAACGTACGGCTTCCTCCAGATTCAGCAGCTCCGCTCTGACCTGGACCACCTCACCGATAATGATCATGGCCGGATTGCTAATCTTCATCGCGGCGGCGACCTTGTCGATATTGCCAAGCGTGCCGGTCACGATCCGTTCGCGCACCGTTGTACCGTTCTCAATTAATGCAACCGGGGTCTGCGAGTCTTTGCCGTGAGCCAGCAGCTCCTGGCAGATCTCCCCCAGCTTGCTTACGCCCATATAGATCACAAGCGTATCCACACCATGGGCCAGTGCATCCCAGCGCAGCGGCGAATCTTGGGTCTGGCAGCGGCTGCCGGTCACGATGGCGAAGGAGGCCGCCACACAGCGGTGAGTCAGTGGAATGCCGGCAGAAGCGGCTGCGCCCACCGCCGAGGTGATTCCCGGAATCACCTCATAGGGAATACCGGCTGCAGCTGCGGACAACGCTTCTTCCCCGCCTCTGCCGAACACGAACGGGTCGCCGCCCTTCAGCCGGACCACGTGGCTTCCGGCTGCGGCATGGCGGATCATCAGGCGCTCTGTCGTCTCCTGCGGCATCGAATGCAGGCCCGGCGCTTTGCCGCAGTAGATGCGCACGGCATCGCTCCTGGCATAATCCAACAGCTCCTCATTCACCAGCCGGTCATACAGAATGACATCGGCACATTGAATGCGCCGCAGCGCCTTCAATGTAATCAGCTCGGGATCACCCGGACCTGCGCCTACAATAGATATGCTGCCCTGCTTCATACGCTTTTCTCCAGGGCAGGTGTGCCCGCGAGCCCCGCCTCTCCGCGTCCCGGAAGCTCTGCTGCCGCAGTTGCTCCGGGTTTGCTGCCTTTTTGCGACCTGCTGCCTTTTTGCGATAAATAGAATAGCAGGCCCGTGAATAGCAGACCCCCCGCGAAATTGCCGAGCAGCACCGGAATGCCGTTCCAGATCCACCAGTCCGCCATAGTCACATTCGCTCCAAGCATCATCCCCGCCGGAATGACAAAGAAATTGACAACCGTGTGCTCGAAGCCCTGTCCGAAGAAGGTCAGGATGGGGAGCCACATGGCGAGGATTTTGCCGGAGGTGGATTTCGAGGTCATCGCCATCACTGCACCCAGCGTAACCATCCAGTTGCAGAGCATCGCCTTGATGAAGGCCAGCGCCAGCCCCTCTGCCCCCAGGCTCTGATAAGCAATCGTCTTCCCTTCACTTGCCGTAATCAGCGTCTGCACCATGGGATTCGACAGATCGGTCCCCATCTTCGTAATCGTCAGCCCGTATAATGCGGCATAGATGGCACACCCGATCAAATGTCCAAGAATGACCCAGAAATAATTCCCCAGCATGCGCCCGATGGTGGTCTGCTTCTCCAGCACGGCCAGCGGAATCAAGGCGAAGCTTCCGGTAACCAGCTCCAGTCCGAGGAGAATAATCATTACGAAGCCTACCGGAAAAAGAATCGCGCCCGCCATAGGGATCTTGGTCTGTGCCGCTGCGGTGAAGGCCAGTGTGGTGGCGCATGCCAGAATGGCACCGCCGAGACTGCCGCGGACAATGAGCTGCATGATGCCCAGTTCTGCTTTGGTTTTTCCCGCTTCAATCATGGAGCCCAGCACTTCGCCTGGTTTGACATAGTCCATTATGAATCCCCCTTTATACGTGTCCATGTATGAATGAATCAGATCGTTAAGTACAAGCTGCCTGTGGCGTGATCGACTTCCACCTCATAGGTGGTCACATGTCCTGTATCGGGGGCCTGCACCTCGCCTGTATGCAGCTCGATCCGCCAGTCATGGAGCGGGCAGTGCACCTTGGAGCCACAGACCATGCCCTCCGAGAGCAAGCCGCCCTTGTGCGGACAACGGTTCTCCACCGCCAGCACCTCTCCGCTGCTTAGCCGGAACAAGGCAATCTCCAGGTCATCTATCCGTATTGTCCGTGATCCTTTCAGATCCACATCATTCAGGTTGCCAATCAGCAGTTTTGTCATTGTCATCCTGGGGGCCTCCTTATACCGTCTCTGGCAAAGAGATCGGTTCGAAATTTTTGCGCAGCTCCGGTGTATTCACAATCTGCTTCCATGGGTCTGTAGTCAGGCTGAGCGTCTTCTGAATTCTCTCCACCAGCGCCGCCCGTTCCTCCGGGGATTCCAGCGCCTGCTTGATGCTGTCCAGTCCCACGCGCTCGATCCACTGTGCGGTCCGTTCGTTCCATCCGGCTTGCTCGCGGTAATACTGCAGGAACGCGCTTGCCCATTCCAGGACCTCATCATCTGTCTTCACCACGCAGAGCAGATCGGTTGCCCGGACATGAACGCCGCCGTTGCCGCCGACATGCAGCTCCCAGCCGCCGTCAATCGCGACCACACCGAAGTCCTTGATTGTCGCTTCCGCACAGTTGCGCGGACACCCGGATACAGCCAGCTTCACCTTCCCCGGAGCATTCAGCCGTTCAAAAGCCTTCTCCAGCCGAATTCCCATCCCCAGCGCATCCTGGGTCCCGAACCGGCAGAAGGTGGAGCCTACGCAGGTCTTCACAGTGCGCAGCGTCTTGCCGTAGGCATGGCCGGAAGGCATATCCAGCTCCTCCCACATCTTCGGCAGATCCTCCTTCTTCACACCCAGCAGATCCAGACGCTGCCCGCCGGTGAATTTGACCAGCGGCACATCGTATTTCACCGCGACCTCTGCTATCTTGATCAGCTCCGCAGGAGAAGTAACCCCGCCGTAGATTCTCGGCACCACAGAATAAGTTCCGTCCTTCTGGATATTGGCATGGTAGCGCTCATTCGTATATCTGGATTCATTCTCATCCACGTATTCCTCCGGCCAGAGCATACCCAGGTAATAATTCAGCGAAGGTCGGCATTTCGGGCAGCCTTCCTCATTGCTCCAGGACAAGACATGCATGACTTCCTTCACCGTGGTCAGCTTCATCCGCTTGATCTCAGCGACAATCTCATCCCGCCCGAGCGTAGTGCAGCCACAGATTCCCTCCTTGACTGTAACGGCCGCCTCTCCGGCGTAGAGCTGGAGCAGTCCCTCTACCAATGGCTTGCAGCCGCCGCAGGAGGCGGATGCTTTGGTGCAGGCTTTGATCTGTCCGACACTGGTACAGCCGCCGGCGGTAATCGCTTCGGCAATGGTTCCCTTCGTTACTCCGTTGCAGCCGCAGATGATCTCGTCATCAGGCATCCCTTCCAGCCGGTTGCCCTTCGACGAAGCCAGCGCATCAGCCGGAATGCCGAGCAACAGTTCTTTCTCGCGTCCCTTGATATTCTCGCCCTTCTTGATCATCGAGAAGAGCTGCGCGCCGTCATTCGTATCGCCGAACAGGACAGCGCCGATCAGCTTATCCTCGCTGATGACCAGCTTCTTGTAGATCCCCTCCGTCTCATCTTGGAACCGGAGCGCTTTTGTTCCGGGCTGCTCGTTGTATTGTCCCGCTGAGAAGACATCTACACCAGATACCTTCAGCTTGGTTGAGGTGACTGAACCGGCATAGCCCTCAGTGGGAGCGCCTGCCAGTCTTTTGGCCAGCACAGCGCCTTGCTCATATAGCGGCGCTACCAGGCCGTAGGCAATGCCGCGATGCTCTGCACATTCCCCGACGGCGTAGATGCCGGGGAGGCTGGTCTCCATATAATCGTTCACCACGATGCCCCGGTTCACCTCAATCCCGCTGCTGCGGGCAAGTATAACATTCGGCTTAATGCCGACCGCCATCACGATCAGATCGGCCTCCGCCATCTCGCCGTCTGCGAACAGCAGGCCTTTGACTCTCTTTTTGCCGAGAATGGCTTCCGACTGCTTCTTCAGCAGGAACTTCATGCCCTGAGCCTCCAGCTCTCCCCGCAGCATCCGGGATGCCGCCTCGTCTAATTGACGCTCCATAATATATTCGTGGATGTGAACCACCGAGACGTCCATCCCCAGATGCAGCAGCCCTCTGGCCGCCTCCAATCCAAGCAGACCGCCGCCGATAACAAGCGCCTTGCTGTATTTTTGTGAGACGTCCTGCATGATTTGAGTATCCTTGATGTCACGGAAGGCAATGACGCCCTCCTTCTCCGTTCCGGGAATCGGCAGCATGAAGGGATTGGAGCCAGTCGCCAGAATCAGCTCGTCATACGCGGTGGTAACTCCTTTATCCGTATAGACTGTACGTGCAGCAGTATCAATAGAAGTCACTGTGTGTCCGGTATATAGCTTGATGTTGAAGCTCTGGTACCACGCGAGATCATTAATGACGATTTCATCCAGACTTGCCCCGCCTGCCAGAACAGAAGACAGCATGATGCGGTTATAATTGGGATAAGGCTCTGTACCAAAAATCGTAATCTCGTACGCCTCCGGCGCCAATTTGAGCAGATGCTCAATGGCTCTGACCCCCGCCATCCCATTGCCGACTAATATCAGTTTTTTACGCTTCACTGTCATCTGTATCTCTCTCCTCTCCAGGTGCACAACAGAAATAGCCCGCTTCACCCCGCCCGGAAAAGATACATTTCCCGTAAGCGATATAAGTGAGAGCAGGCGCCATTGCCGCTTCAGCCGAATACATCGTTGTATTCGTGAATTGTTGAATTTGTTAAAACGACTATACTACAGCCGTCTACGATACGTCAATAATTATGACATATAAAATTTAATTAATTTAATTTATCGACAATAACGCTGAATTCGTGTTATATAATATAACATAATCTATTTTCTAAATTGGGTTGTCAGCAATCATACAAGATGTCTCTATTCTTAGGCAAAAGGAGCGTCGTCCCCCATGCATTCCCTGCTGGTTATTGAACCTGCCGGAACAGAGAATTCCGCAGAAGCGCGCTCCTCTGATGGGCCTGATCACATCTTAAGCTCTTGCGGCTATGTAGTTGGAACCGCAGCGTCACCGGAGCAGGCCGCTCCGTTCATCGGCGATGCCGACGCCTTCATCCTCAATCTTCCGGTGACGGATATCAGCCACTGGAGAACCCTGCTGGTGCGGCAAAGGATCGCGCCGGTAATCTGGTGGTGTACCCCGCATACCGCTAACCTCTCCGTCTCTGCCTGCGGCGACGATATTATGGTGGACGGCATTCTGTCCCCTGCCATGAAGCCGCCGGAGATTCACTGGATGCTGCATTTCAGTGCCAGGCAATGCTTCGAGCGTAAGCAATGGCTGAAGGAACGGGAGCAGCTTCTCTCCCGGATCGAAGAACGCAAATGGATCGATATGGCCAAGGGCATTCTGTCCAAGGCCAAGAATATCAGCGAATCGGAAGCCTATGACCTGCTGCGCAAGCAGGCGATGAATGAACGCAAACGGATCGTGGATGTAGCTACCTCCATAGTCAAGGTCTACCAGATGCTGCAGGATCAAACTTAAGGAGAACGCCCTATGATTAATATTCTCAAGGAAGTTGCCCGCGGCAAACGCGGTGCGAAGGATTTAAGCTACGGAGAAGCCGAATATGCGGCGGAAGCCATACTCACCCGGGCTGCTTCACCGGTCCAGATCGGCGCGTTCCTGATCGCAGAGCGCATGAAGCTGGAGAGCCTGGAGGAGCTGGAGGCTTTTGTGGCAGTCTGTCGTAAATACGCCTTCCGTGAGCCTGTTCACCAGGGAATCGACTGCGCCGGTCCGTATGACGGGAGAGTGCATTCCTTCATCGCTACCTTCCCCACGGCCTTTCTGCTGTCAGCCGCAGGTCTGCCGGTTACCCTGCATGGTTCAGCGGGCTTGCCGCCCAAATGGGGCATTACGCTACAGGATATTATCCGGGCCGGTGGAGTGGATATAGACGGACTGAGCCGCAGTGACGCGGTTCATGCCGCTGAAGCCAGCGGGGTTCTGTTCGTGAAGTCGGAGCAGTGGTGCCCGCCGCTGGGGGAGCTTCGCGGACTCCGTGAGGATATTGGGATGCGGACGATTTTTAATACGGCTGAGAAGCTGATCGACTATTCCTGCTCGCCGTTTATTGTATTCGGGATATTCCATAATACGGTATTCGACCGGATCTCCCGGCTCATTGTGAAGCTCGGCTATCAGCGGGGACTGGTGGTGCAGGGTGTGGAAGGCTCGGAGGATCTGTACATTGACCGGCCGAACCGCGTATACCGGATTCAGGACGGTGCGGCGGAGCTGGATATCATCGACCCCGACTCGCTTGGCCTGGAGGTGACACTGCCTGAGGAGCAGGAGTGGACGGCTCTGCGGCAGCTCCATATAGCAGAAGAGGTCCTGCAAGGCGGCGGGCACATGGCCTACTACAACCAGACGCTGCTGAACGCCGCTGCGAGACTGCATGCCGCCGGGCGTGTGAATTCTATTGAGGAAGGCGTCTATACCTGCAAGCCTCTGCTGGATAACGGGCGGGCTTGGGAGACTTACCAGCGCTGGCAGCACACACTGGCGGGCAGAAGGGTCGCTTCACTCGGGCAGGGGTGAGCGTGGAGTGTGTAAGGGTATTCGGTGTAATCAGGTGCAATATTGCACCTGATTCACCCCCTTGGCTAGTATCCGGTTCGCGCACCAGTAGCAGCTCCCCATTGTATTCGGTTTTCCACACACATCCCAAAAAAGCGTGCCATCCGCATTCCTGCGGGGCACACTCTCTTCCGTTAATGCAAATACTTCCGTTAATGCAAATGCTTCCGTTAATCCGTATGCAGCGCTCCCTGCGGCTTGCCGGAATCTGAGTTCCCGGCGGGCTCTCTGGCATCACTTTTGCCACCCAGCTTGAACACCAATATCCCGCCTACGATAATAAGCACGCCGATCAGCTGGTTGAACGAGAACGGAACCTTTGCCAGGCCCAGCCAGCCCAGTGAATCCCAGAGCAAGGCGAAGCCGAGCTGGGCAGTTAGTACAATCGAGATGGCATAGGTGGCGCCAAGGATTCTGGTGGCCTGGACCAGGCAGATCACGACCCCCACGCCGATCATTCCGCTTAACCAGTACCAGGGCTGCATGTGCTGCAGCGTGAACATATTTTTCCCTTCCATAATCAGCCCCATGACGAGCGAGGCGGCGAAGCCCATACCCAGCACCAGTGTAGTTGTTGACCAGGAGCCTGTGTGCTCATTAACCTTGGCGTTGAAAATATTCTGTAAACTGACCAGCGCCCCCGCGATCAGTGCAAGTACTAAACCTGTTAACATATCTTTTGCCCCCTTCGTTTAGAACTTCAGTACAACTACCCCGAGAATCATCATCCCGATGCCGATAAACTGCGGCAGCTTCATCTTCTGCCGGACGACTCCGAACCAGCCCCGGATGTCAATGATAAACGTCAGGCAGAGCTGGGCAATCAGCAGCGCCGAGATCGTCAGCGTAACCCCGATGTTCTGAATCGCAGTCACCTCGCTGAAAATCACGAAGGCGGCCAGACCGCCGCCGCTGATGTATAGCGGATGTACCTTACGGAAGCCGTGCTTTTTGCCGTCCCGTACCACCAGCGCTATCGCTAACGCCATAATGAATCCGGTAAGCTGGGTAATGGTTGCCGCCTGCCATGTGCCGATATCCTGACTGATTCTGGCATTGGCTACCCCCTGAAGTGTAATGCAGGCTCCGGCCAAAAATGCGAATAGTATTCCTTTCATCTGTCTCTCTCCTCTTTTTGCTTCTCTGTACTTATTAAAAGCCAGTTCGCCGGATTGTGGAAGGACATATGTCCTATTTGGTAAAAGTGTACTCGCCTCGCCGCCTGCATCGCCCTGTTAAAGAGACAACAAGCCCGTTTCAGGCCGGGTTCCGGCTCAAAACGGGCTTACTCTCTCTTCTATATTCAGGAGATGAGGCTCATCTCCCGCAGCTTGTCCATGATGATGACGCTGACCGCCGATACCCGGTCGATGTCCTTATAGGTTAACCAGGCCAGCTCTTCAATCTCCGAAGCCGGGGCAAGCTCGCCTGTGAAATCTGCGGTAAGGCAGGTCATCCGCACGAGCACGCCTTCCGCTTTGCCATGGGCCGGAGCCTCGAAGCTTCCGAACTCTGCAATCGTCTCCGGCAGGATCTGAACGGACAGCTCCTCCTCAACCTCACGGATCAGAGTCTCTGCATCACTCTCGCCGGGCTCCCGCTTGCCGCCGGGAAAATAATAAGTGTCTTTACCTTTGGATCGCGCGCCCAGCACCTTGCCGTCTACGACGTAAATCCAGGCTACCTTATCTATTACATTAGTCATTGTCAATCTGCACCTTTCCTTCTACTTCACAATGAAACGGTATTGCTCTCTTAAGAACCGTGTACCCGATCCTGCTTGCTGCTTGAATATGCATATGCTGTCCGGCCTCTTCCCAGGGTACAGCATATCCCTCCCCCTTGGCACAAAAAATAGACGCCGAGGAGTAGGCCGGATCTGCATTTTTATTATAATTCCGCTGCTCCACCACCGTCTTGGTCTGATGGCAGGGCTCATATCCGGCTACTCTGAGCGACATCGATCCCTTGCCCTGCGTCATCGCTGCCAGTCTCACTCCGTAATTCATGAAGCTTGCCGCCGGAACTGTGCCGGTAATTACGGCCTTGGACGGTGTGATATCCGGGGGATTGAAGCGGCCTCCAGCCTGCTGGATATCACTCATAACCTTTCCCACATCGTCCGGATCTATCCGGATTTTCAGGTCGTAGACCGGCTCCAGCAGCAGATTCTCTGCCTGCTCCAGCCCCTGGCGCAACGCGCGGTAAGCCGCTTCCCGGAAATCGCCGCCGCTCGTATGCTTATTATGCGCCCTTCCCGTAAGCAGGGTGATCTTCAGATCCGTCAGCGGGGAACCGGTCAATAGGCCGTGATGGCCGCTCTCCAGCAGATGCTGCTCAATCTGATGCTGATAGCCTGCCGCCAGATCATCCGGGTGGCAGCGGTTAATGAAGGTGATCCCGCTCCCGCGTTCCCCGGCCTCAAGCATCAGATGAACCTCGGCGTAGTGGCCCAACGGCTCGAAATGCCCGCAGCCATAGACCGTACCGGCAATAGTCTCCTTATAGAGAATCTCCGGCGCGCCAAAAGAGATCTTAAGCTGAAACCGCTCCGCCACAATCTGTTCAAGAATTTCAAGCTGTATCCCGCCCATCACTTGAATATGCAGCTCCTGAAGATCTTCATCCCAGCTTACATTCAGTGACGGATCTTCCGCGCCGAGCTGTCCGAAGGCATGCATCAGCTCCTTCAGGTGCACGGGCGGCTTGAAGAGCACCTTGGATTTCAAGGTGGGAATCAGTCCGCTGCCCTGCGCGTCCTGAAGTGCACCCACTCCCGCACCCGGCAGCACAGAGCTTAGGCCGACAACGGCGAACAGCTCCCCGGCGGCAGCCCAGTCCGCAGCGCTATAAGCAGTACCGTTGTACTTGCGGATTCCGGTAATCCGTTCGGAGGTTTGTTCTGGTTCGGGTCCATACGTCAAGAACTCACGGTTCTTCAGCACGCCTTGAAGGGCTTTGATGTAGGTGATGCGGGTGCCTCTGGCATCGTGGCGGATCTTGTAGACCCTCCCGGCAAAAGGCAGCGTATAATCGTACTCCGTGAACGTGAGCGCATCCAGAACCTCCAGAAATTCACCCACGCCCTGGTCCAGCAGCGCAGAGCCCTGCATACACGGAAAAATCTCTCCGCACTTCACCATAGACCTCAGCGCACTGCGGCAATCGCTGTCCGTCAGCGTGCCTTCAAGATAGGGTTCCAGCAGCGTCTCCTCGCGTTCGGCAAGGAACGATTTCATCTCCTCGGTCCACGCAGCTTCCGGCTGCTCCGGCAACAACAAAGCATCGCCGCTAAGCAGCTGCCGGATCTCTTCCAGGACCCGCTCAGGATCACTGCCTGCACGGTCGGTTTTGTTAATGAAGAACAGGGTCGGAATCCGGTGCTGGCGCAACAGCTGCCAGAGCGTTTCGGTGTGACTCTCTACACCTTCCACCGCGCTGAGAATCACCACTGCATAGTCCAGCACTTGCAGACAACGCTCCATCTCCGGGGAGAAATCGACATGGCCCGGCGTATCCAGCAGGAAATAGCGGGCATCCTTATAGGTGAACTCCGCCTGATCCGCGAAGACGGTGATCCCGCGTGCTTTTTCAATCTCATGGGTATCCAGGAACGTATCCTGATGGTCCACACGCCCCCTGCTGCGGATGGCTTCGGTATGGTAGAGCAGCTGCTCGGCGAAGGTCGTCTTCCCGGCATCTACATGGGCGAGCAGTCCGACAGTTATATTCATAGAGTACCGCTACACCTCTCCACGGATATGCGGAACCACCTCTGACTGGTAAAAGGCAGCCAAGCGCTCCATATCCCCTGGGCTGAAGGAGGGTACATCCAGAGTGGCCAGATTATCGTTCACCTGAGACTCATTCTTGAAGCCCGGAATCACACAGCTGACGGCCGGATGGTCCAGAATCCAGCGCATAGAGGCCTGTGCCATATTGCCACGTCCTTCAGTGATCCACTCCAGCTTCTGCGCCAGTTCTACACCTTTAACAAAAGGCAGCCCGGCAAAGGTTTCGCCCACATTGAACTGCTCCCCGTTCGCGTTGAACTTGCGGTGGTCGTTGTCCTGGAAGGTACTGGACGGCGTGAATTTGCCGGTCAAGAGACCGCTGGCCAGCGGCAGGCGCACCAGGATGCCTGCACCCTTGGCAGCAGCCTGCGGCAATAGCTCCTGTGCCGGCTGCTGGCGGAACAGATTGAAGATCACCTGCAGCGCCGCAACGCCAGGATACTCCAAGCAGAGCAAGCCCTCCTCGATAGTCTCAACGCTGACGCCGTAGTGACGGATTTTACCCTCGGCCTTCAACTGGTCTAGCGCCGCGAACACACTCCCATCACGCAGAATCTCCATCGGCGGACAATGGATCTGATACAGATCAATCGCTTCCCGCTCCAGACGCCGCAGACTCTGCTCACAGTATTCGCTGATCCGGCGCGCGGAGTAATTCTCCGGGTCATGGATATCACCGGCGCGGCAGAACTTCGTGGCAATATGTATCTCATCCTGCTTGCCCCGGGTCGCCTTGGCGAGCAGCTCCTCCGCATGGCCTCCGCCATAGACATCTGCCGTATCGAAGAAATTCACGCCCTGCTCCATCGCCGCCTGCAAGCCTCTCAGCCCGTCCTCATCCTTGCTATTCCCCCAGTCCCCGCCAATCGCCCAAGTGCCAAAGCTGACCTCACTGACAGACAGACCCGTGTTTCCCAGTTCGCGGTATTTCATTCTATGAACCTCCGTTTATGAGTTTGTGTGGAACCGTTCACAACTCTTCTTAATTATGAAGGGTTTGGGCGGTCAGGTCCAGTTGGCAGCCGGATTTCACTCGAAGCTTGGCCATCACTGTGGTGAACACAACATTCACATGGACTTCCCGCCTGCGATCTGGACGATCTTCTGAATCGTGCCGGGTACTTCATCGCTGTCGTTGATTACAAACAGATACTCCGACTCCCTCTCCGTTGACGGCTCAGCGTGCCCCTTCTGTAAATCCGCGATTTGCCGGGTCAGCACTACATCGAAGCTCTTTGATTTTCTAAGGATAGCTGTGCTCCGTTCACTACTCGCTATACGCGAATACAGCAGCTCATCGGGCAGATTGAAATATACCAGCACACTAACCAATCCCTTCTGGTGAAACCAATCCAGCATTCGCAGTCGGCCTTCCCTATTGGAGTAATTGTTACACATGATGATGTGCTTCTCCGATTCATGGACGGCATAATCCACTAACGTCCGGGTCAGAGCATCCTTGAGCGTATTCGCCCCCTGCTTGGGCAGCAGACTTTCGTACCGGGTATTGATGAATCCAGCCAGATCATCCCGGTCAATGACAACCGATTCAGGTAAGCACCGCTCTAATTCTCTGGCAAATGTGGTCTTCCCGCTATGCGTTTTACCGACTGTAAGGATTGCTAACCTCTTCATCAATACCGCTCCTCTACGTTAATAGTTATTATCCTTCCATGACAAAAGCAAATACCGGATAACTCTCCACCGGCTCGAAGCCAAGCCTCAGCGCCAGCTTATGTGAAGCCATATTCTCATGCGTTGTTTCCCATAAGGGAAGCATTCCCTGAACGAGATAGTGACTAATTAACGATACAGCGGCGAGCGTAGCATAGCCCTTCCCGCGCTCCGATTCTGCATAAGTATCTACATCAATGAAGTACCTGTTATTCACGCTGAAGCCGTTATTTTTGCAAAAGGAAACTACCTTATCCCTAATCTTCACTACAGCACCCGTGGCAGTCAGCCCAACGAACCTGTCATCTCTTGCAGACCTATTATGCTCCGGTAGGGTAAGAACAGGAAATTCTTTGTAGGCGACAGATAGATCTCCCTCTAAGGGGATAGCAGCACGCCTGTTTTTTAGCTGAACAAATCGTTCGATATTGAACTCATAGACCGACTCCATATGTCTGTCTACGCTCAGCCCGGCAATCTCCAGCTTCAATAGTTCCGTCCATGAATCACTATCATCCGTATAGATCTCGAACCATTTCTCTTGCCTCTGCTGGCAATCAGGTACGACTACCGTCTGCAAAAAAACCATCAGCTTCAGCCGGTTGATCTCAGTACTGATATCTCCGGCAGCATACATCCATCTCCCCGTAGCCCATACCACAGCCAGTGTTGGTGCTTCCGTATGATCAGCAAATACCCGCCCGGGATAGTTCTCCAGCAGGACGGATAAGGCGGGAATGTACTGCTTTTTACCGGCGTAAAAATCATAAACCGCAGTATAATTCCCAGGTTGCAGCTCCATCAGCCCATTAAGCTCATTAAGCTCATTCATTGCGATCTCCTCCATTCAAGCCTCTACTTAATACCGCAGCACCAGTACAAACCGCATACCCCGCTCAAGCGGCTCCGCGAAGATATCGCCGCCCATTTTCTGCAGCAGCTGCTTGCAGATGAAGAGGCCGAGGCCATTGCCCGGCTTGCCGTCCGCATTGGACCCGCGCCAGAAGCTGGTGAAGATATGGGGCAGCTCGCTCAGGAGCAGCGGCTCTCCCGAATTCTCGATCACAATCAGCTGGCGGTAATCCTCCTCGCGGAAGGTAATAGAGATCGACCTGCCGTCTCCATACTTAATGGCATTCTCAATGAGATTATTCAGCACCTCATGCAGCCGTTCTTCGTCTCCAAGCAGCAGCTTGTCCTGATAAGCACCTGCCGTGAGCTCCACCTTCAGAAGCTCCAGCCGCTCCTTATGGTTACGGATGACCTTGCCGACCAGACCGCTAAGATAGAACTCTCCCGGGGCCACCTCTATATTCTGCAGAGAAGAGACGGAAGCGGTGATGATCCCGCCGATCAGCTGCTCCATTTGTTCTGCTTGCTGACCAATCAGCCGGGCGGCCGATTGCCGCTTGACTTCGCTGTCATAGAGGCCGTCCGCCAGGGCGCTGGCGTAGAGCCTGATCGTGGCGACTGGGGTTTTAAGCTCATGCGAGAGGGACGCGATCAGCGTCTGACGGTCCTTTTCCAGGCGGAGATTCGTCTCTTTCTGGGCATCCAGTGTCTGCCGCAGCAGGTCCAGCCCCCACACGAACCGGCCGAAGTACCGGCTACGGTGCTCCTTCATACCTATGCTCAGCTGCCCCCTGGATAACTCATAAGGTAACTCCTGCAGAGTATGGAACGGCCGCAGAATCTGCTTACGGATGTAGAACAGCAGCACCATCACGGCTCCAAGTGCGGCCAGCAGGAACAGATTCAGAACCAGAAGCGCATGAACATCCGGCCCGGGCATCCGGTAAGAGAACCTTAAGTATCCTGCGCTTTGCTGATCCGCATACAAGGGCTTGACCATGAATTCATTGCTGTCCTCCACCCCGATACCGGCAAAAAAGCGCTGAACCTCATCCGGCCCCGCCTCCTTCCCGATCCAGCTTAAGCCGTTCACGTAGGTATACCTGTTCAGATCAGACAGCAGTTCCTCCGGAGGAATTCCTCGCTGCACCTGCTCATAGATTCGGTTGATCTCTATCCGGTAAGCCTTCCCGGCCGTCCCTGTCTCCCTGGAGGATACATATCCATTAAGAGCCGCTATGAACGTCAGCCCGAGAAGTAACGCCCAGAGCATCAGCCTGTTAAATGCCCTCATATTTATATCCCACTCCCCAGATGGTAACGATGCGCCTTGGATCTTTGGGGTTATGTTCGATTTTGTCCCGCAGCTTGTTCATATGTACGGTCAACGTGGACGGCTCACTGAAGCTGTCTGCCCCCCATACCTGCTGGAACAGCCACTCCTTGCGAAGTGCTTTGCCCTTGTTGCTCATCAGCAAGACCAACAGCTCGTACTCTTTGGCTGTCATCCCGAGCGGCTGCCCGCTTCTATATACTACTCTTGCGGTCTGATTCACTGTAAGTTCGCCATCCGTCAGCAGCAGCTTGTTCTCGTTCATCTCATAGCTCCGCCGCAGGTGCGCCTTGACCTTCGCCGTCAGCAGAGGAGCTGAGAAGGGCTTCTCCAGGTAATCGTCCGCACCCAGCTCAAGCCCGATAATCTTGCTCTCATCCCCGTGGCGTGCGCTCATGATCAGAATCGGCAGATTGAACTTCTCCCTGGCGATTCTGCATACGGCGAAGCCGTCCAGCCCCGGCAGCATAATATCGAGCAGCAGCAGCTTGACGGCATTCGTCTCCAAATAAGCCAAGCCCTCTTCCGCGGAGGCCATACTACATACAGAATATCCTTCCACCTGCAAAAAATCCTTCATCACCTCCGCCAGCTCCGCATTATCCTCAATGATCAGAATGTCCGCCACGGCTCTCTCCTCCTGCTGCTTGCAGCTTCCTACCAGCCCATCTCCATCAGCCAGCCGGTCAGGCTGCGTTCACGTTCCCTCGGACCTTGCTCCGGTATATATTTGCCCAGCACATGCTCGCCCTGAATATTGCCATCCACCATATACAGCACCTTATCACTCTGCGCGGCTACCTTCACATCGTGTGTAACCACCATCAGCGTTGTTCCTTCCCCGTTGATCCGGCAGAGCTCGGACATGACCTCCTGTGCGGCTTTGGAATTGAGCGCACCTGTCGGCTCATCTGCGAACAGCATAGCCGGCTTGTTGATGAGCGCCCGGCAGATGCAGGCCCGCTGCAGCTGTCCGCCGGATACCTCTGTGATGTCATGGGCTGCCGTCTCCATAATGTTCAGCTTCCGCATCAGCTCATCGGCATATTGGTTCACCTCGCTGCGGCTGCGTCCCTGTCCGCCTCTCTTGCCGCTCAGCGACTCATAGCCTGATAGAATAATATTATCATAAACCGAGAGATTGCTCAGCATATGCATCTGCTGGAAGATGAAGCCCATTTTGTGCAGCCGCAGTTCAGCCATGCCCTTCTCAGAGAGCTGCGAGAGACTCTCCCCGTCAAAGACCACCTCGCCCGCCGTAAGCCGGTCCATCCCGCTGACGGTATAGAGCAGCGTAGACTTGCCCGAACCGGACGGCCCCATGACAGACACGAACTCTCCTGCATGAAGCGTGAAATTGATATTCCGCAGCACGTTATTCTGACTTTTATTGACGATATAGGTCTTGCATAGGTTGGTTACTTCAAGTACTGCTGCCATTTCGCCACTCCTTCTTTTCTTTTAATATAAACGCTTGGATCTATTTACAAGAATCACAAAGTTATAAACATTGAGCTTAATCGTCGCTGCGGTGAACATTTGGACTTCCGGCCACTGTTAGGTTTGGATTTCCTGATTTGGACCGCTGCTCACGGTAGAAATCCAAACCTAAAGGCGGACGCTACCGCTCCTCCAGTTCCAAATTTCCCCTCCGCTCCTTTAGCTTTTTGTTATTTCCCGTGATTCTTATTCTAGAATCCAATCGCCTATTCCTTATTCATATTCCATATCTGCACACGCTTGATCTGGCCGCAGCTGGTATACACTGCCAGCATGACCACGGCAAGGATCAGCAGCGGATACAGCAGATAGACCTGAAGCGGAAGAATATTTAACTGGAGGCTGGTCAGTCCGAAGATCCGGAAAATGAGACCCAGCAGGCGGCTGCCAAGGGTATTCGCAGCGATTACGCCCAACACCAGCGAGACGGAGATAATAATCAGAATGCGCAGCGCCTGCCACTGCCGGATTGCGGCATTCGTGAAGCCGATGCTTTTCATGACAGCAATGCCGTGAACCTCCTTCGCAATCATCAATCGGACGAACAGGCTGGTGATGAAGAACGTAATGAGGCAGATGATAGCCGTAAGCAGCCCATTGATGCTGTGAAGCTGGCCCATGAAGCCGCCCGTGATCTCTCCCAGCAGTTCAAACGAGGTTTTGAAGCCTTGTTCCGGGAACTGCTGCTGAATTTCCTTCATCATCCCTGCCTTCGCTTGCTCCGGGGCATGGAGTTCGCCGGAGAACATGTAAGCGGGTATTGTCTTCAGCTCATAGTCCCGTGCAATCCAGACCGCGTACCCTTCGTTGGAGATACTTTGAAACAGTCCGCTGATCATGAAGGTCCCCTGAACCCCGCCGATTTCAAAAGTAATATTGTCGCCCACCCGCTTCCCGTATTTCCCGGACATGATGGTCGTAATCGCAATTTCATTCTTCAGCAGCGGGGCCGTTCCCTCCAGAATCTCAACAGACCCGTTCTGATCATTCTTCTGGCCGTTGATCCGCCGGTTGGCCTGCCCGTTATCGGAGATATATTTGGTACTTACCGTATAATTCGCTGTAAGCGTGACCTCGAAGCCCTGATCCTTCAGCCGCTTGGACAGGAGTGCCTTGTCCTGTTGGATCTTCTCAACGGGTATCTCTGCCACGACGGTTGAGCTATAAAAATCCGCACCAATTGTACCTAAATATTCCAGGAACTTAGGAGTTACAATGGTATTGGTCAGATTGACCGGGATCAGAATGATCGCGGAGCTTAGGATCAGCGTCAGGATCAGCGAAGTGTAGCTCTTGAGCCGGTTCAGCACATCGCTCAGCGCGAGGAAGAACGGGGGCCGGAGGAAACGGCTTTTGTGTAAATGAATGCGCCGGGATGCCTTGAAGCGTTCGCCGGTCTGGCCTTGCCGGATTGCATCGATGGCCGAGGCCTTGTTAATCTTGCGCATGCAGAGTAAGCAGAACAGCAGAATGAATGCGATCATAACCACCGTGCTAAGCGCCGAGATCATTATATTGGTGCTGCCTCCGGGTAAAATCATATATTGCGAGGTTTTGCGGGACATCAGCGCAGTCAATGGGAGACTGATGCCGAGTCCGAGAACGCCGCCGAGACAGGCCAGCCCTGTATATTTTGTCAGGTAGAGCTGCTTGATCGCCCGGTTCCTGAACCCGATGGCCTTCATAACGCCAATCTCCTTGTATTCATCCTGCAGAGTGGAGACAATGGTGAAGCGCAGGGTCAGAAAAGCAATGAAGATCAGAAACACGCTAATTGCAAACATCATGGCCGAGATCATCCGGTCCGTCATATAAGTCATCTTGACCAGCGCCTTATCCACCTCGAAGCTGATGGGCAGATCACTGTTCGCAAAAGAAGATGATATCTCAGTAGACGCTACACCCGGTGCCGCCACAAAGCTCCATAGATTCATCCGTTTATCTTCGGGCACCAGCTTCTCTATTTCCTTGAAATCCTCTGCTGACAGCATGAGGCGCTTCAGTCCCAGCAGATCTGCCCCCATGAACGCATCCTTGAAGTAACCGTTCACCGTGAACGTTCTCGTAATCTCACCGAACTTAAGCTTCAGCTGCTCTCCCGGTACGATACCACTGCTTAGCATCAGGCTGGCCGGAAGACCGATCTCCCCTGGGCGAAGTGAATATCGCTCATTGTCTTCACCGAAGACCAGGTTCACCTGCTCAGGAATGGCGGACAGCACGAAGCTTACATTTCCCGAGAAGCTCTTGCGGCCTTCTGGCATCGTAACCTGATTCAGTAAGAGATTGAGCTGCCGTTCTGTATAAGCTGTCTCCACCTTCTTTTCCTGCTTGACCCAGTCTTCTACTGCAGAGTTATAGCCAGGGTCATTGGCCAGCGTGATATTAAGATCCGCCACCTTGCTGGCTTCGATGAAGCTGCCCAAGGCGCTGGAGGTGGAATACATCAGGCTGGAGCTGCTTGCAGCTAGTGTGGAGGCCAGGATGATGAGGATCAGCAGAACGGTATTCATCACCTTTTTACGCCGCAAATCCTTTTTTAGAATAGTCAGGAACACGTTAATTTTCTCCCTTCGTCAAGCTCTGTCCTGATTATAAGACTTCAAATGTTAAATAATCCTTAAGTCGGTCCAATCCTTGCTCACCTTATGAAAACAGCAAAAAGAGCTACGGAATAAACGCTCCATAGCTCCTTAACTGCCCTACCTCAGAATTGCCCTTTAGCAAAATTGTAAAATGCCAGTGCGTCTTCCCATGCCGGGAATCCGGCCTGAGCCAGCTTGTCGCTGCCCCCGCCCTTGCCCTGGTATCCGCCCAGATGAGCCTTGAAAAATGCCCCGCACGAGAATTCCGCAGAGCCGCTATGCGCGAGTACGGCCTTATTCTCCGCCGCACTCAGCAGCAGCACCGGAAGGTCGGTCAACGCCGTCAGCTTCGCAGCCAGACTCTGTAGATCCTTAAGCGTTCTCCCGTCCGACATATGCGTGAGCACCCGGCTGCCCTCTTCCATAGAAGCTAACAGGTCCCGGGCCAGATAGCTGTCGTTCTGCTCCTTCACGGCAGCCAGCTCTGCTACCAGCAGCTTCTGCTCCTGCTCCCATTTGCTGATCCGGTCCATAATTTCGTCCTTGTTCGTATTGAATTTGGCCGACAACAGACTCAGGATTTGCATTTGATCGTTGAATTCCGCAAGCGCCCGGCTCCCGCATTTGAAGGTAATCCTGATATTGCCCTTCTGCTTCTCGGACCGCAGCAGCTTGATCATCCCAATCTCCCCTGTCGAAGACACATGGGTGCCGCCGCAGGCGTTATGCTCAACACCTTCAATCTCGACAATCCGGATGTCCTCCGTTACCTTAGGAAGCTTCACCAGCGGCAGCTTGGCCATTTCCTCTGCGGTCACGAAGTAGCTGGTAATTGCGCGGTTCAGATAGATCTGACGGTTCACCTCTTGTTCAGCCTCCGCCAGCTGCGCCGCAGATAGTTCCGGCAGATCAAGATCAATCGTGGCATAATCGCTGCCCAGGTGGAAGCTCTGTGTCAGTGCCTGATACAGCTCGCGGAATACCGCCGACAACAGATGCTGGCCGCTATGCTGCTGCATATGGTCGAATCTCCGGCTCCAGTCGATGGCGCAGTCTACTTCAGTCTGCCCGGGAAGCTGCGCTACTTTATGCAGTACCTCCTGATCCTCCAGCACCACATCCAGTACAGCAATCCCGCCGATGGTTCCCGTATCACACGGCTGTCCACCGCCATGGGGATAGAAGGCTGTCTCTGCCAGCGTTACATAGATTCCGTCTTCACGCTCCATCACAGAGGTGATCACGGTACTCCATTCTTGAATATATGCTGAATCATAATATAGCTTCTTGGTCATCCCTTAAGCTCCCCCATTCGCATCCGTTGCAGGTCCGAAGAATTTCTCCATGACCACGTAATCCTTGCCGCCTTTGCTGAACACTTCATCCGTTCTCTTCATGCCGAATTTCTTGTAAAAGCCTGCCTTGTACGTTCTGGCATTACAGAAAATCCGCCGCACCCCCGCCAGCTCCGCTTCCGCAAGAACCGTCTTCAGCAGCTTGCTGCCATAGCCCTGGCCCTGCTCCAGCTCCAGGGTAGCGAATTTGCGGAACTGTGCATCTGTGCCGTTGACGAAGAGGGATAACACAGAAACCAGACGATCCCCCACATACAGCCCGTAATGCTTGCCTTGATCGTCATCTGCCAGCTTAATATAATCCGGCTCCCGCTCAGGCCACATCACTTCATGCCTAAGCTTCCATACTTCTTCATTATGTATAAGCTTGATCTCCATCTCATCCACTCCATTAGTTGTGCTTAATGCATCGTATCCCATATTTGCTTGCCGATCAATATGACAGTGACTGTAATGAATAACGGCCGAATATACGCTGCCCCTTTGCGGATCGCCATCCGGGAGCCGACAATGGCTCCGATCACCATAGGAATCCCCAGAATCAGTCCATGGGTGTAGCTGACAGAGCCCAGGGCAATGAACGTAAGCAGGCTTGTGATATTGCTGGCGAAATTCAGGATTTTGGCGTTCCCTGCGGCAGTTACAAATTCAAACCCCATCATCAGAAAAGCGAAAATCAAAAACGACCCCGTTCCCGGGCCAAAGAACCCGTCATAGAAACCGATTATGAGCGCTGCCATGCTTCCGGCCAGACGTAATTTACCGTTGCTGGCAGAGAAGGTGGAGACGTCTCCCCAGGCTTTTTTGAACAAGGTGTAGATTGTAATGACCACCAGCATCACGATCACCAGCGGCTTCAGGAACTCGGAAGGCACCTGACGGACAGTCAGCGTTCCGGCCATCGCTCCAATGATCGACAGCGGGATCAGCGTCCGCACCAGCTTGAAATTGATTTTGCCGGAACGCACGAACGAGGCGGTGCTGGTCAGCGAGCACATCGAACCGGCCAATTTACTGCTGCCCAGCAGCAGCGGAAGCGGAATCCCTACCGCCAGCAACGCCGGAATCGCGATCAGTCCGCCGCCGCCCACTACAGAATCAATTAATCCGGCCAAAAATCCGCATACCACCAATATAAGAACCATACTGAGCGTCCAGTCTTCCATTACTGCGCCATCCCCCCGCTACTCTAATCTAATTCCATCCGTGAGCGGCATACCACACGCCGTCCCTAAATGTATTCCAGGCCTCCTGTACGAACGGGATGATATTCTCCGGTAGCGCATCCACCGGGAACCAGCATACCTCATCGCATTTGTCCGGCTCCATGTTGTGGATCACTCCGCTCCACTGCTCCGCTCTGAAAAAGAAATCCACCCGCTCATCCCCTGAGGTACGCAGGTGCATCGTTCCGATCAGGGTAAGCTCGGCGGGAGCTATAACCGCACCGCATTCTTCCCGGACCTCGCGGATGGCGGCGGTATGAAGCGGCTCGCCGCCATCCAGCTTCCCGGCAGGCAATCCATACTCCCCGTCATGATGTCCTGTATTCTTCCGTCTCAGCAGCAGGACTTGCCCGTCCTTAATCAGAAATACATGAACCACACTGACTAATCGAAAGACTTCCATTCCAATTCTTCCTCTCTACTCTCGCTGCACATAACCACCCTTACGGATGAAAGGGATTACCTGCGCGCTAATACAGTGTATGTTGTTTTCCACATACATTTAGGCCATACGCCAGCTTGGTAGCCAATGTATGTTGTTTTTCACATACATTTGGGCCATGTGCCAGCGTGATAGGCCATTGTATGTTGTTTTTCATATACATTTGGGCCATGCGCCAGCTGATAGGCCATTGTATGTTGTTTTCCATATACATTTGGGCCATGCGCCAGCTGATAGGCCATTGTATGCTGTTTTTCACATACATTGGGTCCACAACAGGAGGAAACTATAGTTTCCTGTACAACAACACGAAAGAATAAGCGGACAAGCCTGGAAATCGGCTTGCCCGCTCATTCAAGTTACCGCTATTCTATTCTTCCGAATCCACGTTGTGGTAGACCTGCTGCACATCGTCCAATTCTTCGAGCGCATCGATCAGCTTCTCGAACTGAGCCTGCGCATCTTCAGGAATAGCTACATAGTTCTGCGGGAGCAGCGTCAGCTCGGCTACGGTGAATTCCGTGATTCCCGCGCCGCGGAAGGCTTCCTGTACCGCATGGAACTGGTCCGGCTCAGCATACACGATGACCGCCTCGTCCTCTTCCAGCACATCGCGGACATCCAGGTCTGCTTCAATCAGCAGCTCCATCACCTCATCCGCAGATTTACCTTCCACCCCGATGACCGCTGTCGGATCGAACATATACGTAACCGATCCGCTGACGCCCATGTTGCCGCCGTTCTTGCTGAACGTGGAACGGACCAGCGGAGCCGTGCGGTTGACGTTATTCGTCAGCGCATCGACTACAATCATCGAGCCGCTTGGACCGAAGCCTTCATAGCGAAGCTCAACGTAGGTCTCATCTCCACTGCCTTTGGCTTTCTCCAGGGCACGGTCAATAATCGCCTTCGGTACATTGTAGGTCTTGGCACGCTCCAGAACGACCTTCAGCGCCCGGTTGGATTCCGGATCAGGCTCGCCCTTCTTCGCCGCCACATAGATTTCTACCCCGAACTTGGCGTAGACCTTACTTGTATTCGCATCCTTGGACGCTTTCTTTTCCTTAATATTATTCCATTTACGACCCATATCGTTACCGCTCGCTTTCCAACATTTGATTAAAAACAGTCTTGTATATTATACCTCTGTTCGATCGATCCCGTAAAGGGCAGTCCACACTCCTTCACAAATCCAGCAAATTCAGCATCTGCTCCGTCCCGGCTGCCTGGATTAGCCAAGGCAGACGCGGGCCTTCCTCTGCACCAAGCACCAGCTGATAGATGATGGTGAACAGTCTTTTTTGTTGGATGCGCATCGTCTTTTTGTCTTCATGATGACAAATGGCGTAGATTTCGGTCATCAGCTGCGTCTCGTCCAGCTCCCTGCTCCGCAGCAGACTGCACAAGCTCCGCAGCCATCTCAGTTCCACTCCAGTAAGGGAGTGATAATATGCATAGTTGGGCGAAGCTTGGATCGTCACCAGCTTGTGCGGCATCCAGTTCCTGATCCAGTACTCCGCACGGTCCGCCACCCTCTGAAGCCGGAGTTCATCAATCTCCACATTATTTCTGTTGAACATCTCCCGGAGCTTGTCCCTGTCGAAGTTGATTAAGGGAAGCAGACTGGCTACCTGGCCGAAGCTAACGTTGCTTACAGCACTCACCGGGGAGTCGCTTCGCAGAGACAGCTCCAGCGCACCTGCAAGATCGCCCGTTAGCGTGCCTGCCCGTGCTCCCGCAGCATACCGCTCGAACTCCGCATAGTTGCGCAGCACATCCTCATCCAGCCCGATATGAAAGGCGGCATTCGGCTGGTATTTGGCGAACAGGAACAGAATGTTCTCCGGGGCGTAGACTCGGAGCAGATCATCTGGAGTGTAATTGTGCCCGGAGGAGCTGGACATTTTGGCGAAGCTGCCTTTAATGCTGATGAATTCATATGGCTCATACACCGGCGGCGGATACCCGAAGATCTGCTCTGCGATTACTGCAGCCACATTATAGCTTCCCGTCTCTGACGAATGGTCCCGGCCGCCCGGCTCGAACACGACCTGTTCCTGCTGCCAGCGCATCGGCCAGTCGATTTTCCAGTGCAGCTTGATGTTGTCCGCCTGAGGAATATGTACGGTATCGCAATGACCACATCCGCAGCGGTAAGCCACGGTCTCCGCCGTGTCGTCATAATCCAGAATGGTTGTAGAATCTTTGCCGCATTGCCCGCAATAGAGATGGATGGGATAGAATGCCGCCCGCTCATCCGCCGAACTCTCACCTGTCTTGAACGACATCAGGATATCGTATATCTCACCCCGGCGGCGCAGAGCGTGCAGGATCTGCGGATGATAACGGCCTGACTGGTATTCCCGGCTCTGATAAATGAATTCCGGCTCGATCTCAAATACCTGGAGCGCCTGCTCGAATTCCGACTCGAAATGTGCCGCATACGAAGCATGACAGCCATACGGACAAGGCACCTTCGAATATGGCAGCCCAATATACTGAGCGAAGCCGGGATCGATATGGGCCGGAACTTTACGGAACCGGTCGAAGTCATCCCACGAGAAAATAAACCGTACCTCCTTCCCCGCCTGCCGCAGTGCCTTCGCCACAAATGCAGTCGTTACCACCTCGCGGAAATTCCCGATATGAACGGACCCGGACGGACTGATCCCGGATGCACATACATACGTCTGCCGCTGCGGATGCTCCGCGATTAACCGGTTTGAAATTTTTTCTGCCCAATGCACAATGAATCACCTCTACTGATAGTATGAATCTTACTTGGAGCCTGCTTGACTGCGCTCGGAGCTGCCCGCCTGTGAACGCAAAAAAGCTCCCGCCCCTCAAGATCAATATCTTGAGGACGAGAGCTTGGATAAGCTTCGTGGTACCACCTCTGTTCACGGACAAGTTGCCTGATCCGCCTCTTCAGGTACGGCCATGACGCTTATACCCTATCTCTGTAACGGGAGAACCCGGCATACTATCCTTGGACACTTGTGCCCAATTCCCTATGCAGCTCGGAGACTTTTTTCAGATCAGGCGCTTCGCTGCTCCCTTTCACCACTCTGGAGCTCTCTGTGAACGCTGCCGCCTGCTTACTCTTCTCTTCATTGCTTGTGTTGTTGTACGTTATTATTTGCAATAATACTGCGGGAGGGAGAATGTGTCAATTATTAAGTTTAAAATAACCTTTAATAGCTGTCAGGTATTTCGCTTGAGCATCTGGAACCAAAGACAGAACTCCAGAAAATTCATCACCCTAAGCCCATGCCATACTTTTCTTCGCTATTTTTGATAAAATCATAAGGAATACATGGCAAGCTCAATTTTGTTAGTAACTTCTGCATTAGGTGGGTCTCGTCTCTTCTTATCTGTGTCCTGAACAAAAAAGGAGGGTTATTCATGAAAAAAAATCTATTCTTCACCTTCATTAGCTTTTTATTTCTTATTGCTTGTTCTTCTCAACAAGAATATTCTAACGTGAATGAAGCAATAATGTCCCTTGAAAAAAACATTACAAAAATTGAATCACCTGACGACTATATTCTTGAGGGTATTCAACCTGTTAGCTATAAACTGAGTAATGAGGAAATTATAAAAGTTTACGCTTTCGGATCGGAGGAGAAACGAGAAAGTGGAATAAAGCACTTTGAAGAAAGTATTCAGCTTCTTAGTTCCCACGCACCAATTGTCTACCAATCTGGAAAATATTTAGTTCTGTATTACGCCCTCGTCGATTCAAAAACTAGAACACCCAAGCTGAACGAAACAAAGTTTGGAGTAAAAATAGAAAAAGCTCTCAACAGTATGTAACAGGAATAGCAAAAAAAATGCGATTTAGGTCTATGCGACTAATAGAATCGAATGTTCCGGCTCCTATGGCCAAACGATCAGCCCTCTTTGCAGGAGGGCTATTTGTGGTCAAATGCATTGATTAAGCTCCAGACAACGTACAACCTCACCGTCGTATAACTCTTCACTGACCTTTTGGAATCCAAGCGATTCATACAACATTCCGGCAATCCGGTTGTCGGGTCTATGCCCGATCATTAATCGGCTACACCCTTCATTTCGCATATGCTGTATTAATTTCACCATGGCTTGTCTGGCATACCCCTGTCCTTGATGATGTTCATCAATCATAAGGGCAGGTATCCAGCAGTTACCTTCCTCATCGGGAGTTGTACAAAAAACAATAAATCCTACCACCACAGCTCCTGAATAAATAGCCAGAAGTTCAAACTCCTGCACAAATTTTGCCTCAGCAATCCAATTAACCACCGGAGCAGGAAAAACGCTTTGTTGTTCTGGCTTCACCTTCAGCAATGTGCATTCATACCAGTTCTCGGCCGTTACAGGCCTTAGTTCAATAACCATCATATTCCCTCCAAAGATCTAGTTTCAGCATTCAAACTTCTCCCAACATTATACTGTGGAGGGAATCTCTACGGTTGGTATAGAATGGTTAAAGAAAAAGGCTATCACAGCAAGCACAAGAACACTTGAGCCTTCGCAGCTCCGAAACAAGTGGAATAATGTATCCTAATTTCGTGATTTCTAATCCTTTAAGGTGAACAAGTGGAAAAACAACAACTACTGCATCGGGATATGCCGCTACTGCGGAATGTGGAAGAAATTAAGTGTCCTTTATCCAACTGTTGTCCCGGCAAAGTCCATTCCTTCATCAGCAAGTGGAGGAAATCCACCTATGATCCGCCACAGCCCGCTGCCTAGCGCCCCCCGCAAAAAGGAGGATCGCCACACCGGGCAATCCTCCCCAATTCACACCAATTAATCCCGATCCATCCAACGTTACACCCAAACCTCATTCGCCGTCTCAATCACCAGCCGCAGCTTATCCCACTGCTCTTCTTCCGTTAAAATGTTGCCTTCCTCCGAGGAGGCGAAGCCGCATTGTGTGCTTAGGCACAGCTTGTTGATGTCTACGTACTGGGCAGCTTCTTCGATACGCGCAATAAGCTGCTCCTTGCTCTCCAGCCCGCCATGCTTGGTGGTCACCAGACCCAGCACGACGAACTGATCCTTGATGAAGCGCAGCGGCTCGAAGTCGCCGGAGCGTTCGTTGTCGTATTCGAGGAAGAACGCGTCCACGTTCGTATTCGAGAAAAGCTCCTCGGCGACCGGCCCGTACCCGCCGGCGGCGAACCAGGTGGAGCGCAGATTGCCCCGGCATACATGCAGGGCAATGGTCATGTCCGCCGGGCGGCCGGCAATGCTCTCATTAATCAGCCGGACGTAATCTTTTGCCAGCTGATCCGGGTCAACGCCCCTGCTGCGCAGATGAGCACGATGTCTGCCGCTGCACAGCGTCCCCCAGGTGGTATCGTCCAGCTGCAGATAACGGCAACCGGCATCATAGAAGGCCTGAATCGCCGTCCGGTACACCTGAATGATATCTCCGTACAGCGTTTCGGTATCGGAATAAATCTCGTTTCCGTTATACTCCTGCACGAAATGGAACAAAGAGGGTGAAGGAATCGTCATTTTGGCCAGCGTCTCTCCGGCCATCTGCTGCAAGGTACGGAATTCCGCGACCATGGGATGGTCCCCGAAGGCGATTTTACCGGTAATTCTGAAGCTCTCCGCCCGGTTCGTCTGCTCCTTGGAAGCGCCGGGAGTACCGCCAAGAGTGATCTTTCCAGTACCCTCAATCCCCAGGAAGAAGTCCAGATGCCACCAGGAGCGGCGGAATTCGCCATCGGTCACAGCCTTCAGCCCAAGCGCCTTCTCCTGCTGAAGCAGCTTGCCAATCTCTATATTCTCAATCTCCGCCAACTGTCCCGCGGTTAGTTCACCTTCCACATGCAGGTTGCGTGCATTCTTGATCTCCTCTGTACGCAGGAAGCTCCCGACAATGTCGTAGCGGAAGGGCGGTGCATTTCTTGTCGATCCGATCACTGGACTGCTCATACGTCCCTCCTGCTCTTATAGTAAGAAAGATTCAAGCTTGAAAACATTACCCGACACCAGATCATTCAGAATATCGATATATGTAGACATAATCTCACTAGGTTTGCGGTCCTTGTGGGCGATCCAGCCGACAGAGAACACTTCCTTGCTGTCAAAAGGAATCGTGATCAGCCCCGCATCATCCAGCTCAGAGGCCATAATCCCGGTCCCCACGGTATACGAATCGCTTCCGAGCAGCAAATGAGTCAGTGTGGCCCGGTCGGTCACCTTAATATTCTTCTCAATCTGTGTGAAGCTAAGCATCTCCTCCGAGAAATGCAGCGAATTGTTATCCCCCTGCTCAAAAGTAATGTAAGGATACGGATGAATGTCCTCCGCCGTGATCCACTCTTTTGCAGCCAATACATGCCCTGCCCGCACATAGACATGCGGATTCGTATTAAACAACGGGGTGAACTTCAGGTTCCCGTCACTGAACAGCTTGTTCATGATCTTATAGTTGCTCTCATTGATATACAGAATCCCGATGTCGCTGCGCAGGGTGCGCACATCCTCGATGATCTCATAGGTCTGCTTCTCTCTCAGGCTGAAATTGTATTCCTGCACCTTGCTCTCCTTCATCAGCTTCACAAAAGCATCCGTAACAAACGCATAATGCTGTGTAGATACCGAGAAATAGATCGGGCTGCGCTTCTTGCCGGTATAGCGGTTCTCCATGAATTCAGTCTGCTCAATAATCTGCCGGGCATAGCCCAGGAATTCCATGCCTTCCGCCGAGATACTGATCCCCCGGTTATTCCGTTCGAAAATCGTGATGCCAAGCTCGTTCTCCAGCTCCTTGATAGCATTCGAGAGGCTGGGCTGCGACACAAATAGCCGTTTGGCCGCTTCATTCATAGAGCCGCTGTTCGCAATCTCAATTGCGTAGCGGAGCTGCTGCAAAGTCAAACCTTTTCCCCCTCCGATCATGGACTTCACCTGGCAGGTTCAGCAAAATAAGAATTTACTTGTTATCCTAGCACACCTGCAGCGTCTGATCTACTATTGATTATGAAGCAGGGAAACTAGCGTATGTTACTGGGTGCGCTTCTTGCCTGCGTCGATCTTGGCCGGGTCCAGCCCTTCCCAGATATTCTTGATCTTCGCGTTCTCGGGGTCATCGAATACCAGGAATGCCGTCGGCAAGTAACGCTCCCCATACTGCGAAGAGGGCTTGTTGACAATCTCATTGTCCTTCACCAGCACCGTCGAAGATCCCCCGTCCAGATTGGCCGCAATGACCGCCCCATGCTTCAGCATAATCTGCTGCACATCATACAGGTTCGCCCCGATGCTGTAGCCCGGCTGCCGCCCGTCAATCACTACGAAGATGAGCGCACCGTCCGCCCGTTGGCCCATAGCCGTTCTTGGCGCGATGCCCCAGCCTTCGGCGGCATTCTTAATCTGGCCTTTACCGTTCACAATAATCCGTGGCTGAAAAGAAACCGCCTCCTGCACCCCCATCTTGCTGAGCTGATCCAGAGTGTAGTTACCGGCGACCATTTTGCCTTCCTTATCGATGCCGACAATCTGTGTGGATTTCTTGCCGCCCAGTCCATTGTAGAACAGCTTCCCTTGCGAGATCACCAGCCCGATCGGCTTGAAGCCATTACCCTTCCAGTTCGGATCGGCGAAGCCGCCGCCGTTCACCCCGGCGATAGCCCCTGTCCGCGCCACCATGCTGGATACCTTTTCCCCGGAGCCGATTTTGCTAGGCACACCCAGGCGCACCTTCTTGGGATCGTTCACAATCATGACATATCCGCTATAGCCGCTGCCCGTGACTTCTTCAATCTGGACGAGCGGAGTATGTTCGGCTTCCTTTACAGGCTCAGGCTTGATCTCATGGGTATCTACCTCGTCGCCCATCTCCTCGAAGCGCTTGGTATAATCGCTGACGCGGTGCTTCAATTCCTCTTCGCCGATAATATATTTGGCCCAGTGCCGGTGTTGAGTCGTAATCAGCGTATCTGCGATCAGGAAGCGCGTATTCTGGGCCGACGGTGCAAAATAGAGCCAGCCTCCGGCTGCTATAACCAGAATGAAACAGACCATGAACACCCTGAAGAGTGTGCGGAAGAAACCTCTTTTTTTGCGCTTCGGCGCCGGTTTCTTCTTCTTACGTACAGTAGAACGTTGTGGTAAAGAGCTCACTTCTGAAATCCTCCCTAACAAACTGATAATGGTTAAGTCTATAAACTCACAACTTCCATGATAGACGAAATCTCTGTTTTAAAAGTTTCAGTTTGTTTAACTCTGTCCAGAAACTGTAAACTATATAAATTGAACTATGTTTTTATGTTTTGGATTAGCCGTGACTCCAGAGAAGTTTTGGACTTCCGGCCGCTGTTGTCTACAGATTTCATGATTTTATACCGTTATTAGCGGTTGAAATCCGTAGACTGCTTATGCTTCCGATGCGAGCTTTCCTGCGGAAAGCTTTCAGGCGGTCGCTACCGCTCCTCCAGTTCCAAAATTCCCCTCCGCCACTTTTCCTTCAACTTAAATTTTCAGTTCAATTTATATAGTTAAGTTACGACTAAATTATGGTAGATTGAAGTTATATCCTAAGCAAAAGGATACAAAGGAAAAGAGGAGCTTGAATGCAGTATTTCATAGGCATCGTGCCGCCACAGAAATTCACCGTAAGAATTATCCAGTTTCAGAACCGCTGGTCCAATAACCGCTTGCAACAGGTAGTTGAGCCTCATATCACAGTGAAAGCTCAGGGCGGATTATATCCGGACTTAGAGTGGTTGCAGTATGTGAAAAAGGTTTGTTCCTCATGTTCGCCGTTTGAGTTATCTTTGACTGCTCCGATATGTATTGGAGATTCTGTCATAGGTTTAGGCGTTCGTTCGCAGCATTTATCAGAGTTACATACTAGAATTGTAAAAGCTGTTTCACCGCCACCAGAGCTTATCGCCCGTTATTTTGAGCTCGACAGCTACCTTCCTCACCTAACCTTGGGACAAACTTGGTGGGGACTGAACGCTGCTGAATTAGTAGAGATGCAAGAGCTGGCAAGAACAGAATTAACACCATTTCCCACTTGGACAGCAACGCATTTGCGGGTGTATACGGAAATTCAGCCCGACAGGTATGTGCCCTATGAGGATATCGCTCTTGGTTAGAATCTTATTGCCTAAAACCTAGGAGGACAGCGGCATGAAACAGCAATTCATCACAGCCTTGGAGCAGAACAATCGGGAGTTGATACGGCAAATACCCAAAGGCGATCTGCACAACCATATCACCCGGGGAGGCAACAAACGGTATATAAGTGCTTGGTGCGATACGGCTATACCGGAATGTCCAACATTTAAGGATCTTGGGGAGATGAACTGCTGGAATACCCGCTATATCAAGCCTTTGCTGCCCGGACGAATCGGGTATGAGAAGCGGATTGAGGCCGCTTTTGTCCAAGCGAAGACCGACGGTGTTCAATTGCTGCATATGAGTGTGACGATGGGAGAAGAAGAGTGGTTTGACGGCTCTATAGCAACACTGATTCAGACCATTCAGGACATTCACCAGCGGGTTGCGCCGGAGATTCATTT
This sequence comes from Paenibacillus sp. FSL R7-277, assembly GCF_000517965.1. NCBI lineage: Bacteria > Bacillati > Bacillota > Bacilli > Caryophanales > Paenibacillaceae > Paenibacillus > Paenibacillus sp. FSL R7-277. Next base: position 39,553 of record NZ_ASPX01000080.1, read on the forward strand.
TGTGCCGGAGCTTGCCTTTCTTACTCATACACCAATCCAAGAAACCATTGAGAGGCTCGAACAATATCTGGAGTATAACTACTTTAGATCGCTCGATATTTTTGGCGATGAGTCTGCTGTTCCGGGGTTTAAGCAGGCGTTCCGCATTGCGAAGGCGAAAGGGCTGATTCTCAAAGCGCATGTAGGGGAATTTGGTACATCTGATCTGGTAAAAAAAGCGGTGGAGGAACTGGAGCTGGATCAGGTTCAGCATGGCATCGCAGCCGCACAATCGCCAGAGACGATGAAGTGGCTTGCCGACCATCATATCCAGCTTAACATCTGCCCCACCAGCAATATTCTGCTCTCCCGGGTGGCTGATTATGGGTCACATACCATCCGCAAGCTCTATGATTATGGCGTCACAGTCACGGTGAATACGGATGATATGATTATTTTTGACCAGAGTGTGTCGGACGAGTTCGTTAATCTGTACCGGGCCGGATTGTTCAGTGTGGAGGAGTTGAATACGATCCGGGAGAATGCGCTTACGGACGCAAACCGGAAATAAGGACAGGTGCTTGCATTCCTATACGCAACGCCACTATTCTATAAGTGAAGTCATACTTAATCGTAATATAAGGAGGGTTTTAATGAACGCTTTTCTTACTGAATTTGAACAACGGATTCACGAGGGCTTGGTGGCTGACCTTGAAGCTATATTGGCCGAAGTAGCACATGAGAAGGTATATGTCTGCGCAATCGGGACCGATAGCGACTTTGTCACTCTGTTCCTTGCTGTCAATACTGAGCAATCACTTGCCAGACATATTGCCGATATGACAAGTGAAGGCTTATGTGATGATGCTGAAACAGAGCTTTATTACAAATGGGCAATTTCCGAATTTCAATATGGTGAGCATTCGCATTTCAATCATATCAGCCGTTTTTTATATGCAGAGGATAATGTATACCAATATAAAGATGAAATGGTCAAAATCATTGCCAAGGTTGTTAATGAAACCAAGGACGATTTATTCACAAAATATAATCAAACCAAAGAGGACATTACCTTCTTTGTATCCATGACCGACGATGAGCTGGCTGAGGAATTAGAGAATGAATCGGTGGCGCTTATGACAAATCCTGAAATAGTTTCTGAATTTTTGGCACGCTATGATGCTGAAATCTAAAGAAACCTAATAGCGGCAGCCCGGACATTAATATCCCTGACTGCCGCTATAGTAATGGTAATTTGTGCTCTACCTTGATTTTGTCAAGTATAGAGTAAGCTCATCATCCACCCGCACCTGACTTCCAGGAACCACAGGCTTGTTGTCATACATGAGTCCCCGGCCATCCGGAATGTAGCCGCGTTTGGTGTACAGCCTTTGGGCCGTACCGTAGCTGTCATATAATCCGAAACCAATGCCAATTGTGTCAAATCTGGCGAATACTTCTGCTTCGAGAGCGTCCATCAACACACTGCCAATGCCGCATTTCCGTAAGGTAGGAATCACATCAAGATTCTGGATCTCAGGGATGTGATTCTCTGCAAAATGAGGATAGTGTGAGGTATACACGATATGTCCCCAGCCTGCAAACAGATTCTCATGGAAGGCTAATAGCGTAAGCCGCTTCTCCCCTTCGTTTTCTTTCCAACACTGTTCAATGTACGCTAACGGTTTGCTGACATCATGCGGGGCCAGCCCTTCATGTATCCTTGTAATGTCCTCGGACTTCATCCGGCGGACCCTTATAGTACTCATAAAGTCAATCCTTCCTTTCCAGTTGCACTGTGCTTTTGAAAAAAAGCCGCGCATCCCTGCACGGCTTCCCCTTCTTGTCCATACTATGCGTGTTACACTTCAGAATGTTGACGAACAATGCCTAACCCTTAACGGGTCAGAGTACCAGGCTCACCCATGTCTCCCGACACCGCCGCCGCTGCTTGCACTGCCGCCACCGCCGGAATTGCTATCATCGTCGTCATCGTTGGAGGAATACCGGCCGGCTCCGCCGCCGCCCGAGTATCCGCCACCGCCACGATTCCGGTCATCATCATCATCGTCACGCGAGGAATACCGCCCCGATCCCCCTCCGCTCGAAGAACCGCCGCCCCCGGAGTTACTGCCCCAGAAGCTGCTGGAGCTGGATGAGCCGCTCCCCGAGGAGGAGTGATGGTGCGGCCGCCGGTATCTTCTTCTCTGGCTGTAGCCATAGCCGGGCTGGCCGGTCCAGACGCCATATCGCCGGATATTGCGAGGGTTATGCGGATTCAGCCGTATCCCGTAACGGGCAACATAACGGTTGCGCGCGGCAGCCGCGAGACTGATTAGCGCGACAACAACCAGGAAAATCCCGAGAATCATCATCCCCTTCGATCTGGAGACAGGCACCAGCTCCACAGGTTCTTTTGCCTTCACAGGTGCTTTGCTGACGGTGGAGGCTGCTGTAGATGTGGAGTTGCCTGCGGCTTGTCCCGAAGCAGCATCTGCACGGGCCAGGAAGAAGCTGTAGAAGGCATTCGCCGTCCCGGTTGCACCGCCAGCGTAATCTTTTGCCGCGAATTTAGGCTCCAGCACTGTATTCAGAATCCCGCTGATCCGCTCATTCGTCAGCACTCTGTCGATCGACTTGCCCTGTAGCACATGATAGTTATCCCCGCCGATATCCAGCACCAGCATCACATCTCTGGGACCGGCAGCAACCCCGGCGAACTTCGCATAGGTGTAATCCTGCAGGCTCTTGCCGCCAGTATTCTTAACAGTTACCACATAGATTCCGCTCCCGGTGGTAGCCGCGTAACGGTTACTCGACTGGTTCAGATAATCCTTGGTAACTTGCGGGAAGATTCCGGCATTGTCCGACACATAGCTTCGGGTGCCTAGCGTTTCCGAGTAGCTTCCGCCGAGCTTCTGAATGAAGGAGCCATAGGTTTTATAAGCACCGGCGCTATACTTCTTGGCAGCGAAGTCCGGCTCCAGCGATGCCGAGAGAATCTTCGAGATCACACCACTGTTCAGCTCTGTCTCCAGTCCCTTGCCGGGAACCGCCCAGTAATCATCGTCCTTAATGGAGAGCAGCAGCAGCAGTCCATTATTCTTGTCTGCTGAGCCGACTCCCCATGAATTGAACAGCGAGGTCGCATATTTCTCCATAGAGACACCGTTCGTCGAATCCACGGTGACCAGCACTACCTGTGCCCCGGTCTCCTGATAGAGCTTCACCCCATAGTTGACCATGTAATTCTCTGTCTTCTCATCAATTACGCCTGCAAAGTCATTCACATAGAATGATTCTGAATGTTTCGGAACAGCAGCCTCCGCCCGCCCGGGTGCCAGCGGCAGCAGAAGCACAATCATCAGGATGGCGGTAAGTGCTGCTTGTATACTTTTACGATTCATAGTTACCCCTCCGGCTTCTCAATTCTCTTCTATTACTATATCGGTTACGCATAGGATGGACTTATAGTTCCATCTCTCTTATGTGTATGTCCGAATCTAGCAAATATTCGAAAGAGACCGCCGGGCCCTTTACTCGTTGTTGAACCGGTCCGGGTGAGAGCCGAAGCGCTGATCGCGGTTCAGGCCGTTGATCCGGCTGATCTCCTCTTCAGACAGCTCGAAGTCAAAAATATCGGCATTCGCAATAATCCGCTCCTCCTTGACCGACTTCGGAATCGTCACGATTCCGTTCTGCAGATCCCAGCGCAGGATGATCTGCGGCAGTGTTTTGTTGTGTCGGGCTGCAATATCAGCCAGTACCTCATTGTCTAGCAGATGCCCTTGGGCCAGCGGGGCCCAGGCTTCAATCTGAATGCCCTGTGCCTTGCAATATTCGCGGAGCTCCTGCTGGTTAAGCAGCGGATGCAGCTCCACCTGGTTGACCATCGGCTTCACGGTGGCGTCGGCCAGCAGATCCTCCAGATGATCGATCTGGAAGTTGGATACTCCGATGGCACGGACTTTACCGTCCGCATACAGCTTCTCAAGTGCGCGCCAGGTGTCTTTGTATTTGGCCCGGATCGGCCAGTGTACCAGATACAGATCGGCATAATCCAGTCCCAGCTTGCTTAAGCTCTGGTCAAATGCAGCCAGCGTAGAATCATAGCCCTGCTCTGTATTCCATACCTTGGTGGTGATGAACAGCTCCTCACGCGCAACTCCCGATTCACGGATAGCCTGTCCGACCCCTTCTTCATTTCCATAGACGGATGCCGTATCAATACTTCTATAACCGGCCTTGATGGCTGCTTTGACCGAATCCATAACCTCCTGGCCCTCTTGTACCTTGAAGACACCCAGCCCGAACCATGGCATTTCTACACCGTTAGCTAATTTCGTTGCCGATTTTAAGTTCATCATAATCACACTACCACCTGTCTATTGGATTGGTTAGATTAACTAGAATAATGAAGCAGGGATCAGCTTGCGCCCGCCTTTGATCAGGGTCGAATCCAGGGCATCCCCTTTATCTCCGCCAAAATACAGCTGCCAGTACACGCCGAAGCGGATGCTGACATCATTCTTGACCAGCTCCGGCGGCGTGACGATCAGCCACTGGAACTTCAGCGCCTTCGAGATCTCGAAGACCGGATCGAGCACGTTATTCGAGACCATCTCACCGAACGGGTTATCGTACAGGAAGACCGTCCAGCCTTTGTTTTCCCGGTTAACGCGCTTGTGAGTCATAATCATCATCGCCACTAGCAATTGAACAGACTGACGCTGTCCGCCGCTGCCCACCGCCTCATCCAGCGCGCCGCGGTTGATGACCTCCCAATCGGAATAATGATAGTCCTCGGGAGCGGCATACAGGAAGTAATTCTCCGTCACCGGCTTATACACCTGCAACACCGGGAAGCGGTTCTGCAGTGCAGCATACACCATGCGTCCATCGTTAATCAGCTCTCTGACAGCTGAAGCCGGAACCTGCTCCATCTTCGGGAACCGCTCCAGCAGGCTGCTGATGCAGCGGTTGAAGTACTCGCTGACCAGCGGTTCGATGTCATCGGTCGTCCGTGGAACGTTAATATTCCTGTAATTCAGCTTAACCAGCGGGAAGGCATGGCCGTTCTCATTGTGAATGATCATCCGGCGTTCCATCCGCTTCAGAATATCAACGATCTGCACCACACGCTTGGTTGCCCGGCCTACCCACAGCTTGCGGGACAGCTCCATATCCTCTTTATCGCTGCGGATGCTCTCCATCTGATCACGCGAGCTCTGAAGCATGGAATCCAGCACCTGCAAGGCGATAGCGAAATCGTCCCAGTGAACATTGTTCAGGCGTTCCTGAATCTTGGTCTCAAGCTCCGCATTCCAGCCGGACTTGGCCACCTTGCCGCTTAGCTCAGTCTTCTCTTCCTTCACCTTACGGGAGATCTCCGCCCGCTGGCTGCGGCTGGTCTTGCTGCGCTGCAGCCAATCCTCCACCAGCGTCTCGCAGCTCTCCCGCACATTCAGCGGCAATTCTTCCGGCACCTCCCGGAGCGGCACACGGTGCTCGACATGGGTAGCCATGATCCGGCTCTGATTGCCGAGAACGAGCAGCCATTGATCCATAGAAGCCAGCACCTGCTTACTGGTATTCAGCAGATGCTCATTCTCCCGGACCCGCAGACTGATCTCTTCTTCCTTCTGTTCCAGCGGCTCATGCCACAGCTCTACCGTCCGCTCATGCTTCTCCTTGATCGCCTTCTCGGACTTGCCCAGCTCTTTGCGCAGGCTGTCAAGCTCGGTCTGGCAGCGGATGAAGGAATCACGGAGCTGCTGATAGTCCTCGTCCAGAATCATCGTGTCGCTCTTCTGTCGGACTCTGGCGGACTGAATCATATCCGGTGACTCCTGCGGCTCAGGGGCAGACGGCCATCCGGCATCTACCTGCTGCACAGCAGCTTCCAGCTCAGCCAGCTGTTCTCTGGCCGCCTTGATCTGGGCTGTTCTTGTGCGGATCTCCAGCTCATTCTGGCTTAGCGACTGCTGAAGACTCTCAACCGTACTGAGCAGCTGCAGCAGCTTGTCCTGTACCGCCTCATTTAGTACTTCATCGGCAGCAGCTTCATCTGCCTTAACATCCGCCTCAGCATCAGCACCCTGAACCTTCGCACCCGCAAATTCACCGGGGAACTCTATGTCCGGGAACCAGTTCTGCAGCCGCGGGAATACAGAATAGCGGGCATCCCCGATCCATTTCTCGCGCTGCAAGGCGAGACTGTCCATCTCCGCCTTCAGCCGGTCGAGCTGCTGGTCCTTCACCGCAATCTCTTTGCTGAGATTATTCTTCTGTTCCACAGACTTGTGCTTGTCTGTATAGTTCTGCTCGTGCTTCCGGCTCCGCTCACTCCACTCCCGCAGCGCCGCCGCCCGGGTCTCCTGCTCGGACTTCTCCGCTTCACAGGCTGACAGGTCTCTGGAAATTCCAGCCAGAACCTCCTCATAGCGTGCCTGTTCTGCATTCATTTCATTCAGCTGGCTCCGAAGCTCCTGCAGCAGGGTCTCTGCACTCTTCTGTCTAATCCGCAGACTTGCGGTATGCTCGCCCTGATGCAGGCGTTCATATTCCTGCCGGGCGGATCTCAGCTTGGCAAGATACGCTTCCTCCGCCTGAAGCTCCTCCTCCTGCTCACGGAGTCTGGAGGCCATCCCCCGCTTCCACTCCTGGAAATGATCCGGCTGCAAGACCATCTGCGGCCCTTGATGCGCCAGCAGCAGGAAGGCGTCTGTACCGCCCTCCGCCATCTCCTCGCGCACGAAGATCGGGACCGGAGCCTTAAGCAGGAGCTCCTTAAGCAGCTCCGGCTGGAGCTTATCCGCTTCACGCTTCGTGACAATCAGGCCGTAAGGAAGCAGCGGATGACGTTCCAGTTCCTCCTCGCGGACCAGATAAGGCTGATCGTTCAGATACATGGTGCCGGTCATGGAGCTAATCTTGAGGGCATCCAGCGTATCCTTCACCGTTACGATATCATGGTTAGGCAGCCAGTAGGTTTCCTGCTGCAGCTCGACATCCAATAGCTGCTGATAATAATCCCGCCGCAGCCGCTTCGTCTGCTGCTCGGTATCCTCCAGCCTGCGAATGAACCGCTCCTGGATTAGAGGCTTCGCTTCGAATAGAGCTGTCGCGCCCAGCAGCTGATGCTCCTCATACATCTCCAGCAGCACTACGAGCTGTGACCAGAGCTGTGATTCCTTGTTCATCTGGGCTTCGATGCGTCCGCTCAGCTCCTCTGCCTGGGCCTCGGCCCCCAGCAGCTTCTCAGCCAGCCGGGTATGCTGCGTATGCAGGAGCAGCTTCTGGTCTTCAGCGGTCTTACGCTGTTCGTTCAAGGCCTCAATCTGCTCAGTCAGCCCTCTGGCCGCAATCAGCGTCCGCTGTAGGGCGGCTGCCGGTGAGTGGGCGGCTTCCTGTCCGTGGCGGGAAGCGAACACACCCAGCTCCTCCGTATATTGACGGATCATGGCTGTTAATTCCTGGAGCTTCCCATCCAGCCTGCCAAGCTCCAGCAACAATTCCTCCCTGCCCTTGCGTAGAATCTGTTCTTCCGCTGCATGAGAATGCTGCTGTCCGCTGTAGAACAGGCTCTTCGCCTGCCATAGCCGGTAGACCTGCTCCCACTGTACCCGCAGCTCCTGCTTGGCCCCTTGTATCACCTCTTGGCGCTCCTTCATCGCAAGCGACCCTTCGATGGCTTCAATCTCCTTCTGCCACTGCTCCATCTGGCGGAGCTGCAGCTTGCGCCGGGCCAGATAATGGGCAACCTCCAGCGACTTCTCCCGCTGCTTGGATTCTTCCAGACGCTGCTTGGCCCGTGTCTGATTGTCCGAGACCGCTCTGAAGTGCTCCTGCTTGCCGTCATGCTCTTCCTTCAGCCGCAGGTACTTCAGATTATCGCTCTCGAATCTGAGCGTCTTCGCTTCCAGATAATGTCCGGCCAGCTCATCCGCCGTTCTGCGGCGCTTGTCTTCCGCCTGCTTCAGTTCATCATGAATAACGGTATAGAGCTGCGCTCCTAGCCTCTCGGTCTCCCGGAAGCTGAGGTCCGCCTCCGTTCCGAGTTTCACCGCTTCATACAGAGGAGCCGCAAGAGAGGTGAACTCGGCAAAAGCCCGCTCCCGCTGCTCCAGCATCGGCAGCCGCTGTGCAACCGTAGCGGTATCCACGAACATCCGCTGAAGAGAGCCTTCATCCTCGCGCATACTTCCCCCAAGACTGGAACCAATCTCTGGAATAATCAGCCGCTCAAAAAGATTATGATTGGTGAAGGCGTCATTTTTCTGAAAATAGCCCTTGATGCCGCCCTCTTCCCCGTTGATTCTGCGCATATTGCGCCATTCATCAATATGGATATCATGGTCAGCCAGGTAGGCATAGTATTTCTTCAGATCGGAGCTGCTGCTGCCGTAGACATTAATCTCACCCCGCCGTTCCCGCACAAACTGCTGAATCGCTTCGAAGCTCGCAGGCGTATTCAGCTCATGATCATATAAGGGCAGGGTGGATAGTGTAAGCTCAGCCGTCTCCTCATATTTCAGCAGCGCGTATAGCAGATAATCCACTTTGATCTCAAGCTGGTCCATGGAATGCTGCGCAGTCATCGCGATCCCGGTGGTGACATACTCCGTCCGCTCCTTATCGTCGAGCCGCCATTCGATCGCCACGTGGAAGGTGTAGGGCTTCAGCTGTTTTTTGTGATTATGGAAGAAGGCCTCGACCTGGTTCTCATTATCCTTACCCCAGGCGGCTCTAGGCATCAGCAACTGGAAAATCGACTGCAGCAGCACGCCCTTCCCCCCGCCGTTCATCAGCGTAATCAGGGTATTGGCCGGACCTTCTTCATTACAGAGATCAAGGATCATATCCTCATATTTCTTCAGCATCTTCTCGTATTTCAGTCCGGCGATGCGGATTCGCTCAATGCGCGGCATGGGCTTCACCTTCCTGTTCGCTGAGTGTGCGGCCAACCAGAGCCTTCAGCTCTTTGTACCGGTCCACATCGTGGTAGAGATAACGCATCCGCTCGTACAGCTCTTCCCTTGGGAAAATCCGCTTCTCATTCTCGGAAATGAACACCAGATGCTCCTCCTCCAGCAGCTTCATCCCTTCGTGGATGAGGCCAATCCGTGAGCCTGCGCCGCGGGTTAGCGAATCACCCTCCTCCTGGCTGCGGGTCTGCATATAGAGGCTGGTCCACACTCTGTGCATCGCCTGGATATCCAGCCGCCACTGCTTGCTGAAGCTGCCGTCTTCATCCATGCCGATCCAGCCTTGGAACAGCTCGGATACCTGATCCGACAACTGAATATAGGACATGCTGTCCTGTCCCGGCTTGAAGTGCTGCTCATCCTGGTCCATCTCCGCCAGAAAGACGAGGATAATAACGTTAATGATATGTAGATGCGTCTTGCGCTCAATCCGTGAATACTTATTGCGCAGCTGAGTGAAGTTGCTGGCGAATCCGGAGCCGATCGGACTCACGAGCAGGTGCAGGCGGTGACCGGAATTCATAATCCGGCAGCCGGCTTCTTTGGCTACGTATTGCAAGGCATCATAAGCGGCGGTATCCTGCAGACATTCGGCGGCAGCGGGATCATCCAGCGGAATCACCTTGCGCTTAAGCAGGTCGAAGAACAGCCGGGAAGCCTGCTGAACTTGCTCTAGGGAATAACTCATATCCGAATCATCTCACTTCTCTCTACTATAGTAATGGTATAAGGGCTGATCTCAAGACCAGGGATACGGATGCGGTCCTGCTGCTGTGAAGAGATGGTGGTCCGCAGCCTTGCGCCGCGCAGCACCGCAAGCTCCGGGTGGTCCAGCATCAGCCGCTGAAGCAGCTTCTGGCATTCGTCTGCCACCCCGTGGCCCTCTACTTCCTGTTCCTCGACAGTAATTACGGTATGGAAAAATTGCACCCACAAATCCACGGCATCCGGGCAATCCGCCCAGCGCCGTTGCTCCTGCTCCGTGAACACCTCGGCAGTGAAGGTGAAGCTGCCGTGCGCAGCCACTCCGGCTATGACCGGCAGCCACAGCTCGCATACCTCGGTCCAGGGAATACCTCTGGGCACATAATGGATGTCCTCGTCTTCCCCAGCTTCCTCCGTCACATCCGGCGTATCCTCCGGCAGGAAGCCAACCTCCTGCTCTTCCCAGGCCCAGGCCAGCGGATAGATGAAATCCTGGCTGGGCGAGAACAGCCCGCTGATCAGCGTCTCCAGGCTATCCCCATCCCGCAGCCCTTCGGGCTTCACCCATTCCTCCCACACATGGGTGCGGAAGTTAAAGCCCGCTGCTCCCCAGAATAATTCCGGGAAGTTCAGCCGCAGATTCGTCTCCGCTTCGAAGATGCTCAGCACGACCTCGGCCAGCTCGTCATGCACCCGCCGGGACAGCTCCACCCGCTCGGAGAGCTGACGCAGCTCATTGAAATCAATGACATCCTTCTCATCATTGGCCAGCCGGGCCAGCGAGCGGTGGATATTATCGAAATGCTTACGTTCCTCGTCAAACTGCTGGTGGATCTCCTCCAGCCGCTCGTGCCGCTGAGTGCCGTATTCGCTGAAGATATGCTTCGGATTACGGCGCAGGGCATTGCGGTATTCCTGCTGCTGCTGAGTCATTTTGCGCACGCGGGAGATGAGCTCATTCACATCCTGCATCGCCCGGGTAACCCGTCCATGCTTGATGTGCATCTGAATCTCCAGCAGCTTGATGCTGACCTGGAACTCATCGATAATCTCGTGGCTCATGAAGATCAGCTCCATCGCATACTCGGAGAGCCGGTAAATGGTCGTCCCGTTCTCCTCCCAGCTGATACGCGTAGCATCCTCGTCCACAGTGAAATACTTGTATTTCTGGACCCCGATCTGCCGGGTGTGATCATCGTAATAATGGGACTCGAAATCCCCGCCGCTGCCGCTCCACAGCAGTCCGTCTACCAGCCGTTCAACCGATTCCGGGCTGCCGAGCTTCTCTATGCCGAAGCGCTCCAACGAGCTCCAGGCCAGATCCACCAGGTCCTCCCTGGCCCGCTGTTCGTTCGATTCCAGCTCCAGATAATAGACCTGCAGCAGCACACTAAGCGCAATCATTTCCTTATACGGCTGCAGCTCACCCAGATTCATGCCTGCACCGAGACTCCACAAGGGGTTCAGCCGCTTGTTCCGTTCTCCGAAATCATTCCAGTTCATGCTCTTGCCAACCTCGCCATCACTTCATAATTTCCCTACAACATAACATAAACCCATATCCGCACCGAAGGGTGAAGGTTGGGCCGGAACATACACAGTTATTGACGGTTTGTTCATGCTCAGAACCCCGAGATAATGGGAATGTATGTTTCTATTCTCATGTCATTCTATTATATCAATGTTTCATAGATATGGCTATTTGCAAAAAAAATAGAGGCGCCCGCGCTGGGCCCCCTCTATATTTTAAAGCTACTTCATACCACATCATAGCACACAGCTATTTGTATTTCTCATTCACCAGATATTGCAGATTCTTCTTCACCGCAGGCCATTCTTCATCGATAATGCTGTACAGCACATTGTCCATAACAGCGCCTTGAGCGGTGATCCTATGCTTGCGCAGAATGCCCTCCCGGACCGCTCCAATTCGCTCAATGGCCCGCTGGGAGCGCAGATTGTGACTGACAATGGAGAAGTCCACGCGGATCAGGCCCAGCACTTCGAAGGCATATTGCAGTAAAAGCAGCTTCGACTCTGTATTCACCGCAGTTCTCCAGTATTCCGGTGAAATCCAGGTGCAGCCGATCTCTGCATTGCGATGCGTACGGTCCAGATGCATCAACCGCGTGGTCCCTACGATCCGGCCGGATGGCTGCTCTATCATGACATAAGGCATATCCTTGCCTGCCGCCTGATTCTCCAGAGCCGTATCCACCAGTTGTCCTGCCTCTTCCTCTGAGCTGATCTGCCTCCAGGTGTACTCCCAGATCAGCGGATTGTGCAGCAAATTCTTAAGCTCAAGCTTATGCTCCTCCGCCAAAGGCACAAGCCGGATTACGTTGCCTGCAAGCTGGCCTGCTTCTATTACTCTCAACTGACTTCCCCCTATATCTTTTTACCTGTTATGCTTTTCAACTATTATATATGAAGCGATTTATTCCCAACCGTCAATCTTAGCTGTCAGTTGCTGAATGAACTCCTGGGCGCTCAGTGTGAATAATGTGTTCTCCGCACGGCTTCGTACCGAGATTGTTCCGTCATTCTGCTCCTGATCTCCCAGTACCAGCATATAAGGGATTTTCTCCAGCTGAGCTTCACGGATTCTGTAGCCCAGCTTCTCATTCCGGGAATCTACCTCCACCCGCAGTCCGGCTGTTGCCAGCTGTCTTCTGACCTGCTCGGCGTACTCGTCATGAACCACAGAGACTGGCAGCAGCTTGACCTGCACCGGAGACAGCCACAGCGGAAATGCTCCGCTATAGTGCTCTGTAAGAATACCCATGAACCGGTCAATAGAGCCGAACACCGCACGATGGATGACAACCGGACGATGCTTGTTGTTATCTTCGCCAATGTAAGTCAGGTCGAACTTCTCAGGCATCTGGAAATCCAGTTGAATCGTACCGCATTGCCAGCTCCGCTTCAGGGCATCGAGGACATGGAAATCAATCTTCGGTCCGTAAAAAGCGCCATCCCCCGCATTCACGCGGTACTCTATTCCATTCTTCTTCAATACACGCTCCAGCGACTCCTCCGCCTGATCCCAGAGCTCTTCGGACCCCATATAGTCCTCCGGGCGTGTAGACAGCTCGACCTTGTACTCGAATCCGAAGATCGAATAGAACTGATCGATCAGCTCCAGCACCCGCGATATCTCAGATTCAATCTGCTCCGGCAGCACGAACAAATGGGCATCATCCTGGCAAAAAGTACGGACCCGCATCATCCCGTTCAACGCACCTGAGGATTCATGGCGGTGAACCTGGCCGTATTCCGCAATGCGGATCGGCAGATCCCGGTAGGAACGGAGGCTGTTCTTGTAGATCAGCATGTGTCCTGGACAGTTCATCGGCTTCAGCGCAAAGTCTGTCTCATCCACCTTCGTGAAATACATCTCATCCTTGTAATGATCCCAGTGCCCGGATTGCTCCCACAGACGGCGGTTCATCATCAGCGGCGAGCGGACCTCCTCGTACCCGTCTGCGCGCTGCAGCCTGCGGGAGAAATCCTCCAGCGCTGTGCGGATGAGCATCCCTTTGGCCAGGTAGAACGGCATGCCCGGCGCTTCCTCGGAGAACATGAACAAGCCCAGCTCCTTGCCCAGCTTGCGGTGATCCCGTTTCTTCGCTTCCTCCAGCAGGTGCAGATGCTCCTCAAGTAGAGCTGTGCTCAGGAAAGCCGTGCCGTATATCCGCTGAAGCACCTGATTGTCAGCATCCCCGCGCCAGTAGGCACCCGCTACACTAAGCAGCTTGAACGCCTTAATCCGGCCAGTGGAGGGCAGATGCGGCCCCCGGCACAGATCCGTGAATTCGCCTTGCTCATACAGGCTGATGACCGCGTCCTCCGGCATATCCCGGAGCAGCTCCAGCTTCAGCGGCTCTTCCAGCTGTTCAAAGAACTGCACCGCTTCCGCCCGGCTGACCACCCAGCGCCGGATCGGCAGGTTCTCCTTGATGATCTTCCCCATCTCCCGCTCAATCGCAGCAAGATCCTCGCTGGACAGAGGCTGGTCAATATCTATGTCGTAATAGAAGCCGTCCTGGATCACCGGACCAATGCCCAGCTTCACGTTCCGTTCTCCATAGATCCGTTTAATTGCCTGGGCCAACACATGGGCTGTGCTGTGTCTGTGAATCATCAGCCCGTCGCTGCTGTCTGCTAACACAATCTCCACGAGGCTGTCCCCTTCAACCGGACAATCAAGGTCAACGAGTCTGCCATCGATTTTGCCGGCTACTGCATTCTTCCTCAGACTTACGCTAATCGACTCCGCAATCTGCGCAATTGTGGTGTTACGCGAATACCTCCTATTTGCTCCATCCGGCAGCTGCGCTTGAATCTCCATGATTATGGCCTCCATTTCTTCAGTGTATATTCGTATATGTGAACACAAAAAAACGCATCTCATCCCGGAAAGGGACGAGTGCGTCTTAAGCTCGTGGTTCCACCCTAATTCGACTATACGTCACTTCACCCCCGGCTGTTCGGCGGAAACGTGATCAGTACAATCCTCATGGCATCCGTTAACGGGGATGGGTCGGTGGCATTTACAGCCTCGCTAACAGCAGGAGGGTTCAGTGTCACGGCTATAGAGGGGTAACATCCGGCTGGTCTCTGTAAGAAGCTCTCACCTTGCACTTCTCTCTCTGGTCAGTCCTCACGGGATATCCTGTCTCTGGTCATCGCCTTGGTTATGGTGTTGCTGGTTACATAATACGCACGGTCTTCGTCAGAAGTCAATACCGCGCAGAAAAAAACTTAAAATCCGCTTCCCGCTCGACCGCTTAATCCTTTTAACTTTAACTCCCTTAATCCCTCAGCCCGCGGGCCTTATCCGTTAAGCTCAGTCCGCTGCAACCGCAGAATAATATCCCCTACTTCTTCCACCGTATGCGCAATAAAATCCGCTCCGGCCGCCGATAATTCCTCCTCGGAACCATAGCCGAACAACACGCCCACAGAGGCTACACCGCAGGCTTTTGCCCCAATAATGTCATGCTCCCGGTCCCCGATCATCAGCGACTGCGAAGCAAGAAGATTATTCTCGTCCAGCACGTATTGAATGACCTCGCGCTTCTTCGAGCGTGTCCCGTCCAGATTACTGCCTGCCGCATACTTGAAGAATCCGTCCAGCTCATAATGGCGCAGAATCTGCTCAGCGAATACAATAGGCTTGGAGGTCGCCACATACAGCTCGAACCCCTTGGCCCTCAAGCTCTCCAGCAGCTCTGGAATGCCTGCAATCACATGATTCTCGAACATCCCCAGCGTCCGGTATCGCTCCCTGTAGAACTCCACAGCCTGTGCCGCTGCCTCCGCCGTGAAGCCCTGAATTTCAATAAAAGAATCATATAGCGGCGGACCTATGTAAGGAATCAGCAGGTCAGGGTGCTCCACCTCGATGCTGAATTGGTTAAGCGCATACTCCACGCTTTTGGTAATGCCTTCCTTTGGGTCAGTCAATGTGCCGTCCAGATCAAATAAGATGTGCTTCAAGCTGTCCTTCATCTCTCCCGGATGCTCCCTTCGTGTGCAATTGCTATCTATCATACCTTTCTTCCTGTTTATTTTCTATAGATTAGCCTTTTTAGTCTCTTTGGATTGAATAGACATGTGAAAGAGCCGGTTGCCTGCTTATATTCAGGACCGGCTCTATATGCGATATCCCTCATTTGCTGATGATTGAGGAAGCTGTGCTGCTTGAAGCCATCGGCTTCGTGCTTACCAGGCCACGCGGATAATCAGGCCCTTAGGGTCACCGACTTCCAGATAAGCTGCCTGGCCGTTGACATCATCATACGGGAAGCCGTAAGCCAGTCCGCTGATGCTATGGTCATGCCAGAATTTTGCATAAAAGTTGGCGGGAGCCGCATTGTAATAGTTCGCTACGTTGTTCCAGTTACTAGTGGTGTACACATGGCGGTTGATCGCAGCGGAAGTGGCGGCATCGATTAACGAACCGTCATTGCGCAGAATATCCTGGGTGCTGTAGCTGGAATAGCCTGCAAAGTAATTCGCGTTGGCACCGCCGGCCTTGAACGATCCATGGACTGGAGCAATAATCCGGTAAGGCGCCTGATCGGTTGCAAGTGATTTGAAGGCAGCGGGAACTTCATTTTGGTATTTGGTGAAAATTCCGGCCCGTGTCTCCGATTCCAGCTCGCCTACCGTCTTGTCATAACCGCCGGACAAGCCGACCAGCCGGTGCTGGATCGGGAAGCCGAAGGCATCTACACGGGTGGTATTACCATGATAGCCTGTAGCATCCACCGTGAATTCAACGAAGTCGAAATAGAGATTGCGGTTAGGATCGGTCGGATTATCAATATCCGGTCCGGCGAAGCCGTCGTCATAGGTCTTAATATACAACGGCGTGCCGACACTTAGGAACATGCGGCCGGAGGTGATTTTGGGCAGCGTTACCCAGTTGGTCTGGCTAACCGTATGATAAATATTGGCATAGTTGACCCCGTTCTTGGTCAGATGGCCGGAAGCATTATTCAGCGCATTCGAGATCGGAATGAGATTGCCGCTAAGATCCAGATAACTCCATTTACCGTTGGCCGGATTGATGCCGATGACGCCCCAATAGACCTGGTTATCGGGGTAAGCGCCTCCCGTTCCGTTCATGACTTTGACAGACACGGAGCCTCCCGGCGGTGTAGGAATAGAAGAGGCAGCGATAGAATAGATGGAACCGGAAGACCCGGAAGGCGGAGTAGTCGGCGCTGCAGTGGGCGCAGTTCCCGCAGTGTAGTTGAACCAGCCGGTATCATAAGCCGGAGTCCCATTGTTGTAGGTGAAGAAGTACGAGAGTGCTGTGCCGCTGGCGACGCCTGTAACCACCTGCTCATAACGCGATTTACTGTTGTTATAAGTCATTCGGTAGTTTAGCTGGGTTCCCGAGTTCACCTTGTAATGCACATCGGTCCAGCTGGTACTGACCGTAGATTTGAACCAGATGGTAGCTGAGGTTCCCGACAGATCTACCCCTTGGGTATAATCAGCTGCGGCTGCTTTGGAATTGAACAAAGGCAGGCAAGAGAGCAGAAGCACGAACGCAAGCATCGTCATTAGCCATTTTTTGGACATTCTTAGATTCCTCCTGAATAATATTGGCATTGCAGCACTTCCCTTCAACTACAGGAGCTATAGAACAATCTTTATTTCGCTGAGCTGCTTATTCTATCCCCTGTTCCCTCCTCTCTCTTCCCTCTTCCCGCCTGCATCAGAACCAGAATTACCAATGCTTGTATCCGTTTACAAATATGATTATAGTTGCACAATCGGCAATTGAGTAGGCACGGAATTTCGGATTTAGGTTCCCATATTTTGGTTTTTGGCATAATGATCTATAGCTTAACCCACAGGATGCTGCGAAAATAGTAAAAAGCCTGCAATTCCCAGATGCCGGGTAATCACAGGCTTTGTCTAACGGATATTCACGAATCACTTGTGCCAGTGCTGCGAAATAAAGGTATCCCGTCCGGATTGCTCACGGTCCTCTTTATAATGCTTTGGATTCTTCTTATGATAGTCCTGATGATAGTCTTCTGCCGGATAGAATACCGGCGCAGGCAGAATCTCCGTCACCACCGGGAGCTCGAATCTGCCGCTGACTGCCACCTGCTCCCGGGAAGCAAGTGCAGCCAGCCGCTGCTCTTCCGTATAATAGAATACCGCCGTGCGGTACTGCGTTCCCCGGTCCTGAAACTGTCCACCGTCATCCGTCGGGTCAATCTGCGGCCAGAATAGCGCAAGCAGGCGTTCATAAGGGAACAATTCAGGGTCATAAGTGATCTGCACTACCTCATAGTGACCGGTTGTACCGGTCTTCACCTGCTCATAAGTAGGGTTCTCTACCGTACCTCCGGCGTAACCTGATACGATTCCGTGAATACCGGGAAGCTCTTCGAACGGTGTAACCATACACCAGAAGCAGCCTCCGGCAAACATTGCCTGTTCCATAACCACACTCCCACTCCCTGTCTCTCTTCTGCTGACTCTAGGTAAACCCTGTACTGAAGATAAAGCCTAACGATCTGAAAGTCAATTTGATCGCTAGTACTGATTGCCCTTAGATAAACTTAAGAAATAGAATATTTATTCTATTGATAGTTCAGAAAGAGAATAATTAAACTTTAAGTGTGTTCGGAATGGAAATTCCTTTTTGCAGAATAATGACTAAAATATAGCTTTCCTATTGTCTAATTCACCACAAAATCTATCTTTTTGATACTTGGAAGTGGAATACAAATTCTGTTAATTGACAATTCCTTGCAGGGGTTGTACTATTTTATAGAATGATTTTTCCGCTAGTGAGGTGTAATGATGGGTAAACGCGATGATATTCTTCAGGCAACCCTTGATTTAATTACTGAAGAAGGCTTACAATCTGTTACTTTTGCCAAAATATTTAAGAGGGCCAATGTAGGCTCCAGCACATTCTATCATTATTTCGAGAACAAGGAGCAGCTGGTCAATGAGTTGTACCATAAAGTCCGCATACATAAAAATGAGTTCGTCATGAACGGCTATGATCCCGGCTTAACCATCTATGAGCGTGTGAAGAGCCTTCTGAAGAATACGGCCAACTATTCGCTTCAATACCCCAAAGAGGTTGATTTCACAGAGAACTATTGCTCCTCGCCCTATATTTCCGAGGACTTGCGGAACACGCTGGCCCCCTCAACCTTAGAGATATTCTCCATCATTGAAGAAGGCCAGCGGCAGGGAATCATCCGGGAAATGAATGTCTGTCTGTGCTATCAGCTGATCTACGGGATATTAATTGCTGTCATCAAAGGATACCTGGACGGAAAATATCCGCTTAACGAGCAGCAGATTCAGCAGACCATTGAAGCCTGCTGGCTTGCGATTAAGCTGTAGCAGCTAACACAAGTGGAAACGGCTTTGCCGTCCTTTTAAAGGACGGTACCGTTTCAGCGAGAAATAGAAGGATAAGTTATCGTGTGAAACATATAACTTCTATATTTCAAATAAGGCCGTCCCTGAAGCAGAACTCTGCCTAAGAGACAGCCTATTCCGGCATCAGCCGGTTGATGAATGCTAGACCTGAGGGACCAGATTCCGGCTGCCCGAGGACTTGTAGATCTCTGCAATCAGCGTGAGCGCTTTGATGCCCTCAGCACCGTCAATCCAGAACCTGCGGCCTTCACGGATGTGGGCGTAGAAATCATGAATTAACCGTGAGTGCCCGGTGCCCCAGTACGATTTTCCGCCGCTGCTGATGCTCTGCGGCTCGCAGAGCATCGTCTCCTGACCATCCTTCCACAGATACAGGCTGTCCCGGCGCTGCTGCAGGGTCCCTTGCTCGAAGACCAGCTCCAGCTCCACCGGCGAATTGGCCTGATACGCATTGGTTCCATAGAAGAGCCCGCGCGCCTTGTTTTTGAAGTCGATACACGCATGTGCGCTGTCCTCGACCTCAATGACATCGTTCAACACATCGGTGCTGACACTGCCTTTCACGGCAGCGATGTCACCGCCGAACCATTGCAGCAGATCCAGGGTATGGATAGCCTGATTGATCAATACCCCTCCACCTTCCGTAGCCCAGCGGCCTCTCCAGGGACTGTTCGTGTAGTACTCCTCAGTCCGGGTCCAGGTTACCAGACCCTTCATACAGAGGAGATTGCCCAGGCTGCCGGAATTGATTACTTGTCTGATCCGCACTGAAGGTTCATTATAACGGTTCTGGAACACTACACCCAGCTGACCCGCTGCATGCTCCGCCGCCTCCTGCATCAAGAGGGCCGAAGGTACATCCAGCGCCATGGGCTTCTCGGTTAACACATGCTTGCCGGCCTTCAGCAGCTCTACCGCCATTCCGGCATGCAGATGATGCGGCGTGCAGAGATGGACAATGCCGATATCTGCACGCTCCAGCAGCTCCCTGTAATCCGTCAGGCCTTCACATTCGTAATCCTGAGCAGACTGTGCTGCCTGAACAGGATCACTGTCCACCACGGCTACCAGCCGCGCATTCTGGATGGAAGCAATGGCTCTGGCATGCAGCGGGGCAATCGCCCCGCAGCCGATAATCGCTGCTCCATTGGTATTCATCTTAACCACCTTCCGATCTTCTGATAGCTGTAATGCAACTATTTGAGCGTATCCGGGGTCAGATTCACCGCTTGACGCTGCGCCTCCAGACACAGCTCAGCAGCCTTGAACGCATGCTCCTGCGTCATCGCCTTCTCCGTCCGTTCCAGGCAGTCCAGAATCAGCTCACCGAAGAACGGGAACCCGATCTTCCCGGCCACATGCTCATAATGCTCTCCCTCGCCGTCTACCCAGTAGACATGGTCCGGTGTGCTGGAGCGGCCGATATCGCTGTATTTGCGCAGTTCAATATAGCCTTCCGTGCCGAGAATGATCGTCCGGCCATCGCCCCAGGTTCCGAGTCCTGACGGAGTGAACCAGTCCACGCGAAAATACTGCGTAGCCCCGTTATCCCCAACCAGCGTAGCATCCCCGTAATCCTCCAGCTCCGGGTAAGCCGGATTGTTGTAGTTGGCGACCTTACTGTGCAGTACCTTGGCATCACGGCAGCCCGCGTAGAAGAGGAACTGTTCAATCTGATGGCTGCCGATGTCACAGAGAATGCCGCCGTATTTGTCACGCTGGAAGAACCATTCCGGCCGGCTGGGTGCATTTAACCGGTGCGGCCCCAGTCCCATCACCTGAAGCACACGGCCAATCGCCCCCTGCTGCACCAGCTGACCGGCATAGACAGCGCTCTCTACATGCAGTCTTTCACTGTAGTATGTCATGTATTTCCGCCCCGTCTGTTCCACTTGAAGGCGTGCTGCCGCGAGCTGGTCCAGAGAAGTAAACGGAGATTTGTCCGTGAAATAATCCTTCCCGTGTGCCATCACCCGCAGACCGAGCGGACCGCGCTCCGAAGGAACGGCCGCTGCTGCTACGAGCCGGACCTCAGGATCTTCAAGAATCTCTTCAGCAGAGCGTGCGGCTTTGACGCCGGGATACTTGTTCAGGAATACTTTTACCTTCTCGGGGTCAGGATCGTATACCCACTTCAGCTCGGCTCCCGCCTCCACCAGCCCGTTGCACATCCCGTAGATATGCCCATGATCCAGTGCCAGCGCAGCAATTACGAATTCACCCGGTCCCACGACAGGCTTCGCCTCATGTACCGGAGCATACATCATTCCATCCTTGCGGCTCATGCTTGCACCTCCAATCTGGAGTGCAGATGCCGGAGGCTGATCTCCAGGCTCTCGAACAGATCACGCTGGCACACATCCTGCTCCACGATATGCCATTCCACCCCCGTCTTGCGGCAGGCATCAATAATCGCTCCATAGTTCATATTGCCTTCGCCGATCTCGGCAAACACTGCCTTACGGTTCAGAATAGTCATATCCTTGAAATGCACGGCCTGCATTCTGCCTTCCACCTTGTGAATCCACTCTACAGGATCTCCGCCCCCCGCCTGAACCCAGTACAGATCCAGCTCGAACCCGAAGACCTCCGGATCACTGTCCTGCAGCAGCACATCCATACCGGTCAGACCGTCAAAACGTTCAAATTCAAAATCATGATTATGATAAACGAATTGCAGGCCATACTCTTCCTTAAGTGTACGTGCAATGCCGGAAGCCAGCTTGGCGAAGGTGCGGTAGCCCTCCTGGCTGGTCTGATATTCCGCAGGCAGCGAGCCAAGACCGATGTATTTGCAGTCCCACAGCTTATGTTCGGCGGCGAGTGCATCCAAATCATTCACCAGCCGGTCCCAGGGAACGTGTGTCGCACATATTTTCAGATTAAATTCATCGGCATATTCCTTCACCAGCCTAGGGTCCATGGGACCGATCCCGGAGATCTGGATAGCCTGGTACCCGATGCTGCTCACCTTCCGCATGCTCTCCCGCAAGGCTTCCGGCGTCTGGGTATATTCACGCAGGGTATACATTTGGGCGGCAATCGTTGAACGGTTCATTGTATTCATCCACTCCTAGATAAGTTTAATTGGCGTAAGAGAGTAAAGTTAATCTAGTGGGTACCCGATACATCAAGGGCTTTCTGGCTGACCGGAGCTTTCTGAAAAGTCGAATTCTCCACCTGCTCCATCAGCTTCTCATAGAACAGCTCGCTGTCGATCGGCAGGTCCACCCAGTTGTCGGTCCACGCAGACAGATACATGGCATTGGACAGGGTCAGCCCGTGAATGCCCTCTTCCCCCGGAGCCAGCAGCGGCTCATCATGCAGAATCGCATTGGTGAAGTTGCGCAGAATCCCCTTATGCTGCTCTCCATTCCCGGCTTCCACGGGAATCTCGCATTTCCAGCATTCCGGCGCTCCGAAGCCCCCGGTATATTCCGCATTGAACTTCGGCTCAGGGGTGCGAAGGCGGAAGAAGGTCAGCGTGCCGTCTTCGATGACGATTTTACCGTTGTCGCCTGTAATCTCGAACCGGTTCGTCCCCGGTGCTTCCCCTGTAGTCGTGATGAACAGCCCGGTTGCGCCATTCTCATACTCCACATAAGCGGTCACATCATCCTCAACCTCAATATTCCGGTACTTCCCGAACTGGCAAAAAGCGCGTACCCGCTTAGGCATCATTCCGGTAGTCCACTGCCAGAGATCAAGCTGGTGCGGGTCCTGGTTCAGCAGCACTCCGCCGCCTTCCCCGCCCCAGGTCGCCCGCCAGCCGCCGGAATCATAGTAGCTCTGAGAGCGGTACCAATTGGTGATAATCCAGTTCGTGCGCCGGATCTCTCCCAGCTCCCCGGACTGAATCAATTCTCTCAGCTTCTGATAGAGCGGATTCGTCCGCTGGTTATACATAATGCCGAATTTGCGGTCAGACTTCGCTGCGGCGTCATTCATTTCCTGTACTGCCTTCGTATAGACACCGGCAGGCTTCTCGATCAGAACATGCAGTCCATAGCCCAGCGCTTCAATCGCCAGTGGCGGATGATCATAATGCGGGGTGGCAATCATCACCGCATCAATGATCCCGGACTTGAACAGCTCCTCCGGCGACAGAAAGCGCTGCACATGATCCGGCAAATGCTCCTCTGCCCATTCCAGCCGCTCAGGGCTGATGTCGCAGACGGCCGTTAGCTCGGCCCCCTTAATATCACTCAGCAGACTCTGTGCATGGGTCCGACCCATACCCCCAACGCCAATAATTCCATAACGTACCTTATCCATCTCCCATTCCCTTCCTGAAACAGTTTATGTTATGAGGATAACCCTATTTGCCGGTGGTGAACATGACTGTAATTAAGGTATATTTGTATAATAATAAGATGTATTGGATAAATGGAAGCGTTATAATAGATTTATATCCTTAATGGAGGAGCCCTGACATGAATATGATTGCGAACGGAAATTTGACCGGACGCCTGCTGCACAACCTGACGGTTACCGTTACCCATGCCCAGTTAACCAGCAGATATCCGGGATGGAACCGGACGAATGAGACCCCTGCCTTCAACCGGCTGTATTATATTGATTCCGGCGAAGGCAAGGTGATTATCAACGGAGTAGCGTACTATCCGAGACCCGGACAGCTGATGATTATGCCCGCAGGTTCCACCCAGACCACGGATACTTCACGTGATGATCCTTATACACGCTACTATTGCCACTTCGATGCGCAGATTGGGGAATGGCCGCTGTTTCATTCGGCGAATAAGCTCTACATCTGTGATGTGCCTGATCCGGAGGCTACCCGGACGATGTTCGCGGAGATGATTGAATGGTTCCAGGATACCGGCTTCCTCGCTACCCTGCGGACGCAGGCCGCGCTGCTTACGCTGCTGTCCCTCTGTCTGGAATCGGGGGGCTATAGCAATTTCCTTGACGATCTGACACATACGAGCGACCAGGGCAAGCTGGCGAATGTGCTGGGCTACATCGATCAACGGTTAATGCGGCCGCTGACGGTCGAGGAGCTGGCAGAGCGGGTCCATCTGCACCCGAACTATTTCATTCCCTATTTCAAGAAGTTCATCGGCGTTCCGCCGATGCAGTACGTCCAGCTGAAACGGATGGAGCTCGCCAAGAGGCAGCTCTCCTACACCGATTTCAGCATCTCCAGTATCGCCGAGCAGGTCGGCATGGAGCTGGCCCACTTCTCTAAGGTGTTCAAGAAGTCGACCGGCGTATCCCCGTCTGCTTACCGGAGCAGTACGCGGTAGAATGCACCGGAAGGTGCCAGAACAAATACGCACCAGCACAATGTATGCTGTTTTCCGCATACATTCGGGCCACGCGCCTGCGTACCACTTATCCACAACAGAGGAAAATCATAGTTTCCTCAAGAAACAAAAAATCAGCATGCCTCTTTAAGAAGCCTGCTGATTTTTTGAAAATATAAGAATTTATAGGTTTCACGCTATGAATTATCCTTCTATTTCTTGCCGAAACGGTACCGTCCTTTAAAAGGACGGCAAAGCCGTTTCCACTTGTGCTTTTCCAACCCATGAATGGTATGCTGCGCTCCTGCTCTCTACTTGATCCCGAAATACGCATCCGCATTGTTGTAGCATATATTCTCAATGGTCCGGCCGATCAAGGCATAGTCTCGCGGCAGGTCCCCCTCTTCCATCCACGTGCCGAACAGGTTGCAGAGAATGCGCCGGAAGTATTCATGACGCGTGAAGGAGAGGAAGCTTCTGGAGTCAGTCAGCATGCCGACAAAAGGGCTGATCAGGCCGATGCTGGAGAGCGCCTTCAATTGCTGCAGCATACCCTCCTTCTGATCATGGAACCACCAGCCGGAACCCATCTGCACCTTGCCCTTGATGCCATCGCCCTGGAAGTTACCGATTGCGGTGGCGATCATCTCGTATTGCGAAGGGTTCAGCGTATAGACGATGGTCTTCGGCAGCTGTCCGCTGGCATCCAGCTCATTCAGCAGCGCGTTGAGACTGCGGGCCATATTGAAATCCAGAATCGAATCGAAGCCGCTGTCCTTGCCGATGGCACTGAACATCCGTGCGTTGTTGTTGCGCAGCGCTCCGATATGCAGCTGCATGCTCCAGCCCCGCTCATGATAGAGCCGGCCTAATTTGATCAGCGTATGGCTCTGGAACTTCTGCTCCTCCTGCGGGCTGATCTCTTCCCCTTTGAAGGCCCGGGCGAATATGTAAGCCGCTTCATGCTCTGTAGACTGGGCATGCGGCAGCTCACCGAAGGCCTGATCCGACAGCCGGCAGGCATGCTGATGGAAATAATCGATCCGCGCGGTCACAGCCTGGAGGAATCCCGAGTAATCGTGGATCTCAATACCGCTCGCCTCACCAAGCAGGCCCACGTATCCGGTGAATCCTTCATCACGGATATTCAGCACCCGGTCCGGTCTGAAGGTTGGGGCAACCACCGTCTGAAGCACTTTGTCCTTCTTAATCTGAATGTGATGCTCCAGTGAATCAATGGGATCATCCGTTGTGCAGACCACATCGACATTGAGTTTTTTGAGAATCCCCTGCGTAGTCAGTTCATCTCCCTGGAGCTGCTCATTGCAGCGTTCCCACACACTGTCCGCAGTCTCCCCGGAGAGCAGCTCGTCGATCCCGAAGTAGCGCTTCAACTCCAGATGAGTCCAGTGGTAGAGCGGATTGCCCACCATCTCAGGCAGGGAACGCGCCCAGACCATGAACTTGTCCTTGTCCGGCGCATTCCCGGTAATGAGCTGTTCGTCAACGCCCAGCCAGCGGAGCGCCCGCCACTTGTAATGGTCCCCAGATAAGGCGAGATCAGCGATATTGCGGAACCTGCGGTTACTGCTGATCTCCTGCGGGTTCAGATGACTGTGGAAATCGTAAATCGGCATTGCAGCGGCATAATCGTGATACAGTCTCTGTGCACTTGGACTTAACAGCAGCCAGTCGTCATGAATAAAAGATGAGGTACTCATATTGTTCTCCAGCCTCTCGTGTATGATATTGACGGGCCACGGATACCGTCCTGAAGCAGACGGCAGACGCTTCTGCCCGTAAGCACTACCATACTACCATACAAGTATGGTAGTATGGTAGTGCTTACACAATCAATAACAGGAGGGTTACACGATGGAATATACTATCGGTACACAAGCACTCTCCACAAGGGACATCGTGTATCGTTCACTGAAGAATCAGATTCTGCTGCTGGAGCTGCCGCCCGGAACCGGGATTTCGGAGAAGGAGATTTCGCTGAAGTTCAGTGTCAGCCGCACTCCGGTCCGTGAGGCTTTTGTACGTCTGGCCCAGGAGGGCCTGCTTGCCGTATACCCCCAGCGGGGAACGGTGGTCTCCCTGATTGATTCCGAGCTCGTGGAAGAAGCCCGCTTCATGCGCGAGCATCTGGAGCGGGCAGTCATCCGGGAATCGTGCAGCGCCTTCCAGGCCAGGAATCTTATCGATCTGAAGGCTAATCTGGACAAGCAGAAGCTCTGCATCGAGGATCAGGACTATAAGGAAATGTTCATGCTGGACGAAGAGTTCCATCATGTGATTTTTATGGGCTGCAATAAAAAGAATACCTGGGAGGTCATCCAGCAGATCAAGGTTCATCTGAACCGCAGCCGGATGCTCAAGCTCACGGCAGATCACAACTGGGAGCATCTGTACCGGCAGCATTATGGTCTATATGAAGCCATTGAGCAGCATAATATTCAGCAAGGGGATCAGATTATGCAGGAGCATATGGCCCTGACGATCGCCGACCAGGAGATGCTGATGGAGAAATATCCGCAATATTATAAACAAAGATCCGCAGACTGATATAACCTGACGCAAGATCATACTTTCACCAAGAAGGGTTGGATCACTATGTCCGAGTTGGCATTACAGCCTGCATTGGCAGGCAAGACCGCTTTAATTACCGGAGGAGCCGGAGCCCTCTGCAGCGCTATGGCGCTGGAATTGGCCCGTCAAGGCATGAAGGTCGCCATCCTGAACCGTACGGAGGCCAAAGGGGCAGCTCTGGCTGCACAGATCACTTCCGGCGGCGGCCAGTCCCTGGCTTTGGCCTGCGATGTTATGGATGCCGGGAGTGTCCGGCAGGCTGCGGAAGAGATCCACAAGCAGTGGGGTCCCTGCGACTTGTTGATCAATGGAGCCGGG
Organism: Paenibacillus sp. FSL R7-277; assembly: GCF_000517965.1. NCBI lineage: Bacteria > Bacillati > Bacillota > Bacilli > Caryophanales > Paenibacillaceae > Paenibacillus > Paenibacillus sp. FSL R7-277. Next base: position 66,335 of record NZ_ASPX01000080.1, read on the forward strand.
GGCAATCAGCCTTCGGCGATTACCACCAAGGAGACCTTAGAGCCGGGAGACCTTGAAAACCCCGATGTCGTCTCCTTCTTCGATCTGTCCGTGAGCGGGTTTCGAACGGTTCTTGACCTCAATCTGACCGGAACATTAATTCCAACTCAAATCTTCGCCAAGCAGATGCTCGGACGCCCCGGAGCAGCGGTGATCAACATCTCCTCCATGAGCGCCGCATCGCCACTCACCAAGGTTCCGGCTTACAGTGCGGCCAAGGCAGGCATCAACAACTTCACACAGTGGCTTGCGGTTCATCTGGCAGAGTCCGGCATACGGGTGAATGCCATCGCCCCCGGCTTCTTCGTCACTGCACAGAATGAACAGCTGCTGAAGAACCCGAACGGTGAACTGACCGAACGTTCACTCAAAATCATCTCCCAGACCCCGATGCGCCGCTTCGGCACACCAGAGGATCTGCTCGGCACCTTGCTCTGGCTGGCCGATGAGCGCATGTCCGGGTTCGTAACCGGGGTAACCATCCCCGTAGACGGCGGGTTTATGGCCTACTCGGGCGTGTGAAGGCATTCTGCAGCGGGAAACCGGCATTCAAAAAAACTGAACCCCGTCCCCAGGGTTCAGTTCCAATTAATTAAGGCTATGCGCTTCAACCAGCACGCCATCCTCCAGATGCAGCACCCGGTCGCACCAGTCCAGCATTCGTTCGTCATGAGTAACCATTACAGCAGCCTTGCCTTCGCTCCGCACCTCGTCGGCTATCATCCGTACCACTTCCCGGCCACGGCTGTAATCCAGGCTGGCTGTAGGCTCGTCTGCGAACAGAATGGCCGGCTTGTTCATCCACGCCCGGGCAATCGCCACCCGCTGCTTCTCGCCCCCGGACAGCTGTTCGGGGTAATGGTTGCGGCGTTCCCAGATCTCCAGACGCTTCAGCAGATAGGCGGCACGCACCTTCGCTTCCTTCGGGCTGAGCTTAGCCAGCTTCGCTACATAAAGCAGCTGCTCCTCTACCTTCAGGAACGGCAGCAGCTGCGCACTTTGGAACATGAAGCCGATTTTTTTCAGCCGCAGCTCCGTCAATTCCCCCTTGTCCTTGTCACGCAGCGATTCACCGTCGAGCAGGATCTCTCCGCTGGTGGGCGTAAGCAGCGCACCGGCTGCGGAGAGAAATGTGCTTTTCCCGGAGCCAGATGGCCCCAGTACTGCTATGAATTCGCCTTCGTTCACCGTAAGGTCCAGATGGTTCAAAACTGTCATCGCCCCGTCCCCATCCCCGTAAGTCTTGGTTACCTGCTTCATCACTAATTTCGCACTCATGCTCCAGTCCTCCCTATCGCTTCCAAGGCATCCACCTTAGCTACTCTTGCTACCGAAATTAACGAGCCCAGCAGGGACATCCCTATGAACAGCAGACTGGTCATCGCCATCGTCTGTCCGTCCAGCTCAAACGGCATCGTGTCGGGCAGGCCCATATTCATCCCAAGCGTAAGCAATATGCCCAGCACCAGACTGGCGACAGACAGCAGCATCACTTGACCGATTACACTCCAGGCCAGATAGGACATCTTGGTCCCCATCGCCTTCAGGATACCGAATTGGCTGGTCTTCTGGATCGTAATGACATAGAAGAATACAGCAAGAACTACTGCGGCAATCACGAACAGGAACACAATCATCATCAGCAGCGAATTCTGCTCGGCGGAGTAACCGGGAACACTGGCGATCGCCTGTTTTTGCGTAATTACCTCTACGGACTGTAGCTGATCTGCAATCTGCCCAGCTTGAGCCGCCGTTACATCCAGCGCGATTACATTGTACGGGGCATTGGCCTTGCCTGAACCTCCGCCTCCCTGAACCGTTCCTTGCTTCATCGCCTGCCAGTCCAGCTGATTGATATAGACCACCGGAGTATGGCTGTAGGAGCTGTCCTTCACGAAGCCGGTAACCGTCCAGCTCATGCCGGAAGCCTGATCACGGATCGTACTGCCAATGGTAACGCCAGACTGTTCCAGCTTGGAGTCTGCAATCGCGCTGCCTTGAACCTCATTGGTGAATCCGGCGCCTTCCGTTACTTCAGGAGCCAGCATGCCCGTCATATCTACGGCAAAAAAAGTAATATCCGCCTTAACATCCGCACCGGCAGCTGTAATTGTACTGGTCTGTACCCCCAGCGGAGTCGCGTTCGCCTCTCCGGCTACTGACCGGGCAGCCGCAAGCTCCGTATCCGTTAACTGTGAACGCCTGAAGGTATGATCCGCATCGCTCTGCACGGCAAAGTAATTGGCGGGCATATTTTTCAGCGCCGAAATGTTGGCATAAGCAAGACCTCTAGCCAGGCCGGTGACGAACAGCACCAGGAACGAGACCAGCAGCATAATCACCATAATGAGACTGTAGCGTGCTTTGGAGTGCCTCATCTCCCGTATTGCCAAGAACATATAACCACTCCTTCTAATCTGTATATCCACAGTTTAGAGAGTGAAGATGAACGGAGTATGAATAGAGAATTACACTATATAGATTGAACTAAAGGGTTTTATGTTTTGGGAATGCCGTGACTCCAGAGAAGTTTTGGACTTCCGGCCGCTGCCCAATTTGAATTTCCTGATTGAACCGCTCTTCGCGGTAGAAATCCAAATACAAAGGCGGTCGCTACCGCTCCTCCAGTTCCAAAATTCCCCTCCGCCACTTTTCCCTTAACTATAAATTATTAGTTCAACCTATATAGTGTCAGGGTGGCAGGGCAGAGTGACAGTGAACGTAGTTCCTTCTCCTACTGTGCTCGTCACCTCGATGGTTCCGCCATGCGCCTGGACGATCTTTTGGGCAATGGCCAGCCCCAGACCGCTGCTGCCCGGCTCACGGGATCGCGACTGATCCACCTTGTAGAACCGGTCGAAGATCATCGGCAGCTGCTCCGCCAGAATACCCGCCCCGTTGTCGGTCACTGTTACAATACATTGCTGGCCCTCCACATGGGCTGCGATACTGAGGGTCCCGCCCGCCGGGGTGTATTTGATCGCATTCGTCACCAGATTCATCCACACCTGATAGAGCAGATTGGAATCGCCCGTAAGCCGGATTTCTCCGGCATGCAGCCGTACCGCCAGCTCCTTCTCCGTAAGATGCCACTCCATAATCTGAATCACCTGCCGCAGCTGGGCGCGCAGATCGAAGCTTCTTTTTTGCAGAGCATGCTCGTCATAATCCAGCGAAGACAAGGTGAGCAGTTGTGTACTGAGCATGGACAACCGCCGGCTCTCATCCCCGATAATGGACAGATACTCCAGACGCTGGGCTTCTGGCAGAGTACCGTCCTGGAGCGCATGGGCGAAGCCCTGAATAGAGGTTAGCGGCGACTCAATCTCATGCGAGACATTGGCGACAAACTCCTGTCTTGCCCGGTTTGTGCGTTCCAGCTCACGGCTCATCGTCATGAAGTGGGAAGCCAGTTGGCCGATCTCGTCGCGGCGTGCGGTGTAGAGCTTAATGTCGTAGCGCCCTTTGGAGATTAGGAGCGTGGCCTCGGTTAACCGGGTGATCGGTCGCACCACATGAAATACAGTAATCAGCATGAACCACAGGCTTAGCAGAATAATGACCCCGATAATCACGACAAAAAAGATCCGCAGCTCCCCGAACTGCACCTGGGCATCCGGACGCATGAACAAGGCATAGGTCTCCCCGTTAATATGGACCGGCACCCCAATGGAATTGCTGAGCTGGTTATCGAAGAACCCTGTCACGAACAGCTGGCCGGGGAAATTACCCACCCCATGGTAAATCTCCCCGGCCAGCACACTGCGCAGCGCTTCCTCCTTGAGGTCATTTTTGCGGAATGGCAGGCCGTAGAAGCGTTCCTCTCCATCGGCATTGACCAGATACATTTTGTACCCCAGGGAAGCCGTACTCAGGAGATATTCTTCCACAGCATCCGGGTGATCCTCAATGAACTGCTGCAAACCTATGGCCATCCGGGTCAGCTTAGCATCATTCTTCGGCTTGACCTGGGACTGGTAATACAGGTTGGAGACCAGAAATCCCAGCACACTGCTGATCATAATCACCGAGCAGAAGATGATACTCATCCGTACATAGAGCGATCTCATGAGTTCACCATGTCCACTTTGTAGCCAATTCCCCGGACCGTGCGGATGATAAAATCATTCTGGTATTCACTGAACCGCTGACGCAGGCGCTTGATATGCACATCCACCGTCCGCTCGTCCCCTTCGTAGTCCGCTCCCCAGACCAGCTCAATCAGCTCACCACGCGTGAACAGGCGTCCCGGATATTGGGCCAGCTGGGCCAGCAGTTCGAATTCCTTCACCGGCAGCAGCAGCACCTCTGTCCCGTCACTGATCTCGTAATTCTTACGGTCGATCACCAGCGAATTCAGGCGAATCCGGTCATCTGAAGCGATGGAATAACGGCGGAACAAGGCCTTGATGCGAAAGATCAGCTCCTCCGGTTCAAAAGGCTTGGTCACATAATCATCCGTCCCGTGCAGATAACCCTGCTCCTTATCACTGAGCTGCTGACGGGCCGTCAGCAGAATGACGGGAATGTCATAGTTCTCCCTTATGTATGCACACAGCTCCAATCCGTCCATATGCGGCATCATCACATCCACCACCGCCAGATCGACCGTCTGCTCCTTCATGCGTGCCGCCGCTTCCAGCCCGTCTCCGGCTTCTATCGCTTGATATCCTTCTCTGGTAAGAACATGCCGCAGCAGCGTGCGGATATGAACATCATCGTCGGCTACCAGTATCTTTTTCAACTTACATACGCTCCCTCCGGCTTGCCTGATCAATGTCATCATACTAGCAACAAACCCTGCTCAAAACAATAGGACTCCAAACCAACAAGCTCACTTAGGTCAGTACGTCCTACACTATAAAAGGCAGAATGCTGTCCCGCAAGGGGGTGACCGGTCTGCCCATAAGCCGCTCCAAATCCCCGGAGGTGGAAGCCGTATCCAGCTTGCTCATAAAAGCATAGATCCAGTGCTGAATTCCGTCATCCTGACGGTGCACCACCGGCTTGCCGGCAACCTCTGTCAGAACTTCGGCCAGATCGCCAAAATCCCAGGTCTGCGGAGCGGTCAATTCATAGATCCGGTTGCCTGCTCCCTCTTCGGCCAGCACAGCAGCAGCAGCCAATGCAAGATCCCGTCGGCCTACCGAGTTAAACTTCCATTCTCCCGGTGCCGTCACCAGCTCTCCGCTGGAGAGGGCTTCCTTCAGCCCCAGCACCCCTACGAAATCAATATAAAGAGCATTGCGCAAAAAGGTATATTCCAGCCCGGACTCTATAATCGCCTGTTCCGTCAATGTATGCACATTATCCGGCTTGCTCTGATCTGTTCTCCGCCCTGAGAATGCAAAACCAGTATATAGGATATGCCTCACACCGCTTCGTTTGGCCGCATCAATCACCCGCTTATGCTGGGACAGACGAACATTATCATCCGTATGCGAGCTGGAGATCAGCAGGAGCCGGGAAATCCCGCGAAAAGCTTCATTCAGTGTTTCCGGCAGATCATAATCCACCTTGCGGACTTCAATTCCCTGCTCCCGGATAAAAGGAGCTTGCTCCGCACTTCTTACTCCGGCAATGATTTGCCCTACAGGGATGCGGCTACGCAGATTCTCCAGAATCAGACTTCCCAGTTGCCCATTTGCTCCCGTAATCAATATTGTCGTCATAGGCGATAACACCCTTTCCTTATTGGAATCAGATTTCTTCAAATATCCACCGGCATATTCCAGCTGCTATATATAATCTCTGTCTGCGGGCAGCCTCCCGGCATGCGGAACATTCCACACCTTCTATCCTCTGCTCAGCTTATTCAGCAGCTCCAGCAGCTGCTGCAGCTCCGGCTCATCCAGCCGGTTCATTACCGCCGCAACTGCTTCCCGGTTCCCCGGCAGCTGTTCCATCAGGAGTCGTTTACCTGCTCCGGTCAGCGAAATGACTGTCTTACGGCCATCCTGTGCGTGAGCCGCCCGTGTAATATAGCCATCCTTCTCCAGCGGAGTCAGCAGCAGGCTGATGTTGGCTTTGGTTACCGCGATTCGCTCAGCAAGCAGTGAGGGCAGAATCGATCCCCCGTGCTTCGCAATCTCAACCAGTACGCGGATTCTTGCCCCGTTCAGCCCCTGCGCCTGCCAGTATTTCTCGGAGACGGCCACAGTGCCCGCTGTCGCTCCCACCAAGGCGAAAAAAACCTCATTTTCAAGCGGCAGCTCAAGCACAATCTTTTGCAAATCATCCATTAGCAGTCGTCAACTCCATTTAGTTAATAGCTTAACTATTTCTACAGATAGATTAGCGGATTCCGGCAGGAATGTCAAAAGAAAATGAATAACTCCTCCATAACCCGAAAAAAAACCCCCTATCTTCCCTAAGGAAGGTAGAGGGTTCAATCCTGCCACATGCAGGTTTCCGTTAGATCAAAACAGGCTTAGCCGCAGGTGACACCTTGTCTGCACCAAAGCTCATGCTGCCATCCAGCACAAGTTCCAGCTTAATCAGCTCCGAGCGGCTGGCCAGCCGGATCGGCGGTCCCCAGGTTCCGTAGCCGGAGGAGACAATGACATGCAGCTTGTTTTTGAGCAGGTAGCCCCAATCCAGTTCGAACAGCCGCCGGGTAATCCAGTGATTCGGTGCAATCTGCCCCCGGTGGGTATGTCCAGACAGCAGCACATCCACTCCAGCCTCCGAAGCGATCCCGAAGCCAGTCGGCTGATGATCCATCATCAGGATCGGCTTGCTGCGGTCCACTCCCTGTAGAAGAGTCTCCACGCTGAGCCGTCCACCCTCCATGTGCTCGGCAGTCTTGTCTTTGCGCCCGACCACGTAGACTCCCGACGTCTCCACCACTTCATCCTGTAACACCTGAATGCCGACACTCCGCATAACCTCCGTATACTGCGCAATCGAGCCGCCGTAGTATTCGTGATTCTCCAGCACGGCGTAGACTCCATAACGTGCCTTCAGCTGCTTCAGCTGCTGCTCCATCCCGTTGCGGAGAAAAGGCTCAATGCTGTCATCCAGCACATCCCCGGCCAGCAGAATGATATCCGGGTTCATCGCGTTCATCTCCATGACCATTCTTCGTAGATGGCGGTTGCCGACAATGTTGCCCAGATGGAGGTCGGAGGCTACTGCTACCGTCAGCGGAACGCTGGTTCCGATGGATTTTTCCACCTTAAGCCGGTGGGTCCGCACCACAGTACTCCAGGCATTGCGCGATCCCCAGACCAGGAAGACAGCGAGCAATACCAGCACTGTAGTCCCGGCTTCCGTTACGAATGCGGAGAGTCCTACGCCTGCAAGCGCCAGCACACCATAGAGCAGATCGGTCAGCGGCAGCATGATCACGGCGAATTCCATACAAGCCAGATAATAAGAGCCAATCACCTTGAACAACCTGCCCACCTGTCTCAGCGCTTGCGGCAGACGCACCCGGCCAATCATATAAGAGAAGGAAATGACAAGAAAGACAGTCCAGTACGCAGCAGTATTCATCCCCGGCAGCCATGCCTGGAGCAATACGGACAGATGCCATCCAATGTAGACATTCACCAGTCCAAGCACCAGCACCATGACCGCAGCCCCGGCCAGCATCCGCATGTTTTTCACTTAATTCCACTCCCTTAAAGTAAGTTTCTATACGATCTACTTCAAATCATAACACAAAGTATTCACCAGGTATAAACTGTGCCGTCAACCTGTGATAAACCTGAGTTCCCCTTGGACAAAAAAGAAAGACAGCCCTGCGGCTGCCGTTAATGGAATGCGTACATTAGGAATGCATAATTAGTAATGTGCAGTCAGTTGAATTAGACCCTCCGTTTTCGCTTATTGTCTCAGTCCCTTAATTTCTTCAACCGATAAGCCTGTGGCTTCGGAAATGGTTTGCAGGTCTATGCCGCGCTCCAGAAGTTTAATGGCAATTTCTTTACTCGTCTCCGATCTACCCTTTTCTTCGGCACTTTCAATACGGGAATGTTCATCGCTCAGCGCCTTCATCCGGGCATCATAAGCCATTCGCGCTGCCGCGTCCTGACTTAGAAACTCTAGCGTGTCCATCGCTTTTTTCAGCATCGGTTCTTTCTCAGCCAACCCTTCCACCATTCTCCGTCTCGTCTCGCCCAGCCGTTCCCCGGCTCCGTCCGGGTGCAGCGGTTCTCCCCACAATACCCCGTCCCCCTCGTACCGGGGAAGCACATGCATGTGATAGTGGGTCAGATCGTTGAATTTACCGCCGTCAGCAATAATTCTGATCCCGTCTGGCTGATACAGACGTTTGAGCAGGGCGGAGAGCTTTTGTGAAGCCTCCATAACAGTACGTGCAGTCTTCGCATCCATCTCATCGACGTCCCAATAGTGCTTTTTCGGCAGAATCAGGGTATGCCCTTCATTGAAGGGCTCGATATCGAGTACACAGGTGATATATTCATTCTCATAGACGATATTCAGGTCAGGCTCTATCCCGTTCGCGATTCTGCAGCCGAGGCATTCCATGATGATATTCCCCTCCCTTTTAAAAAAAGAAAATGCCTCGCGGCATCTCCAATTTTCTTTGTTCAGTTAGCCCGCCCGGTTTCCTTTGGCAGCGATGCATTCACCGATTAGCTTGTCGCATTTGTGAATGTGATTGATCAGCCAATCCGTCAGCGTCCGGTTCAGCTTGATCGTGGATAATACGGATACCCCTTTGGTCTTAATCGTCTCCTCCAGTTCCAACACCGTCTGCACGAATTCAGCGTGTGTCTTCTGATGCTCCGTCAACTCCGGGAAGTCGATATCCTTCATCAGCTGCTCTTCACTGCCGAAATGCTCCACGGTGTAATCCTTGAGGAACCTCAGCGTCTCTTCGATCTTTTCTTTGCCCTGCTGGTTGCTGCAAGCGTCAAAAAAGTCGTTCAGCTTCACCAGCAGCTGCCTGTGCTGACAATCAATCTTTTCTACTCCGATATCATACGAATCCTTCCAGCTAATCATGGGCTCACCCTGTCCTTTGCCATAAACACAATAGTCAAAATATAACTAATTGTCTGCTTTTCCCTATGAAAGTTCTATTAAGAACATCACAAGGCAGCGTTGCCGGACAGAAGGGCATTCTCAAAATAAATTCCATTCCCGGTTATACCGGTACAGCTTCGAGGGACGGTGTCCGGCATCCCGGGTGCTCTGATCCGTCTCGATGACCCGCTCGGCGATTTTGCGGCGGAAGGCGGCGGCGAGCAGCTCTTTGCCGAGGATAATCTCATACACACGCTGCAGCTCGGACAAGGTGAACAACGGCGGCATGAGATTGAAGATAATATCGGTATATTCCGCCTTGCCGCGCAGACGTTCGATGGCATACTGCACCATGAGCAGATGGTCAAAAGAAAACCCCGCGCTGCGCACGATCTCACGGCTGACCTGTCGGACATGCCCTTGAATAGTCTCGGTAAGCTTGACCACCCCGCTTAGCTTCTCCTGCTCACTCTCCAGTATAATCTCCACCAGTGTCTCCTGACGGACGTCCTGCTCCAGCACCTCGCGGCGGGTCTCCAGAATGTGGTACGAGACATCGAACCAGGCAGCTGCGGCTGCATCATCCCCTGCCTGTACGTCCAGAGCCTTGCGGTCCACGAGCGCCATGTAGGAGCAGCTGATCACCCTCATCCGCGGATCACGGTCTACCTCGCCCCAGGTATACAGCTGCTCCATGTAGATATTATCGATATTAGTCTCGCTGTACAGCTCCCGGCGGGCTGCTTCCTCTACGCTCTCACTGATCCCTACGAATCCTCCCGGCAAGGCCCACTGTCCCAGAAAAGGATGCTCCCCGCGCTGAATCAGCAAGAGCTGTAAGGACTTATCCGCCAGCTTGCGGTAGTTATTCTGCTCCCGCTCCATCACGGTGAAAATCAGCATATCGACGGTGACAGACGGACGTTCGTAGTTGCCCGCATTATAATTCTGCAGGAATTGCTCCTCGTTCAAGCCGTTAGAGTCGGTTACGGGTTGATTTGGCATGGATATTCTCCTTGTCTTGAATCGATTAATAGGATTCGGTTGTTAATAACATATTGATATTATATACATGGTAATGGAATGCGGGCAAGTCCGGGCCAGGGCGAAGAACGTTTTTTCCCAATCTATATAAGACGTACTCAAGGTTTGAACTTGAAGCTTGGTCGTCGCTGCGGTGAACATTTGGACTTCCGGCCGCTGCCCGCCCCCAGATTTCTTGATTTAAACCACTATTCGTGGTAGAAATCCGGTGACAAAGGCGATCGCTATCGCTCCTACAGTTCCAAATTTCCCCTCCGCTTCTTTTTGCTTTTCGTTAATTTCTTTAGTGCGCCTTATCTAGCACAAAAAAATGCCCCACCCGAAGGCAAGGCAATTCATGTAACCTATTCTTGTTATACACCTGATGATCACAACGGTTCGATATGGACAAGTACGGTAGCGACCTGATGACGGTCCTTAAGCTGATCTTCGATCTCCTCCGTAATATCGTGACTCTGCACCACATTCAGACTGGAATCCACCAGTACTGTAGTATCGACCAGCACATTATTACCGTGAATACGGGCTTTGATATCCTTAATCGACTCCACACCTTCAATCTCAGCTACTGTCTGCTTCATCAGTTCCAGCTTACCGGCATCGAAGCCGTCGGTGAGGTCATGTGTAGCTTTGCGGAAAATATCCCAGGCCGTCTTGCAGATCAGCAATCCGACAATCGTAGCTGTGAGCGGATCTAACCAGGGAATGCCGAACTGTGAGCCGATAATACCGACGAAGGCTCCCATGCTGACCAGCGCATCCGATCGGTTATCCTGCGCCACTGCATGCATGGCATTGCTGTTCAGCTTGCGGGCAAGCCTGATGTTGTACCGGTATACGGCGATCATAACCACAGCACAGGCAGCTGCCGTCCACGCTGCAATCAGATCAGGGGTCTCCAGCACAGGCTGAATGAATTTGTTCACACCCTGATAGAGCACCTGGAAGCCTACAGCAATCATGATAAAAGAGGCGACCAGTGCGGCAACTGTCTCTGCTCTGAAATGACCATAGCCATGGTTCGAATCCGGGGGTCTGCGGGAAATCCTGAGTCCGGTCAGAATGGCCAGTGAAGCAATAATGTCGGTGCTGTTATTCAGCCCGTCAGCCAGGAGGGCCTGAGAGCCTGACACCGTTCCTATGAATAATTTGACTGCAGATAAGAGTATGTATGCTAAAAGACTTAGCCATGCTCCTTTTTCACTTTGTTTGATATCGCTGTAATTTTCCAAGAAAAAGGACCTCCAAAGATTAGTATTGTTCCATACTACACGCTGACTTACGGGTGGGTCTAGAGAAACAGTGTTGCCGGACAGCGCAAGAGTTAACCCCGCTAAATAGAGTTGGCAACCCGGAAGTAAGTTGCGGCTCCCTACATTCTTTGCCCTTGTTCAACTTTGCAGCCTATCTGCTGCTGACAGGCCGTGTAACTTTTCTCGCAAAACGTAGTCTAAGTATATGGGGACCTTAGGTCGGCCAAGCAGAAACGGCGTTCCCGTCCTCTCAAGGACGGTACCGTTTCAGCGATAAATAGAAGGATAAGTTATCGTGTGAAACATATAATTTCTTATATTTGCACACAAAAAAGCGGCTTCCCCCTCTTCAGGAGAATGCCGCTAAGCTTGCGTATGAATGGTTACCCTAGCTGTTCTCTACTCCGCTGGCGGTGTAAATGAACGTCCTGCAAATTCTGCATCCAGCATATAGAAGGCATTGCTGTCGGTTTCGATCCGTTTGAGCTTGGCGATAATGTTGCTGAAGAGCGCCTCTTCTTCCACCTGCTCATCGATGAACCATTTCAGGAAATAGATCGTCGCATGCTCCCGTTCATCCAGGGCCAGATCCGCCAGATGATAGAATTTCTTCGTATTCTGCTGCTCATGGGCGAAGGCATGCTCGAACGCATCCAGCATGGAGCTATACTCATTGTTCGGTTCAGGCATCGCCGCAAGGGTGGCCCGGTAATCGCGGTCATTCAGGAATTTGTAGATCTTCATGGCATGGAACCGTTCCTCTTCAGCCTGCACCAGAAAGAAATTGGCGAAACCGTCCAGGCTCTCACCGGAACAATACGCTGCCATCGCAAGATAGACATGAGCAGAATAGAATTCGAAATTCATTTGTTCATTAAGCGTGTTCATTAATTGCTCTTTCATTGACAGGTCACCTCATCCTATAGTATTGATTATGCTTGAAGCAGATCATATGTAATGTCTTATTCATTCTATCATCCTTATCCGCCAAACCGCAATCGAAAGGAAGATTCCCCCTATGAAATGGTTCAGCCGTCAAAAAATAAACAATACTTCCCCCCGCCGCGCTCTCCTACTGCTTGCCGCCTCCGCCTGCCTGCTGCTGGCAAGCGGCTGTGAGGGGAATGGAAATTCAGCACAACAGACAAACGCAGGCTCCTCCCAGGCAGCGGTGCCAGCCTCTCCGGCTGCCGCACAGACGCCTGTGCCTGCGGCAACCGATGCCCCAGTGACCCCCTCACCTGAGGCTTCGGCCACTCCTGACCCGGTCTCCCGGAAGCTCGCCGGAATGACTCTGGAAGAGAAGATCGGGCAGATGCTGCTGGTCGGCATCCAAGGCAAAGCGGCAGGAGCAGAAGCCCTGAAGATGATTGCCGAAGATAAGGTCGGCGGAATCATTCTGTATTCTAATAATGTCGGCAGCCTGAAGGAGCTGGTGCAGCTGACCAACGCTCTGAAGCAGAGCAATGCGGGGAATCCCTCACCGCTGTTCATGAGTGTCGATCAGGAAGGCGGCAAGGTCAGCCGTCTCCCCGATGACTATGCCACCTTCCCATCAAACGCTGCTGTCGGCAGCGGAGATGATACCGCCGCTGCCGGAGCGATGGGCGAACTGCTTGCCCGGGCGGTGAAATCCTCTGGCTTCAATATGGACTTCGCGCCGGTGCTCGACATCAACAGCAACCCGGATAATCCGGTAATTGGTGACCGTTCCTTCGGCAGCAACGCAGAGCTGGTCACCCGGCTCGGCATTGCCGAGATGCAGGGGCTCGAGCGTGAAGGCGTCATTCCCGTGGTCAAGCATTATCCAGGCCATGGCGATACCGCAGTAGACTCTCATCTGGAGCTGCCAGTCATCAACAAGACGGAGACCCAACTGGCAGAACTGGAATGGCTCCCATTCCAGGCAGCGATCCGGGAGAAGGCCGATGCTGTAATGGTGGCCCATATTCTATATCCGAAGCTCGACCCGGACAAGCCCGCCTCCCTGTCCCAAGTGATTATCGGCCAGCAGCTCCGCGGGCTGATGGGATACGAAGGGGTAGTCATTACGGATGACATGACCATGGGCGCAATCATTAAGAATTACAGCCTCCCAGCTGCAGCTGTAGAATCCGTATTGGCTGGAAGCGATATCCTTCTGGTCGCCCATGAATACAAGAATGAACAAGCTGTTCGTGCCGCACTGCTCGACAGCGTCAAGAAAGGCAGCATCTCCGAAGCGCGGATCGACGAGAGTGTCTACCGTATTCTGGCGCTGAAGGCCAAATATCAGTTAACGGACGAAGCGGTGCCCTTGCCGGATCTCGCCGAACTGAACAGTGACATCCAGGCTTGGCGTAAGCCGTATCAGCAGAACAAGTAGTTAACAAGCGGAATCGGTACACTCTCAACCATTTATATACTTAGGGGGAGTTTACTCCACTAACCCGTGGGATGAACCGTCAGAGTTGGAAAAAAGGCACTTAATTAAGCCGAAACCATGCGCTTTGGGGAAGCAGTTGGAAAAAGTACATTTAATCCACCAAGCCCCTTGATCTCAGCAGGATTTGGTCTGATTAAATGTTATTTATCCAACTGCTATAAGTAATTGTTCCTGCGACCATAAATTAGATGTACTATTTCCACTTAGATGATCCGCCGCGCGCCACTCACGCCTATACTTTCTATTCAAAAAGCCCCAAACCCGGCAATCAACCAGGTTTGGGGCTATATACGGTTTGGGCCCATCCACTGCTGTCAACTACTGCAGAACCACGGTGTCTCCTGCCTTCAGTCCCGACAGCACCTCTGTTTTATCGGTTGTTTCCATTCCAGTCTTGATCTCTTTGCGTTCGTATTGGCCGTTTCCTTTGTCCACCATAACGAAGGCCAGATCCCCTTCACGGATGACGGCGATATTGGATACAACCACCGCCTTCTCTTTGCGTGAGGTCTCGACGTCTCCGCTCAGGCTGAGGCCGCCCATCAAATGCTCGTCCGGCTGCATGGAGATGACCACCTCGAATTGCGGAAGCTGGCCGGCTGTGTTCTGTCCGGTGGTCGTCGTGGCGAACTTGGCCACATCGGTTACCTCCCCGTCCAGGACCAGATCTTTTACGGCCGTCATCTTCACCTTCACCTTCATGCCCTTTTTGATGCGGAAGATATCCTGCTCCCCGACCTGTGCTATGAACTCTACCTTGTTGGTGTCCACAATCTTGCCGATGTACTGATTGTCGGTGACAGTCTGCGGCCGTTCTGTGCTGCTGTCGAAGAGGAAGATGCCGTTCTCCGGTGCATGGAATACCGCAGTGTTCAGCTTCGCCTTCTTCTCCGTAAGCTCTTTGGCTTGAATCTCGGCATTCACCTGGTTCAGCTCATCGCTCAGACGGGCGGTTTCCTGGGCAGCCAGGGCCTTCAGCCGTTCCGCTTCCGTACCGGCCGGGGCCGGAGAATCATCCTCCTGCTGCGCGACAAAAGCATTCAGTTCCCCCTCCAGCTTCGCCTTGCGGGCGGCTGCCTCCGCCGTGGCAATCTCATTACGGAGTGTGCTCTGATCCAGGGTGAAGAGCACCTGGCCCTTCTTCACCTGTGCCCCGTTCTCCACCTTCCAGGCAGTCACCTTGGAAGCAAAGGGGGCATACACCAGCGTCTCCTTCTGGTATTGCGATCTGCCTTTGATCTGCACGGAGCTGGTTAACGTCTCTTCCGTTACCGGGAAGCTGATTACCTGCATCGGTTCAGGCGGGAGTTCTGCGGTATCATCAGCCTTGAAGAATTTGGTATATCCGAAATAACCGGCAGTTCCGATGATACCTAAGATTATGATCCATTTCAGGCTCTTCTTTAGAGTCCTCTTCATTGTTTCGGCTTCCTTTCTAGCTTAGGGTTAGTCTCGTTTAATAGCAGTTAATGCATCGGTTCTGGAGGCGCTGATCGCCGGATAGATCCCCGACAGCACGCCGGTCATAATGGCAAAAGATATCCCGATCGGCAGATTCGTCGTAGGAATGAAGAAATTCATCCCGTCCCCTGCACTGCCTACCAGCTTGTTGAGCGCCATCACAATGAGATAGGAGAATGCAACACCCAGCATGCCCCCGAGCAGCCCCAGAAGCGCAGCTTCGGTAATGAACATGTTACGGATCTGTCCCATGTTGGCCCCGAGGACCTTCATAATCCCAATCTGGCGCCGCCGCTGATGGGTGGACATGGTCATGGCCACTATGATGGAGATGGAAGCGATGATCAGGATGAATACCCCGATGCCGAGAGCCGCCATTTTGATCATATCAAATTGCTCCTTCAGCATCTCCTGCTGGAACAGATTGTCTTGAGCACTCAGTGACAGCTTCTGAATCATCTGCTCCACCGGCTTGATGTTCGCCACATCGTCCACCTTGACCGTAATCGAGTTATAGCTGCCCTCCGGCGGGAGCGTAAGCACACTGGTGGTGGAATTATCGAACGCAAGCTCCTTGGAGAGCTGCTGTGCGGTCTCGGGAGACACATACATAATCTTCTCATAGGATGACCGCAGTTCATCCATCCCCTTGGGAAGCGCCAGAATTCCGGAGATCTGCAGGGGCGAGCTAAGCTTGAACACCGGGGATGTAGAGCTATAGTCCTGCGCCTGAATCTGAACCTGCTTGCGGTACAATTCAGTAGGCACAGTGGCCATTTTGTCATATTGCTGGTACAGCTCCTGGTTGAACGGATCCGCACTCATCTGATCGAACAGCTTCTGCCGGGTCTCCAGGTCAATCAGGCCCAGTGTAGCCCCGTGATTGAGCACAATGGATCCGAGCTGGCCATTCGCCCCTCCCTGCTTGAACTTGTGGTCGTACGCCGTCAGCTTCTGTAAATCGGCGACAACGACCTGAACATCGGAGATCTTGTTGTCTATGGTTACCATCTGCAGATATCCTGCTTGATGAAAAGGCGAAGCCGCCTTCACATGATTCAGCCCCTGGATGATCTTCAGCTTCTGATCGGTCAGCTTGCCGGGGTCGAGGTTCTCATTTACCTCACCCGATCCGCCGCCTCCACTCTTCCCGTTCGTTGGAAGTCCTCCGCCGGGCGAGACTGTAATCTCATCCATTTTGAAGTTGGCATTAACTTGTTCCGTTACATAGACCTGTGCAGATTGGCCTACACTCAAAGCCACGATAATTGCTGCGCAGCCGATGGATATCCCGGTCATACATAGACCTGTAACCACCTTGCGCCGTTTGACCTGTTCCCAGGCCATCCGTGAAATGTCTCTGATCTTCACGGCTTCCCTCCCTCTGCAGGATCAGCTTCCTCAGCGGTCTGGTGTTCAGGTTCCTCAGCCGGCAGATCTTCATCCGCTCCTGCTGTCTGCGGTACTGGCTCTACAGCTTCCTGTTCAGCTCCTGCAGCTAATTGTTCTTCAACCTCTACCATGGTCTGCGGTTCAGCTTCCTCAGTGATTTGCTCTTCAACCTGTACTTCTGTCTGCGTCTCAAGCTGCTGTTCTTTTTGCAGTTTTATATCTGCTTGCGGTTTTGCCTGCGATTCAGTGACCAGGAAGCCGTCTTTCAGCGTGAAAATCCGCTGCATTTGTTCAGCCACCTTGTATTCATGAGTAACGACGATAAAAGTCGTCTTCATCGTCCGGTTCAGGTTCAGCAGAATACCGATAATTTCTTCTTCAGTCTTGGAATCCAGATTCCCCGTCGGTTCATCGGCGAAGATGACCGACGGCTCTGTGATCAGCGACCGGGCGATACTGACCCGCTGCTGCTGTCCTCCGGAGAGCTGCGAGGGGAAGAGATCCGCCTTGTCGGGAATTCCCACCTGCTCCAGCAGCGCCAGCGCCTTGGCCTTGCGTGCCCTGGGAGAGACTGACTGGAAGACCAGCGGCAGCTCCACGTTCTCGCGGACCGTCAGGCTGGTAATCAGCTCATAGGCCTGAAAGATAAATCCGATATTCTTGCGGCGGAACTCGGCCAGCTTATTCTCGCCCATTTTCACAATGTCCTGATCAGCAATGTAGATATGACCTTCCGTGGGCTTCATCAAGCCGGCCATCAGGTTGAGAAGCGTTGACTTCCCGGAACCTGAACTGCCCAGCAGGGCAACCATCTCTCCTTTTTTGACGGAAAAATTGATTTTATGAAGAACGGAGGTCCATTCATTACCGCTTTTGTACGAATGCGTAATATCTTCAACACGCAACATGGAAGCTGCTCCTTTTTTAAAAATACAAGAATGTTTTAGTTAAGCGAATGACGATTATTCCTGTGTCTTGTTCGGAACCACGTTGGTGACTCCAAAGGCCTGGCTGCCCAGCATCAGACGTTCACCCTGGAATTCATCATAGAAGGCTAACTTATAAGCGCCGCCGTCCATCGTCTTGTACACGGGTCTGCTGAGGGAGAAGGAATACTGGTTGTTCGTCCCTTCAATCAGGTCTGTGCCCAGTGTAAGAACCTTCTCGGTCGCGATGCCGAACGGATCGGTAATCTGCAGAATCAGCTTATGCTCCAGCACGCCTGCATCGTAGAGGTTATCCTTCCTCAGGCTGTAATTCATAGTAATATCCAGGGTATCCGATGACTTCATCCGCTTGCCTTCAGAGGTCAGAACAGAAATCGTATAAGGATATAATGCCGTTGATTCCAGCGTATTCTTCGGTACGTTAGCCTGCGGATTCAGCTGAAGTGCTGCCACATTGACGAATCCGGTCGCTTCCTCCTTGGCCTCGATCAGCTTACCCTCTTTGATACCGGAACCGAGGTAGAGTGAGACATCCGCGAGGTCCGTAGCCTTAGGCACCTTGGCCCACAGGACCACGAGCTGCTTGGCACCCGGAGACGCGCTGTTCTCCGACTGGCTGGTGCCCGCTTCGAAATACTGGCCGTCCTTGGTCTTATAGTAAGCCTGGAGACGGGCCATTTTGCTCTGTCTTTTCTCCTCACTGCTCAGATAGAGCTCTGTGTACACTAGATTGTGGCTCTCCCCTTGATAGATCGTTGTCCGGTTCTCCTGTACACTGGCCGTTTTGCCTTTGCCGCTAATGGTGTAGCTCTTGCCCTTCTCGATGGTCGGAATACTGTTAATCGAGTTGTTGACGCTGACATCCAGGAACGGAACGGTCTCTGAATTCTGTGTGCCGTTCAGGGCAATCCGCATATTCTGAAACTCTGAGGTATAGGCAATTTTGCCGAGTACATACAGATCCGCCGACTTCCCTGGCGCAAGGACAGAAGCATCCTTATTGTCCATATACAGCTCTGTAGTCACGGGCAGATTCTCTTTATCCAGCTTAATGGTTCCCTTCAGCTCAGGCAGCGTAAGAGACACGTTCTGGGTATTGGTGATTCTCAGTCTGGCAGCTACGATATCATCATCTCTCCAAGGATAACGCTGCAGAGATTGAATACTGTACGAGAAGGATCCGTATGAATTCGTGGTCATATACTCCTGGCCGGTCGTTACCTCCGTACGCAGGGCATAAGGAATGACGAAATAGGCTACCGGGAAAACCATTTTGGCAGTCGGTGTTGCAGGAGGCGAAGTGGACGGCGTTCCGGTATTCCCGGTATTTCCGGTTGTCTCGCCGGTTACGCTCGGTTCAGGCATACTTGAGCTCTCTGCGCCTACTGATTCGATCATCATAAGCTGCAATCCGGATTGATCGACTTCAAGCGGTACGCGAACCGTAAGCGGTACAATTTTGGTCTCTAGCGGCTTGAGGGTGACTCCGCTTACGCCTTTGGAGTTCACCGGAAAAACCTTGCCCTTCACCGATTTGACTGCCAGGTCGTAGCTTGGCAGGGTTACCGCCTTGTTGCCGGTATTCTTAAGCTGCATCTGGAACGTCCATACCGCATCTGCATCCTGTGCGTACACATTGGCATTGCGGAGCAGCGTGTCTACCGTGTTGTTATTGACTACAATCTTTTTGACTACCCCGCTGCCCACTACCAGATTAGGCGAGCTTGCTGCGGGCAGCTTATAAGAAGATTTAGCCAGCTCCAGCTTCGTGGTCTCGTCTCTCTGCGTGAATTGCAGCTTCATATTATCTGTTTTGAGATAGGCCGGGATTTCCGTAATATAATAAATGCTCCGTTTCTCCTGCGGTTGAATCTTGTAATCCGCCTGTGTACCGCTCAGCGCCAGCTCGAAGGAGGTGCCGCTCGCAGATACCAGATAAGCCGAATAGCCCGGATCACTGAGGACTTTATTGCCCTTGTTGGTCAGACTGACCCCTACTTTGGCATAGACCTTGCCGCTGTATTTATAGAGCTGGAGGGAGTCTGCACTGGCCGCGACGGGAATGTCGTTCATGACTGTACTCAGGCTTGTTCCAACTGCAGCCGTAGTTGAATAATTAGCGGGCACTCCAAAAGATCCCGTCTGCTTCAGATACCCCTTCGTCTTGGCATCCCAGACCAGCATCGAGATTTTGATCCCCTGCAAAGAGGAGGTTTGTCCCACATTTACATAATAGGTCACGCTAAGGGTTTCTTTGGCGCCGACTTTCTTCTTCAGGGCATCCGCACCTAAGGGATTACCTGGAAGTACTGATCCTCCCGGAGTGACAACGCGTGAGAAATAATGCATCAGGCTTGCGCTTGAATTGCCGAAATTCGTATATTTAAGTGTGTATGACAAGATGTTTCCGCTGGACTGGCTCCATATGTTGATATTCTCTAGTACTGCGGTCACTCCGGCACCCATGGGAACGGAATTGAACTTGAATGCCGCCGGAGCGGATACTGCGGGGGCCTTCGCCGCCGGGGCTGCATGTACAGCAGGCGCAGTGATACTGCCAGACACCTGGCCGGCAACGAGTGAACTCACCAGCAATGCAGCATATGTAACTCTATACTTTCTCATTTATTTCCCTCCAGATGTATTTACTAGCAATAGTATAGTTGCTTGGCGCGTGGAATTTGTATCCACTTTGTAACCCTTTGTTTCCATTTGTAACTTTCTGTCACATAACCAAGGCTATCGCGGCGTGAACTCTGCCATAAATGTAACAAACTTTCTTAATACTTGGTCCTAAAAAGGCTTGATTCTATGAGTTGAAGGAACGTCTGTATTGGTTCGGCGGCATCCCTTCGAGCTGTCTGAACACCTTGATGAAATAACTGGATTGTTGAAAGCCGCTTTGCAGTGCAATTTGCGCAACTGACAATTTGGTGGAGGCCAGCAGCAGCTTGGCCCGGGCCATCCGGCAATCGCTCAAATACCGGTTCGGCGTCTTGCCCATAATGCTGCGGAACAGGCGGAGAAAATGGTAGCTGCTATAACCGGCAAGTCTGGCCATAGACTCCAGCGTCCAGGGCCGCTCACACTCACTATAGATCCTGTCGGCGGTAAGCCGGATGGAATGCCGGATCTCCAGCGGAACGGAGCCGTGGAGCGGCTCGGTGTTCTGCATCAGCGTAACCAGAATCTCATAGAGCAGTGTGGAGAGGCGCGGTTCACTCCGGGTCTCATAGCCTGCACTGAGCCGGTACATTTCCTCGAAGAGCGCTTCATAACCGGTGCCGGGATCGAAGGTGAAGAAGTAGCCGCGTGACTGATCCGCCTCCTCCAGCATAGGCAGAGGCATTGCCGTGGCGAAGTGCATCCAGCGCACATCCCAGGCAGCTCCGGGATCAGAACCGTACTGCTGATAAGCCCCTCTGGGAAAAAGAAACCCGCTGCCCCGCCTCATGGATATCCGCTCCCCTCCCTGAAATACATACCCTTCTCCCCCGAAAACCATGTGGAGATTATAACTGTTCAGGAACCCCTCACTTCTGCGCTCTGCATGCTCCGGGAAGTCGCTGTAATGCCCCAGCATCTCCGGATAACATACATAGTGGGCATAAGCAGGCTGCGGCAGAACCCAGTGTTTTCTCATGTAAATCTCCTCCTGCCCTGCGCTGAATCAAGCACGCAATATAATGATATAATAGCAATATTCTGTTATATAAGTGGATACACTGCTGATAATACAATAGATTGGTAGCTTAATGAAAGCATATTTTTACACTTGGAGGTTAAGATGAAGAAACCTGTTGCAGCAGAACGATTTGAACTGGGCGTCTGCTATTATCCTGAGCACTGGCCTGAATCCATGTGGGCTGACGATTACCGGCGTATGGTTGAAACCGGATTCACCATTGTACGTCTGGCTGAGTTCGCCTGGTCCATTTTTGAACCGGAAGAAGGCGTGTTTCAATACGATCTGTTTGACCGTGCGGTCGACATGGCACACAGCTACGGGCTGAAGGTCATTCTTGGAACGCCTACGGCTACCCCGCCTGCCTGGCTTACAGAGAAGTATCCTGAGGCCTTGAATGTTACTTATGAAGGTGTGACGCTACAGCACGGCATGCGCCGCCATTACAATTACAGCAGTCCCAAATACCGTGAGCTTTGTGCGCGTATCGTAACCAAGCTTGCTGAACATTACGGCAATCATCCGGGCGTCGTCGGCTGGCAGATTGACAACGAGCTGAACTGTGAGATCAATGTATTCTACTCGGAGAGTGATCATCAGGCCTTCCGCCTCTGGCTGCAGGAGAAGTATGTCACCTTGGACAAGCTCAATCAGGCTTGGGGCACGGTGTTCTGGAATCAGACCTATACGAGCTGGTCACAGGTCTGCCTCACCCGGCCTACTCCTTCACCGAATCAGCCGAATCCGCACCAGGCTCTGGATGAGAAGCGCTTCATCTCTGATAACACCATCCATTTTGCCAAAATCCAGGCAGATATCCTCCGGGAATTGGCTCCTAATCAGTGGGTTACCACAAACGGGCTGTTCGGACATCTGGACAGCCATGAGCTGAATGACGAGCTGCTGGATTTCTTCAGCTATGACTCGTATCCGCAGTTCTCCACCATCGGCTTCGATCCGGCCGAGGTGAACCCGATGCTTGACCGCGGCTGGGGACTGTCCCTGTCGGCCGTACGTTCGGTCAGCAGCAACTTCTGTGTCATGGAGCAGCAATCCGGTCCGGGGGGCTGGGTCAACCGGCTGGACATGCCTTCACCGAAGCCGGGACAGATGCGGCTGTGGACCTACCAGTCCGTCGCCCACGGCGCTGACATGCTGCTCTATTTCCGCTGGCGGACCGCCACCATGGGCAATGAGATCTATTGGCACGGCTTGAACGACTACCATAACCAGCCTAATCGGCGGGTAAGAGAAGCGGAGCAGATCGGCCGCGAGCTGGCAAGCATCGGGCAGCAGTTCATCGGCAGCCGGACTCAGGCGAACGTTGCTATCGTGCGTGATTATGACAATGAGTGGGACGGGGAATATGATGTCTGGCACGGCCCGTTCATGTGGCAGAGCAACAAGGAATGGTTCAAGGCTCTGCAGCGGAAGCATATTCCGAATGACGTTCTGTACCTGCGCAGCCATACCACCCTTGCAGAGCTTGCCCGTTATGAAGTGCTGGTCTACCCGCATCCGGCGATTATGACCGATGATACGGCGGCTCTGCTCGACCAGTATGTACAGCAAGGCGGGAAGCTGGTCTTCGGCTGCCGCACAGGCTACAAGGATATTACCGGACAATGCTACATGCGGCCTTTTCCCGGAGCGACGCAGGAGATGTGCGGGGTAACCGTGGAAGAATTCACGCTGGTCAAAGGAACGCGCAAGCCTACCTCCATCCGCTGGAATCATGATCCTGAAGCACTGACCGGTGCAGATGCCTTCAATGACATTCTGCAGGTGGAAGAGGACAGCGTCGAGGTTATGGCAACCTATGCGACCGACTACTATGCCGGCAAACCGGCGGTAACCCGCAACACCAGGGGCAAAGGCGAGGTATGGTATTACGGCGCCGTGTTCAATGAGCCTGCTGTGCTGCAGATGCTTGGCAGCCTGGGGCTGGTCTCGCCAGCCGCCGATTGGGCGGAGCTGCCGCCAGAGGTTGAATTGCAGATTCGTGCTACGGGGGGAGACGCCTCTTCCGGTGTCGCCTTCCTGCTCAACTACAGCGAAGAACCGGCACAGATTGTGCTTAAGACAGCCAAGACGGACCTCTTAAGCGGCCAGACCCTGTCAGGGAGCTATACGATGGAAGGGTTCGGCGTACTCATCTTGAAATAACCATGAACTCCAAAAGGGTTCCGCTGCCGCAGATCGCTCTGTGGACGGCGGAACCCTTTTTACAGTTACAGCTAATATTCCCTTGCAATTCGCTATGAATTATTAGATATTAATACAATGTATTTATTATCGGCGATAGTAGAGTATCCGATGTAATTCTGTGAATAGGGTCGAATCCCGGAGGTTCCGTAAAACGAAAATACACCGGCCAGAAGAGTGTGTTCCTAACGGACCTGAGATACCCTATCCCCAGTCAAACGCCACTTTGACACATGTAGGTGTGGCTCCACTCTTGTACTCATTCAGGTATGATAGCGCCCCATCTACTAGTTTAAATCGGACACTATACTAGTCATTATTCCATGAAACAGAAGGAGCATGCCCATGAAGCCAGAATCCATTCATCAGGAGCCGCTGTCCGGCGGCAGCCTGGTTACAGATAGCCCAAGTGTGCCGGAGAGCAGCGATACGTTCTGGCAAGGGGTCAAGGACTGCCTACCCACGCTGCTCGGCTACTTAAGCATCGGGTTCGCCGCAGGTGTTGTGGAGAAAACAGCGGGGCTGACCCTTGCCGAAATCGCCATGATCTCCATCATCCTGTACGCCGGTTCGGCCCAGTTTATTGCCGCTGGCATGATTGCCGCCGGGAGCAGCGCCTCCGGTATTGTCATTACGATTCTGCTGGTTAACCTGCGGCATCTGCTGTTAAGCGCAGCATTGTCGCCGTACTTCCGCCACCTGACCCCGCTGCGCAACCTGCTGATCGGCTCGCTGCTCACAGATGAGACCTTCGGGGTAGCCATTCAGAAGAGCGCCGCAAGGAAGCAGATCAGCGAGAGATGGATGCACGGCCTGAATATTACCGCTTATCTGAACTGGTTACTGGCCAATATCGCCGGCGCTGTTCTCGGTCAATGGATATCCAGCCCCGAGAAGTGGGGACTGGATTTCGCCCTGCCGGCTATGTTCATCGGACTGCTGGTCCTGACCATTATGGGACGGCGCAAGTATAGACTGGATATCACTGTCGGCCTAGCGGCCGCTGTGGTCGCCGTGCTCGTCTCTGTGCTGTGGTCACCCAGCATGGGCGTTATAGCTGCGGCGCTGGTAGCCTCAACGATTGGAGTGGTGATGGAACAATGGAAATAAGACTGGATATTGCCATAATCATTCTCGGAGCCGCGCTCGTCACCTTCATTCCGCGTGTCCTTCCGCTGATGCTGCTGAGCCGGATCACGATCCCGGAATGGGGCATGCGCTGGCTAAGCTACGTGCCGATTGCTGTCATGGCTGCACTGGTTGCCCAAGAGCTGCTCGTAACCGGTGGCAGGTTCACAGTCCTGTCCACTAATGTGGAGCTAATCGCCGCCCTCCCCACTTTCTGGGTAGCCGTCAAGACCCGCAGCCTGCTGGCTACCGTATTGACCGGTATTGTGACGCTGATGCTGCTGCGTCTGCTGTTCTGACCCTGTCCGCTGGATACGTTGTACGATTGCTTTCAGGCTACGGGTGCTAATCTTGCCTGCCCTCCAGCTGCAATACTCTCTTAATGAAGCTGCCTATGTTCCCGATGGCCTGCTGCGCTTCAGGAAGCATGGCAGCCATCAGCTGAAAGGCGCACCACATGTTCTTCCAGATTTGAAGTTCTACAGTGATGCCCGCCGCCTTTGCCTGTTCAGCCAAGCGTTCTGCATCACTCAGCAGCACCTCATGATCTCCCGCCTGTATGAGCAGGGGCGGCAAGCCCCGGAGATCCATTCTTAAGGGTGATAATATTGCAGGCCACGCACCGCCATAGTCCCCCATAAATTCCTCAATCATTCTCTGATTCGCTTCCCGGCTTCCTGTCGGGTCCGTTCCCGCACGGCTGTCATAAGACTCCCCGTCCAAATGAATAAGGTCGGCATGGGGAGATAGCAGGCATGCACCGGCAGGGAGCTTATCCCCCTGGTCCCGCAGCGTAATTAATGTCATCAGCGCAAGCGTGGCTCCGACGGACTCTCCGCAGACTATAATATTCCCGGCAAGAACACCCCGTTCCAGTAGCCAGTGGTAAGCTGCAAGGCAATCCTCATTGGCTGCAGGGAAGCAGAACTCCGGTGCAAGCCGGTACTCCACAGTGAAGACGGCAATTCCCCCAGCTGCTTCAGATAGACGGGCTGCCAGATCCCTATAGATCTCGCAGCTGCCAGACACAAACCCTCCGCCGTGATAATAAAGAATTACCTTGTTCTCTGCGGGTTGCGATTGTCCTTCACCTTGTAGACTTTTCTCCTCCGCTCTGACCCACTCTCCGCTGAAGGTCTCCACCTCAACCGGTTCAACCTTCACGCCTTCAAGAAAGGGTAAATGCCTGGACGCTTCGAGAGCCGCCGCACGGATCTCCTGAACTGGTTTTCTGGAGTAACTATTATTGCTTTTCAGATAAGCTGTAATGGCCTGCAACTGTTCAATCGGGGTACTGCTCGGATACAACATACGTGTAATTCCTCCTGTTATCCTGGGATGCCCATACTATAAACCCTGTAGCAATGTACAGAGTCAAGTGGCAATCCCTGCAGAATTACAGGTGGCAACAGATTAATCATTCATGTTCAACATATTAAGCGTATCCTGCACGCCCGGGTGCCTGTCCTGAACCAGAAGGCCGGACTTCAGTGCTTCAAGCTGTCTGCGTGTCTCGTTCCGCCGGGCAATCTCCAGATCGACAGCGGCGATCTTCCGCTCAATGACTTCGATGAAATCACTGATTCCTATGCTGCGGTCTGCAGATTTAACGAGTGCCTTCTTGATCTCCTGGAGTGTGAACCCGCAGCTCTTGGCATTACGGATAAAAGCGATCCGGAGGAGCGTCTCCTCCGGATACAGCCGATACCCGCCTGCTGAACGCTGCGGCAGCGGAATCAGCCCGTTTTTCTCATAGAATCTGAGCGTCTCCATATTAATCTGAGCCTCTTTAGCCAGCTCACCTCGCAGATAAGGGGTCATGCCTGCCGCTCCTTTCCAGTGTTCGCTGAACGTGATGATTCAGCTACAGCTTCAGCTGCTCCTTAAGCGCCGCCGCCTCAGTGGCAGTAAGTTCAGGCAGCTCCTCCTCGGTATAGCGGGCCCTGTGGTATAGGCCCAGCAGACGTTCATTGACAGAGACATCTCCGCCAGAGTGTTTGCTTGAGCGCTTCTGGGCTTGCGACCAGGCGGCTACATCAGCTGCTGTCTCCTGCGGGGTCAGGTAGGGCTTCACCTCATACCCTTCCGCATGTCTGGCCCGCAGCCAGTGCCGGTACAGCCAGCGGATGCGCTCACGGCTTCCGTCCATCCCCTCCCAGCGGTCCCGGCGGCTGGCAGGTGTCAGCTTGGAACGCACGTATTGGCGGAAGTCCTGAACGGTCTGCTCCCAGTTGAACAGGCTAGTCTCCTCATCCTGATACCCGGCAGCCGCAGGAGTCTCTCTGCGCAGCAGGGACAGCAGCCTGTCCATCGCTCTGCGCAGGATGCCTCCTGTATTTCTGTACAACCAACGCAGGATAAAATACAGTACCGCAAGAATGGCTGCCGCTCCTAGAATATAGAAGCCTATATTCAGAATCATCGACAGCAATCCCGGTTCACCCGGCTCCGCAGCCGGCATGGCAGGGATGGCCTCAGGCAGAGCTTCTGCTGGCGGTGCCTCCTCGGAACCGGAGGATAACCGGCTGAGCCAGACGAAGAATGCCCGCACCATATTCCACAGCAGCATCCCAACCGCCCTACCGCCCCCCGCTGCAAGCAATGCTGCCAGGATAATGAAGCCGACCACAAACATCCGATTATGCCGCCGCAGTCCTTGGGGCAGATTTCCTGCACCTCCGTTCAAGGAGCTATAACGCAGGTGGGTGCTGTTCGTAGCCAGCAGTGCCAGGATCAGGCACAAGCTGCCGCTCCAGGTGAGCACCGGCGCACTCGGCTGGAGACCGGGGATGCGCGAGAAGGCAATCGAAGCGACAAAATACAGCATGATCCCGCTGATATACAGCCACAGCCGGTTCACCCGTGTGGCCGCTGTCATGCCAAGGAAGGCAGACACAGCCGCTCCGGCTGCCAGCGGAAGACCTATAAGTGTCAGCGTACCGGTTAACGCCGCAGATATAGCTCCGAGAATTAGCGCCGCGAGCAGCTGCTTCCAGCGGCGGTTGCATATCTCTCGCAGCAGCACACCAGCTGCGGCCAGTACCGGCAGCAGATAGATCCAGCGCAGCGCCTCGGCCTCCGGCTGGAAATAAGTCTGGAGCACCAGCCATACCGGGAGCAGCAGCAGCCATTCGATGAAGGCTGCCATCCATATGGCGTAATTTTCTTTGAAGGCATCCGGGATTCGGGAAGTCATAGCTCACCGCCCCCTTCAGAAGGAATATCCAGCCACTCTACACCGTTTCCGAGGAAGCTTAAGCCTGAGGCTGCCAGCTGAAGCTCTGCCCCCCGGTGACAGGTAATGATCAGATAATCCTTATCTGCCTCCCCCTTGTCCGCTTCAATCTCCATCAGCCTGCTCATCGGCACGGTCCGGTCCAGATTCAGTCTGGCCAGCAGGCCAAGGAACTCCTCGGTATGAACAATGGACCAGGTGTCCACCGAATCTCTCGCCCCGCTCCCCTCCAGTCTTCCATTGCTGAGCAGCCGGACCTCAATCCCGTGGCTGATCGCATACTCGGCTACAGTCGCCGCATAGCGGATTCCCAGCTCTATACGCTGCACATCGGTAACCGTTCTCCACATGGACTCACTCGTCTCCACGTTCAGGCAGATGACCAGCCGGGAATCGGCGGTGTAATCCTTTTGATGCACCTGCATACTTCCCGTACGGGCTGTCGCTTTCCAGTTAATGCTCGCCAGAGAATCCCCGGCGCTGTATTCTCTTGTACCGGCGGTCAGGAACGGATCTTCGACAATCCAGCGCTTGACCGGCAGCTCTCCAAGCCAGCTGTGAACCGGCAACGGAAGGTCATGGAAACGCAGCAATCCGGGGTAGACCAGCAGCTCCAAATGAAGCGGGAAGGTCTTGGCGCTGCGGCTCAGTCCGAACAGATCGCCGGTAGTCATGGTTGCCGTCTCCAGGACGAACAGCCCCCGCTCCCTGCAAGTGATATTATGCCGCCGTTTGATATGGCGAAAAGACCTCAGGAAGAACAGGCTGACATGATTCTGGGAAATCTCTCCGCTGCTGATGCCCAGATTCTCCTGGTTACCGAATTCAAGCCCCTTAGCTATGCTGGATTCCAGCCGCAGCCACGGCAGCGGCAGCAGCTTCTTGTTCATAATCTCCTCAACCATCTCTACCTGTTCACCGGCGTACACCGCTTTAGCAGAAAAGTAACGGGTATAGCTGACCTTCTTCAGCGCATGCCGGTCATAGACGAGCGAGATTAGGACCAGCAGGATGAACGTGCTTGCAATGAACCACGGCAGCGACATGGATCACTCCACCCTTCCGCCTCTGGACAGGACAGCAGGTTCAGCCGGCACCTCAATTTCACGCAGCACCTGAAGCACTACCTCTGCCGACTGGCCTTCACGGACTCCGGGACCGCGCTGAAGAATCAGCCGGTGCGCCAGCACAGGGACCGCAACCTCTTTGATATCATCCGGGATACAATAGCTTCTGCCCTGGATCAGTGCGTATCCCTGCGAAGCGCGCAGCAAGGCAAAAGCTGCCCTGGGGCTTGCTCCCAGCCGGACCGCCGGGGAGGTACGGGTAGCCTCAACCACGCGCATCATATAAGCGAGCAGCTCGTCACTGACAGTAACCTCCGCAGCAAGACGTTGAATGTCCTGAATCTGCCGGGCTGTGGCCACCGCAGCGGTATCCTCCAGCGGGTTATTCTGGCGGAATCTCTGGAGGATATGTACCCCTTCCTCAAATGTCGGATACCCGCTGGTAATCCGCATCAGGAACCGGTCCAGCTGCGCTTCCGGCAGCGGAAAGGTCCCCTGGCTGTCCACCGGATTCTGGGTAGCAATGACCAGGAACGGCCGCTCCAGCTCATGCGTCACGCCGTCAATTGTAATCTGCCGCTCCTCCATACACTCCAGCAGGCTGGACTGGGTGCGCGGCGTGGCCCGGTTGATCTCATCCGCAAGCAGAATGCTGGCAAATACCGGACCGGGACGGAATTGAAATTCGCCGCTCTTCTGGTTATAGTAATTGATGCCGCTTAAGTCAGACGGCAGCAGGTCAGGCGTGAACTGAATCCGCTTGAACGTGCAGTCCAGGGAGCGGGCCAATGTTTTGGCGAGCAGGGTCTTTCCGGTACCCGGCACATCCTCCAGCAGCACATGACCATTGGCCAGCAAAGCGGTCAGCAGCAGGTTCACACCGCTCTCTTTGCCCACGATAACTTTTGCCAGATTGCTTCGGATCGATTCAATTAGAGCGGTTGCTTCTTGAAGATTCATGAATAATAACACCATCCTATTCCAAAAAAAGGTATGTACATATAAACTAATCATACCAGAAAGCGCCTACATTATATAATAGCGGAAATTGCAGCCCTGGCTTATGCCTGTGGCTGCCGCTTCTTCCGGAGCATTAACGCAAAGAAATAGTACATCGGAATAAACTCTACAATCAGCCACACAAGAGCCATATTGAAGGAGTAATAGTCATGATCATACCGGGCCAGATTTCTGGAGTAGAGAAAGGCAATCGTTACAGAGCAGACTGTCAGACCTGGAACCAGCAGCTTCTTCGCTCTCTGCCCGGTAAGATATGCAGCACATTTGCCGGCTATATAGATTAGAAAAGAACTGTGAATGAACATGGAAGCGGACCAGATCCCGATCAGCAGCGGGTCGGAATTGCCCAGCAGCTCATCGCCGGAAGAGCTGCGGACGAGCTGAAGATAGGGGAACGTCAGCTCTTTGGCCAGATACGCTCCGAAATTCAGCAGGGTCATCACCCAGCCCAGCAGAATCGTCAGCATAACACAGATGCCTCCGATGGCCAGCCGTTTCATGGTGCCCTTGCTGATTCTGAGCTCAGGGGCAACAAACAGGAACACCACCCACTCCCCCAGCCAAGACATGACGGTTACCGAATCCAAGATGGCGATATGCGGATCATGGTAATGGATAAACGCCGGAAGGATCGCATAATTGGCATGCTGGATGAACAGATAGATACTCAGTGCAGTTGAAACAATGAACACCAGCGATATGCCGTCAGCCATATACACTATAGATGTTACTCCGAGATGGGCAGTATACATAATAACCAGACCAATAAGAATCTGGATGAAGAGCGGCGGTGTTCCGCGAAGATAATTGGACCCGAAGAAGAGGACGAAGTTCTCTATATCATACGAAGCATAGTAAACACACCAGCATA
Source organism: Paenibacillus sp. FSL R7-277 (assembly GCF_000517965.1). Classification (NCBI taxonomy): domain Bacteria; kingdom Bacillati; phylum Bacillota; class Bacilli; order Caryophanales; family Paenibacillaceae; genus Paenibacillus; species Paenibacillus sp. FSL R7-277. Next base: position 97,104 of record NZ_ASPX01000080.1, read on the forward strand.
GCAGCAGAAGGACTATAACCCGGTGCATCCACTTCCCCGTAATCTCTGCTCCGAAATCCACCCAGCCCGTCCCGGGCTTCAGCTTCCCGAGCTGAACGGTGAAGAACAGCGGAATCAGCGCCAGGGCACAGCCGGCCACAATCCCGATCCACCCCTGATAGCCGGAGGATTCAATGAGGCCGGGAACTAGAAACATGGTACTCTGGGAGCCCAGATATACGATTGAGAACCTGGTGATTTGCCATTTCGATGTCTGCATAATGTTCTTCCCCTTATTTTTCTGAACCGAAATCCTCAATGTCGAATTTCACTGTCACTTTAATTCTGGCTTCCGAGGTATAGTAGTCTTTCCAGCGCTCACGCAGCTTCTTCCATTCCGCCGGATAATTCCATTCCACCAGCATACCCAAATGCAGCACATCCACACCCTCCTGCCGGGTATGATCAAGTGCAGCCGAGACTTCTCCGGCCACCTTCTGTTCGAGCTTGCTCACCAGGAGGGCACTGAGCTTGTCCGCATCACGCTGCCCGGAATCCTTGAAGTAAGTGATGCTCGCATTCCCTTTTATTTTCACTTGAAACAGCGGACCCTCGGGGGTCATTCTCACTGAGGAAGCAGCTGAATTCCTGACGAAGATCGCGCTTGCAGCTCCTTTGCCGTCATCATCCCAGACTATCGGATATACCGGTAAGGTGATATGTCCGGCGATTTTCCCCGCAGCCCATGCCAAGGCTCTTCCTTCATTGACATTCATCAGGCCTCTCATCTTCATATCCTGAAACAGCATCACGCCGCCGACGCCAACCCAGTATTCATCCTTCTTCTCGGTGCTGTCTGTCTTCTGGCCAAAGGATAAATAATTCATGGCATATCCCATATGCGAGGCTTCCGAGAGCATACAATCTCTTATCGTGGTGCCGAACAGAAGGTTTTCCTTGGAGATGCTGCTGAGGACCTGATCCGGCAGCTGTTCGAAGATCGGAGACAATTTGGGAATATCGCTGGCTCTGCCGGGGGCAGCCATGATATAGGTTCCTAAAGGGACCTCCGGCTGTCTTTTGAACCATTCAAGCATTTCCCCAATACCTTGACTGGCATACTCCTTACCCACGACAACTATCTTGATATGGGAGATCTCCAGCCTGCGGGACAGGTCCTTCTGAATCAGGATCACTGCTTCCGGTATAGTGGCGGCTGTCTTGGTGATCATCGAATACGCCCTTCCGTCTGCCGCACCGCTCCCGCCTTGGGTTCCTGACATCAGCCGGTTCGGCAGCGGTGAGCTGATCGACACTTCAACGGTACCCCGCTCCTCCCCCTTGTCAATGAACATCCCATAGATAAAGGTCAATTCGTCGAGCTCTACTTTGGACCAGCAGCCGGTCAGATTCAAGAGCAGCAGCAGTGCCATGCCCAGCCTGATGACTCTCATGGCTTCTGTCTCCTTCTATTCTTCCTGTTGGTAAAAGAGCTGCTCCGCTTATTCATATACTGGGTGGGCACACGAAACAGGGTATCCCTCCAGTCTTCAAACACAAGCGGGGCCAGCGGCTGCAGATAAGGTGAACCAAAGGACCGGAGATGCGCCAAATGGCCATAGATGACAAACACAGCAATAAAGACGCCGATCAGTCCCATGGTTCCGCCCAGAACAAGCAGCACGAAGCGCAGCAGCCTGAAGGTCAGGCCAAGCTCCAGATGCGGAATGATATAAGAAGCAATTCCTGTAATAGACACTACAATGACCATCGGTGCCGAGACAATTCCCGCCTGGACCGCTGCCTGGCCGATAACAATACCGCCAATAATGGAGACGGTCTGCCCCACGGGCTTCGGAATGCGGGTGCCGGCTTCACGCAGCGCTTCAAACGTCAGCTCCATAATCAGCGCCTCCGTTAGGGCAGAGAAGGGAATATTCTCGCGGGCCGCAGCGATCGTGATCAGCAGATCAGAGGGAATAATCTGAGAATGGAAGGTTGTAATAGCGACGTATAAGGCCGGCAGTATCATCGAGATCAGCGAGAAAAAAAGGCGGACCAGCCGGATCCAGCTGCCGGCATAGAAGCTCTGGTAATAATCCTCTGAGGACTGCAGCAGCGCAAAAAAGGTTACCGGCGCCAGCAAAGCGGACGGTGTGCCGTCCTGCAGAATGCCGACTCTGCCTTCCATGAGCGAGGCGGCGACAGAGTCAGGGCGTTCCGTATATTGATAGATCGGAAAAGGGGAGAATTGCTCCCGGGACATATGCTCCGCCAGATAGCTGATGCCCAGAATTCCGTCCACATCGAGACTGCCCAGCTTCTGTTCCATTTCCGCCAGAATTTCCGGCTTGCAGAGCCCTTCGAGATAGACCAGATATACATCGGTCTTGGTGTATTTGCCGATAGCGAAATGCTTGGTCTTCAGATCCGCATGCTTGATCTTGTGGCGCAGCAGCGAGAGATTCGTCTGAATATCCTCGATAAAAGCTTCCTGCGGCCCGATCACCACCAGCTCGTTCTGTGATTCGGACACCGCCCTTTTCTGATAGTGGGCAATCTCAAAATAATACACATACGGCAAACCTGCGATGCTGAGTACAGGATTCCCGCTGACGATCAGCTCCACCACCCGGCCGGGATGATAGGCCTTGATATAAGGAATCGCGAATGCAGATCCGTGATCCAGACGCTCCATGAAATCCGCCCAGTGCGGCTCCGCATTGGCTTCTGCCCTCAGGGGCGTGGCGACAAATTCCTGCAGGCTAAGGGTATCCACGATGGAAGGAATATAGATCAGCATACAGGAATGCCCGTAGACATTAATAGACTGGTAGACCGCATCGCTGCAATCTGTCAGCTGCTCCTTGATTAACTCCAGCATATCCTGATCAGGCAATCTGGCAGCCTCCTTCCGGTAGTGGGGATTCTGCCTTAGTATTCCAGCTCGTTCCTGGATTTATGCCCGGACATGCCCAAAGAAGCCGGATCACCGGCTCCTGCTTGTGAAACTGCTCATGCTGTCAGTTCTGGATAAAAGGCTTCAGCTTCTGCAGCAGCTCCTGCAATTGCTCTGAACAATTTCCGTACATTTGCTTCGCCGCTTTGTTCTTGGTGGACAGACCGAACAGCTCCAGATCGGCTTCACATTTCTTCAGCAGCGCATACAGCTGAGGCTTATCCTGCGGCTGCGGCACCTTGACTTTGTCAGCATAGAGATCCACGGTAAGCTCACCATAAGAGTCTACCTGCCCGAGGAAAACATCCTTCACGGTCAGATTCAGCTTTTCCAGCTCGGTCTGCAGCCACTTCCGGGACAGATTCAGCGTATCCAGAGGCTCGTCCAGAATCTCACCATCCATAATTACAGCGAGCGTCTCCTTCTCCGGTGCAACCTTGATTCCCAGATCCTTAGGGGTAAAGGGCTGATTCTCCTTGGTCAACAGCACGTTAATCGCACCATCCGATTCCATAATCGCAAATTCCACATCGGCCACCTTGAAGACATCCTTTTTACGCAGCTCCTCCAGCAGCTCGTCGACGCTCAGACGCTCTTTTTTCATATTATTCTCGAGAATCTTGCCGTCCTTAATCAGCACCGTCGATTTGAAGTCAATGAAATCCCTGGCCTTTTTGCTCTTGATTTGCAGATATTCAATTCCCAGTGAACAGGCAACCCAGACGCCTAAGGCAATCAGGCCCAGATGCCAGGTCTTATCCGTGTCCAGCGAGATATAAGCAGCCAAGCTCCCCACTGTAATTCCCGTAATATATTCAAAAAAAGACAGCTGCGAAACCTGCCGTTTGCCGAGTATCTTGGTTAGAAAAAACATTACGACCACAGCAAACAAGGTCCGCAAGACAACCTCCAGCGCTTCAGGCATTCGAATAACCCCCTGTATTGTGATATTTCATGCTCTGTGTGCTCAGGCATTCTGCTTCAGTATTTGTCAAACCAGGGGTGAATTAACCAAAAGATTTCGTGCGGGTTGATTATGCTCTCGTGAGGCTGGAGTGATTTTCCAGAATATGAGCTGCAGGAATGCAGATACTAGAGTCCGTGGATGATGATCCATTTCTATGATATGGAGGAGGGTATACCGATGACTGTCGCCTCACAAGTCAAGACGTGCGTAGCTTCGCTAAAAAGCGCCCAGGCCAGCCTGGAGCAATTCGCCATGGAAACGCAAAATGAAGAAGCCAAGACCCTGTTTACCAATGCCGCCGAGCAGACTCAGCAGATTGTTCAGCAGGTAGAAGGACGCGTAACTGAGCTGGAAAAGGAAGAACCGCAATACCGGGGTTTCTAGCCCGGGCGGGTTGATTGAAAGAAGGACAGGCTGATCTCTGCGTAGCGAGTCGTGCTGCGGGGATCAGCCTTTTTTCAAGGTACGGACAATATGTGTCATCTCTTAACGGCATCCACAATCAGCGAGACAAAGCCTAATCTTCCCTCTGTATTGCGGTGGTCGAAGCGCCTGGAACGGTAGATAAACCCTCCGCCTTCATCCCAGTAGTTATAATGAAACTTCCCGGATTCATCGCAATACTCCAGCAGTTTGACCTCGAAGCCGCCAGCCGTGAACATGCCTCGCAGGGTATTGTAATTATGTACGATGCGGTGAGACGCCGCGGGATGATCCAGGGGACCCGGTCCTCCGACCTGTACAATTTTCTGATAAGCTTCATCCGGAAAATACCCATCCGGCACAGCACAGCGGATATACCCGCCAGATGCCAGATAAGGATAACAGATTCTTGCCGCCTGTATCCCCTCCTCATACGTCAGATGCTCCCAGACATGCTCCGCAAGGATTGCTTGTATGGAGTTTTTCTTGAACCTGACAGCCCACTGTTCTTCTTGCAAAAGATTAAGCTCCGACTCCTCCGCCGTATGAAGCCACCCCTGGTTATGCGAACTTCCGCCGCTCCCAATCACAACTCTTAACCGCTCATCCATCGAGATCACCCCTTGTTAGTCACATCCACTATCTGCTATTTATTCTAATCTTCATTGCAAGGATCTGGAATACAGCGATGATAGAAAGATATGGAGTTATGTGACTTTTAATATAACAAGTATTATTCAGACTGTCATTGATAATGGTTATCATTTAAAATGAGGAGTAGACAGATAACGGAGGGGAATATCGCATCATGCACATCAGCAATCAATTATTACTTTGGGATCAGGCTGCAATTACACTGGTGGATATCCGGCAGAAGGAGTTAGCGCAAGGCGAAGTTCTTCCTCCATTTATAATACCTGCCAATATATTTTTGCTATCGGTACAAGGAAGCGCACAAGTTCAGTCAGACCAGGCTGAATTTGCTTGGACAGGATTTCAACTTTTACATAGCGGCAAAGGGGCCATCCTAAGCATCGTTCCCATAAAAGATAAATTTATCTACTATATCATTTACTACAAAGCCTTGCTCCATGAAGCGAATCCTTTTCAAGAGCAGTATTGCTTTAGCCCTGAGGCTCCGCTTTTACTCTATAACAAAATTCAGCAGATGCATCAGAAATGGGATCAGCCGGAAGAGCGTCTTCATGTAAAAGCACTTTTTTACCAATTCGTTCATCTGACGTTAAAGGAATTGCGCCTGCAAGAGCATGAGACCGAGGTCAGAACAACTTCTGTTGCAGTGCAGGTAATCACTTATATCCGGGAGTATTATGCGGAACCCGTTACCTTAGACTCACTTGCGGAAGTGTTCAATTTCAGCGCTTATCACTTGTCATCCTTATTTAAAGAGCATACAGGCGTCAGTCCGATTGATTACTTAATCCGCTACCGGCTTGACCTTGCATCAGAGCTTCTAATGACAACTAATGCTTCAGTCGGGGAGATTGCGGCGAGTGTCGGGTATAAAGACGTGTATTATTTCAGCAGGATTTATAAAAAGCGTAAGGGTGTAGCCCCTGCTTATCATAGAAATAGCGAGCTGCTGCAGCACAAAGTTGCTGAAAGTCCATTAAACTTCCCCACATCCTCTATTTCTGATAATGTTACTGATCTGTATATTAATAATGATAATCATTATCATAATAGGGACAAAGGGGAAATACATATGTTTACATCAAAACCAACCAGATCTGTAGCCATAGCTGCAATCCTGCTGTGCGGCTCCCTGCTGCTCAGCGCTTGCTCCAACGGCACGAACACAGCGGCGAAGAATTCAAGCAACGCAAACAATAAAGTTAATCAGGCAACTCCGATTGCCTCAGAAGAAAGTCCGAAGACGCGGATCGTATCCACGCCAAGAGGAGACATTGAAGTACCCGCAGAGCCGGTAAAAGTCGCGGCAGACCAATATATGGGTCATTTATTGAAGCTGGGCATTGTCCCTATCGGGGCAAGAACATTCATGCTCGACGAAGGCTGGATGGACAAGGCGGAGATTCCACAAGAAACACTCGATACGATCGAAGATTTAGGGGAATTTCCGATGAATCTGGAGAAATTGACCATGCTGGAGCCAGACCTCATTATCGGTTCCATCGAAGATTACGTTGACCAATATGAGAAGATCGGCACCACTGTTTTTCTGCCATACTGGGAAGAGTTGTCAACAGCCGGGCCACTTGATAAATTCAGACGAGTAGCCTCGATATTCGGAAAAGAACAGCAGGCTGAGGATTGGATTGCGGAATACGAACAGAAGGTTGTTGAAGCAAGGTCAAAGGTATCTAACGTCATCAAGGAAGGGGAGACGGTATCCATCGTTCAGTTTGCCGAAAAAACAGTATATGTGTTAGCAGCAACGGGCGGAAATTATGGTTCCTCCACTATCTACGAAATGCTGCAGCTGCCTCCAACAGAAAGTGCCTTACATATGAAAGAGGGGTTCGAATCGATCTCGCTTGAGGTGCTTCCTGAATATTTAGGTGATTATATCTTTGTCTATAATGGTGATGCTGAGATTACAAACCAAGCAATGGAAAGTGATATATGGAAAAGTGTCCCTGCCGTGAAGAATGGCAAAGTATTTTTATACGGGGATAATTATCATGATGAATTCGTCATGGAGGACCCCTATTCTTTGGAGCAGCAGCTGGATACGGTTGTGAACTTGTTACTGGGGACGGATAAATAACCAGAATTGAGAAGACGGCGGTAAAAGAAAAGGCATGGGGCTTTCCCCATGCCTTTTTGCATTCCATTTTGCTTCTTCTGCTAAAATCCCCTACCCCTTACTCCCCGCCAGCTCAGCGCCCTCTATGAATTCGGCAATACTAAGCTTGCGGCCAGTCCGCGCACTCTCCAGAGCGCCCAGCACCATGGCCATGCTGTAGCGGTTATCGCGGCAATCCGTCTCGGCCGGACGGCCCTCGGCCAGCGAACGGAACATTTCATCGAGACAGCCCTGATGGAAGGTCTCCTCCATCTGTACCTCCGGCGCTTCCACCCGCTCGAATTCATGGAGGAACTGGCCGGAGTGTTCACTCCCGGCACTAATCACCTCGGCATAAGGCTGATCCCGGCCATCCCAGATCGCAGCGCCCTTTTCACCTTGAACCCGCCAAGAAGCTTCCCAGGACGTAGGCGCGCCTTCCGCACACCAGGAGCCTTGATAGCAGAACACGGAGCCGTCCGACATTTCAAAAATACAGACCGCCGCCGCATTCCCTGCATACCACGATCCCGGCGGATTGAACTCCTGGCAATACACACTTACCGGATTAGCGCCGCTGATATAGCGGGCCTGATCGAAGGTGTGGATCGCCATATCCAGCAGCAAAGGGCTGTCCATCGCATCCCGGAAGCCGCCGAAATGCGGAGCCAGAAAGAAATTCGCGCTGATTGAGCCTGTCCGCCCTATAGCCCCTGAAGCGATCAGCTCCCGCAAAGAGCGGATTCGCGGATCATACCGGCGGTTCTGCATCACCGCATGGCTCCTGCCGGTACGTTCAGCGATGCTAACGATCGAATTGCACTGCTCCATCATCTCCGCCAGCGGCTTTTCCGCGAACACATGGCAACCAGCCTCAAGCGCACTGCTGGCAATATTGTAATGGCTGGCCGGCACCGTCACATCAAATACCAGATTAGCCGCTTTATCGGCAATCGCCTGTTCCACATCAGTAAATACCGGACAAGTAAGCCCGTGCTTCTCTGCCATGGCCTGAGCGGACTCCCGCCGGATATCCACGAGCGCTACAATCTCTATTTCATCAGTATGCTTCAGTGCATAGGTGATCCACTCATTAGCCATTGCCCCGCAGCCCGCCACAACCACACGATGTCCTGCTGTCATCACTCTTTCCTCCAGTTACACCGGGTTCGGGATGAAGCTGCCGCCCCGGCAGGTTTTGAGATAATTCAGTGCATGAACCTGACCGGTCATCTCCAGATCGTCACGATAGACAGGGTCATGCCAGCCTTCAATATCAATCGTGCCCTTGTATCCAGCTTGACGGAGAATCGAGATCACATCTGTCCAGTTCGTATCCCCGAAGCCCGGCGTCCGGTGCCATACATACGGCTTAGGCCCGTGGATTCCGTATTCCTTAATAATATCCCAAGCGATAGTTGCGTCTTTGCCGTGGACATGGAAGATCTTGTCCGTCCATTTGCGCAGCTGCGGGATCGGGTCAATCAGCTGCACCATCTGGTGGCAGGGCTCCCATTCCAGGCCGAGATTATCGGCATTGACCGCGTTGAACATTTTCTCCCAGGCTGTAGGGTTATGCGCAATATTCCAGTCCCCTGCCTGCCAGTTCCCATCCATCGAGCAATTCTCAAACGCGATCTTGACTCCGCGCTCCGCCGCCCGCTTCGACAGCTCACCGAACACCTCAGCGAACTTCGGAATCGACTCATCTATAGATACGCCGGGCAGACGTCCGGTGAAGCCGGAGACCAGGTCCGTCCCGAACAAATGGGCATGGTCGATCAGCCGTTCCCAGCTGGCTAGCGTATCTGAATTATCGCCTGTCCCTGTAAGCGGATTCCCAAATATGCCGACTGAAGAAATTGTGAAATCATGCTCTGCAGCCAGTTCACGCACCCGTGCCGCTGTTTCTGCCAAATCAGTAGTCCCTGTAGTCTGCCAGAAAGTTAAGCTGAAGGATTCGAATCCATGCCCTATAATCTGCGGAATGACTCTGAGCGCATCCCCGCCTCCAACCAGTGTTCCGATTCTTAATGTATCTTGCATCTTGTATGCCACTCCAATATTGGTTTATAGTTAATGCAACATTCCTAGTATATCGCTCATATTGGGCAAAATCTCTACTTATCTTGTGCTAAACTAGCTGAATCTTGCGGGAGTTGAAACAAGCATGACCTATCCGAAGGAACTTAAGGAATATCCAAGGCTGGAAGAGAAAACGTATCCGTTCCGTCTATTCTTCAACACCTGCCGGGAGGTATCGCCTGAACAGAACATCCTGTTTCTGCATTGGCATGAGCATTTCGAGATCATTATTATGCGCGAAGGTCAGGCCATTTTTCATGTGGACAGCAAGCCATATGAGGCCGGTCCGGGGGATGTCCTGATGGTGCCGTCTGGCGGGCTTCATGTCGGCTATAGCCAGTGCAGCGGTGACCTGTCGTATGTCTCGATTGTATTCCATGCCTCGCTGTTCAAGGACCGGAACCAGGATTCCCAGCATGAGCAATTTGTAGCTCCGTACCTCAATAATCTGAATCAGTTCCCGGTTATGCCTGCCGCCCAGCAGCCTGAATGCGCCGCGTATTATCATTTGCTGGAGCGGGTGATTGCCGAAGTGGAGGCGAAGCAGCCGGCTTTTCAGCTTGTGGTAAAGAATCAGCTGCACCTGTTCTTCACCCTGATGTCCCGGGCCTTCCCGGCCCGGCAGCGCAGCGAGCGGGAGCACAGCGAACGCCATTCAATCCACCGGGAGCGCTTCAAGCCGCTGCTGGAACACCTGGAGAACCACACAGATCAGAAGATGTCGATTGAGGCTGCTGCCAGGTTCGTGAATCTGAACCCTTTTCATTTCTGCAAAACCTTCAAAAAGCTCACCGGGCGGACGTTCATCGACTATGTGAATTTCTGCAGAATGGATGAGGCGCAGCGGCTGTTGCTGGAGACCAATCTGACGATTACCGAGATCTCAGGCCGGGTCGGCTGCGACAATCCGAATTACTTCACCAAGCTGTACAAGCAGTACAAGGGTCTAACCCCTTCCCAGGCACGGAAACAAGAGTAAATCCAAGTGGGTGCTCCGGCCAACCATCTGGCTTACGTGGCGCGCACAGTCCAATTGTGGTCGGTTTTCCGGCTACATTTGGCCCGCACGCCACTCACAGTCCAATTGTGTTCGGTTTTTCACACACATCCGGCTAACGCCCCCTCGCCCCCTGACATTCAAAAAAACACCGCAGGCCATCAAGCGGCCGGCGGTGTTTCCCTGTCTTCCCTTACATTTCTGATATCGGAACCCAGCGCCGCTGCTCAATCGAACGCTCAACCGCTTCAAGCACTGCCTGGCATTTCACGCCATCATTGAAGTTCGGCTCCGGCTGACGGCCTTCCTCAATGGCATTCGACAGCTCCAGCATCTCATGGATGAAGGTATGCTCGAATCCGATGGTGTGGCCCGGCGGCCACCAGGCCTCCGCATAGTCATGGGACGGATCGGTGGCTAGTACCCGGCGGAATCCCTGCACATCCTCGTCGTCCGAGGTCAGGTAGACCTCCAGCTCATTCATCCGCTCGAAGTCGAACTTCACACTGCCCAAGCTGCCGTTGATCTCGAAGGAATTGGTCGACCGGTGTCCTGCCGCGAAGCGTGTCGCCTCGAAGCTGCCCAGCGCGCCGCTGCTGAAGCGGGCCAGGAACAGCGTTGCATCGTCCACGGTTACCGGGCCACGGGGGGCATCCTTGCCAGCCTTGGCACTCAGCCCCGTCATCTCCGTTGCCAGCGGCCGCTCCTTCACGAAAGTCTCGCTCATCCCGATAACCTCCTCCACATCCCCTACAAGGAAATGGGCCAGGTCAATCAGATGCGCCCCCAGATCACCATGCGATCCCGAGCCTGCAATCTCCTTCTGCAACCTCCAGACCAGCGGGAACTCAGGGTCCAGAATCCAGTCCTGCAGGAACCACGCGCGGAAGTGATAGATTGTGCCCAGCCGGCCGCTCTCGATCAGACGCTTCGCCAGCCGCACCGCCGGGGAGAAACGGTAGTTGAAGCCAATCATATGCGCAATTCCGGCCTTTTCAGCAGCCTCCAGCATCTCGCGGGAATCCTCCAGATTCAGCGCCAGCGGCTTCTCGCAGAAGATATGCTTGCCTGCTGCCGCAGCCGCCAGGGCAATCTCTTTATGGGCATTGCTTGGCGCATTAATATCGACCAGATCAATATCGCTGCGTGCGATCAGCTCTTTCCAGTCAGTCACACTCTCCGACCAGCCAAGCTGTGCTGCAGCCTCTGTAACCGCTTCCTCATTACGTCCGCAGATGACCGACATATGCGGCTTAACTGCCTTGGGGAAGAACATCGGCAGACTGCGGTAAGCGTTGCTGTGGGCCTTGCCCATGAATTTATAACCTATCATTCCAATGCGTAGCTGTTTCATTTGGTGCCTCCTCACTGAATAGACTACTCGATGTACACGCATACATTTTCTCATTCAGGCCGCGCTTAAGTCAAATCCCTTCTTCCCGGACGTTTAGATCTGGCTTACATAACCACAATTAAAAACGCCCCTATTGCCAACCGGCAGCAAGGGACGTTCCTCATATATAGCGATATCATTATCAGTTAACTGCCCATGTTGTAGAACTTAGCAAGCCCGCCTTCCGAAGTTTCACGGTACCTGCTGTTCATATCCAGGCCAGTTTCGTACATGGTCTGTACAACCAGATCAAAAGATATTTTACGGGTACCGGACAAGAACTTGGCCAGGCTCAACGCATTGATCGCCCGCATCGCACCGACCGCATTCCGCTCAATGCAAGGGATCTGAACCAGTCCGTTAATCGGATCACAGGTTAACCCCAAGTGGTGCTCCATGGCCACCTCCGCCGCATACTCAATCTGGTCGATCTCCATCCCGGACAGTTCAGCCAGTGCAGCCGCTGCCATAGAGCAAGCCGTGCCCACCTCCGCCTGGCAGCCGCACTGAGCGCCGCTGATCGAGGCGTTCTGCTTGACCAGATTGCCAATGAGCCCGCCGACGGCCAGCGCCCGGAGAATCCGTTCGTCCGGGACCAGCAGCTTCTCCTGCATATAACGGAGCGAGGCGGGTACAACACCGCAGGCCCCGCAGGTTGGAGCCGTTACGACTGTACCGGCAGCCGCATTCTGTTCATTGACGGCAAAAGCGTACGCGCTGACGATCCGGTTCTCCCGCGTCTCCGGGCTCTCATCCACAGTCCCCTGATGATACAGATATTTCGCCTTGCGCTCGACATTCAGGCCGCCCTCCAGAATACCTGTGACAGACAGTCCTTCGTCGATCGACCGCTTCATCGCTTCCCAGATGCCTTGGAGGAACTCCCAGATCTGTAGGCCTTCACGCTGCTCGACATAATCGCTTAGGCGGATATGCTTCGCTTTACAATAGACACTGATCTCGGCAAAGCTGTTCTCCGGGTAGACATCAGGTCCCCGCGTCTCCTCCCGCCCATCAATCACGATCTCCCCGCCGCCGATACTGGCAACACGCATGGTGGCTGTTTGCTGACCGTCTTTGTAAGCGAACAAATCCATTGTATTGGGATGAGGCAAATCAAAGTCAGGCTGCGTAACAAATTGAACCTCCGTCCGGACGGGATAGAGTGCCCGAATAATAGCCTTGTCCGTCATATGGCCTTTGCCTGTTTTGGCAAGGGAACCATAGATCCGTGCCTTGAACTGGTCTGCGTCTTCATTTTCTGCTTTGAAGATTCCGGCCGCTTTCTCCGGTCCCATGGTATGGGAGCTGGACGGTCCGCTGCCAATCTTAAATAGCTCAGTCAACGATCTCATAGCACCCTTATCCCTTCTCAGTTGTCATTCCTCTGAAAACGTTCCTTAAGCTTCATCAGCCGCTCATGAATCCCCTCTTCATCAATCGCCATGTCAACCAATTGGTGAGTAAGCTGAAGACCTTGATTCTCTGCCAAAGCTTGTTTCCACGGGTGCGCCACAATCGAATGCGTAAGATGCCTTGTAGAGCGGGGGGCCTGCATGATCAGCTCTGCCAGCTCCCATGCCCGTGGAAGAAGCTGTTCACGAGGCAATACCTCACTGACCAGACCGAGGTCTAGTGCCTCCTCTGCAGTAATGTTCATCCCCGTGTATGCATAGTATGCCGCTTTCTTGGTTCCAAGTATCCTTTGAAGTGCCAGGACGATTCCATCTCCGGGCGGAACACCGCCCAGATAATGGGCATCGAAAACGGCCGTGTCTTCCGTACATATGGTAATATCACAAAGTGTTCCCAGCTGCCAGTGTGCGCCTGTGCCATTGATCGCCCCAATCGTGGGGATGTCGATGCAATGAACCATATTTTCAATCATCCGGAGTGATTCATGGTACATTTCCAGCTTCCGGCGATTCGGCCAATCCATGAATTTCGTATTCCAGACTTCAGGAGTGCCGGTCTGCCACAGCTCTCCTGTCCCTGTAAGAATCATGACCTCATTCTCAGGATCACGGCCAATATCTGACCATACATGACCATATGCGGCTTGGACCGGCCAGTCGAATTGTAACGGTCCCCCGTCAGTGTGCATGCGCACTTCGAGGATACCGCCGCGGCGGGTCATGAGGAATAAGTCCTTGTACTTCTCCGAGTACTCTTCGAGCCAGGTAGGTCCCGTCATCTTTCTATTGAACATCGTTGCCCATCAGGCGTCCTTGCATTTTCTTCAGCCGCTCCAGCGCTCCTTCTTCATCAATGGCCATATCGTACATCTGGTGGGCAAGCTGGAATCCCTGATCGGCGACCAGAGCCTGCTTCCATGGCCGGGAGATAATGGAGTGAGACAGATGTCTTGTTGAACGCGGTGCCTGCATGATCATCTCCGCCAGCTCCCAAGCGCGCGGAAGAAGCTTTTCGCGGGGCAGGACTTCACTAACGATACCCAGATCCAGTGCGGTCTGACCATTGATATTCTTGCCGGTGTAGGCGTAATAGGCTGCTTTCTTGAACCCGATCATGCTCTGCAGTGTGAGCAGCATTCCATCTCCCGGAGGCGTGCCTCCCAGATAATGCGGATCGAAAAAGTCCGCGTCTTCCGTACAAATGGTAATATCGCAGAGCGTTGCAAGCTCACAGTGCGTTCCCGGACCGTTTACCGCCCCGATGGTCGGAATGTCAATGCAGAAGATCAGATTTTCAAGCAGTCTCAGCGATTCATGATACTGTTCGAGCTTCTTTTGCTTCGGCCAGTCCATGAATTTCGTATTCCAGACCTCAGGGTCGCCAATCAGCCATTTATCCCCGGTTCCCGTAATAATCATGACTTCGTTCTCAGGGTCACGGCCAATATCTGACCAGGCATGAGACCAGGCGGTATGAGCTTCCCAATTGTGCGTGTACGAATCTCCACCCGTGTGAAGACGCACTTCAAGGATTCCGTCACGGCGGGTCATTAACAGGAATTCCTTGTATTTCTCCGAGTACTCTTCGAATTTGGTGGGTCCAATCATACGTCTCTCTGTCATTGTAATTCCTCCTAAGTTTGGTTTAGAGCTTAACTGTTGCTTTCAAGCCAGTCTCTGGCAAAAGCTGCATAAGCCGCAGCCCCTCTATGAAGCACCTCATCCGAGAACATCGTCTTAGGATGGTGTACAGGGTAAATATACCCTTCTTCGGCATTGCCTGCGTTAAGAAACACCGTGGTACTTGGCACCGCCTGTGAGACAAATGCGAAGTCTTCCGAGCCCATTAATTTGCCGCCGGGTACCAGCTCAGTGATACCAATATAGGAGCCGGCGCCAAAGGTATTTTCAATTGAAGCCCTCATTTGCTCATTAAGTCCGCCATCCGTCTTCACCTCAGGACAACCCCGCGTATAGATCACTTCCACCTTGGCCTGAAAAGTTTCTCCGATCCCTGCGGTAATTGCGCGGATACGGGCTTCCACTTTATCCCGCAAAGCGGCGTTAAAGGTGCGTACACTGCCCTTCAATCTGGCCGTATCGGGAATCACGTTGTTCGTAGTTCCGCCTTCCATCACGCCAATGGTAAGGACTGCATGTTCAATCGGCGAGATTTCCCGGCTAAGGATACCCTGCAGTGCCAGATGAAGATGAGCAGCCACATTCAAAGGGTCCACTGCGGCCTCGGGCATAGCGCCATGTGAGCCCCTCCCCCGGATGATGATTTCGAACCAATCCGACGAAGCTGAAATCGCTCCACCTTCCTCAGGTACTACAAATTGTCCCAGAGGCAGCGGCATTCCGGTCAACACGTGAAGCATCATGGCTGCATCCACCTTGGGATTGTCGAGAATCCCATTTTCCAGCATCATCTGTGCCCCGTGCAGCGTCTCTTCACCCGGCTGGAACATCAGCTTAACTGTCCCGCGAAGCTGCTGTTCGCTCGCCTTCAGAATCTCCGCCGCTCCCAGCAGCATGGAAGTGTGCATGTCATGACCGCAAGCATGCATGTTTCCGCTCAACGATGCGTAAGACAAATCCGTTTCTTCTTGAATCGGCAGCCCGTCCATATCCGCACGGATCAGAACCACCTTCCCTTCATGCTGTCCGCCAATGGTAACTGTTAGCCCAGATTCCCCGACGAGAGTGGGCTTAAGCCCCATCGATTCCAGCGCCTCTTTCACGTAGGCTGTTGTCTTGGGCAGACTTAGATCAAGCTCTGGAACCGCATGAAGGTGATGCCTGTACATGACCATTTTGTCCTGCAGCTGATGAGCCATACTCATTAATTCTTCAGCTTCTTCACTCACAATGAACATCTCCCAAAACATAAATTAAATGAACGTTAGATTAGAGTGACCATTCCCCCTTTATCATTTCAAGACTTTTTAAGAACACTTTTATCGTACTGGCATTTTCATACCCTGTCAAGAGATATTAAGACATTTTAAGAACATTATTTCAGAGGCTGCCGGAACATTGTAATATCACATTTATTGTGATATAACTCTTTTGATTGAACTGTTCATGAAAGGAATCTATTATGAAAATTAAGCTGGGTATTATCACGCCAGAGTCCCATATGGATTATTTCCGCGCCATTGAAGAAGAAATGCGGCCCCTATGCCAGTTCCGCTTCCTTACCATCAGCAATTTCCGGGAAACAACGGACATCTATCTCAAAAACCTGGATTCAGTGGATGGATTTGTGATCAGCGGGAGGATGCTTTACGAGGCCATTGACAAGGAATGCCTGGATGACAAGGTACCTGTTCACATTTTGCATGATGATGAGAACCTGCTGTACAGGGAGCTTTTCCGGTTGCTGGTTACAGAACCTGGACTTGATATCTCCCGGATCTATGTGGATTATGCGTACATCATCGAATCTTTCAGCGAATTCCAGCAATACCTGACTCATGAAGGAAAGCCCGTGAACAGCGGAAATCTGCTGGAGCGGGTGGAGACCATGCTGGAGAACCATATCACGCTATGGGAAGATAAGAAAATAGACCTGTCCATTACTGCTTTCGGTCACTTTGTTCCGGAACTCCAAAAGCACGGCGTCAAATATATCTTAATCCGGCCCACTTTGGAGAGCGTTAAAGAGACCATCAGCGAGATCATCAACGAAATTACCATCCTTAAGCTTAAGAACCAGAGGGCAGTGGTTGCGTGCTTATCGGTCCAAAATGAGCAGCACTTCTCCGAAGAGGAGCTTCATGAGCTGAAAGTCCTTACCGGCAATTTTCTGCGCAGCGTGAATCTGGCAGACACGGCCCAAATCTCAGAAGGCTATGTCAGACTGTACACCACCTTCGGCCATTTCATGAGGATCACCTCTAACGCTCATAACTGTTCCCTGCTGGAGTATCTGGAGGAGCGTATACAGGGCAAGGTAAAGATCGGCTGGGGCTCAGGGCATGAATATTTTCAAGCGAACGTCAACGCCACCAAGGCTCACAGACAGGCGGAAGCCTATACGGGCAGCAGCAGCTTTTTTATAGACGAGAATCAGAAGGTTGCCGGCCCCATGCGGAGCATGAATGTCATCCAGTTCTCCGAGCAGGGGGACCCGGAAATCCTTGCGTTAGCCAAAACCATCGGAATCAACAACATCAATTTGCAAAAAATCATATCTTATGCAGAAATCATGCGAACCAATAAGCTATCCTCTGAGGATGTTGCACAGTGCCTGTCCATGACCGTTAAAGGTGCAAACCGAATTCTTAACAAAATTGAGGAAAGTAAACAAGTACAAACGGTATTTGAAAAAAGGGACAACAGTAAGGGGCGTCCCAAAAAATACTACGAGCTGTTGTTTCTCGACCATGAAGGGCGCAAATTAAGCGAATGATACGCGGATACGTATTGGCAAAAAGGCATGTTTTCTATTTTGAAAACATGCCTTTTTTTCGCTTTTTCAGCAAGTCAAATGGTTCCTTGGCTGGAAGACCAGTGCTGCACATGCTGTAAGAATCGCCGCGTGGCAGGTGAAGCATATTTCATCGAGTTGACTGCGATGCCCAGGGAACGGAAGCTCCGCTCCTCCAGCTCAAGCATGGCTACACGCTCATACTGGAACCGGGTGACCAGCTCTGGAAGGATGCTGATGCCCAGGCCTTTTTCCACCATGGCAATAATGGCGTAATCGTCCCCCGCCGAGAACTTGATGTTCGGCTTAATTCCGGCCTTCTCCAGCACACGCTGCACATCATAATCCGAGCCGGGCTTCGGAATGATGAAGTCCTCGTAGGCGATCTGGGCCAGCGGCATATAAGGGGCCTTACTCAGCGGATGGCCGAGCGGAAGGATCGCCAGCATCCGGTCCTGCTTCAGCGGAATGACCTCGAACCGCTCCCTTGTAGGCAATGAGAGGAAGCCGCAATCAACCACCCCAGCCTCGATCCACTGCTCAATCTCCAGATAACCACCCTCCATCAGCTTGAACTCAATGTACGGATATTCCTCACGGAACTGCTTGATGATATCCGGCAGCCAATGCACAGAGACACTGGTGAAGGTGCCGATCGTGATCGTCCCCGTCTCCAGGCCGTGAATATCCGTTACCTGCTGCTTAAGCTGCTCATTCCAGTTCAGAATCTCCCGGATCGGCTGAAGCACCTGCTCCCCGTTCACCGTCAGCTTCACGCCTGATCGGCTGCGCACGAGCAGCGGGAAGCCGAACTCCTGCTCCAGACTGCTGATCGTATGGCTGATGCCGGATTGGGTAAAGCCCAGCGCCTCCGCTGCCTTCGTAAGACTGCCCAGCTCCACCACTTTCAAGAACACCTCGTACTTAATCAGACTCATGTCCAGCCCCCTCACTTAGCATGACAATTTCTCATGTATCCTATGATAAACATTCAGTTACCTTATGTATTCGAGCGTATTATACTATACTCACTTGAAATAAAGAAGGATGATGACTGAATGAAGCCGCTTAAGGCCGAGCTAATGCTCATTGTAGTAACACTGTTCTGGGGCTCCTCCTACCTGTTCATGAAGCTGGGACTGGGTACACTGGGAGAATTCAATCTGATCGCACTGCGCTTCGGGCTTGCGTTCATCCTGGCGGGGCTGCTGTTCCGCAAACGGCTGCGCAGTGTGGATGCCAGAACCTTGAAATACGGAGCCTTGCTCGGCTTCCTGCTGCTTGGCGTATTCACCTGCATCACCTTCGGGCTGAAGACGACCACGACCTCTAATGCCGGATTCCTGGTTGCGTTGACCGTTGTCTTTGTTCCTATGCTTGAGGTTCTGGTGTTTAGAAAAAAAGTCGCGCCCCCGCAAATCTTCGGCACTGTGCTCGCCATCAGCGGCATCGGGTTGCTTACGCTTAATGGCTCGCTGCAAATCCGTCCCGGTGATCTCCTCTGCATTCTGTCAGCAGTATTCTATGCGGTGCAGATTCTCGTGACGAGCCGGGCGGTTAAGACCTGCGACTCACTGAATATCGGCATTCTGCAGCTCGGCTTCGCCGGGGGCTATGCCCTGATTCTATCTGCTATCTTCGAGACGCCTTCGCTACCGTCCACCCTCCCGGGCTGGATCGCGATTCTGGCTCTGGGGATCTTGTGCAGCGCCTGCGGGTTCATCCTGCAGCCGGTTGCCCAGAAGTATACTACACCGACCCGCACCGGTCTGATCTTCGCCCTTGAGCCGGTATTCGCTGCCTTCTTCGGCTACTTGTTCGTACACGAACAGCTTTCGCTCCAGGGCTACACCGGTGCCGCCCTTGTGCTGCTGGGCATTCTGGCCTCTGAGCTGCTGGGCAAGCTGCATATGGTTCCTCCGGCAAGGATGCTGAAGAAGCGGCGGGCGCACTTATAGCTTAGCAAATGTGTGCAGTCAGCCACCTGAGCGTTCAAAAAGCACAAAAAAACGTCCCCCTGCCAACCGGCAGTCAGGGACGTTCTTTGTTAGTCTATAACATGTGTCGCCTATAACAGCTGTGGCCGATTAATGCCCCATCATCATAGCGGCATCTGTCTGCTGTTCTTCAGGAGAAGGTGCAGCGCCTGCTGTCTTCGGACGGCGCAGAATCAGACTGAGGACCACTCCGGCCACGGCGATGCAGCCCGAGAGGAAGAAGACATCCCCGAAGCCCTGTACGGCAGCGGCAAGCGGATTGCTTCCTGCCGTCATTTTACCCATATGCACCGCAATCTGGCTGGTCAGGTACCCGGTCATGCCGGCAACAGCGAACGATACCACAACCTGCTGGGCAGCGGCGGTAAGCGGGGTAACCCGGTTCACCCATTCACGCGGCGCAGAGTTCAGAACATGGGTGTTGACCGGCATCATCGACAGACCCATTCCCAGGCCCATCATGACCAGAGACAGTATAATAACAGGAAGACTGGTATCTACTGTAACTCCTGAGAGCAGGAACAGCGCCGTCGATATAATACTGAGACCTACGAACACTAGCGGACGCGCTCCGATCCGGTCGAACAATCGGCCGCCCAGCGGCATCCCTACTCCGGAAGCCAGCGCCTGCGGAAGCAGGATCAGCCCGGTCTCCAGCGGTGTGTAATTGCGGATCTGCTGGAGGTATAGCGGAACGAACAGCATGGAGCCGAACAATGCCGCCTGTGTGACCCAGGACAGAATAATCCCGCGCGTAAAGTCCGAGGAACGGAAGACGCGCAGCTCCAGCAGCGGATGCTTTTGCAGCAGTTCAACAATGACAAAGACGATCAACGCGGCTCCGCCAACCGACAAGCCTAGGATAGCCCCGGTTGAAGTCCAGCTCTCGCCGCCGCCCTGATTGACGCCATAAGCCAGCATCGAGAACGCGAGCGGAGCCAGAATGATTCCGAGGATATCGAGGTGGGCTCTTCCCTTTTTCTCGGTCACCGGCAAATACTTAAGGCCAAGAATAATACCTACAATACCGATAGGCAGGTTAATCAGGAAAATCCAGTGCCAGCTCACATACTCCACCAGATAACCTGCGAGGATCGGGCCAAGGGCCGGAGCCAGCAGCATTGGAATACCGAGCATCCCCATGATCGAGCCTCTGCGTTCTGCCGGAGCGAGTCTGAAGACCATCGCCATCCCGATCGGAGCGACCATGCCGCCGCCAAGACCTTGAATGACTCGGAACAAGACAAGCTGCCCCGAAGTCTGAGCTACCGAGCATAACACAGAGCCAAGCACGAACATGGCAATGGTCGTTAGGAATACCTGCTTGGACCCGAAGCGGTCGGTCATATAGCCGGCCAGCGGAATTACAGCAGCGAGCGCAAGCGTGTAGCCGGTAATCGCCCATTGAACAGTCTTCAGGTCCGTATCGAAATACTGCACCAGATTCGGAACGGCCACATTGACTGCGGTGCTGTCCAGAATAACCATGATCATGCCGACAATAATCGCCAGCAATGATGGAATTATAGCTCTCAGCGAGAACGGCGCCTCTGCGGCGGCGGTGTTACTTGGATTCATAGGTTTTGACATTCTCTTGTCCACTCTTTTCTCTATTCATGATTAGTTATACTTGTGAAAATACAGCTCAAACAACCCGTCAATCTGCTCCTCCAGCGGGGCCAGCTTGAAGATCTGCTGAAGATCCTCACGCTCCTTGGGGAGACTGCTCACCATAATCACCGGAAATACAATGGCCCCGTAGATCTGCATCGTCATCGTCATCAGCTTGTCACGGTCCTGCTCTCCGGTAATCTCGGCAAGTGCATCAAGAATCCGTTCAATTCTCATCAGCTTGGAATATTTCGCATATTCATCGTGTGAGCCCATAATATGGTGTCTCTGGTCCAGCATCTGCCGGGCCATCCCGGGATAACGGCTAAGATTCATAATGTAACGGGTAAAAAACAGCTTCATGCGCTCCTTCGGCGGCAACGAAGTGTCCTCCAGTGCCTTAAAAGCATCGTCAAAGGTCGCCACGAGCTGCTTCACAGCATCGCCGAACAGCTTCTCCTTGGAGCCATAGTGGTAGTTCACCAGGGCCAGATTGGTCTCAGCTCTTGCCGCGATACTGCGCAGGGTAATGCATTGGAATCCGTCCTCACGGATCAGCGCAACCGTGGCATCGAGGATAAGTTGCTTCGTATCTTTATCTGAAGAATCAGCTTTGTTGCCCAATTTAACCATAATGCAGCTTGTCGCCCTCCTCTGTCACAGAATCTTAATCATTGATCTAATCAACGATTTAAACATTGTTTAATTCGAATTTAAAATTACTCTCTTTCCGGCATTCTGTCAACAGAAAGTTAAAGGGAGAATTCCTGCAGCTATACTTAAGCCGTGGAATTCTCCCTTGGGAGCAGAGTTATGTCATATGCGAATCTAGGATGGGGCCGGGCCGGCTAATACTTCACTGGCTGCCTGGACCGGCGTTAGGGTTAGCTTGGTGAGCTTGCCTGAAGCGCCCAGTTCCAGAGTCAGTACAGCCTCCGCTTTGGTGAAGGACAATACACTCACAATCGTGATTACTCCATCCTGCTGTGTGCTGGTGGTCGATTTCACTCCGCGGTAACTGCCCGCCAGCATGTTAATCCCTTCCCAGCTCTGCTGGAGAGCCGGAAGAGCAGCGGGTTCTGCGTCCTTGGCGTAATACCGCTCCTTCAGTGCCGGATAGTTACCAGCTGCCAGCAGACCTGCTACGGCACTTGCCATTACCTCCCGTGTGTATACTTCAACCTGAGCGGTTTCCGGATTATAAGAAGTAACCAACCCGATCGCTGCAAAAAAAGACAGCGGCGCGTACGCTTTTTTTTGTTTTAACTCAAAGCCGCCTGTAAACGGCACTTTGTTCTTGCCGTCCAGCACAAGCTCCTTACCGGATAATCTGAACTGAACACTCTCCTGGAACCGTTCCAGCAGGAACGTCCCGGTAGCTCCACTGAAGGTGACCTTATATTTGAGGGCCTCTACCGTCTCCCGCAGCGGGAGCATGACGTCCGGTCCGTTGGTATAGGCCGATGTCTCACCCGTCTGCAATTCCTGACCGTTCACGATAATCCTCAAGCTTCCGGCAGCACTAACGTTATTACTGGTCAATACACCTGCTCCTGCTGCAAATAACATTACACTAAGGAATACGGCTACGATTCTTTTGAACAAATCGATCCCACCTTTCCTATATTCGAATATTATGCACGCATGCTTCAGAGATTAACCTTGCATTATCCATTAACCGTTCTATACTGCTTTGGAACAGCCCTACTCCACTTTGAAGTTGAAATATTGCTTCGGGTAAGGCTCCTTGATCAGTGTGAAATGCCACCATTCCTTGGCGTACGGCTTGAAGCCCTGCTTCACCATCGCATCCTTCAGCAGCTTCCGGTTCGCATGTTGGGTGCTGCTGATGAGATTCGTATTATAGTAAGAGATTTCGCCAAAAAAATCATAAGGACTGCCCATATCCACCAGCTTGCCTGTACTCTTCTGAGCCAGTGTCAGGTCGATCGTGCTGCCCCGGGAATGCCCGGATTTCTTGGCGATGAAGCCCAGCTTGAACAGATTCCGCTTGTCCAGCTTCGGATAATACTGCGCCTTCATCTTCAGATCACCGGCGTCTTGTGACCAGCGCACGAAGTGATTAACGGCTTGCTGCGGACGGTAAGCGTCATAGACTCTCAGAATATAGCCTTTCTGTTCCAGATCTTCGCTAACCTTCTTCAGCGCAGCAGCGGCTGTCTTCGAGAAGATCGCGAGCGGGGCCTTATATCCGTCCACTCTGGTGCCGGTAAAATTATTCTCACTATAGTAACGGATCTCATATTGCGCCGAGGGAATAACCTCATCCAGATAGACAAAACCGCCGGGGAGATTGTTTTTCTTCACAACTGTACTTGGTGTAAACGGTGTCTCAGGAGTCACGGGTGCCGCTGCAGCCGTTGCCATGACGCCCAGAAGTGCAGCCCCGCTTACAATCATTGCGCCTAACAGTAATCCCAGTCTTGTGCCTCTATATCTCAGCTTATTCACAATGTTTACCCCTCACCGGCCTCATCCCATATTTACCCTTCCAGTATACGGTGCAGCCCCAGGGAGCGTCTATAGCGAAGATGGAGCTTGACCCGCTGGGAGCATATCTTTGCGCCTGTAGACCCCCATCAGCAGCCCGAGAGCCGCGAATTCAATGAACACATGCTGGCCGTAACTCAAAAACGGGAACGGTATGGAGATCAGCGGCATTCTGCCGGTGAGAATAGTCAGGCCATAGATTAGACGAATGGAGAGCATCAGAGCCAGTGCCAGAATCAGTGCCCGTCCATAGGTATCGCTTACGGTGCGTGCAGAGTATAACATTCTGAGCACAAACCAGCAGACCAGCACAAGCAGCAGCAGGCCGCCAGCCCAGCCGAAGCTCTGAACCAGGTACACAGGGAAAAAATCTGTATACGGATAGGGCAAACGCTTATCTTCTGCTAACTCGACAATACCTTGTCCTCCCCAGCCTGCGGAGGTCAGGGTGCTGTGAATCATCCGGTTAAGAAAACCTACGCCATTCTCCGCATCATTGATAAATAAGTATCTGTTGAACCGGTCGCGCAAATACGTTTCACTCCAAACATAGAGGGCAAGGCCAGATACACAGCTTGCGGCAACAACCACCGCTCTGCCCCATCTCTGGGTAATCCACACATATAATGGTAAAGCAACCGCCAGATATACAACCAGTTCGGCAAAAGAAGGTATGACAAGATAGATGGCCGCAGGCAGCAGCAGCAAGCCTACCTCCTTCCAGTTTCTAATCCGGCTGCCTGAAGCATTCTGCACCCCGGGTCTTTTCAAGAGCCCTGCCAGTCCGACTATAAAGAGATAAGGACTATATCCAATGAGATCGAACGGGAAGCCCAGAATGAAAGCATAACGCCTCGTGCCGTTTACCATATTCGGATTAAACCACATACCGACGGCAATCAACAGCAGCGCTCCGCCATAGATCCACCCCGAAGCCCGCTGCAATTGCTTGAAATTGATAAAATACATGATAGCCATTACCGCGATCCCAAGAACAATGAACATACCCTGCCGCAGCATAAGGGCATCAGGAAACTTATAATAATCCCCAAACCCCGCTTCCACAGCTGCCATTCCCAGCAGACTTACCACCGACAACATTATTACACCGGCCAGCAGCCCCCAGGGAATCCTGGGCTTGTGAATCTGGTGCAGATCCCGGCCGATGGCCTGCGGATCACCCAATTGTGCAATTGCATACTGCTGCGCCTCTTCTTCGGATGCCCCCTGCTGCTGCCTCTCCGTCATCAGGTCGGCGAAATGTCCGCTCAGCTCCTCCCGGATCTCATCGTGCATTCCTTTAGCCTTTACTTCGGCGCACACCTTATTCAAATAGCGGTTTAACACCTTCTGATTTGGTTCCATCAGCCGCTGCCCTCCCCCAGAACGGTATCCATGGCACCCTTGAACAGTGCCCATTCCGCCTTCTTCTCCTGCAGCTTGTGCCTGCCCTCATCCAGTAGCCGGTAATACTTGCGTCTGCGTCCGTCTACCTCCATCCAATACGCTTCCACCCAGCGTTCACTCTCCATCGCATGGAGAATCGGGTAGAGCGTACCCTCCTTCAGGGCAAAAACTCCCTGCGAGCGCTGCTCCAGCTCCTTAATCAGCTCGTACCCATACAGCGGCCTGTCCAGCAGCAGAGTGAGGATCATCGTCCCCGTGCTCCCCTTCAGCATTTCTTTGCTGACCTTCATCGGCATTTCCTCCTGTTTGTTTTGCCTATACATCGTTAATCTATGCTTAATATACAGTATTAACCAAATGAAGTCCAGCCTTTCCGACATCCGCCTCCATACATTAACACGCACAAAAAAACCTCTCCCGCCAAATGGTTGCCCATTTTAGCAAGGAGAGGTTCTTATTCAATTCCATGATAATTAATGCATCGAAGCCTGAGTCTTGTGCGATACGATGACACGCTTAAGGAAGAACGCAATCACCAGACCTATAATAGCCATGACCATCCCGAAGATGAAGGCATTCTGCACTCCATGAGTGAAGGCAGCGCCGATGTTCAGCGGATCAGCCGGGTTAGTGACGGTCTGCATGTAGCTTTTGGAGCCGGAGGTCATGATGCTTACCGCCAGCGCTGTACCAATCGCACCCGCTACCTGCTGAAGTGTATTCATAATGGCTGTACCATGCGGATAGTATTCCAGCGGAAGCTGATTGATACCATTCGTCTGTGCAGGCATCATAATCATGGAGATTCCGATCATCAGCACACTGTGAAGCACGATCACGAAGACAACGGTCGAAGTAGCTGTAATTCCCGAGAAGAACCACAAGGATACGGCGACGAGCGCCAGCCCTGGGATAACCAGCCATTTCGGACCGTATTTGTCGAACAGACGTCCCATGACCGGCGACATCAGCCCGTTGATGATTCCGCCCGGCAGCAGCAGTAATCCTGCCTTGAAGGCTGAATACCCTTGTCCCTGCTGCAGATACATAGGAAGAATCAGCATCGAGGAGAGAATAACCATCATACAGATGAAGACCATCAGTACCCCAACCACGAACATCGGGAACTTGAAGGCGCGCAGATCAATCATAGGCTGCTTCATCGTCAACTGGCGGATACAGAACAGAATAAGGGCAATCGCACCGATCACGATGGCGATAATAACCTTCGGACTTCCCCAGCCTTCCGCTTCACCGGCACTGCTGAAGCCGTAGACAATACCGCCGAAGCCGAAGGAGGACAGAATAATGGACAGGACATCAATCTTAGGCTTCGTCACTTCCGTGACGTTCTGCATGAAGAGAATTCCGCTAATTAGAGCCATTACCAGGAACGGCAGGGACAGCCAGAAGATCCAGTGCCAGCTCAGGCTCTCAATCAGCAGACCGGCAATCGTAGGTCCAATCGCTGGAGCTACCATGATTACCAAGCCGATAAGTCCCATCGCCGCCCCTCTTTTCTCAGCGGGAATGATGATTAGAATCGTATTGAACATCAACGGCAGAAGCAGCGCGGTTCCCATCGCCTGCACCACTCTCGCAGTGAGCAGAAACTCGAAATTCGGCGACATCGCCGCAAGGAACGTGCCCAGAATAGAGAAGCATAGGGCAGCGACGAACAACTGTCTTGTGGTGAACCACTGCAGCAGCATCCCTGAGATCGGAACCAGAATGCCCAGCGTCAGCAGATAGGCAGTAGTCAGCCACTGCGCCGTCGATGGTGTAATTTGCAGGACATTCATAAGATCACTTAAAGCTACATTTAGGGCGGTCTCACTGAACATGCCGATGAAGCCGGCAATCAGCAGGGAGATCAGAATGGGTAAAGTCTTGAATTGCCGGGGCTTACTTGAACCCTTGTCAGTCATAGTTGCATTCACTCTCGTATCCTCCTGGTATATGTGTATATCTCTCTATGGTCTTGCGTAATTCGGTTAAGCCAGTATTGCCGGAATGCACTCTGCTGCTGCTTCCAGCGGTTGAATATTTCTGCAGGTCAACGCCTGCAGCAGCGCCCCCTCGAACAAGGAGACCACCACCGAAGCTTTGCACTCTGCCGTTTCCTCCTGTACCCCCTCCCGGATCAGACGCTTCGCAATAATATCCTGCCAATCCCTGAAGACACACTGGCAAGCAGTGCGCAGCTCATGGCTGACACAGGAGGTCTCCACGGCTACCCAGAAGCTGAACGGAACCAGTCCTTCAAAAGAGGATTTCTCCGCCTCATTTGCCATAGACATGATGAAATTCTGCACAGCCTGAGCCGGCACCGCTTCACTCTCCATATAATGGCGCAATAAACGGGCTACCTCTTCACTAGTCCGGTTAATGCAGGTCAGGGCCAGCTCCTCTTTGCCGTGGGGAAAATAATAATACAAGGAACCCTTGGGCGATTCGCTGTCTTTAATGATCTGATTCAGTCCGGTAGCATGGTACCCCTGTGTAAAAAACAACCTGGAAGCCGTATCCACAATGGCTTCGCGTGCATTAGGCTTGTTCGACAAGCTCTACACTTCCTTATCTTGACGATCCAACCATTATAACAATTGGTCTACATAATAAAACCACAAAAAAACTCCTCCTGTCAATGGATAATAATTTTAAATTTTGGTAGGAGCTTAGCGTATATTTACGGTAAACTGTCGGCGAACCTCCAGAAAACAAATTCAAAAGCGAATCGCGCAGTTTCTGTATGGTATTTTCGCATTTCGCCAGTCGGTGACATCATCATTTAGAGATAGGTTTCATATTAATAATCAAGAACCCTTAACAATCTGGCCAAGTCAACCTCACGGATTGTTCAAGCTTAGGAAGAAGACGAAGAATAATCTCTCATGCGGAAAGGAGGTATACAGATGGTTTTCGCTCACAAACCGCCTGTTTTTGATAGCAAAACAGCCATATTTCTCTCTGCGATGAGCTATCAGACCTACCCGTTCTTTTTTGAGGGAAAGCTTGTCTTGCCGGAAGGCTTTAAGCTTCGATTTACGATCCGCGCTTTTGCCGACGTTGAGAACCCTACGGAGCTCGTATTCGGCTTTATCGCCGTGTCGCGGGATCAAATCGTTGTTGCATTTAGAGGATACGCTTCGTATCCGGCAGACCTTCTTGCCTCATATGACATCTTTCTGACCCCATATCCTTTCGTCCGAAGCGGGGGGAAAACCTCTCGTGGCTTTACATGTTTGTATCGATCAACCCGAAACAACTTAATCCGTGAATTAAACAAGCTTTCGACAGCTAAAAGGCTGTATATTACCGGCCACAACTACGGTGGGGCTTTGGCCACGCTGGCCGCTTTGGATATTGCAGTAAACACCAGGTTCAAGCATCCGTTCGTCTATACGTACGGCAGTCCTCGCATCGGAGACCCCAACTTCGTTTCCCGCTTTAACAGTACGATTAAAAACAGTGTGCGAATCGTCAACATTCATGACTCTTTCCCGACTTTCCCGGCCCGAAGGTATCCGCCTCCTTTTACAAAGAGAGGAATTACTTATAGGCATGTAAAAACGAAGGTACCCATCTCTTTTCAACTGAACAATGTGCCGCGCAACGACTCGATTGCCTGCTATTTTAACAAGCTCAGTCAAAAGAATCCCAAATTCGCCAAAGCGTTATGCGACGAAAATCCGGGGTTCTGTCCTGATACCGGCATGTGCTTTCCGTTTCAAGGATGCTAGAGTTCGAATCCTTGAATATTAAGGAGGAGTTGCAGTTTTGAAAATTCCAGGCTTGTACAGCAACGAAGACGCGATATTGCTTGCGGCCATGATCAATCAGGCTTACCGGCTTTTTGAGAAGGAAAAGGTAGTTCTGCCGCAAGGTTATACCCTTCGATTCAACATTCTAGCGCTTGCAGGTGTCGAACAGCCGGAGGAAGAAGTATTCGGATTTCTCGCGGAGTCGAAAGATAATGTCATAATAATTTTCAGAGGAACACGAACATTTAAGGACAATGAGTCAGACCAGGACTTGTATCAAGTTCCCTTTCCATTTGTCAGAAATGCCGGAAAAACCCATCGCGGTTTTACATGTATTTATCAATCGGCAAGAGACGAATTGATCGAGGAATTGAACAAACTTTCTAAGAATAAAAGACTGTTGATTGCAGGCCACAGTCTGGGAGGGGCTTTAACCGTATTGACTGCTTTGGATATTGCGGTGAACACCGGATTTAAACATCCTGTCGTGTATTCATACGGCAGTCCGCGTGTCGCAGACCCGAAATTTTCTTCCTTTTTCAACCAAACGGTAAAAAACAGTTTTCGTATTGTCAACGTCCATGACATTATTCCGACTTTGCCGGCTAATGCGTATCCGCCGCCGTTTACCAAGAACGGTTTGTTTTATCGGCATGTAAACACGAAGGTTCCGATCTCTTTCCAGCTGAACAGTTTGCCTGTCCGCAATCATGAGATTGTCTGCTATTTCAAATTCCTAAGCCGACGGAATCCTGATTTTGCCAAAGCTTTATGCGCTGATAGCCCGGGGTTTTGTCCCGATACGGGATTATGTGTTCCGTTTATAGGAATATGCAGTGCGGAGGAAGAAAGACCAAACCGTACATAATCGAGGATTTTCGAGTATCTCTAGTCCATTTCACAGAACAGGCCAGCCAGTCCTTGCAGCAGTAGAACACTACTGTCAAGGCTTGGCTGGCCTGCGCCCCCATCCATATTAAGAATCAGGCCCTGGGAAGCGCCTGCCGGAATGAGACGGACTAAGGTGTAGCCCGTTCAGCGTTCCCTGCCTGCCACATCCCAGCGGTGACGGAACTTCTCGAGGCGCGGATTGACCTCAGCCGGCGCTTCGGAGAGCAGCAGACGCAGCTTGACGATCCACTCCTCGAAGGAGGAGAAGGAGGCGAACAGATTCGCCATATCTGGAGTCAGATAGAGAAAATACGGCGCGGGGTAAATGTCGCTGATATGACGCAGTGCCGAATCCAGCGGGGTATACTTCTTACGCTTACCTTCGAGGCTCTCTACGGTGATGAAGGACTGTCCCTGCTCTTTTTTCCACGCATGCAGGCGGTCATCCCGCTTATACCAGGCCTTCACCGGCTCCTTCGTCATCCGCCGGACGGTTTCTTCATGCAGCGGGTAGAGCACCAGCTTCGTGAACTTGCGTTCCACTGCCGTCTCCGCCGCCTTAAGCAGCTCCATATCCGATATATGCTCGAACGAATCATAGAAGATCAGCGTTCCCTTGCGCTCACTGGCTGGCGGTTCATAGCCATAAGGCATATGTTGTATGTCACGTGTCATCATATTACCTCCCGTGTATTACTGCCTATAGCATATCATGCTACCCGGGACGGCGTACAATTCTGCAAGCTTGTCATGAAAAAGCACTGCTGCTCATTTCCCTTGGCTTCATCCGCTAACCCAGCTCTTCACGGAACCATTCTATGGTTTCCCTAATGGCCCTCTTATACGATGTCGGATTGTATTCGGGGAACCGCATCATGAATTTATTATCATTCAGCAGAAGCGGATACTCGAATTCGTATAGAAGCTCATGGAATTCGCTTATTTCCTTATTGAACACACCGGCTAATCCGACTGCCCAGCTCGGCACCGCACAGCACTTTCCCGGACTGCCAGCCGCATGGTGGATATTCATCAGAAATTGCCGCCCCTCAATAGCTCCGGAGCCGGACACATGCCACTCCCCCTGCTCACCGCTCTCCGCCAGCAATACAGCTGCTCTGGCCGCATCCCGGATATAGACCAGATCATGCGGAACGTCCAGCTTCACCGGCCACTTAATCGTCTTCGCCTGGAGGGCTCCGCTGAAGATCGGTCCGAATAAGCGGTTCGTGACATTGGGACCGTAGTAATTCGGATATCGCGGAATCACGTAACGGAATCCCCGCCGTTCAGCCTCCGTCTTCAGCAGCTCCTCCAGTTGATTCCGCAGCTTCCCCTTGCGGGTTCGTGCCTCCTTCGGATGGCGTTCATCCGCCGGAAGATATTGGAGCTTGCCGTAACCGTAGATATTGCCCGGAAATACCAGCGTCTGGCCAGACTTAAGCTGGCGGGTTACCCGCTGCAGCGCCTCTGGCATGACAGAGTACCAATCCTGATACGGTACATTAAGACAGAAATAGACGGTTGTCACACCATTCAGCGCTTCAGCCAGAACCTTCTCATTCCTTACATCTACTTCCGTCAGGGTTAGCAGCGGCCCCTTCAGCCTGCGCAGAGCCTGACTAGAATGGTGGTATGTAGCCGTCACTAGCTTGCCCCGCGACAGTAATTCTTGTGTGATAGAATGGCCCAGACCGCCATTGCCCCCAATTACGAGATTCATAACATGAACGGCTCCTTATCGAACGCATGAATACCTTTAGCAACCTGCTAACAGTTCATTCAATCTGCCCGTGATTATAATTCGCAGTGTGGAAGAACCGGATCATCCAAGCAGCTTCCTTAGAAGAGGAGGATATATATTCCAGTTATCTGCACTGTTATCAGTATATCGCCTGTATGTTACTATATTCATTGGGTTAATTTGACGATTAATGTCGATTCCGGGCTTTTATATGGACATATGGTGAATTATTGAAAATCAATAGTTTTGCATCAGGCGGGTGCGGCCAGCCGCACTCAAATTTCTGCTCAATTAGAATGGTCTAGTTGTACATGCTTCTGTTTCTGATAAGCATATACAGCCGCACCCAGCGTACCTGCACGGCTGCCCAGTTCAGCCTGAACAATCCGGCACCGGCTTGCGGACAGCTTCAGCGCATGGGCATTTACAGTATCGCGGACACTGTTCAGGAGACGGTCTCCTGCTGCGGCCATGCCGCCCCCGATAATAATCAGCTCCGGGTTCAGCAGATTGATCACATTCGCCAGCCCGTATCCCAACAGCTCCCCCGTCTCATGCATAACCTCAATGGCCAAGGGGTCTCCAACATCATAAGCCTCTGAGATCATCTGCGCCGTGATCTGCTTCTGGATCTGCCCGGTCCAGGTCTGAATCAGGCTAACCCTCCCAGCCTCCAGCTTCTCCTTGAAGGTATTCACCATCCCCACCGCAGATACATACCGCCCCAGGCATCCAGAGCTTCCGCAGCGGCAGGGCCGTCCCTGCCGGAACATATTCATATGTCCGATTTCACCAGCGCTGAAGGTTGTCCCATACAGCACCTTGCCGTCATGAACCATCCCGGAGCCGAGACCGGTCCCGAGTGTGAGTAGTATCAGATGCTTATGCCCTTGTCCGGCACCATGGTGCCATTCTCCGTAGAGATTAACCCGCACATCATTATCTATGTAGACCTCGAAGTCGTAGTAAGGCTTCATTTCGTTGACCACATGGACCTGCTCCCAGCCGGGAAAATTCGGTGAGAAGACCGACAGGCCCTCCTCCGGGTCGAGCAGACCAGGGATTCCCATTCCCATACAGGCAATCTGCGACTCGTAAATTCCGCTTCCTGCACATAGCTGTGTAACAGCAAGCCTGATCCGCTCCAGCACATGTGCCGGACCCTTCTGCGCTTCTGTGGGTATCGACAACTCCTCCAGGGCTGTGAAATGCTTATCAAAAAGGCCTGCCTTGATATTGGTTCCGCCCAGGTCAATGCCGACTATGTATTTATCCATTCTGTCCCATCCTTCTTTCCCTATTAGAATGCTGTACCTCTCTTCTCTTATTATGCGCTTTCAGCATTTAGATAAGTAGCATTTTCCGAGCATCTGGATAGTACGTTTCACTTGAAAGCGAACATCCTGCGGATAGCGATTGCTGTTATTTTATTGACAAAGAGGGCTGCCCCGGCAGCCAATTCAGAAGCTGCGGGACAACCCTCACTGTATATCTATTTCATTCCATTCTCTTAAGAACCGGCACCCTTGTACCGCTTGACGCCGAAGCTCCAGGCCATCAGGCCGATGCTGAGGAAGACCACGCCGACCAGCGGGGTCAGCAGCGCCATCGTCCGCATCTCATCGCGGTGCAGGAACAAGGCTGCCGGATATATCCCGACAAAAGCAAACGGGATGATCCAGGTAAGCAGCACCTGAATCGCCCGGTTGTAGATCGTTACCGGATAACGTCCGTACGTCTGGATGTTATACATCAGCGGCAGAATGCCTGTAGGCGCATCCGAATAGAACGACAACGAGGTCAGTGTCGTATAGATCCCTGTATAAATGGCTACAGCGCTGAGCGTCAGAAGAATCAGCATCGGCAGGGTCCACCATTCAAACGGCAGGCCCAGATTGCTGCCGCTGATCGCCATCACAATCAGCCCGATGAAGGAGCCGAACAGGGATGGCGGGTCCACATTCTCCAGGAAGATCTGGAACAGGTTATGCGCCGGACGGGTCAGGATGCGGTCCATTTCGCCTTTGACAATATACCGCTCACTGAAGCCCCACATATTGACGAAGCAGCTGAACACGCCGAACGGAACCATGAAGAAGCCGTAGACGAACACCACTTCGTTCTGATTCCAGCCGCCCAGGCTGTCAGTATGCATGAAGATGACCAGGATGAAGATAAAGTTCGTCGCCTGGAACAGCAGGTCGGAGATGACCTCCACCCAGAAATCCGCGCGGTAGGTTAACCGTGTTTTCATATAATTCTTCAGGTATTCAATCAATAAGTCCAGGTAGTACATAGCTCAGCTTAACCCCCCTGCACGAACAGCCGCTGACGCGCTGCGTGATTTAGCCAGACAATCGGAATGAGCAGAATCAGGAACCAGATGACCTGGATACCCAGCACATTCCAGATGCCTACCCCCTGCACCCGGCCTGTAAATACTGAGCCCGGCAGATAGGTAATCGCTTGGAAGGGAAGTACCTTAAGCACGGAGGACAACCAGTCCGGGAATAAGGTAATCGGCACAATCAGCCCCGAGAACAGATCGACGACCACACGCTTCATGCGCATCATCCCCTCATTGTTCTCCACGAAGAAGGCAGACAGGCCTGTGATAATATTAATCTGCGAGCTGATCAGGAAGCTGAAGAACAGCATGACCAGGAACCCGGCCCAAGCCGAAGGCTCCGTAGGAAGCTGTACCGGAAACAGCAGAATGGCAATCACCATGCCCGGGATCATCAGCATCATGAAGCGGAACAGGCCTTCGCCGAGGCCCTGCATCATTTTGACCAGAACATAATTATAAGGCCGGATGAACTGGATCGCGATGCTTCCGTCACGGATATCCGTGGAGATCTCCCGGTCCAGATTATTGAAGTAGAAGGCACGCGCCATCCAGGACACCGCCACATACGTGGTCATCTGCGCCCCGGTAAAGCCGCCGAGCGATTCACCATCGCCATAGATCGCTCTCCAGGTGAAATAGTTCACCCCGATATTGAGCGTGTAGATCAGAATCCCCGAATAGTAATTCACCCGGTAAGCAAGCATCGTCAGGAACCGGATACGGATAAAATCAAAATAAGCGCCAAGCAGCAGCCTCCGCCCATTCTCCCCGGAACCGCCCCGAGAACCTCCGGAGGAGGGAACTGCCGTTGCCAGCTTCTCAGACATGGATAACCTCTTTCTCATCGCTGAGAGCGGCGATCCGCTCCTCCGGCTTCTCTGCCGAGCCTGACTGATAAATACTGCGGACGATGTCATCCGTATTTGTTTCGATGATTTTGATGTCTGTAATATCGGCCTGTCCGACGACCCGGCCCAGCACATCCGATACATTCAGCTCCAGTGGAATCCAGACCTTGGCCGCCAGCTCATTCTCTGCGGTCCAGGTCACCGGCATGCCTTCCGTCCAGCCGATCAGCTGCTGCAGCTTCGTGGCTGTTCCGAACTGGAACTGCACCTCACGCCCGGTTCCCCAGCGCTGCTTCAGGTCATCCAGACCTCCGTCATAGATAATCCGCCCGTCATCCAGCATGATGACCCGGGAACAGAGCGCTTCGATATCCTGCAGATCATGAGTCGTCAGCAGGATGGTTGTGCCATGCTCCCGGTTCATATCCTTCAGGAATTCGCGGATCTCCGACTTCACGACAATATCCAGCCCAATCGTCGGCTCATCCAGGAACAGAATGGACGGATTGTGCAGCAGTGCCGCCACCAGCTCGCAGCGCATCCGCTGCCCCAGACTCAGCTTCCGGACCGGACGGTTCAGCAGATCCTGAAGCTCCAGGCGTTCCACCAGCTCATCCAGCCGTTTTTTGAAGTCCTGCTCGGACACGCGGTATACCTTGCGCAGTAGCTGGAACGACTCAATCACACCGATATCCCACCAGAGCTGGCTCCGCTGACCGAAGACAACGCCAATGTTCTGCACGAACTTCTCGCGCTCCTCGTACGGCACGAAACCGCCGACAGTCAGACTGCCGGCGGTAGGGACAAGAATTCCGGTAAGCATTTTGATCGTAGTAGACTTCCCTGCCCCGTTCTCCCCAATATATCCGCAGATTTCACCTTCGGGAATGCTGAACGAGATGTCCTTCACTGCTGTTACTTCGGAATATTGCCGCTTAAACAAATCAGCGAAGGCCCCTTTGAGGCCCTCGCGGTTTTTTTGGACTTTGAAGGTCTTGCGCAAGTCCTGCACTTGTATAGCATTCATAGGTTACCTCACTAAGCTAAGTATTGGGTTCAGTACCCCATTATAATGGAACGGATGCATATCCGTCCAGCCTGCTTATTTAGCCACTCTTCCCTCAAAAAACTCTGCACCCGGCACAGCCTCCAGATGTCCGGAACGGGCCACCTTGGTCCGCAGGTACTTCTCATTGAAGGCCGATACGTCGCCCCATAGCGGCACCCGCTTCACTGTATTCATTCCGGCAGCCCGTAGTGCTTCCAGCTTCTTCGGATTGTTGGTGATCAGAGTCACAGGATGGCTGCGCAAATGCTGAAGCACGCTGATCGCATCTGTGTAATCTCTGGAATCATCGGCGAACCCAAGCTCCAGATTGGCCTCTACCGTATCATACCCTTCTTCCTGAAGAAGATATGCCATTGCTTTGCTGAACAAGCCAATGCCTCTTCCTTCATGATTCGCCAGATAAAAGAGGGCCCCGGCGCCATGCTGGGCAATCATCTTCATCGACTGGTGCAGCTGGAAGCCGCAATCGCAGCGCTTGCTGCCGAAGATATCCCCGGTATGGCAAATGCTGTGCATCCGGATCAGCGCTTCCTCCGAATGCTCGAAATCTCCGTAGACCAGGACACTGGACTGCTGTCCATCCGCAAGCTTCATCGATGACAACCGGCTGATGAGCAGCTCGGTAGCCTCCTTGCCTTCAGCGCGCTGAAGCTCTTCGTCCGTCACATTCAGCCAGCTGTACCATTTGAAGGTGATCGTCTCCCCGTCCAGATTGACAGGCAGGGTAATAGGTCCGACCAATATATTCGTGGAGTTTTCCATAGGAATCCGGCTGATTTTGTTCTGTAGTATAGATAGGATATCTGGGTTGATCATAAGAGCACCGTCCTAAAAGTTTGATAGCATAAGCTTCTTCGATTCCATTATGCAAACTTGCTGTGAAAAGAATCCACTTCGCTTTAAATTTTGATATTTTATTTTCTACATAGTAACTATTTGTAAGTTAGTTTATCATTGTAATATAACTTCGTCAAGTTATAATATATATTTAAATATTTATAATTACTTATTGTAAGTTTATGATATAATGAATGCTGAGGTGATCCTTATGAATGATTTTGAGATGTGCCCCCGGTTTGAGAAAGCTGTGGATGTGCTGAGTAAGCGTTGGGTCGCCCTGATCGTGTTCGTCCTGATGGATGGTCCGCGGCGGTTCGGTGAAATTGAGCATTGCTTGTCCAACCTTAGCGGCAAGGTCTTGTCAGACCGATTAAAGGAAATGGAGACTGAGGGGATCATACAGCGCACTGTATATCCTGAGATGCCCGTACGAATTGAATATTCGTTAACCGATAAAGGTACGGCCCTGGCTCCCATTCTTGGAGAAATCGGTAACTGGTCTACGGATTGGATCGAGATCGGCGTGACCAAATGATTTCCGCACGGCACGCGAAGCAGCGCCCTTGAAGCTCCTGAACAGGAACCTTCGGGGCGCTGCTTTGTTTGATTTTATAATAAGCATGGTCGATTCCTACAGATCCTTACGCTGAAAGCGCAGAAGCCCCAGCCCAAAGATAACCACAGTGTAGATCGCAGCGTATACGACAAAGGTATTAGACGGAAATGAATTGAAATTCATCAGACTAAGTGCCCCGTTATCCATCGATAACATACCATTCATATCCTGTAAGCTGAACAGCTCGACAGTCATCCGGCGCTGCAAGGTATCTGCGGGCATAATCATCGAGATCATTCCGGTCAGATTATTCAGCACCTTGAGTCCGTCCTCCTCCAGTCTCAGCGAACCGCTAAGCTTATCTACCATCCCTCCGAGAAATCCCGCCCCGTAGAGCATTGTCATGAACACACCGTTGCCAAGCGCCGAGAATAGTCCTGAACCCAGCATGGATACGGAGATTAACAAGGGAACTACAGAGGCGAACAGCAGGAATGACTTCGCAAGCACGACTGCATCTCTGGGAACATTCGCGTGGGCACTTGTAATCAGCAGAATTGCAGTGAACAGAATGAGGGCATAGATCGTTCCCAGCGTGACAAAGCCCAGCCAGCGGCCAAGATACCATTTCCAGCGCGGCAGCGGCCGGGGTAACAGAGCCTGCATGACCCCCTGCTCCGCTTCACCAGCAATCACCGAGAAAGAGCTGAAGATCGCCAGAAAGGCAATAACGAACGCGCCGAAGAAGAAGCCCAGACTCAGAATAAAAGCGCCGTTCATGTACTGCATGAACAACCCGCTGCCATTTCCCAGCGTTCCGGCCCCTTGATCGTTCGTTCCTACGGTATCGGCCACAAACCAGAAGGCAATCAGGAACACCAGGGTAAGCAGGAGGGTTAGCAGCATCACTTTTTTGCGCAGCATTTCTTTCCAGGTCATTGCTAATATGGTTCTCATTCCTTCTCCCCCCTATGACTGAGCCCGGCTACCGCATCCATGAACCAGTCCTCCAGCCGTTCAGTCTGGCGGCTTACCTGGTACAGCGTCATCCCTTGCTCCACCATCAGCCCGTTCAGCCAGCCTGCCTGCTCCTCATGATCCAGCTCCGCCTCCAGCCACACGACGCTTGAATCTGACTCCTCCTGTGCCGGATCATAGCCCGATTTACCCGCCGCAGGCACGGATTCCCGGATGGATAGCCCTGTATGCTCATTAAGCCAGGACAGCAAAAAAGGCGTGTATCCGCCCACTTTGAAATGCCAGCTTGTCCGTTTGTTCAGCATCTCCGCTACTTTGCCGTGCCGCAGGACCGCTCCGTTACTCAGCAGAGCCATCCGGTCGCACAGCACTTCAACATCCTCAAGTAAATGAGAGTTGAGAAAAATAGTAATTCCCCGGTCCTTCAGCCGCTGCAGAATCTTCCGCACTTCCATTCTCCCGATGGGATCAAGGGCTGAAGAGGGTTCATCCAGGAACAGAATCTCCGGGTCATTCACCAGCGCACACGCAAGACCCAGCCGCTGCTGCATTCCCTTGGAATAATGCTTAACCCGGTCCCTTCCGCGCAGCCCGATACCTACCTCCTGCAGGAGCTGAGGGATTCTCTGATCCATGACGGATTTCGGAATCCGGCACAGCTTGGCATGAAGCCTGACCACCTCTTCACCGGTCAGCCAATCCTGGTAGCGGTACAGCTCCGGCAGATAGCCAATTTTCATTTTGGCTTCCATAGAGCCCAGCGGATGGCCCAGTATGGAAGCATGGCCGCCTGTGGGTGAGATGAGTCCAACCAGCATTTTGACAAAAGTACTCTTGCCGGCACCATTGGGGCCGAGGAAGCCGAAGGCTTCCCCTTTCCCCACAGTCAAGGTAACATCCCGGCAACCGCGCCCGTTCGGATAAGCTTTGGTCAAGGCGTTCGCATCAATC
Source organism: Paenibacillus sp. FSL R7-277 (assembly GCF_000517965.1). Classification (NCBI taxonomy): domain Bacteria; kingdom Bacillati; phylum Bacillota; class Bacilli; order Caryophanales; family Paenibacillaceae; genus Paenibacillus; species Paenibacillus sp. FSL R7-277. The sequence goes on from NZ_ASPX01000080.1 coordinate 136,044, forward strand.
GCAGGGATACTGCTCATTGTGTGATCAACTCCTGTACCTTCTGAATGAACTGCTCGCGCTCAGGATAGATATCTCCGCCGCTAAGCTGCAGAAGCTGCCCCTTCTGCACCCAGACAGCCGTATAGCTGTTGCCGTTACTGAACTTCATTTCAGTAAGAATGACCGGCGTACCAGCCACCGTAATCTGTTCATCATGATTGCCCTTAATCAGCGGCATCGGCAGATCGCCGGACAAAATCCGGCTCTTCTGCAGACTGCTTCGCAGATTGTCGGGAATCAGCGGGAAGTTCACAACGGCATCAATCGCTTCGTCCAGATCCACAGAAGGATCTACGGTAACGACAGGTGTGTTCATCTGTGACAAGGCTCCCCAGTGCTGATCGCTGCCCAGATCGTAGTTCACCTGCTCGGGGATATGAAGCGTAATCGGCTTGCCATCTACAGATGCAGGCAGCAGATTGTCCGAGCCCAGGCGTTTCAGTGCCTTGTTCACTTCATCCACCTTCAGGTTCAGTGTGATATCATGGGACCCGCTGACCTGAACAAACTTGACTGAATCCATAACGGACCCCTTCAGCGGCTCGTAGCCCAGCAAGCCTTGGATGTCCTTGAGCGGAACATTCTCCTTCATCTCACCATTGGCGATGGAGACGTCACCGAAGGCCTCAAGGGATTGCTCAATATTGCCATTGCCATTCTGAATTATCTGATAGAACATATCCCGCAGATCGCCTTCTTCAACAACAGTAGCCTCCTGCATCTTGAACTGGTTCAGCAAGGCTGCCATGGCTGTATTCCCTACCGGAGTAGCCAGAATTGCTGCGAAAATCGCTACGCCTGCTGCCGCAGCGGCCCACTTGCGGCTGCGGCTCATCATAGGCCGGCGTGACTTCCGCCCTGTATTATGCACTGGCTCCGCTGCTGCAAGGTTATCCGCCTTAGCTGCCTGAAGCACAACATCTGCTTCCGGTTCTGTTCTATCTGATCTATCAGCCTCGACAGTCTGTTCCTCTATAGGAGTCTCTTGCTTGCCCCATGTAGCCCACACCGGATTGACCGGCTCGTCTTCCAGCTTCTCCTGTAATTTAGCCCAGGCTTCATCTGTGTTCTGGGGCTGTATCTGCCCGTTTGCTCTATTCATGGTTTCTTTCCTCCCGGATCTCATTATTCTTGCGGAATGGATTTCACCGCATGGTGTTTCAGTTTGGCTGTCGCCCGGCTTAACAGGGTTCCGACTACTGGCGGCTTCACTCCCAGCTCCCCGGCGATCTCTGCATAGCTGTAGCCCGAATACTTAAGCAGCAGGGCCTGCCGGTCCCGTTCGGGAAGATCCTCCAGCCAGCTCCGCACATCTTCCTGATCCAGCTTGCTGAGGACTACTTCTTCCCCTGTAGGAGCAGAAGCCCCCGCATCATATAACAGCTCCTGTTTGTTGATCAGACGCCGCTCTCTCACCCGCTGGTTCAGATAATCATATCCGATCCGTGTTAGCACTCTATGCAGCCACGCCCCCAGAGCCGCGGGATCATCCGGCGGATTTCTGTAGAGTCTGATAAAAACCTCCTGCGCCAGATCATCGGCAGCACTCTCGTCCCTCACAAGTGCCGCCAGCTTGCGCCGCACACTCGGGTAATGCTCATAAAAGATTAATTTGTATGGGTCTGATTCCGGAATATTCATTAGGTAAATCCTCCTTATCCGCTGCAGCTATAAGTAAGACGAAGGCTAAGGCGGATTTGTATCACCTTGCCTCAAGATTTCTCTCCAGCAAGTTCCCGATCCGCTGCGCCATTACGTCTGGAGGGAGCGGCTGTCCATTCTTGAACCACCATTCCACTACCCCAACGATCGCCGATCCCAGAAACTGGATGTCCACGTTTCTGATGTTGGCTGAATCCTTATCGCTCCCTCCAGACAGGCTGTTATCCTTCTCCAGCTCGCCGAGGAAGAATTCAAGAAACCGCTTGCGGAAAAACACGCTGCCTTTACTCCCCAGCAAAACAGAGAAGAACATCGAATGCTTCTCAAAATATTCAAACCACACCAATCCCATTTCGGTATATCCGGCGGCATCGTCTGAACTTTCGCAGATTTCGCGTATATTGCTGATATGCTCTTCTATGAGCTTGTCCAGAAGATCAAATTTATCTGTGTAGTGAAGATAAAGGGTTCTACGGCTGACATCCGCTCTATCAGCAATGTCCTGTATTGTAATTTGATCAAAATCCTTTTCCAGCATCAGCTCAATAACAGCCTTTTTTAGGGCTTCCTGGGACTTGCGTATTCTCCGGTCGATCTTTAACACTCTATCCTCACCAGCTTTCCTGCAGATTACTGCACAATTCCGTTGAAGTCGTGAATTAATGCACAGAATCAGGCTTTTTAAGACTTGTATCGATTCTTGTTCTGCTTATTATTATACATACATGCATATTAATTCACGACTGTGCATTTAAAGGAGAATATTATAATGAAAATTGCAATTATCGGAGCCACTGGAGGAACCGGAAGAAAAGTAATGGAGCTGGCACTTGCAACGGGACATGAGGTGATAGCTGTGGTACGCAGACCGGAGGCGCTCTCCCCTGCAGCGGGGCTCACTATCCGGCAAGGGGATGTATTCGACAGATCCAGCATGATCCTGGCCCTCGCCGGAAGCGAAGCGGTCATCAGCTGTATTGGTCCTCCAAGCAACTTCTCCCCGGATGCTGCCGGCAAGAAGGGCCTTGTAAATCTTAAGGCAGGCAAAAATGTCATGGCAGCGAACTTCTCGCCGGGTACCGTCATGTCAGAAGGAATTCCAAATATCCTTGCAGCCTGTCGGCATCATGGAGTTCAGCGGCTGGTGATGCAGAGCGGGATTAATCTGAGTGACGGGAGGGAGTTGTCACTCGTCAACCGCTGGGCTGTCCGCTTGATGCGCCGCATTTTCCGCAAAGCGATTGAGGATAAGGCAGCCGCTGAACAAGCAGTAATGCGCAGCGGATTAGACTGGGTAATCGTACGGGCATCCGTGCTTAAATACGCAGAGAGTTCTTCTAATTATACGGCAGGCCCATCGGCCCGCATCCATCCGCTCCAGGCGCTGCCTTATGCTGCCTGTGCCGATTGCCTGCTGCGTGCGGCAGGCAGCGAACCGTCCTGGACCCGCAAGGTGATCAACGTCGGACGATAAGGAGCAAGCGGACGAAGGAGCAAAGCACAGAAGAGCCTATACACTATCCGTGCCAAAAAAACGGTCCTCTGGGTGTATCCCGTGGACCGTTTCCGTCTTACTATGTTTTGCCATTCCATTCGTGACTATTGCTTGCTGTAATTCTCGTCCCCAACCTGGATGCTGCCGTCATCATGCTGGAAGAATAGGGAACTGGATACCTTACCGTTACCAAAAGCGAATACAATGGTATTCCCGCTTATCTTATATGAACCGGTGTCTGAACCGCCGGCCCCGCCTGTTGTGGGTGCTCCGCCCTGGACGGTACCCACCATCAGATTGTCGCTGGTGAAGGTTCCATTGCTGTTCAGCACCAGCGTCCGTGTCCAAGAAGTTGATCCGGCAGATATCCCAGCCAGCCCCTGGAAGCCGCGGTGGACATAAGTGCCGCCTAGTGTCAGTCCGTTCTTGACCGTCTTAACCCGTCTGAGCTCAACATCATCAATATGCAGCTTGCCGGATTTGACTGCAAGGTCATAAGTCTTTCCATTACTTAACTTGATCTTCCCGTTCTGTACCGTATAGGTCTGGCAGCCGTCACGCGAGCAGTTGATCGTCTCCGGTCCGCCTTGCTTCGGAGCATCAACAACTACTTTATTACCCGGCAGGAAAGTGATGATATTCCAGCACATCCCGCCGCATTCATACCCGTCGTAGTCCGGGCTGAAGCCGTAATACATTCCCTGCAGGTTGCTCAGGTTCACTTGGTCTGAAGCGGCTGGCTTATACGAACCATCTCCGGCAGGAGCATTCGGCACAGTCCCTGGAGCTGGCGGCTTGGGCTGTTGCGGCTGGCTGGCGATCTGCTCGTCATATACTTTTTTGAATTCGGCAATTTGCTTGTCAACCGCCGCCTTCGCTGTTGCTTTGGTCAGGCCGTTCGCCGCTAAGTAAGGATCGGTATAGACGAGAATTTGCGGCTTATACGGGTTCCAGGCCACCAGCGCTTGAGTGGACTCCCCGACGAAGCGGAGCGGGACCATGGTGTAGCTGTCTATAATTGTTGGCGCTTGCAGAAGTTGAACATTGGTGCCATTGACAGTAGCCGTCTTGCTGCCTATCTTCATGACGATGGTTAGGCCTTCCTTCGTACCGGTTACTGTCTGCTGTGCGGGATTCCAGCCTACCTTGAGGCCCATCGCTTCGAACAACGGACGGAATGGAACCATTGTTGTCCCTTTATCCAGCAAGGGAGCTTTATCAAAAGATAACGGTTTATCATCCAGATTGACCTGGATCGTTTTGCCCGCTGCCGGTGAAGCTTCCGCTTGGCCCGCTGATACACTCAGCGCTACGGCTACCCCTAGCCAGATGACAGCCATCCATATCCGCCGGATTACAGGCCCGGACATTTGCCTTTTTCTCACCTATACCCATCCTTTCCCAAAACAAATGGATTTTTAGTTTTATAACCCGTCAGTCCCGCGTTTAAACAGAACTAGTCAAAAAATGATTTCTTGACGCACAGAAAAAGCCCTCCCGCACGCGGTAGGACTGATTTCTAGTGTATATCCATGTGTATGACCATGATGCGTAATGGAATGGAAATGTCCAAGTAAATCCAAGTACACGACGGCCAGCCTTTGAGAGTGAATCTGCGAAATTCACCTTTACTGTGCATGTCATGGCTGAGCAGACCAACTGCATGCCATTTTTTAATTAAACTATATTATCTCTATATCTACCTCTTCATATCTCCGATTATTATTTCTCTATCTAATCTTGATATACCGCGCTTGAAGCTGCTTGGCCACGTGAATCCGCTCCATCTTCAGCTCCCAAATCCGCTCTTTCCACAGAGCGCTATCCGGTGTATCCTCATGCTCTCTCAGCTTATCGAATAATTGCATCAGAAGTCCGTTAATATCATCGAACCGCGTCCATAGCGCTCTCACGCTATCCACTTGTTTCTTTTCTTCGACAAGCGCCTCATAGTTCTTCAATTGCTCCAGGAGATCAGCCTGCCACTGTTCATCGTTAATTGCCTTGGCATAATTCAGCAAATCCAGATAATCATCTATTGACAAAGGGACCGACTCCTTTTTTCTTTATGCCAAGTATTATACTCGGTATTATAGATATTGCAATAGCCTGCGCACAAAAAAACAGACATCATGTGAAGGATGCCTGCATGGAATTCCCTATTCTGCTGTGCTAACCAGCTTCAAGCTACATCAGCTTCTTAATATCATCCTTGAGTTGCTCGGACTGTGGTCCAAATACAATCTGTACAGCCCCCTGACCAAGCCGCATGACTCCCGATGCACCAAGCTGCTTGAGCGCGGAATCCTTAACCGCCTTGTCATCATTCACGTTAAGGCGCAAGCGGGTGATACAAGCGTCAATGCTACGGATGTTCGCAGGACCGCCGATGTTCTCCAGAATCTTGGCGGCTCTGGAAGAAGCAGACACGGTCGCCCCGCCGTTGGACAGTTCAATGACCTCATCCTCCGTCTCATCCTCGCGTCCAGGAGTTTTGAGGTTGAACTTGACGATAATGAACCGGAACAGCACATAATAGAGGACGAAGAAGCCAAGCCCAACCGGAATCAGCACCCACGCATTGGTGGAGAGCTTCATGTTAAGCAGGTAGTCAATGAGCCCGGCGGAGAATCCGAACCCCAGCTTCACATCCAGCACATACATCAGGAATCCGGCAAAACCGGTCAGCAAAGCGTGAACCAGATACAGCAGCGGTGCGAGGAACATGAAGGAGAATTCCAGCGGCTCCGTGATCCCTGTCAGGAAGGAAGCAATCGCTGATCCGATGAAGATGGACGCAACCATTTTGCGTTTCTCCGGTTTGGCTGTATGAATGAAAGCCAGGGCTGCACCCGGCATAGCGAACATCATAATCGGGAAGAAGCCTGTCATGAACATTCCCGCAGTCTTATCTCCGGCGAAGAAGCGCGTCAGATCTCCGTGAACAATATCCCCTGCAGCGTTCGTGAAATCACCCAACTGGAACCAGGCGATAGCGTTGATTACATGATGCAGGCCGAACGGAAGCAGCAGACGGTTAGCTGTCCCGAATACAAATGCCCCTGCACCGCCAAGACCGACAACCCAAGTGCCGAAGTCACTGATCACATCCTGAATCGGGCTCCAGATCATCCCAAACAGCACTGCGAGAATCATGGTGGTTATGGCCGTAATGATAGGTACGAACCGCTTACCTGCGAAGAAGCCAAGCCAGTCTGGCATTTTGATATTATGATATTTCTTGTACAGGTAAGCAGCCCAGGCTCCGGCAAAAATCCCGCCCAGCACGCCCATATTCAGCTTCACATCATCGGCGATGAACGGCATTTGGGCTGGAAGCACCTTAAGAATACTGTCCAGCACCTGATAAGCAATGAGGGCGGACAGCGCGGCAACCGCATCCCCTGCGAACCCGATCGCTACCCCAATTGCAAAAATCAGCGCCAGATTACCGAAGATTGCACCCGCACCTGCATTCAAGAAAGGAGCCACATACTGGTTGAGAAATCCCCCTACGGTACTGCCCAAATGGAAGTCCTTCTCATAATTAATCAGTCCGAACCCTTGCAGTATCGCTGCCGCCGGTAAAGTTGCGACTGGAAGCATCAGAGATTTCCCTAACTTCTGTAGAAAAGCCAACATAATGAAATCATCCCCCTGGTTTCATATTAAGTACATGTATGTTCTAAGGCTGTGAAGCTACTGCTGTTGTAAGAATACTGCTTGTTCCTGCCGTAACCTGGCCGTAATGGCAATCCACTTCCGGGGTGTCCTCCCCGTTGCCCGTTACAATTACCGGAGTGATCGTACGATAACCCGCAGCGCGGATTGCCTCCAGATCAAATTCAATCAGCGTCTGCCCTGCCTGCACTTCATCTCCGGTGACAATATGGCTGATGAAGCCTTCGCCCCGCAAGCTGACCGTATCAATTCCGATGTGCATCAGCAGTTGCAGACCAGAGGCATGCTCCAGGATTAGAGCGTGATTGGTTTTGACCACATGCGCAATTTTTCCGTCAAAAGGGGCCGTTAAACGTCCCTCTATAGGTTCTATGGCGATGCCTTGGCCCATATGCCCACCGGCAAAGGTCTCATCCGGCACTTCCGTTAACGGTACGGACTGTCCGCTGACCGGAGCGTATATCTCCAGGCGGGTTACCGCCTCAGTAGGTTTCTCTTCTTTTTTAGCTTTCCATCTCGAAAACATAAAAGTCACTCCTTGCTGCTGCTATTTATTCTTCTCTATGGTCTGGAACAGCCGGTGCAGATGCATAGCCAGGAAGCAGATTTCTTCTTCGGGTACGTCTACACTGAGCTTGCCCTGCATGACTTTGCCCATTCTCTGAGCGAGCTTGTATTCATCCTTGTATTCCTTCTTGATATGCTTCACAAAAGGATTGTCGATGAGCGAACCCTGCAGAATCCGTTCAATCGAGAATCTCAAGTGAACCATCAGCCGGACATGATTCATACTGCCCTGCTCAAAGCGGATCTTGCGTTCACTGCGGATCATCTCCATCAGCTCACTGACAATGTTGGAGGCCTTCACAAGCTGGCCCACCGGCACATTGCTGACCGCAGAATAGACGTGGTAAGTAAGGAAACCGACCTCGTCCTCAGGAATCTGCACTTCAAAGCCTTCGCTGATCTTCCCCGCCGCCTTGGAAGCGATCTCAAATTCCTTGGGGAACGTCATCCGGGTCTCCTCCAGGAATGGATTCACAATGTCCATCCCGCTGCGCAAGCGGAAAATGGTGAATTGGATATGGCTGGGGAGCGCCAAATAGATCTTGTCGTTTAACTTGCCGGGAAACTCACGGGCGATATCAGAGATAATCTCATCCGTAATCCTCATGACCTTGGGATCAATGTCCTCCAGCAGAATCTGATACTGACTCCATTCCTCCCGGTCCTCCAGCCGAAACAGCTTTTCAATCCGGGGATCATCCGAATCAATAACACCCGTATCCTTAAGCGCAAACCCGATGCCCTTGCCGATAATTACATATTCCTTGCTCTTCTTGCCGCCCTCTACCATTACGACATTATTCCCAATCACCCGCAGCACCTGAAATTGTTCAGTGTCCCTCGCCAAGTTCCCCCTCCTTTCCGCCCATATCCTGATTTTTTGCACAAAAAAGAGCCAAGACTGGACTCAAAGTATTGAGTACGAATCTTGGCTCATGCCCTGTTAAGGTAACACGCCACTGCATATAAATGATCATTTATGAACCCATCATAAAGCATACCTTGTATTCCCGTCAATGGGTTTTTGGAAAAGTCAAATGTACCGGCACATTCGTGTAATGACGTCCTGTATCAATACCGGCTTGCTGATGAAATCAGTGGCTCCGGCGGCCAGGCAACGCTCACGGTCTTCCTTCATCGTCTTGGCAGAGACCGCAATGATCGGGAGGTCGGTGAGATGCATCTCCTCACGGACAATAGACAGCGTGTCATATCCATCCAGAACCGGCATCATAATATCCAGGAGTACGATATCCACCTCCGGCTGCTCTCTAACCACTTGAAGACATTCATACCCTGTCTGAGCGGTAATAATGATCATTCCGTAAGGCTCCAGACCCTTCTGCAAGGCATAAATATTGCGCATATCATCATCCACAATCAGGACAGTTCTGCCTTGCAGCATGGCGTATTCTTTCTCGAAAAGGGAGTCCCCGCTATTACCCGCCTGCCCTGTATCATGAACGGTTCTGGAGTGCTCCGACCCGGCTGCAGTCTGAGCCAGCTCCGCCGGATGGAACGGTTCTTCTTCACTGTCCAGTTCACGGCAAGGGAGATACAAGGTGAATGTACTGCCCTTGCCCTCTTCGCTCTCCAGGCTGATATGCCCGCCCAATAGCTGAGCCAATTGCTGGGAGATGGACAAGCCCAGACCGGTTCCCCCGAATTTGCGGGCAGTCGTTCCGTCCACCTGGCGGAAGGCCTCGAAGATCAGCTCACGGTTCTCTTCAGAGATGCCGATTCCGGTATCCTGGACAGCAAAGGCCAGTACCGGCCCCTCTGCTATGTAACTCTGATCTGAATATGCCGCCAGCTTGGTAATCTCCATGGTAACAGAGCCCTGCTCCGTGAATTTGAAGGCATTGGACAGCAGATTCCGCAGAATCTGGTGCAGGCGCATCTCATCGGTGAAGAACAGATCCGGAACCTCGGGGTTCAGGGTCACGTTAAACTCCACATTCTGCGCTTCTGCAAGCTTGCCGAAATAACCCTGCAGCAGCGAGGGCAGCTCGGTGAGATTGACGGCATCCATTTCCACCAGCATTTTGCCCGCTTCCACCTTGGAAAGATCCAGAATATCGTTAATCATACTAAGCAGATCACTGCCGGAATTGTAAATGACAGAGGCATAGCCCAGTTCTTCCTCGGTTAACGTATGATTGCGGTTCTCCGTCAGCAGCTGTGAGAGAATCAGCATACTGTTCAGCGGTGTCCGCAGCTCATGCGACATATTGGCCAGGAATTCAGACTTGTAGCGCGAGCTCTGTTCCAGCTGTTCATTGTACCGCTCCAGCTCGATCGCTGCATTCTCGGCTACATATTTCTGATTCTCAAGCTCCTTGTTCACGGTTAGCAGCTCGCTGGTCTGACTCTGAAGCTCCTCCGTCTGCATCTGCATCTCCTCGGACTGGGTCTGCAGCTCTTCGGATTGAACCTGAAGCTCTTCGTTCATCACTTGTGATTCATGCAGAAGCCTCTGGATCTCCATGCGGGTCTTCACCGAATTCACGGTAACCCCCATCATGTCCAGCAATTCCTTCAGCAGCTCGAAATGGTAAGGCGCCCAACGGGTCAGCGCAGCAATCTCCAGTACAGCAACAGTCTTGTTCTCAAAAATAATCGGAGCAATCACAGCGAACCTCGGCGGCGTTCTGCCCAGAGCGGAGCTGATGGAGATATAGTCGTCAGGCAGTTGCTCAATCACATTCATCCGCTGATCCAGCGCACATTGACCTGCCAGGCCTACTCCCGGCTGAATAACCTCGGGCCCGATGCGTTCTTCCTTATTCTCTGCGCCTGCATAGGAATAGATGCGCTCGAACAGTTCCTCGTTATTCACGACGTATATAGTGGCATACTGCATTTCCAGCATAACCGACAACCGGCTGACAAAAATTCTGCACAGCGAAGGCATATCAATGGTCTCTTGCAGGGCAATCGACATTGAGGTGAGCTGTTCGCTCGTCCACTGCTCCCGCTGCACGTTATCCAGCAGCCCGTTCGTCGCTTCGCCCAGGTCATAGATTTCATCCAGCGTCTTCACCTTAATGCGCTCCGAGCGGTTACCGCCGGAGGCAATACTGTTGATGGCCTGTATGACGCTGTGCAACGGATTCACAATGCTGGCCGAGAGCAGATAAGTGATGAGCAGCGCAAGTACGACCACCAATCCCCACAATATGTACATGGTAATCAGCAGCTTATGATTGCTGTCCTTCAGGTTGCTGATCCGGTCGTTCGTGAGCGTACGTTCGATGTCACGGAAGTAATCGGACTGGGAACGGATCGTGTCGACCAGACTTTTTCCCGTATCGTTGCGAAAAAAAGCGTTGACCGCCTCCGTATGGCCATTCTTCTTCAGCTCAACCACATGCTGTCCGGCGATATCGACCCACTTCTCAATATTATCCGTAATCGTGTCCAGATTCCGCACCTGATTCGGGTTGTCGGCGATAAGATTATTCAGCTTCGCTGCATTAATCCTCCACTGCACCAGCCCGTCATTATACGGTGCCAGATAGGACTCATCATCGGTAAGGACATACCCCCGCTGTCCAGTCTCCATATCGAGTACATTTTTCTCAATTTGATATGTAAGTTCATGAACTTCTATATCATGATCGCTCAAGAACACGGTTTCTTTCTCCAGGCTGTTAATCCGGCCAGAGACTATAATCAGAAATAGCCCCAGCATTAATAATATGATGACATATCCAAGTGCGATTTTGCCGCGGATCTTCAAGCTCCAAGCATGCTTCTCCGGCAATGGTCCTACCCCCGTCCAGAGTTATACTTATGCTGCATATTGTTGTCTCTCACGCTGTGGCTGCACAGGGCTTACAAATACCCCTCCGTGCGGGGAATGGGCAATCTGTCCTTGAGCTGACGCACATTGGCTTCGAGCTTGATGATAATATCTTCGAGATCCTGCGGATCAATGCCCTTAATAATCGGCACAGGGGCCGGAGTGGCTGCGGTCTTCACCTCTGCCTTCAGCTCTTTCATCTCAATCTGCTGCTCCTGCCATTTATCCATCAGATCCGCTATGGTAGCATAGAACCGTTCATAATCCTTAATGACGCTGTCCAGGAACGTATCCACCTCTTCGGCATCATAGCCGCGAAGCTTCATACTGAATTCCTTTTCATGAATGGTAAGTGCATCAAGTGTAATACCAAGCTGGCTGAACAGCTTTCTCTGCTTATCCAGCCGCCGTTTCATATGTTCGTCCATTTCATAACCTCCAAGTGTATGTTGCATTCATCCGGCAGGTATTATTATAACAGGGTGAAAGCAGCATGAAAATATCACTAAAGTTACAATTCAGCATAGGGATGCCTGCTGATTGCCCTATAACACATTAGGGTAAGGAAAGATTACGACAGTATAACTACTAATCAAGCTGAAAGGAAGATGACAGATGAGCCACTTAACCAAAGACCAATTGACTAAGCTTAGAGCCTCGCTTGAAGAACGCAAGGCAGAACTGGAACAGCATTTCTCCGGCAATGGAGCAGAAGACAGCCTGCTTGGCGATTCCCTTATCCTCTCAACGGGCGAGCTCTCTTCGGTCGATAACCATCCCGCCGATACAGGAACAGAGACGTTTGAACGCAGCCGCGACCTGTCCATCAACACCTCGCTATCCGAAGAATTAACGGAGATCGAAGCTGCTCTTGCGCGGATGGATAACGGAACGTACGGCATCTGCGAAGCCAGCAAGCAAGAGATTCCTTATGAGCGGCTTGAGGCCATCCCCTACACCCGCTATACCGTGGAACATGCCCCAACCAGCAATGACATTGACGCACGTCCTGTGGAAGAAGAGGTCATGACCCCGCCGCCAGCCGGTGCAGGCGAAGGACGTCAGCAGAATAGCGGAAGATTCGATGACGCCGGTGCCTGGGAAGCCGTCGAGGATTATGGCAGCGCAAGCTCGCCGGTAACCCCGCCGGGCCAGGATTCTGAAGATGAGGATTCCTGAGCCGGCTGTTCACGACTTGTGAGGCTTCTGGATAGACTGATATAGATGAGTCCGCCGGAACGTGGCCAGATCGATATGCATGAGCCCGCCAGCTCGTGGATCTCCCATCAGAAGTTGTCTGCTACTGCCTTATTAAGAATACCAAGACAACGGTCCAGATCGGCCTTCACCTGCTTCTTATATAGTTTGGCCTTCTCCTCCCCGTCCGAAGTGAAGTGATACAGGACAATCTCCTGAAAATCGACCTTCGGATCGCTCCCCTTAAGCTGCTTGGTACGGTAAAGTATCCCTTGCTGCACCAACTCATGCAGGGCGCGGTAAATTTCACTTTGGGGAGGCGAATAGCCATGAGCTTTGAAATCTCTGCGCAGATCCTCCAGCATCTGATAACCATACCCCTTGTGTTGCTCCACCATCGTAATCAGATATACCTTTATAAACGCCCGCTGAGCAATCATAAACGCCATAAGACACCTCCCGGGGTGTTTTTTTGTTAGAATCCTTAGAGAAGAACAGCCATAGCCCCTTGTCACTTAATTCCGGCAGTCAAATGATGTGGGTAGCATTTCCAGCTACAACTCTAGTATAAACTCTATTTCCCAGTTTTCACAACAAGTTATATTTTATAGTTTCATTTTTCCGGCGAGGAGTTTAGGTTTACTTTTTCCATTTTGAAGAAGATAGGTACGCATATGGTGAGACGGTTAGATGGTATTAGTAGATACGACTGGTGTTTCTATGTACTCTATTGTGAATTTTTCATGTAATGAAATTATATTAATAGAGTGCGACTTTAACTTTCGGCGCCTGACACCCGTTGCTTATTACCTCTGCAAAATAAAGGTTATTGTGGACGCAATAAGTCTTTTATTAATATTTGGGGTCATTATTATGAATTTTTCATATGATGAAATGACATAAATAACTTCACTCCTTGGCCTCCCCACAGACTATCACTTTTGTGTATAGAAGGGCCGTTCTGAGTGCGGCAATACATTGATCTTGAGGGGGTAGGTACGCATGTAGTTTGATTGCTTGGTGTTGTAGATTTATTTTGTTGTAATTGCAACAAAAATCATGTATTATTTTAAAACTATAGGCTTGGAAAATACATGCTCAATGGGGCTGTGATTATGAAGGAGATTCTACGCGAGGTTGGAATGATTGCCCGGTCACTGGACTCTATCAGCAATATCGAATTTAAGCAATACGACCTTACCAGGGGGCAATATTTGTATCTGATGCGGATCTGTGAGCATCCGGGGATGATCCAGGAGAAGCTGGCTGAAATGATTAAGGTGGACCGGACAACGGCTGCCCGTGCTATACAGAAGCTTGAGATTAACGGTTTTATTGAAAAAAATGAAGATCGGCATAACAAAAAAATCAAGAGGCTGATTCCTACAGACAAAGGGCAGGCCGTCTACCCTCTGCTCAAAAGGGAGAACGATTATTCTAATAGCGTAGCGCTGTCCGGCTTCTCCGGAAGTGAGGCAGAAACCCTGGTAAAACTCCTGCAAAGAGTCAGGTCCAATGTGGAAAAAGACTGGGAATATGTAAAAAAGGGAAACAAACGGGACTATTGATTATATAAAAGGAGAATTATAGATGACAATTTTGATAAAGAGATGCTCTTCCGATGATCTGGAGACCTTGCAAAAAATCAGTATCGAAACGTTTACGGACACCTTCAAAAATCAAAATTCACCAGAAGCTATGGAAGCTTATTTGAAAAGAGCATTTCGTACAAAGCAATTAAAAAAAGAATGCGCCAACCGCCATTCTGAATTTTATTTCATCTATTATAATGAAGAAATTGCCGGGTACCTGAAGGTTAACGCCGATGATGCCCAAACTGAACATATGGACAAGGACTCGCTTGAAGTGGAACGGATCTATATTAGAAGGCCCTTTCATAGGCTGGGGCTAGGGAAACAGCTGATTGAGAAAGCGGTGGAAATCGCGGCCGAAAAGAATAAGAGGAAGCTCTGGCTGGGGGTTTGGGAACAAAACGGAAACGCAGTTGCCTTTTATACAAAATTGAATTTCGTCCAGACAGGTACTCACTCTTTCTATATGGGTGACGAGGAGCAAACAGATCTGATCATGACCAGAATCATCCTCTAGCACAATTAGGTTAATCAGCACAAAATCACTCTGCCGGGTGAATGATGCTCATGCCTCTCTCACCGGCCGCTTTAAAGGAGCTGTAATGTTGCACTTTTTGCAGGATTCCTCCTTCCTAAACAAGCACAAAGAACTGCCTGGGCATGTTCGCCGCAGGCAGTTCTTAAGTATGCTATAGGAGCGGGCTTAAGCCTGCTCTAATTTTTAGATTTTGTCGCGGTTGTAGAGGTCCGGGTCACGGTCTGCATTCATCGAGCCTCTGTTGCCCAAGGTATTGCCAACCGTCGTGTCCCTAGGGACCAGATCAGGGTTAGTTGCTCCGCGGTCAGCCAGCGTATCCTCCGGATACAGGCTGTCGTACCGGCCGGAATTGAGTGAACGGTTACCCCGGAATACCGTATGGATATCTCTTCCACGGCCGTTGTCATCGACCAGGACGAGGATTTTGCCGCTGTCGATGTAGCCTTCGTAGTCTCTGGCCTCATCCTCGGGAATGCCGAGTCCGATTAATCCGCCTACCAGTCCGCCTGCTCCTACTCCGATGGCCGCCCCTGTTAGTGTAGCTGCGATTGGGCCTGCAGCAAGGATTGGACCAATTCCCGGAATGGCCAGCGCACCGATCCCGGCCAGCAGTCCGGTAATTCCGCCCACTACGCCGCCGGTGGCCGCACCTGTAGCAACGCCTTCCGGCGCCATCGTTCCTGTATCCTCGGAGATGTGTTTCAGGTCATCTCGATCCTTCGTAATTACTGAAATCTCATCGTTCGTGAACCCTTGACTCTGCAAACTTTCAATCGCTCTGGTTGCTTCTTGTTCCGTATCGAATACGCCAATAATTTTCTCTGTCACTTGAAGCCCTCCTTCGTAATTGTTGTTCGCTACTCTATTACCCGTTCACGCGGTGCCCAAACAGGAAAAGCATCACCGGATGAATTAATACCTGATACCCCTCTCATTCTATTTGGTAGGACGGGTACGGTTAGTCGGTACTGCCTCCAGCGGATTATCCGGCCAGTAGTGCTTGGGATAACGGCCTTTCAGATCTTTTTTCACCTCGAAATAGGTGTTCTGCCAGAAGCTGGCCAGATCTGAGGTAATCTGCATCGGCCTCCTCGCCGGAGATAGCAGGTGCAGCAACACCGGGACCTTCCCTCCGCCGATCCGCGGAGTATCCGTCTGCCCGAACATCTCCTGCAGCCTAACTGCCAGTACCGGCGCCCCGGGATTACTGTAATCCAAGGGAACCCGCGAACCGCTCGGTACCGTAATATGCGTCGGCGCCTCCTTGTTCAGCTGCTGGCGGCTGTTCCAGTCCAGCATACCCTCCAGCGCCTGCGCCAGCTTCACCCGCTGTAAATCACGGAGATTCCGCATCCCTTGTATAAAGGGTGTCAGCCATTCCTCCAATGTATCCGTCAACGCCTCATCCGACATATCGGGCCAGTCGGCCCGCTGCGAGTGCATGAATTCCATACGCTGCCGCAGCTGGAGGGTTCCCTTCTCCCATGGCAGCAGCTGTAGCCCTTCCGCCGCGATCACCTTCAGCAGTACGCTCTCCGTCTCCTCGGGAGTAGCCCGCTCATGGGTCGTCTGCTTCAGAATGAGCGCCCCCAGCCGGGTCACTCTTCGCGCCTTCACGCTTCCGCTCTCACTGTCCCAGTAGACTTCGCGCTCCTCCAGAAGGCTGTCCGCATGATGCTTCAGCAGGTCCTGCTCGGAGAGCGCTGCGGCAAGCATAATCCGGCTCTGCCCGGCACGGTCATCCACGCCGGGTGCCACGATGTAGGGCGAGCGCGCCAGCGGCTGCCCCTCGCGCATCGCCGCCCCCCGGCCGCCGGAGAGCAGGAACGCGCCATTGCCGCGCTCCTGCCCGATCCGGTCGGGATAGGCGAACGACAGCAGCAGGCCGCTGCGGCTGATGTCGCCGGGCCCTTCTCCCGGCGATGCCTGCAGCTGCGCCAGGAAGCTGCGGCTCTCGCGCTGCACCGCGCGCAAGGCCGCCGGGTCCGCTCCGCCGCTACTGGCGGAGCGCTCGAACCCGAGCAGCGCCTCCACGCGAAGCGTGAGGTCGCTATCTAGAGCCGCGGGACCCCGGAAGAGGTCCCGCTCCTGCAGCAGCGCAGCGAGCCTGGCGGCGAGCGGCGCAGCTGCAAGGTCTGCCGCGCGCAGCAGCATATGCGCGATGCGCGGGTGCGCGCCAAGCACGGCCATGCTGCGGCCGTGCGGCGTAATGGCGCCGCCGGCGTCCAGCGCACCGAGCTGGCGCAGCAGCGCCGAGGCCTGCGCGTAAGGCGCGGCAGGCGGCGCATCCAGCCAGGCGAGCGCTCCCGGATCGCGCACGCCCCACAGCGCCAGCTCCAGGGCGAGCTGCGCCAGGTCGGTCTCCATGATCTCCGGCACGTTGTCGTCCGGCAGATGATCATGCGCCTCTCGGCTCCATAGCCTGTAGCAGACGCCTGGTGCTGTGCGGCCTGCCCGGCCGCGCCGCTGATCGGCCGAGGCCTTCGAGACCGGCACCGTCGTTAAGCGCGGCATGCCGGTACGCGCAGAGAATACCTGCGTCCGGCGAAGCCCCGTGTCAATCACCGAGCGTACCCCTTCGATTGTCAGACTCGTCTCGGCAATGGAGGTTGCCAGTACGACCTTCCGTTCGCCTTCCACTGCAGGAGCCACCGCCGCATCCTGCTGCGGCTGCGGCAGTTGGCCATAGAGCGGCCGCAGCACCGTTCCCGGCGGCAGACTTCCTGATGCCAGCTCCTGCTCCGTCCGGCGGATCTCCCGCTCGCCGGGCAGAAAGACTAGCACATCCCCCGGCTGCTCAGCAAGCGCGCGCCGGACAGCGGCGGCTGCGGATTTCTCAGGGGTAGCATTGCCTGCCTCCAGCACATAGACCGTCTCCACCGGATACGTCCGGCCCGGACAACGGACGACCGGCGCTTCGCCCAGCAGAGAAGCTACGCGTTCTCCGTCCAGGGTCGCCGACATCACCAGAATGCGCAGATCCTCGCGCAGCACACTCTGCGCTTCAAGCGCCAGTGCCAGTCCAAGATCCGCATGCAGACTTCGCTCATGGAACTCATCGAAGATCACAAGACCCACATCCCCCAGCGAAGGATCGCTCTGGAGCATTCGCGTCAGCACGCCTTCCGTCACAACAACAATGCGTGTATTCCGCCCCACCTTGGTATCCATCCGCATGCGATAGCCTACGGTCTGACCCACACTCTCCCCCAGACAGGACGCCATATAAGCTGCGGCCGAACGCGCTGCCAGGCGTCTGGGCTCCAGCATCAGAATGGTTTTACCGGTCAGCCAAGGCTCCTCCAAAAAAGCAGGCGGCACCGCCGTTGTCTTCCCCGCTCCAGGTTCGGCAATCAGAACGGCCGCTGCACGGTCTGTCAGAATTCTCTTCAGGTCAGGGAGCACCTGCATAATCGGAAGCTGCTTCATTTCATCTCTCCATCATCTGCTAAAAGTTAAGTTAAATCTCCATCTCCCTATCATCGGCGAATTCATTCCAGATATCAAGCAGTTCATTGCTTCTGCAAGATAGATGCCCCGTTCAACAATACACTCCCACCTAATCTCTGCACAAAAACCCCCGGTTCCATGAACCGGAGGTCTCATACTTACTTCAATACTCGTCTACTCACCCGTTTCCTCACCCACTACTCCCTACCATCCCGTTCCACCCCGGTCAGCCGCTGCCCGATCGCGTCCCCGTAATCTGCATATGCAGCATTGCTTTCCAGACCCCGTTCCTGCAAAAGCATCTGAAGACGCAGCCGCTTCAGGGAGAGCTTGCCCTCCAGCTCCTTGCGTTCCCCGGCAGTGCTGTTGCCGCTGGTGTGACAAGCCATCAGCAGCTCTTCGAGCGTCACACACTCTGCGCGCAGCGTGACTTCCTCGGGCAGCAATCCGGCGTTCTTCATAATCTTGTAGGACATCCGCAGCTCCTCGGGTACGCCCGAGAGATCCTCCAGCTCCAGCGGCTTGCCGTGCCCCGGCAGATTGGAGAACTCTCCGCTGCGCATAGCTTCCTGAATTCTCTGTTCTGCAAGCCAAGATAATATAGCCATCCACACCGTTCCTTTCATCAGCGCCCCGGTGCCCTTTTATATTGCAAACGGCACATTCTGCTACAGCTTTATCCTTATTTTAGCACGGGTGCTGCTGAAATTCATTCTCGGTTTGCCTGTAAGTTTTCGCTTCTTATCACCAGGCAGAAAGCTATTTCTGCTTATGATATCCGCGCTCCCCGTAAGGAGACAGCTGCTCCAGCCACTTACTCTCCATGTCCGGCAGCATCTTGCGGTACTTCTTCAGCTCCTGTACATCGGCCACGAAATCCTCTTCCGGTTTAATCTGCTCCAGCACCTCGAAGCGGAAGCCGGCTTCACCCCGTTCATTCCAGTCTTCCTGCAGCGCCTTGTTGTCATGGCCTTTGATATCCAGCATGAACTTATGCTTATTCCAGACCCCGTCCAGATTCAGGCTGCTTCCCACATACATTTTGTCATTGCCGGTGTTCACAATCCGGTATACCCCCATCGGCCTGTGCGAGTGTGCGTAATTATATCCCAATTCCTTGCGTCTGGTTTTATCCGTCATTATTTCTCTCCCCTTCTTCTCTCCATTATAATTTCACCCAGTAGCTGCTTCCGTCTTCTTCACGGTCCAGCAGCCCGTAATCGATCAGATACCGCCGGAGCGTCACGTAATCGGGGTAAGCGGCTTCGAGCACCGCATTGATTTCCTTCTCACTATACTTGCGCCTGGTCTCAAAACGCTGCAGCAAATGGCGCAGGATAGCCGCCTTCCGCTTCTGCCGCTTAGGGAACTCTGACAACGGGCCGTCCGGCCCCTGTTTGAAATAGGTGCCCAGAATCTCGGCGTTCTCCTGCTCGGTAATCGCGAACCGTTCATCAACCATCACAGCCGTACGCGGAATACTCACAAAAGGCGATGAAGCTCCCGGCTTCTCCTCCGCCAGCTCCATAACCGCCAAAAACAGCTTGGCCTGCTTCACCTTCTCGCGAAGCGTGAACCTGTGGTTACGCACCGTGGAGGTGCTGCCGATCCCCAGCTCCTTGGCTGCTTCTGCATCGCTAAGACTTTGGCGGAAGGCCTGCAGCAGCCCCTTCTGCAATTCGGTTAACCCGCTCAGCTTCTTGTCCAGCGTCAGCAGCCAATGGAACATCCCGCCATGAACCCTGTCCACATGCAGAGCTGCGAACTTCTCCGCTTCGTAATACTGCCCTTCATCCTTATAGATCAAGCCCTTCTCGAAGGCAGCTCCGCAGACTAGACAATGATACTTTTCCGTCCGCTCTTCCGTCTCCACATTATAGCCCTGCTTCAATTCTGCAATGGACGCATTCCAGAATTTCTCCGATATCCGCACTGCTTCATTCTCTTCTGCCAACTGGACCACCACACCCTTTGTTTACTTTTATATAGACATATTATCATTTTGTTTGTTATTTCACAACCATCTAATTAGATTGTTTATAGCAAAAGAAAAACACCGCCAATCATGGCAGTGTCTCTATATCCCGGAGGATCGCTATTTGTCAGTTCTTACAATGCAGCAGAAGCCTGCTTCAGCAAGGTAGACAGCAGTTCATAATCAACAGCCTTGCCCTCCGTCAGCTTGGTTGTGAGACGATCCCCACTCCCCGCCTCGAATTGGCCTTCAGGCACTTCCAGCGCTGCTGCGTTGAAGATGGAGAAGCTCACCCAGCCTTTGGCGGTAGAGAGGACAGCGGCATATTTCCCGTTTTTGAGAAAATGCGGTTTGCCATACTGAATCCGTTCCGCTACCTCCGGTATAGCCTCGTGAATGACCTCACGCAGCTTGGAGCCTATCTCCGACTGCCAGGGCAGCTTGATCTGAGCAATGTAATCCGTCACTTCTTGGTTCATGGAATCACCTTTTCCTGGAGAATGAACTTAAGACAGCAGCGACTCCGCACCGTCAATCACAATCTGTGAGCCGGTAATATGAATGGATTCATCCGAGGCCAGGAACGCGACCAGATCGGCGACATTCTCCGGCTTGCCCGGTCCGTCTGCCAGCGGCTGTGCTCCTTCAGGGAATTCAATTGGAATGACAATGGACTCCACATCATCGTTCCACTCCGTGCTCTCGTCGATATTCGTGGCAATCGCTCCCGGGCAAATGACATTGACGCGGATTTTGAACTTGGCCAGCTCCAGTGCAGCCATCTTGGCAAAAGCGACCTGACCGGCCTTAGTAGTACTATATGGTGACCAGCCGAAGCTGGTAAATCTGCTGTTGCCGTTGATCGAGCTGGTAATAATAATACTGCCTTTGCCCTTCTCCTTCAGATGGGGAATGGTGTATTTCAGCGTCAGAAAGGTGCCTGTCAGGTTGACAGAGAGGGTCTTCTCCCAATCATCCACGCTCAGCTCCTCTATCGGCCCGACCACTCCGTTAATGCCAGCATTGGCGAACACAATATCCAGACCTCCGAAATGCTCCACGGTTCTGCGCACCGCTTCCTCCATCCGGCCGGCATCCGAAGTATCCACATCAATAGCTAACGCGCAATCCCTGCGCAGCTTATTCAATTTCTGTTCAAGGATCGAAGTACGTTCGTTCACCAGATCGAACAAGGCGACATTCGCACCTTCACGTGCCAGCTGAATTGCTGCCGCTCTGCCGATTCCCGAGCCCGCACCTGTGATTATGGCTGTTTTCCCTTGAAAACGCTGCTTTTTTGCTATATTGGGGCTCATATGTACACTCTCCTTCCGTGAATACCATTCTGCATGTAATGGCTCTGTTTCAAGATTACCCAAATGATGCTTGATTATAATCATGTTATGCAAAAAATTGCACAAGCCCAGTGCAACATGCACAGCCTATCCGCTGGATAAGCTCCTGCATATCTTGTCTGCAACAGCAAAAACCCCACATCTGCGGGGGCCTGCTCTGACTCATTTAATTTTCCAGCTGCCGTACATCCACCTTAACCGTAAGCGTGCCCGCTGCTCCGCGGTATACGCCTTTGACCGGAACGATATCCTTATAATCCCGTCCATGTCCAAGCTTGATATACCGCCAGTTCACTTCAACATTATTGGTCGGATCGAAGCCCAGCCAGCCCGTACCCGGAATATGTGTCTCCACCCAGGCATGGGAGGCCTGTTCGAAGTTCGCATTGCCCCCCTGCAGATCCCCGACAAAATGGTACCCGCTCACATACCGCGATGGCAAGCCGACACTGCGGCAGACCGCAATCATCAGATGCGCATAGTCCTGGCAGACTCCGCGCTTGAGCATCAGTGCTCTTTTTACCGTAGTATTGACGCTTGTCGCCTCAGGATCGTACGTAAACTGCTCATAGATGGTGGACGACAGCTTCCGGGTCCATTCATACATATCCTCTGCATCCTCAAAAGGATGCTGCGATGCAAATTCCACCAGCTCCGGCGTCACCTCGGTGTACCGGGTAGGCAGAATAAACTCTATATACCGGTTCTGAAATTTCTCGTCATTCAGCAGCTTCACCTGCTCCTCCAGCGGAATATGCGGGAGATCCGTGCCCTGCGCCTTGTCGAGCGTGACCACGGTCGCTTTGGTGTGAATCACCATTTCCGTGTGCGGCTTATTCACCGAATAGGCATGGACCCGGTTGCCGAAGAAATCCTCATAGGTCAGCAGATTGGCCGCCGGATGCACCTCTACTTCATGATGATAACAGGATTGCCGGTAGTTCGTGCGCGGCGTCAGCCGGATCTCATTGACACTGTCCGTCACCGGCTCGGGGTAGCTGTAGGTGGTTGTGTGGTTGATTTGTATTTTCATACCGAGACTCCTTCACGGCGAAAAAAAGCACCGTCCATCGTTCTGCCGAGCCTCTGACAGGATATCATCAGTGACTCCAGCACATCCAGGGCCAGGTCCCCGGACATCTCATCCTTCTCCATATAATCCAGCTCCGCCTTGATCTTGCCCGCCTGCCGGATCACCTTCTCATGCCCCGAGCCCTTCTCTGTAGTGTCCAGCTCCAGCTTGGCCAGATGCTCCTCCAGCTTGTGGAACGAGAAGCGGATCGAACGGGGGAACAGCGGGTTCACGATCAGGAATTCCAGGATGCACTCCGGCGACATATCATCAGCATAATACCGGCGGAAGGACTGGTATCCGCTCACCGATTTCAGCACGGCCTGAAGCTGGGTATAGATAGAATTGATATCCTTCGACTTGCAGGATACCGTGACGGTCTGCAGGATACGCGTCGTATTCTCTGCCCGCTCCAGAAACCGGCCGCTCTCGATGAAATGCCATTCATTGCCCCGGAGCATTACCGATTGCTCCGCGCCAAGGAACATCGCCGCCCGTTCCTTAACCTGCTGATAGAATTGATGGGGACCGCGCATGATATCCGCTACCGACTGCTCCCCCAGCCACAGGTTGAAGCCGTTGACAATATCCCACAGCTCACTCGGCAGATGCTGGCGCAGGGTGCGCAGATTATTCCTGGCCTGATGCACACAGGAGAATAGAGAATTGGTATTCCCCAGATCCAGCGTAATGAAGGATAATACATCCTGCTCGCTGAAGCTTTCGAACTGCCGCAGATATTCACTCCGTACCCCAAGCGCGTCAATCAGGCGCGACCACTTGTGGCCCTCTTCCTTGAAATCCTCTTCCTGCTGGATATGGTAATGTACGTCGATCAGCCGGGCGTGATTCTCAGCCCGTTCAATATAACGGCCGATCCAGAATAGAGCCTCCGCATTGCGATTCAGCATTCTAGCCACCCCTTTAACGTAGATAGTCTCTAGGCCATTACCCAGGTATCCTTCACTCCGCCGCCTTGGGAGGAGTTCACGACCAGCGAGCCTTCGCGCATCGCTACCCGGGTCAAGCCCCCTGGAATGACATGCGGCTTGCGGTCAGCCCCCATCAGCACAAATGCCCTCAGATCGATATGCCGCGGAGCCATACTGCCTTCTGACAAGACCGGTGCACGGGACAGCGACATAATCGGCTGGGCGATATAACGCTCGGGTTCGGCCAGTATTTTGAGCCGGAAGTCTATGAGTTCCTCCTTCGTCGCCTCACTCCCGATCAGCATGCCGTAGCCCCCGGAGAGAGACGTCTCCTTCACCACCATTTCAGACAGATGGTCCAGCACATACTGGCGCTCTTGCGGCCGTGACAGCAGATAGGTCGGCACATTGCCCAGAATCGGCTCTTCATTAAGGTAATAGCGGATCATATCCGGCACATACACATACATGGCCTTGTCATCGGCTACCCCGGTTCCGGGCGCATTGGCAATCGCGATATTCCCCGCCCGGTAGGCATTCATCAGACCTGCAACCCCCAGCAGCGAGCTGGGCTGAAAAGCAAGCGGATCAATGAAATCATCATCCAGGCGGCGGTACAGCACATCGACCTTGCGCAGACCGTTCATCACCTTCAGGTAGATTTTGTGGTCCTGCGCAACCAGGTCGCGGCCCTCAACCAGATGAATGCCCATCTGCTGCGCCAGAAAAGCATGCTCATAATAAGCCGAATTGTATTCCCCCGGTGTCAGCAGGGCAATGACCGGGTCTTTAGTCCGGGACGGGGACAGGCTGCGCAGCACGGAGAGAAAACGGTTCAGACTGTGATCCACATCGCGGATCGAGCTGGCAAACGACAACTCAGGAAAAAGCTGATTCATGAGCGATCTGCCTTTGAACAGATACGAGAAGCCAGAGGGTGTACGCAGATTATCCTCAAGCACATAATACTCGCCGTCATGATGGCGGATCAGATCGATCCCTGAAGTGGTGATATACGCACCGCCGGGTACACGGAGTCCGGTCATTTCCGGCCGGAAATAACAGTTCGAAATAATCATCCGCCTCGGCACTATACCGTCCTTCACGATGTATTGCTCATGGTAAATATCATGAATGAACAGATTCAGTGCGGTAATCCGCTGCACGATGCCCGCCTCCAGCCGTCCCCATTCCCCCTTGGGGATAATGCGCGGAATCATATCGAAGGGAATCGTCCGCTCCATAGGCTGATCCTGTGCCGGGTTGTACAGTGTAAAGGTAATGCCTTCTTCCATCATCCGACGCTGCATCAGCTTCTGCTTCTCTTGCAGCTCTTCGGGGCTCATCCCGGAAAACATGCGGTTCACATGCTTGTAATGAGGCCGGACGTTCCGTTCATCCGCATACATCTCATCATAGAAATGCTGCAGCGGATACGGAGACAGACCGGGCAAAGGATCTAGTTTGGACATGAGCCCGACTCCTCTCGGATCAGTATAATGTGTTATGTTTCTTGACAAATAAGTTCAAAATTTAGAAGTTCACCACGAAAATATGATTTACTACCTTCATAATACGTAAATGATATTATCCATGTCAATATATATAACAGCAAAATGGAGTTTTTGAACTATCCTGCCGCTTTGGAATCGCTTCCTTTCTCTTAAACTTGCTTTTCGGGGTGCTGCATGATGATTCCACATCCAATTGTATGCGGGGATGCTGACAAGCAGTACTATTATGAATTTTTCATATGATGTATTTTTAATATAATTTCTTCGTGTTCTTTGAAATGCCAAAAGGGGAGTAAGCCGAAGGATGGTATGTACTGGTGGAGGCTCCTTTCGGCAGAGGAGGATATGTCCGTGGCGGGGGATTCTGCGCGGGAAGCCAAGAAGCGGCAGCCCCGCAACAACAGGTGGACAAACGTATCTTAATTCTTCGATTTCTGAGGGATAGGGGAAAGCAAGCGGAAAAACTACAACTGCTAGTGTTAGTATCAGCCACATTGGCTGAAATGCACTCAATTAAGTGTTGTTTTTCCAACTCCTGCCCTAACAGAGACCTTTCTTTCATCAGCAAGTGGAGAAAGTCCAACTTTTTCCTCTTCCCCTCCCCTCTCAGCGGGTCCAATCCGTTCAACAAAAAACCTCCCCGGGAATATTTCATTCCAAAGGGAGGTTGCTTCGCAGCTATCTATTGTTGTGGTTATTCTTCCGAATCTGCTTCTTCCGAGATCATGCCTGCGAACAGGGCATGCACGAACTGGTCGGAATCGAACGGCTGGAGATCTTCCATTTTCTCGCCCAGACCAACCAGCTTCACCGGCAGGTTCATTTCCTGGCGAATCGCTACCACGATTCCGCCCTTCGCCGTACCGTCCAGCTTCGTCAGTACCAGGCCGGTCACGCCGCTCTTCTCGCCGAACAGCTTGGCCTGGGTGAGCGCATTCTGCCCGGTGGTGGCATCCAGCACCATAAGCACCTCATGCGGCGCGCTTGGAATCTCGCGCTGAATGACACGGAAGATCTTGTTCAGCTCTTCCATCAGATTGCTCTTGTTCTGCAGCCGGCCTGCTGTATCGCAGATCAGCACATCCACACTGCGCTGCTTGGCAGCCTGAACCGCATCGAACATCACCGCTGCCGGGTCCGATCCCGACTGCTGCTTGATCACATCCACTCCGGCACGCTTGCCCCACACCTCAAGCTGCTCAATGGCTCCGGCACGGAAGGTGTCGCCTGCCGCCAGCAGAACCTTCTTGCCTTCCTGCTTGTAGCGGTGCGCCAGCTTGCCGATGGTCGTCGTCTTCCCGACTCCGTTCACGCCGACGAACAGGATCACGGTAATGCCATCCGGATTCTCGTTCAGACTGTTGTCATCATCTCCGCGCAGCAGCTCCATCAGCTTGCGGGAGAGGATCGGCTGAAGCTCTGCCGCGTCCTCGATCCGCTTCTGCTTCACTTCGGCACGCAGCTCCTCTACCAGATTCATGACCGTATTCACGCCGACATCAGCACCGATCAGAATCTCTTCCAGCTCCTCATAGAATTCTTCATCTATCTTTTTGCGGCGGATAATCAGATCCGAGACCTTCTCAACGAAGCCCTTGCGTGTTTTCTCCAGACCGTCGCGGAACTGTTTCGTTACGCTTTCCGTTTTACCGGAAATGCTGTCTTTCAGTTTTTTGAAAAAACTCATATGCTTATGCTTCCTCCTAAAGGGTTATAGGGATCACTTCATGAATCCTGCGTCTAATTAAGCTATCTCTGCCTCTTCATCCTCCAGCCGCACGGATACGAGCTTGGACACGCCGCCTTCCTCCATCGTCACGCCGTAGAGTACGTCTGCTTCCTCCATCGTTCCCTTGCGGTGGGTCACTACGATGAACTGCGTCTGCTCCGAGAACTCGCGCAGGTACTGGGCGAAGCGCACCACATTGGCTTCATCCAGCGCCGCTTCCACTTCATCCAGCACGCAGAACGGCACCGGCTTGACTTGCAGAATGGCGAACAGCAGAGCCATCGCGGTTAAGGCGCGTTCTCCGCCGGAGAGAAGCTGGAGATTCTGCAGCTTCTTGCCCGGCGGCTGGGCAACGATATCAATCCCTGTATCGAGCATATGCTCAGGGTCCAGCAGCTGCAGATCTGCCCGCCCGCCGCCGAACAGCTTCGTGAACACCGTGCCGAACTCGCGGCGGATGGCATCGAAGGTCTGCTTGAAGCGCTTCGACATCTCCTCTTCCATCTCATGGATGACATGATACAGCGTTGTTTTGGCTTCCACCAGATCATCCTTTTGCCCGCTGAGAAAAGTATACCGCTCATGCACCCGCTGATACTCTTCAATCGCACCCAGGTTGACCTCGCCCAGACCGGAGATGCTGCGCTTCAGACGCTGCACCTCCAGCTGTGCCGCAGGCACATCCTCCGGCACCGGATAACGCTGCTTCGCCAGCTCGTAGCTCAGCTCGTAGTCATCGCTCAGCTTGCGGAGGATATTATCCAGCTCCACATCGAGCCGGCCAACGGCAACCTCCGTGGACCGGAGCTTGTCTTCGACCGCCCGGAGCGCCTGACGCTGGTCTTTGGTCTCGCCTTCGGCCAGCTCCAGCTTGCGCGAGATCGCCGCGCGGTCGGCACGGGCCAGGTCAAGCCTAGCAGACGTATCTTCCTTGCTCAGCCGCAGACTGTTGACCTCTTCCTTCTGCTTCACGGTCTCCCGTGCATTCTCTTCCAGATCCTGCTCGATGGTCATAAGCAGGCTGCGGCTCTGGCGCAGCTCCTTCTCCTGGGAGCCGGCGTCCTGCCTCATCCGGCGCAGCTGCTCCTCCAGCGAGAAGATCTCCTGATCCAGCTTGCCCTCCGTGACCTTCATCCCGGTCAGCTTGCCCTGCAGCTCTTCCTTGGCCGATTCATTCGCCTTGCGGTCCGACTCGGCACTGCGGATTGCTGCGTGCGCCTCCTGCTCTTCCTTCTCCAGCCGGGACAGCTCTGCTTCCGCCTGCTTGCGGGCCTCATCCAGCCCGCGTACCTCCTGCTCGAAGCCGCTGCGCTCCGCGCCCGCGCCCTCGACCTGCTCCTGCACATGCCGCAGCTCCTGCTCCAGCTGCTTCAGATCGCCGGATACGCGCTGTTCCTCCAGCCGCTTCTCATCACCGTCATGCCGCAGCTGCTCCAGCTTCTGGGAGCCCTTGTCCTGTTCAGCGCGCAAGCGGCTGATCCCCTGCTTCAGCTTGGCAATCTGCTGCTCGCTCTCTTCAATCTCGCCGGAGAGCTGGTCAAGCTGACGCTTGCGGCTAAGCAGGCTGTTGTTCTTCTTATGCTGGCTGCCGCCCGTCATTGAGCCGCCTGCATTCACCACATCGCCTTCCAGCGTAACCACTCTGTAGCGGTATTGGCATTTGGCCGCAATGCGGTTCGCCTGCTCCAGACTCTCAGCGATTACGACATTGCCGAGCAGGCTTCCGATAATGCTTCCATACTTGTCTTCATAGCCGACCAGCTCCGAGGCGATACCGACAAACCCTTCAGCACCTTGAACCATGCTGCGGTCACTGCCAGTAATCTGCCGGGGCCGGATCACATCAAGCGGGAGGAAGGTCGCCCGTCCGAGCTGACGCTGCTTCAGGAAAGCAATCGCCTGCCGGGACACCGCTTCATTCTCCATAACCACATGCTGCAAGGAAGCGCCCATGGCGGTCTCAATCGCCATTTCCAGCTTCTCGGGAACAGAGATCAATTCGGCAACTGCCCCGTGTACACCGCTTAGCTGTCCTTTGCGCGCGCCCTTCAGCACCTCTTTGACCCCAAGCATGAAGCCGTCAAAATCATCCTGCATTTCCTTCATCGTCTCATGCCGGGACACCTGGGCTTCGCGCTTCTGCTCCCATTTGCGCAGGCCGCTCTGCGTCTCTTCGAGCAGCTTCTGCCGTTTGCCGGTCTGCTCGCTCTCCGTAATGTATGCGCCGCGCAGCAGCCCGATTTCCTTGCCTAGAGCGGCAATCTTATCCTTCAGCCCGCTCTGTGCAGAGACCAGCTCCTCCAGCCGCGCTGTCCACTTGCCGCTCTCCTCCTGGCTGCGGCTCATCCGCCGCTCCAGGCTCTCCTTCTGCTGATCCGCATAGCGGATCTCGTTGCGCGCCTGGGCCATCAGGTTCATCAGCTCAAGCAGAGCGCTCTTCAGCTTCTCTTCCTTGCTCTGGCTGATGCCTCCGGCCACACCCTGCAGCTTCGATTCCTCATCCGCCAGCTGTGCCCGCAGCTCCGCAAGCGTCTGCCTGGTCTGCTTCAGCTTATGCTCAAGCTCCGCCAGCTCACGCTGCCGCCCCTCAGAGCGTTCGCCTACAGAACCCAGAGTCTGCATGAGCTGTTCCCGGTTCTGCTCCAGATTCCTGCGGCGCTCCTTCAGCAGCTCTCCGTAGCCTTCGCTCTTCTCGTTGGCTTCGCTGCTGCGCAGCAGCTGTTCTTGCAGCTTCTCCACTTCCTGCTCCAAATTACGCAGCTCCGCCCGGCCGCTCTCCAGCTTGGCATCATGGGCAGAGACTATAGTGGACAGCTCCAGCTGCTCCGTCTTAAGCACCTCCAGGCGGGCGTTGCCCTCCTGCCAGGATGTATGTATGCCTTCGATCTGATGCACATATACCGAAATCTCCAGATGCTTTAGCTGCTCCCGCAGCTCCTTGTATCTTATCGCCTTCTCGGACTGGTCCTTCAGCGGTCCCACCTGATCCTCCAGCTCGCTGATCAGGTCATGAATCCGCAGCAAATTCTGCTCGGTCTCATCGAGCTTGCGGCCGGCATCCTTTTTACGTGACTTATATTTAACAATACCTGAAGCCTCTTCAAAGATCCCCCTCCGGTCTTCCGAACGGGTACTGAGAATCTCTTCAATCCGGCCTTGTCCGATAATCGAATAAGCTTCACGGCCGATACCGGTATCCATGAACAGCTCCGTAATATCCTTCAGCCTGCAGGCCTGCTTATTGATCAGATATTCACTGTCGCCGCTGCGGTGGACACGCCGGGTCACGGTCACCTCGCTAAAATCCAGCGGCAGCACATGATCCTCATTATCCAGCGTCAGCGAGACCTCACCGTAGTTGACCGCCTTGCGGGCATCACTTCCGGCAAATATAATATCCTCCATCTTGCCGCCGCGCAGGGATTTGGCACTCTGCTCCCCAAGCACCCAGCGGATGCCGTCGGATATGTTACTTTTGCCGCTGCCGTTTGGGCCGACTACAGCCGTTATTCCGCGCACAAATTCCATCTCTGTTTTGTCGGCAAATGATTTGAAGCCTGCTAATTCAATCCGTTTCAGAAACATAACTCGCTACTCACCTCTGACCCATTATACCATAGTGTTTCCTTGCCAAAACAACCCCATAAAGTGGTGCACCTGCTTCGATGTTTACCCCAAAACATATCATTTCTGATCTTTCGAAAAAGAGCAGCAAAAGTCTGACTTCCGCCGAACCGCCGGCATTCAGACCATTGCTGCTCTACTCCGCATTTCAGATGTTCATCTGTGCCTTCAGGCACCATCTTCCTTCAGAAGCAATAATGCCGCTGCCGCTGCCTGCTGCTCCGCTTCCTTCTTGGAGCGGCCGCTGCCGCTGCCGAGTGAACGGCTGGCCATATATACTTCTGAGACGAACTCACGCTCATGCGCCGGTCCGCGTTCTTCAATAATCCGATATTCCAGCGTACCCATCCCATGATGCTGTATCAGTTCCTGAAGCTCTGTCTTGAAGTCGCTCATCTGCATTTGCAGCTTACCGTCGGTTTCCACCAGCGGAAATACGTGATTATCCAGGAATCTCCGGGCCGTCTCCAGTCCCTGATCGAGATAGAGCGCTCCCACGAAGGCTTCGAACACATCAGCCAGCAGAGCCGGGCGGGTACGCCCGCCCGTAAGCTCTTCCCCTTTTCCCAGCAGTACATACCGCCCGAAGCCCAAGGTCTCGGCGAACCGGACCAGCGACGGCTCACAGACAATCGCAGCACGCAGCTTGGTCAATTCTCCCTCGGGCCTGTCCGGGAGCAGATTATACAGATATTCGGACACCGTCAGCTCAAGCACCGCATCACCCAGGAACTCCAGGCGCTCGTTGTCCTGATGCTGATTGAACCGGTGTTCGTTCACATAAGATGCATGGGTGAAAGCCTGCTTCAGAAGTACAGGATCGTGAAATTGGATTTGAAGTTGGCTTTGTAACTGCTTCAGGTCTCCTTTCACTGCACTGTCTCCCCTTACTTATTATATTTTTTGAGAATAACGGTCGCGTTATGTCCCCCGAATCCGAAGGAATTCGACATCGCGATATTCAGCTCCGCCTGACGTGGCACATTCGGAACATAGTCCAAATCGCAATCCGGGTCAGGGTTGTCCAAATTGATGGTAGGGGCAATCATACCCTTCTGCAGGGACAGCCCGCAGATAATCGCTTCCACCCCGCCGGCAGCGCCAAGCAAGTGGCCTGTCATCGATTTGGTTGAGCTGATCGCAACCTTGTACGCATGCTCTCCGAGCGCCTTCTTCACAGCGGCTGTCTCAGATTTATCGCCTACCGGTGTAGATGTACCATGCGCATTGATGTAGTCGATATCCTCAGGATTAATACCGGCATCACGGATCGCCATCTTCATGCAGCGTGCTGCACCGTCAGGATCAGGCTCCGTCATGTGGTGGGCATCGGCGCTGAGACCGTATCCGATAACTTCGGCATAGATCTTGGCTCCGCGCTTCTCGGCGTGTTCCAGGGACTCGAGAATCAGGATTCCCGCACCCTCGCCCATGACAAAGCCGTCACGGTCCACATCAAAAGGGCGGCTGGCCTTCTCCGGCTCGTCATTGCGGGTAGACATGGCTCTCATTGCACAAAAGCCTGCCATTCCTGTAGGACGAATGGTGGCTTCCGCACCGCCGCAGATCATCGCATCCGCATCACCGCGCTGGATCAGACGGAAGGATTCTCCGATGGAGTGGCTGCCTGTTGCACAAGCGGTCACTGTCGTTGTATTCGGTCCCTTGGCCCCGAGATTGATCGACAGCTGGCCGGAGCCCATGTTGGCAATCATCATCGGAATGAAGAACGGGCTGACCCGCTTCGGGCCTTTTTCGAGCAGCAGGTTGTGGTTATCTTCCCATGTGCCGAGGCCGCCGATTCCAGAGCCGACAGATACCCCGATCCGCTCTGCATCGATATCTTCACCGATCGTAAGTCCGCTGTCCTTCAGCGCATCTTCACCGGCAGCAACTGCGAATTGTACGAACCGGTCCATCTTGCGAGCTTCCTTGCGGCCGAAGCGTGCTTCCGCATCGAAATCCTTGACCGAGGAAGCAATTCTTGTTGGATATTCACTGACATCAAAAGCTTCAACCAGGGATACTCCGGACTTGCCGCTCATGAGGCTATCCCAGAACGTCTCAAGATCCTTACCCAGCGAAGTCATTACACCCATACCAGTTACAACTACTCTATGATTCAAACATAATCACCCCGTCTATAGGCTGTGTACCTCTACAATGTGTAAACGCAAACATACCAGATGTCTATATAAACTGCAGTCGCCGCAGGATTAGTTAATCTGCGGTTCTGTTATTATCACTGTAAAATGAGGAGAAGTCCCGCCCTGGCAGGAACGGGACCCTCAATCATATGACTCTAGGTATGAGATTGTATGTACTTCACAACTTCACCCACGGTCGTAATTCTCTCTGCATCTTCATCAGAGATTTCCATGTCGAATTCATCTTCCAATTCCATTACCAATTCTACAACATCAAGAGAATCAGCACCTAAATCATCTTTGAAAGACGCTTCTAATGTTACCTCTGCTTCATCGGCACCTAAGCGGTCGATGACAATGCGTGTTACACGCTCCAATACATCGGACATCCGGTTCACCTCCTCTTTTGGTATTATACGAGATATGAAGTCAAAATACCATAGAGCATAAAAAACGCTGCCCTGGCCGCCTCTGTCCATCTTCACCCGTAACGATCTAACGCCCTGCGAAGCCTTACATGTACATTCCGCCATCCACATGAAGCGTCTGGCCTGTCATGTAAGCTGCCCCTTCCGAAGCCAGGAATACCGCCGCATTCGCAATGTCCTCCGCCCGCCCAAGCTCTCCCAAGGGAATCCCCTTGATTAGCTCGCTGCGAACCTCATCGGACAACTCGCGGGTCATGTCGGTATCAATGAAGCCTGGCGCGATGCAGTTCACTGTGATTCCACGTGAAGACAGCTCGCGGGCCGCAGACTTCGTCATGCCGATTACCCCTGCCTTGGCAGCGGTATAATTCACCTGTCCGGGATTCCCCGTCACGCCCACAACCGAGGAAATATTGATGATCCGGCCATAACGCTGCTTCATCATCGGGCGGGTTACTGCCTTCAGGCAGTTGAAGACGCCCTTCAGATTCGTCTCGATGACCTGATCGAATTCTTCCTCTTTCATACGCATGATCAGATTGTCCCGGGTAATGCCCGCATTGTTCACCAGGATATCGATTTTCCCCCAGGTCTGGATAACCTCCTTGACCAGGTTCTCGGCGTCACTGCTGCGGCCGACATTCCCCTGCAGAGCGATTCCTTCCGAGCCCAGCTCGTGAATCCGGGCCACGGTCTCTTCAGCCGCCTGAAGGCTGCCGGAATAGTTCACCGCGACCTTCACGCCATGAGCAGCGAGTGCCAAGGCAATGCTGCGGCCGATCCCCCGGGACCCTCCGGTTACAAGGGCGGTCTGACCTTTTAGTGCTGCAAACATGCTATGTTGTCCCCCTTCGATAATCATGCGGCTGCGGTTAGGCCAAGCTGCTTACCAGCCAGCCTGCACGCTCTCCAGACTGTTGATATTCACAACCTTGACCTTCCTGTCAATCTTGCGGATCAGGCCAGCCAGCACACTGCCGGAGCCAATCTCTACAAAAGTATCTACACCTGCACCTATGAGCCATTCCACGCTATCCTGCCAGAGTACCGGAGAATATACCTGTTCTACCAGCAGCTTGCGGATTTCTTCAGGGTCTGTCACCGGAGCAGCGGTGACATTGACCACTACCGGCATAGCAGGAGCATTGAAGGTTACCTTCTCGAGCTCAGCAGCCAGCCGCTCAGCCGCACCCTTCATTAATGAGGAGTGGAACGGGCCGCTAACCTCCAACGGAATCGCCCGTTTGCCCCCGGCTTCCTTCACACGCTTGACCACCTCATCTACACCGGCTACGGAACCGGACACCACAATCTGTCCCGGACAATTGACATTCGCCAGTTCAACGGGAGTACCCGCTGCTGTAATACTGCGGCATAATTCCGTAAGCGCCTCACGGTCTGCTCCAAGCACCGCTGCCATAGCCCCCTGTCCTCCGGGAACTGCTTCTTCCATGAATTGTCCGCGCAGGCGGACCAGCCTTACAGCATCTTCATAGGACAGCACGCCGGCTGCCACAAGAGCGCTATATTCGCCAAGACTGTGGCCTGCCACATAATCCGGCGTAACCTGGAGGCCGCTTAGCGCTTCCAGATAAGCCACACTGGCTGTAACCAGTGCCGGCTGCGTGTTCACCGTCTGCTTAAGCTCGCTGTCCGGCCCTTCAAATACAAGCCCGCTCAGCGGAAACCCAAGCACCTCGTCACCCTTTTCAAAGATTGCACGGCTCTGAGGCAATGCTTCATATACATCCTTACCCATACCGATTGCCTGTGCACCCTGACCGGGAAAGACAAATGCGATTTTGCTCATGAGGGTTAAAGCTCCTTCCCGTTAGCTGCAGCTCCGCCGGGCACATAACGCCTGAGAAGAGCTGCATCGTTGCTATTATTAATTCCGATTATTCACTAGTAATGCCCCGATTCTTACCAGATCAGCACAGAAGCGCCCCAGGTAAGTCCGCCGCCGAAGCCGACCATAAGCACTGCATCGCCTGCCTTCATCCGGCCTTCCTCGGCTGCTTCTACAAGAGCCAGCGGAATGGAGGCAGCGGAGGTATTCGCGTATTTATCAACGTTGACTACAACCTTCTCCGGCGGCAGATCCAAGCGCTGCATAGCGGATTGAATAATCCGGATGTTGGCCTGATGCGGCACGAACAAGTCAATATTCTCCTTAGACAATCCCGCCTTGGTAAGCACACGCTCCGTAGCCGATCCCATGACGCGTACTGCGAACTTGAAGACCTCGCGGCCATTCATATAGATGAAGTGCTTCTTGTCTTCTACGGTCTGCTGGGAAGCCGGGAGACGTGAGCCGCCCGCTTCCAGATTAAGCAGGCTGCCGCCAGAGCCTTCCGCTCCAAGATCGAAGGACTGGAAGCCGCGTCCTTCCGGAACCTCGCCGACGATTACCGCACCGGCACCGTCACCGAACAGCACGCAGGTATTGCGGTCTGTATAATCTGTAATGCGCGACAACGTATCTGCACCGATCACCAGCGCATTGTTATACATTCCATTCTGGATAAAGCCCGTGGCTGTAGCCAGACTGTAGACGAATCCGGAGCAGGCTGCCGACAGGTCAAAGGCGGCTGCGTTCTTGGCCCCCAGCTTGTCCTGAAGAATGCAGGCAGTGGATGGGAAAGCACTGTCAGGTGTAACTGTAGCGACAATAATCAGATCGAGCTCCTCGGCCTTCATGCCTGCGGATTCCAGTGCCTTCAGGGCCGCTTCATAGGCCAGATCAGAGGTAGCCTGCTCCGGGGCCGCAATATGCCGTTCCCTGATTCCTGTGCGGCTGACAATCCATTCATCATTCGTTTCGACGATCTTCTCCAGATCGCTGTTGGTTAATATTCTCTCAGGCACATATTTCCCAGTCCCAATAATTCCTACCGGACGTAATTGTCTCATGTCTTCACTCACTTCCCGCTAATTTCCTTCGATATACTAGGCACCAGATCCGCCTTCAGGGCAATCCGTGCCTGTCTTACCGCATTCTTCACCGCATTGCCGTCGGACGAACCATGCCCCTTGACTACCAGGCCGCTAAGACCAAGCAGCGGCGCTCCGCCATGTTCCTTATAATCCATCTTGCCCTTCAGGCTTCTAAGCTCCGGCATCAGGATCGCCGCCCCCAGCTTCGTCTTAAGGGATTTGCTGAACTGCTCCTTCAGCAGAGAGAACATCGCGCCGGCTGTTCCTTCCAGCGTCTTCAGAAGTATATTACCGGCGAAGCCGTCACAGACCAGCACATCGCAGCTTCCGGTGAGCACATCCCGCGCTTCTACATTGCCGACAAAATGAATGCCCTGCAGCGCCTCCAGGAGCGGATAGGCTTCCTTGGTCAATTCATTCCCCTTGCCCGGCTCCGTCCCGACGTTCAGCAGGCCTACCCGGGGCTTCGCAATGCCGTGCACTTTGTTGCGGTATATGCTGCCAATCAGGGCATACTGTGCCAGATGCTGCGGCTTGGCATCCATATTGGCGCCAAGATCCAGGGCCAGCACACCGACATCATCCAGCGTCGGAATCATCGGAGCCAGCGCCGGCCGTTCGATCCCTTCCATTCTTCCGACTACCAGAAGTCCTGTAGTCATTAATGCTCCGGTATTCCCTGAGGAGATCATGGCATCGGCCTCACCCTCGCGGACCATCCGTCCGGCCACGACCATGGATGAGTCCTTTTTGCGGCGGACTGCCTTCACAGGCTCTTCATCCGAACCGATCACATCCCCGGCATGACGTACGGTAACGTTAGAAGGCTTAGTCTTCAGCAGCGGCTCAAGCCGCGCTTCATCACCGACCAGTATGATCTCTATGTCATTCCACTCCGCAGCCGCTGCCAGCGCGCCTTCCACATTACATTCAGGAGCATTATCCCCGCCCATGGCATCAATGGCGATCCGCACTCCGGTTTCCCCCTTCGCTGTACTCTTCAGTTGCTGAACGATACACTATAAAATGGCCTTGAAATACCAGCTCTTCTCCGACATATGTAAATACATCCACTTCAGCCTTGCCGTTCCGGCCCGCAAGTGAGCGCACCTGCGCCTTGGCAATGCATTTCTCACCCAGCCGGACCATGCGCACAAACCGGATGTCGGCCGAAGCCGTTAAGGCAATCTCATCATTAATTATGGCTACTGCCAGCGAATTCGCCTGGCCGAAGACGTAGTGGCCACGGGCAATCCCGTTGCGGGAGAACACATGCTCATCGCGGATCTCGAAGATCGAAATCCCGCTCTTGTCCAGCTGCAGATCCACAATATCACCGACCACTTCATCGGCTGGCAGGGAACGCACCTGATCATAGGAATGCTCCGCCATCTGCTTCATCCGCTCACGCAGCTCGGGAATCCCCAGCTCCAGCCGGTCCAGCCGGATCGTCTGGATACTCACCTTCAGCTGGCGGGTCAATTCCCGGTCCGTTACAAACGGGTTCCCTTCTATTATAGCCAGCAGCTGCTGCTGACGTTCCTTCTTGGACATCCGCTCGATAGCGGCTCACCTCCCGGCACAGGCCTGATGTGCAGCTTTCCGGCCCGTAAGAGTGGCCGCTGTAATCATATCTCTCTGTTCTACCTTATCAATTAGAACCAGGTACTAATATGTAGTATAAAGCATGCCGGCGCAAAAATAAAGCTTTGGCTTGAAAAGCGCCTGAAAACCCGCGCAGCGCAAGGCATATAAGCTCTGCCCCAGCTTTATTTTCACATAAAAATAGCACTCCACCGGCAGATGAAGTGCTACTCTTATGTGCAAACTATTGTTTGATGATTTCTCTTGCTTTGTATGTTCCGCAAACTTTACATACGTGGTGAGCAAGCTTCAGCTCTCCGCATTGTTCGCATTTCACCATACCTGGAACAACCAGTTTAAAGTGAGTACGACGCTTGTCACGGCGAGTCTTGGACGTTCTGCGTTGTGGTACTGCCATTGTTAGACACCTCCTGATTTTGTTGTAACCCAATTCCTTGGGATTTGTTCTTAGTCATCTTGCTTGGTAAAGAATCCTTTCAACGCAGCGAGTCTTGGATCGATCACTGTGTTGTCGCAACTGCAGGTGCCTTCGTTCAAGTTCTGTCCGCATTTCTGACAAAGACCAAGACAGTCTGCCTTGCACAATACCGAATCCGGTAAGTGCAGTACGAAATTTTCTTCCACATACGGGATAAGATCCACAATCTCATCTTTGATGTAAATGAGTTCCTCATCTTCATCTTCCGGAAGAATTGGCTGCTTAAGCCACTTGAAGGTCTCAGCGAAAGGAATGTTCAGCTTACTCTTGACCTCACCGAGACAACGTGAACATAACATGTCCACTTCTCCGTTCAGTGTTCCCACCACGTTCACACTATCGGTTCCCGCGGGCAGCGCTTTAAGGTCTACTGAGAGTGGTGCAACAGCAAGTATATCCTTGCGCCCTGTGACAACCCCGCTGACATCCACAACTTCGTGGAGGACCAGAGGCTCGTCGGCATTCGCTAATTTGCGAAAGTGAATGTTCATCGTTATCACTCCAAACAAACAAAATTTATTATACCTATTATTCCCTGAGTTTGTCAACCATTTTCCCTTTATATTGTTTCAGGGAGCGTGACAATTTATGATATACAATATATCTTCCAGAATGGGGTGTGAAGCAACTGTGGCAACTGTAGGTATTATAGCCGAATATAACCCTTTACATAACGGGCATGTCCATCATTTCACCGAGGCCAAAAGAATATCGGGAGCGGACCGCTCCGTTGTCATTATGAGCGGACCGTTCACCCAGCGCGGCGAGCCGGCGGCGGTCAGCAAGCGCGCCCGTACCGAGATGGCGCTGCACATGGGCGCCGATCTGGTCATTGAGCTGCCGGTGGCGTACGCCGTCCAGCCGGCGGAATGGTTCGCCTTCGGAGCGGTGTCCCTGCTGGAGGCGACCGGCGTCGTCGACAGCCTGTGCTTCGGCTCCGAAGCAGGCACTTTGGGCGCACTGCTCCCTCTGGCCGGCTTCCTGGCCGAAGAGAGCAGTGCGCTTAAGGAGGAGATCCGCGCGCGCCTCTCTGAGGGCGCGGGATTCCCCGCCGCCTACAGCGCAGCGGCGGCGGCGGCCTGGAAGGCCTCTTTCCTGGGAGAGGAGAAACCGGAAGATGCCGAAAGTATATTGCGGCAGCCCAACAACAGCCTCGGACTGCACTACCTGATCGCGCTGCGGCGGCTGGGCAGCGTGATCAGGCCCTTGACCGTGCCGCGTACCGGCGCGGGCTTCCACGACCCGCTGGAGGGCGGGTCGGCCATTGCCAGTGCAACAGCCATCCGCAGGCTGCTGCAGGAGGGCGGATCACCGGCGGCTTACATGCCGGAGTACGCCCTGTCCATCCTGGAGCGGGAGCGTGACGCAGGCCGGGGCCCGGTAGGGCTAGAAGACTTCGCCGGGCCGCTGCGCCATGTGCTCTATACGCGCTCCGCTGCGGAGCTGCACACAGTGCAGGATATGAACGAGGGCTTGGAGAACCTGCTGCTCCGAAGCATGCGCCAGCTGGATAAGTTCACAGTCGGCGGTCTGCTGCAGGAGCTTAAGAGCAGACGGTATACCCTTACCCGGCTCCAGCGTCTGCTGCTTCACACCCTGCTGAACCACAGCAAAACAGAGATGTCCCCCTCCGTTCTCTCCCGGGGTCCCGGCTACATAAGAGTTCTTGGCTTCCGCGAGAGCGGCCGGGAGCTGCTGAAGCAGATGAAGCAGACAGCGGCGCTTCCGGTGATTACAAGCCCGGCCCGCTATATCCATCCCATGCTGGAGCGGGACCTCCAGGCGGCTGCCGTGTTCGCCGGGGCTTATGCCGACCCGCTGCGCAGCGATCTGTACAGTGATTATCTTGAGCCCCCGGTCAGGATTTGATGACCGGCAGCTCCTCCATGTATTTCAGGGCATCGGGTAGGGTTGAGACAGGAACCAGCTTCATATTCGTGCCGATCTGATCCGCTTTTGCCTTGGCCTCGTCGTAGTTCTTAAGCGGAACGAAGAAGATCTCCGCCCCCTTACGGTCGGCCGCTACAATCTTATGCTTCACACCGCCGATTGGCCCCACATTCCCCTCGGGATCGATCGTACCCGTGCCTGCTACCTTCCGGCCTTTGGTGAGATCCCCCGGCGTAAGCCGGTTGTAGATTTCCATGGTGAACATCAGACCGGCAGAGGGTCCGCCCACGTTAGTATCCACGAAGCTGACGGCTTTGCCTTCCTGCTTAGGCTCCACTTTTTGAACCGCACCAATAACGACTCCAAAGCCCGGCCGGGCAACCGCAGCTTCTTTATCCTTGACCCCCACCAGCTTGACCTGCTCCTTGATCTCTTTGCCGTCACGCTGGAGCGATACCTCCACGCTATCTCCAATCTGATGAACCGACAGCAATTTGGACAGCGCGGCCGGATCGGCTGCCTTTTGTCCGCCTACACTGATGATTTTGTCCCCCGGCTTGAACCGGTCCTGATTAGCAGTCTCTGGTACCGAGAACACATACAGATAATCCACGACATCCTCATAAGGTACACCTGCCGCATGATAGGCCGCCTGCACGGCATAGGACTGCGAACTATTCATATAGAACACCTGCTCCGCCGCATACTCCTGCTCCGTCTTATCCTGCAGGC
Organism: Paenibacillus sp. FSL R7-277; assembly: GCF_000517965.1. Taxonomy (NCBI): domain Bacteria; kingdom Bacillati; phylum Bacillota; class Bacilli; order Caryophanales; family Paenibacillaceae; genus Paenibacillus; species Paenibacillus sp. FSL R7-277. The sequence goes on from NZ_ASPX01000080.1 coordinate 176,488, forward strand.
GGGTTTCTTTCAATACTACCTCGGCATTCGAGTTGAACACAGAGGCGATTAGAAGAGCCACATTCGCATAGCTTGCAGAGACCGTGGTCATCATGAAGGTTCCTTGCTCCTGCGGATCGGCATTCTCAACCTTGATCATCGGTGCCACCTCGGAGGCGCTTCCCGGCTGATATACAATGTAAGGCGTGTTCATAAAGACGACAACATAGAGAATGACCACGAATGAAAATAAATAGGCTGAAGCGCGGATGCCTACCCGGCGTTTGTACTGCCTCAAGTCTCTTCCCCTTCTTTCCTGCGGATGATGCCCCGGCACTTAGAATGTGGTACCTTAGCCTGGAGCTTCACTCCGGCTGTGGCATGATGGTTGTCTCCCCTGCATAAATTGATAACAAGATCTGCCCATGTCCTAAGCTATGAAGAGGGGATAACTCTAATGATAAACTTTAGATCCAGACGCTTCCTGTCGGGTTCAGCTCCATTTATACCCGGGGCTGCAGCCATTCTGCTAGCTATAGCAATAATCATAGCACCTGAAGCCTCATTCAAGGCTTCACTTACGGGCCTTACGCTCTGGTGGACCCTGGTCTTTCCGGCGCTGCTGCCCTTCCTGATCCTCTCAGAGATGCTGAGCGCATCCGGCTTCGTGCATGGCATCGGCGTCCTGCTGGAGCCGCTGATGAAGCGTTGCTTCCGGCTTCCCGGGGCGGGCGGCTGGACGCTGGTGCTCGGCCTTACCGCCGGCTTCCCGGCAGGAGCCGGAGGAGTGATGCAGCTGCACAAGCAGGGGGACATTACGGACAAGGAGGCCGGACGGCTGGCGGCTATCGTGCATTATGCCAGTCCGGTCACACTGCTTATTGTAGTCGGGACAGCCTTCCTGCACAGTCCAGCCGCCGGGTATGCCCTGCTGGCCATCCACTGGCTGTCAGGGATAGCCGCAGGTATTCTATCCGCCTGCTTCAATGGCTCCCGTAAGATAACCTCACCTATTCCGCTTCCGCAAGTTCCGCAAGAAAGAGATTCCAGCCTGACGGGCAGCCGCCCCCGCAGCAAAAAAGCATCCTTGCCCCGGCGTATCCATCAGGCAGCAGCGGATGCCCGTTCAAGGGATGGGCGGGGCTTCGGCAAGGTGCTCGGTGAATCCGTATCCTCCGCCGTACAGAGCCTGATGATTGTAGGCGGCTACATGATTATGTTCGCGGTTGTTGTAAGTATTGTTACCCGGCTGTTCCCCCAGCTGCCTGCTCTGGTTACAGCAAGCATGCTTGAGATTCATCTCGGAGCCCGGTCAATGACTTCAGCCACAGCAGGGCTCGAAGGCTTCGTTATCGGCGGTCTTCTTGGCCCGGCACTGCTGTCCGCCGGACTGGCCTGGAGCGGTATTTGCGCCCAGCTCCAGGCACTGACTGTGCTGAAGGCAGCGAATGTCCGCTTCCTTCCGTTCACCGTAGTCAGGCTGCTGCATGGACTATTTGCCTTTGCGTTCACGCTCCTGCTGTGGACACCGCTGCTCCATATTCAGTCTGCGGTGCTGCCGGTTCTAGCCGGCTCACCCCCGGCCGTACAGCTGCAAGACATAGGCACTTCGCTGAGAATATGGACTCTGGCCCCACAGATCCTGGGACTTATGGCCCTGCTTGTTACGCTGCTGCTGTTGCTGTCAGCTGCCGTGAAGCTGTTTACTTCGAACCGCCGTCCATCCGGCTGAACTTCAGCTTCATGGCCTGCTCCACCTCAGGGGTTACAAAATCCGAGACCTTCCCGCCGAAGTGGGCAATCTCCTTCACCACACTGGAGCTAAGGTAGGAGTATCTCGGATTAGTCATCATAAATATAGTTTCCGCTTCAGGGTCAAGGTTATGATTAATGGAAGCATTCTGCAGCTCATATTCAAAATCCGTAACGGTCCGGATTCCCCGGACAATAACCTGCGCATCCTTTTGCCTCAGATAGTTAACCAGGAGATCACGGAAGCTGTCCACTTCAACATTCGGTATATCCGCTGTCGCCTGGCGCAGAAGCTCTGTCCGTTCCTCGACCGAGAACAACGGATTCTTGCTCAGGTTATTCAGCACCGTCACAATCAGCCTGTCGAACTGCTTGGCGGCCCGGTGAATAATATCCATATGGCCCAGCGTAACCGGATCGAAGGTTCCCGGATAGATAGCGACACGTTCTTTTCTAATTTGCAGACTCATTATTAACCTCCTTGCCGCTTGCGGCAGCCTCTGGAACAGCAGCTTCATACCGGTAGATAGAGATCGTAACCTCTCCATAGACAGATTGCTTCGTTCTAACGAACCCCGGTATATCCTCGGGATAGGTATACCCCGATTCATGCTCCAGCACGATCACTGCATCAGGGTTCAGCAGCAGCTTGTCCGCCAGCGTAACCATCAGCTCGTCTCCATGCTTCATACGGTAAGGCGGATCCAGAAAAACAAGATCAAATGCTCTCCCCCGCTTCCCGAGTGCACCAAGCGCTCTTCCCGCATCATTGCGGTAGACCTCAGCCTGCGCTTCCAGCCGGGCCGCCTTCAGGTTGGCACGCACCGTGTCAATCGCCTTCTGTTCCATGTCCACAAACACCGCAGCTTCCATCCCTCTGCTTAGGGCTTCAATTCCCAGGCCTCCGGTACCGGCATACAGATCAAGCACTGTACCTCCTTCAAAATAAGGCCCGATCATACTGAATAACGCTTCCTTTACTTTATCGGTAGTAGGCCGTGTGCCATTGCCTGGAACACTTTTAAGCGGCCTGCCTTTTGCACTTCCCGATATGACTCTCACCGATCATCCACCTGCTTTTTAGCTTTTGTCTCTACATTACTATGCCGTTACAGGGCATAAGTCCAAGCCTATAGTACCACAATTATTCCATGAAATAAAAAGATTGTCCGACTTTGTCACAATGCGGAGCAGAAGAATATTCGCAAGCAAATGTATAAAACTCCCGCATCCGGGTCATCCTGTAATTATCGACATCACAAAATGTCGTAGACAACCGCGGAGCAGGCTTACGTTTCCCCATAAGCTCTTCGTCCGGTTTCTCCTCTCCCATGAAAGAGGCTCCCGAAAGGGAGCCTCGATTTTTTTTTACGCAAAAAAAGCCCCCGCCTTGAAATCAAGATACGTGGGCTTGCTGTGTATATAGTTATATAATCCGCTTCAGTTTGGCTTCCTGCTCAATGGAGCGCGCTGAGAGCAGTTCGATAATTCTGTGCTGATTCTCCAATAAAGACTCGACGTTGATGAGCCGCTCGTTTGTTTCCAGCACAGCACGTTTAATCTGTTCCTGATCTTGCATCATTGTTTGCAGATCTTGTTTCATTGTTTGCTGATCTTGTTTCATGTTCTGCTGCTCTGTCTCTATTCGATCCAAACGCTCGTTGACGGTTCCTAATTCCGCCTTAACGGGCTCCAATTCTTCGCGAAAAACGGATCTTAATACCTGCACCAAATCATTATCCATGTGCTCCGCTCCTTCAAACTTAATATATAGATTGTACCAGAATCCAATTTATTATTCTACATCATTTGACCTTGTCGATCTTGACAAATATACATATCTATTAGTCACATTAGCGAATAAATTCAATCCGCCCGGACAAGGTTACATATATAGTATATGAATATCAGATAGATTCAGGAGGAACCGCTATGAAGAAGCCCTTGTATAAAAAGATGTCGTCCCTCGCCCTAGTCATCCTATTCAGCGGTGCCATTGGAATGACCGCAGGCTGCAACACTTCGGCTAATCAGGCCACCCCAACTCCCGCCGGGACAGCACAGCCGACAGCAGCTCAACCCACGTCAGCACCAGCCACTGAACCCTCCACCGGGAAGGCATCCGTGAACTGGGAATCTGCGATCCAGCAAATCGCGACTACGGACACGGAGGTCACGCAAAAAGCAGATGCCGCGGAAGTTTTGGCGAAATCGTACACTCCGTCGGCTGTGGAGCTTAAGGATTTTGAATCCCAGATCGTGGAGGAGTACACCGCCGGGAATTATCTCGCGCATAGCGAGGATGCCGGATACATGCTGACGAACCTGTTCAAGGCTACCGTTGTTGAGCGCAATCACCCTGACGGTGAGGCTATTAAGAAGTTTGCCTTTGACTTTTATCAGAACACTAAGAATGTCTTCCGCGGAATTGATGCTGTGGACAGCGAAGCCGTACAATCGAATGAAACGCAGATGGACAAGGCGTTGTCGGAGATTACAACCAAGTAAACCTCCTTATGTCTCCGGCATGGGACCTCCCGTATTTATTGACAATTCAGGAATGATGGTGATACCGTTCATTAGGGTAAGGGAGCTTAGGGCTCCCGCATTCATCATAAGAATTCAATTGATCAGGAGGTCCCATGTTCAAAAAAACAATCCTTTTCCCCGTCATCAGCATGATGCTTCTCAGCTCTGCCCCGTCTTCATCCGCAAGTGCGCAAAGCTTGTACTCCGATGTCAACGAGCAGAAATATTCCTGGGCGATGGAATCCATTCTTTTCATGACGGATAACGATGTGCTAAAAGGGTATTCCGACGGCACCTTTAAACCTGAAGCAACGGTTACCAAGGCCGAGTTCTCCGTTATGCTCTACCGGCTATTCGATAAATACCGACCCAATGTAAAGCCCTTATTTTATGAACAAAAAGTCACCAGCTACCTTGATGTCCCCAAAGATCACTGGGCCTACAAAGAAATATCTGAGCTATACAATTCCTCTGCGGTCAGCGGCGGCGGGATTTCCCAAAACCCTTCAACAGGCAAGTATACCTTCCAACCTGAAGCCCGGCTGACACGACTCAAGCTAACGTCTATGCTCTACCAATTATTCGCTGAAGATTTCGACAAGGGTGCGAATGCCGGTGATCCTGACAAAGAGTTATACCAGCGGTTAAGTAAATTCAAGGATATTCCCTTGAGAAAATTCAATACTCAGAATGCTATGGATCAATACATGGATACAGAAAGAGCAAGGGCCGGCACCAGATGGGATACATACATACCTGGGGATGAGCTCTCCCCAGCGATTTTTTATACATACCAAAATGGATCTATCTCGCTAATTGGAGATTTCACCTTTCTGCCGGTTTACGCCATTGCAGCGATGGATTCCCAAAGGATTATTACAGCCGATTCCCGTGGATACTACAGACCGCTCGCCCCTGTTACCCGGGCAGAACTGGCAACGATTCTGGACCGTGTCTATCTGTTGTTTGAGAAGAAAGGGGTTCTGCAAAAATACAGCAATAAATAGCCTTAAGCGTTGATTCATCAAGCCGGGACCCTAGTCAACAAAAATAGCCCGGCCTCTTACAGTGCCGGGTAATGACATCTATTTTCCGATCAAATTCGGCCAGACTCCTTCAATAAAATAAAATCATGACCACGCCGGGTCAATTTGATGTCAGTAGTTCTGACTGTCACGATCCCGCTGCCTGACCGGGAGATCTTAATATTCTCCACCATCCGGCTGTCGATAAGCTCCTCCATAATATCGGCGAAGGCCTCGGCTTCGAGTTCCATTACCTCCTGATTAACCGCCTGTTCCGCTTCAATCCGCTTGAGGATGGCATATATCTTTTCCTTCTCTTCCATCGTACACCTCTTTCATGCCAGCACTAATTGTCCTGAAGACAATGACTTCTATTATCGCACATCCATTCGGGGCAAGGCGAATTTAAATTTACCATCCTGCATTAAAGCTTGTCCATCCTGCATCTGCAACAAGAGCAGTCCCGGATTACCGGGACTGCTCTTACTGATTGGATCTCCTAGTAGAAGCAGGCACTCAGAATAATAACGAGCAGGATATAAAGAACCAGAATCGCACCTGTAGATGTCCAGGGACCTACTCCACACGTATTCACGCCGCCTACATTGCCACCGTATCCGCAATCTGCACCCATGAGATTACCTCCTTCATAATGTTGACTACAGAACAGCATATGAGCCGGTTGCCTCATCAGATTGGGCGAAACGGACATAATTTGGGGCGTATGTACAAGGGCATCCTGCCCGCCCGTCCTTGCGGGCAGCCCAGGATGTCCCATGCTATTGCTTAATCGGATACCAGGATTCCATCGAAGCTCTCCGGACCTACACGGATTGTACCCAAAAGATTCGAGCTGATAAATGCAGTATAGGTTAACTGCGGAGTAATCGTCGGCAGGAAATCATCTGCAGAGAAGGTGATAACCTGTGGAGCCAGAACACTAAGGCTGAAAGTGGAAGTGGCGGAATACACAACAGGGTCAGTAGGCAGTGTTCCTCTAACAATGGTTACAGTGATGCCTACCAGTGCAAGGGGTAGCTGAACCGATACCGTTCCTTTCAAAATTACACGTGGATTCGTACCTACTCCATCTGTAATTAACCCTATCTGTCCGAACAGTTGTGGAGTATCAACTACCAGGATAGGAATTGCAATAGAGTTAGCAAAACTAGCATTCTGCGAGGTTCTACCATCAACATAAGTTCCCATATCAAGCACCTCCTTTCTTCTTAATTAATATATTCGCGATCCTTCTAAATCGCTTGGATGATATCACCATTACTTATTCCCCATCTTATTTTACCGCCTGAAGCCGCCGCTCTACTAATCTTCTTTGGTAGTCCCGCTCCGCTTATTGAACGCCAGTTCAAACAGTCCTGTTGCCGATAATCCGGCCAAGCCTCCGGCCCATAGACGAAGAATGAGATTCATGTCTGTAAAAGGGTACGCAGCCGCTCCTACCAGCAGGCCGATGGCCAGCCCCACCGCAGGAACCACGTTGCGCGGAAGATTAACGCTGTTCTTGACGAACTGGACCAGCGCCATAACGAATACCGCCAATACGGATGCAAAAGCTAGTACATTGTTAAGTGCATCATTGTACATAACGACTACACCCCCTTGCTTGTAACCAGCAGACCGGCGCGGTTCAATACTGTCAGCATCCGGTAGAAATCAAAGCTGCCTCCTGACGGCGTATCCAGCAGACCGGCTGCAGACGCGGCCTGTACCGCAGGCTCAGCCCAGGCCGGCACATTCATTACTGTGCGGCCCTCAATGACAGCCAGCCGCTCCGTGACACCTTTAATGGCCTGGCCTTGCTCTTGAACGCCGGCCTTCAGTGTATCTCTGCTGACAGACAGCCCTGCCAGCAGCTCCTTCAGTTCCCGCAGCTCGGTTTCCAGCGCCGCAATTTTTTGTTTATCTTCAGCTGACATCTCTTCATCCTCCTTCAGCTCGTCATATTGATACAGGTTATATGAATCCATAATCTGAATCAGCTTGGACGCATAACCCGGGTCCGTTGCGTAGCCTGCAGCAGCAATCTCGCGGGCGGCTGTTTTGCCGTCGACTCCAATAGCCTTGCTGTACAGCTTGGGGTTCCAGGACACTCCCCCGGTAATCAGTGCGGAATGATCCGCTATAGATTCTCCCCAGTTATGATAGGAACGGAACTGGGCAGTCACCTGTACAGCTTGGCCGTTCCTGTATTCCGTTGTCGGAAGCGCCAGGCTGCCCGCAGGCCCGCTGCCCTTGATGCCGAACAGATTGCCTGCCTTCAGCGTCAAGCCGCTCGTTCCCCAGCCGGATTCCAGCGCTGCCTGGGCAATCGTCAGCGAAGCTGCGATACGGGTGCGCTGCATATCCGCTACTGCGAAAGAAGCGATCCGGGTGATAAATTCGGAGTTCGTCATTGCTTCACTTCCTTTCCTACTATATTAAATGCCCCGCCCTGCCAAACTGCCTGTGCTTATCCCTGTTATGATGTATATGGAAGTGAGCTGCGGCTTATACGCACGCAAACAGCGCCGGAGCGGATGCCCCGGCACTGTTTCAATAACCCACTATATTCCCTTCCACTAAAATACGCTAAGGATAATAATCAGCAAAATAAATAACACCAGTATGGTCGCCGTTGACGTTCTCAGACCTCCACTCATCCGAAGCCCCCCCTTTCCTACGCACATGCCCAGCTTTGATACCTCTACATCATATGCCTGTAGTCCCAAAAAAACTGGGCGAACGCACAATATGGGATTTATATGTAAAAAAAAGTATTGTTAAATCTTCCATCCTGGCTTAAACTAGTAATAATTAACTATATCGGAGGGACTAATTTACTATGCCTTCATATTATTTTAAGGAAATTTGGACACCACTGAGCTGGATAGGCATCAAGTTTTTCCGGGACGACGAAGGATTTCTGTGGATAAAGAGATGGTCTAATCCACGTAAGCGGTTACGCTGAACGTAATGATATAACGTCAAACAGCCTTTTTTCCGGCACAAGAGATGCATCCCCGTCCTGCCGATAAAAGGTTGTTTGTTGTTTCTGTCTGCTGTTGATTGCTGATGCTAAGATGCCGCCTCGAAGGTAATCCGGTTCTTCCCGCTCCGCTTGGAGATATACAATGCTTCGTCTGCGAGCCGCAGGGTCAGGGTGGTATCTCCGCCGTCCGGAGTCCATACAGCAGCACCTACGCTGCAGCCTACACGAAGCTCCTCGCCTTTAATCAGAATCGGCTGGTTGATCTTGCTGATAATCCGCGAAGCCACCACCTCCGCTTCCTTCATCGGTTTGCCCGCCGAGGTATTCAGAATAATCACGAATTCATCCCCGCCCAGCCGGGCAACGATCTCATTGTCCCGCGTACAATCCATCAGCCGGAAGGCCACCTCCTGTAGCAGGGCATCTCCAACCGCATGGCCGAAGCTATCATTCACTTTTTTGAAGCCGTCCAGATCCATGTACAAAAAGCTTAGTGTCGTCCGCTTCTGCTTGGCCTTACTGACCGCATGGGCCAAAAACTCATCCAGTGCTGCCCGGTTGGGCAAGCCGGTAAGCTTATCATGCAGCGCCATATCCGACATATAGCTCAGCTTAGTCTCTGTCTTGGTCAGGTTGTTCACCAGGCCCCGCAGGGAGGCTGACAGAATCGCCACATCCTTGAACCGGCTAGAGGCCGGGATCTCCACATCGGCACCGGAGCTGAGCAGGTCGGCTGTACGGGTGATATCCCTCAATGGTCGGCTGATCCATCCGGCCAGCAGCCAGCCAATCAGTGCGAAGGCCGCAGCGGTCAGCAGACCGCTGATCAGGATGAAGCGTTCAAGCTGATGGACTGAGGCAAAAGCGATGTCTGCCGGCTGACGGATAATGACCGTCCAGCCAAGGCCCGGGTAGTTCATGTAGCCATCACCATAGGCGTATCCCGTTAAATAGGAGTCACGGCCCCGATCCTGTTCGATCGCGTATGAGCTCTTACCGCTGCGGGCCTGCTGCAGGACCGCAGCCGTCATTCTTTTGCCGGTGAGCGCTTCTGGCCCCAATAGAATGGTGTCGTCCTTCTTACTGACCACGAACACTTCCACGCCCTTAAGCCGTTCCTTGAGCGGATTCACAATGGAGGCCTCGACCTCACGTGACCACTCCCAGCTAAGATGTGCCGCCAGCACGCCGCTTGTCTGTCCTTGCTTGTCCATGACCGGCACACTCACATCAACAAACTGCAGGGCTTCCCCCGTCTTACTCTGCAGCAGCTTAGATAGCAGCACCGCATCGTGGACATCCCCGACGAAGGTTCCCTTAAGCGCCTGCTGAAAGACAGGCCTCTGGCTGATATTCGTTCCTTGTAGAATCCGATCCGTGGAAGCAACCACATTCCCTGTCTTATCCAGGAAGCCCACCCAGGTGAATACCGGCAGACTCTTCTTCAGCTGATTCAGCAGTCTGCCGGCCTCTGCTTGTTCAACGGGCTCCTGAAAAGCATTCAGCTTACTCAAAACTTCTATTTCACCGGAACGTGACCACATGAACTGATCAAGCTTCTCGGACATTTGATTGGCCTCTGCGGCCAGGGAGCTGCCGATACTGACTTCCACAGAAGTGGTGGAGCGGTTGCCGATCACATAGCTGAGAATAGCCGTGAGCAGAATGATAATAACCGCAAATGCAGCTGAAAATAAAGTGCGAAGACTTAATGACATGTACACTCTCCTCTTCCGATGACCTTGTTCATGCTTCCGACCACTGAAGATATCTTGCTGCAACATGTCGAAAAGGGTCGATATTTCTTTATCGGAAGAGTCCGGCAGAAATATAATACAGCTTCCGGCACACAGCCGTTTTTTCTTGAGTAGTTACCCTACCTTCGCTCCCATAGAACGGGCCAGCAGCACGGCCTGCTCCACATCCAGCCGCACTCCTTTGAGCTCCAGGCTCTTCAGGTCAATCCCCTCCAGCTTGGCGTCACGCAGATCGGCCCCTGTAAGCTTGCACTGCGCAAGCTGCACCCGGCTTAAATCCGCCCCGCGCAAATCCGCCTTTTGCAAATCGCAGCCCTGCATGTCTGCCTCGGTGAACCGGATGCCCCGCAGATCCTGCCTGCTGAGATTCAGATGGCGCAGATTCGTATAGGCCCAGTCCCCTCCGCTAAGTGTGATTCCGTCCATATAGGCATTGGCGAAATCCGATCCGACCATCTTGCAGTTCTCGAACTTCGCCACGAACAGATTCGCTCCGGTGAACTTGCAGTTGGTGAATGCGCCATCCGTGTGCAGCGAAGCATTCAGCAGGGCACCGGTGAAATCGCAATCTACAAACCGGCAGCCGGTGGAGGTCATCTCTTCCATAGAAGCTCCCCGAAAGGAGCAGCGCTCAAAGGTGCAGCCGTTTATTTCTCCATCCTGCAATGCTGCGTAATCAAAATTATGCTCATTAAAGGTTTCATTATGGTATTGATACATAGTTTAAGCACCTCTTTATCTGGGTATTGGAGCAAAGGTATGGTATAACAGATACTATATAATTCTTTAAATATACTACTTTAGGAGATTGTCCAAGTGTAGCCGTTTCGATATAATAGCAAATAAAATAGCGGAGGTAAATGATGGATGACTCCAGCAGAAAAGAACCATTCCGATATGTAATGAACCAGCCCATCGATTGCTGGCTTGAGATTCCCGCCAGTAATTCGGGACCGGGAGCGGGAAAATTGACTGAAGGTATTCTGCTTGACCTTAGCCGCTCCGGCTGCAAGGTCCGCACGTCGCTGAACCTCCGCTTCACCGCAGGGGATACGAAGCTGATTATTCATTTTCAGCTGGCGGAAGAGAAGCTGCAGTACGAAGGCAGTGTCCGTTGGGGCTGGATGTTCGGTCTGGGGCAATACCAGTACGGGGTAAGACTGGACCTGCAGGAAGAAGAGGAAGAACAGCTGCTGCGGGAGCTGGAGCTCTGGACCAGCGGAAGAAGCGCGCAAGGCTTATAGTCCATCCTATCCCCAATAATGCACACAAACGCAAGCAAGGCTGATTAGGAGCCTTGCTTGCGTGAACTATGAACGATGCGCTATCCCTCTGCTACACTTCGCTTTATACTTCGATTCTTCTCTTCACCAGCGCCACCATTCCATAGATCATCAGGCAGACCACCGCCACTTCAAACAGCAGCGCCCTTAGATCAACCGGAAGGTATGGTATAATAAATTCACTGCCGGATTGGGGCTCTCCAGTGTAAATCTCGAAGTTAAAGGCAATATCCAGACCAATGAAGTAGGTGTCAAAGAGCAGCTTCTCCAGATAACCTATTCCGTTCTGCAGCAGGACCAGAAGGCCGATGCCAAGCCATACTCTCCACTTCATACGCAGACTATAGGCTACTGTAAAGGAGAACATCACCATCACCATTAGAAATAAGGTAGACCAGATCGATTGAAGCAATGCCCGGAAGCCAACCGTCCATAGATTGCCGGGCAGTAAATCCACCGTGTTCAGCAGCTTGAGGATTCCCAGATGGGCCAGGCCGAGGAGGATGACCACCCCAATCAACAGCAGCGCCAGCAGCATGGGAGTCAGGACCGTCTGCAGTGCTGTAACCGGCAGAAGCCGCCGCTGATAGGATTTAAGATTACGGAAATATCCGGTGACCGCTATAAATATCATCGCGATGGCCAGGATGCAGTAAATAACCAGATTCAGGGAAGCCAAGCCCGTGTCTATCTTTGCACTGGAGATCCACAGTCCGGCCTGAGCGAGCAACGCAATGACGATGAAGACGAGAATGCGTTCTTGTCGGCGTTTAAGATCATATTTTAATAGCTTCAGCATTCGGCAAACACCTCTCTGAACAGCTCATCTACACTCTTCCCATGCTCTTGTCTAAGCTCCTCCACCGGACGATGCAGCACAATCTCCCCCTCCTTCAGGAAAATCACCTCATCAAAGATCCGTTCGATATCCGTCACCAGATGAGTAGAGAGCAGAATACTGCTGTCCTCCTCATAGAACTCCATCAGCGCATTCAGAATCTTGGTCCGTGCCACCGGATCAACGCCTCCAATCGGCTCATCGAGCAGGTATAATCTGGCCCGGCGGGAGAGCGCTAATGTCAGCTGCAGGCGTTCGTTCATCCCTTTGGATAACGTCCGCACCTTATCCGCTGTACGCAGCTTCATGAAATCCAGCATCCGCAGTGCCTTGGCCTGATCGAAATCCGGGTAGAAATCCTGCTGGAATCTCAGCGCATCCCCGATATTCATCCACGACTCCGTTACCGGCACATCCGGCATGAAGGAGACGAGCTTCTTGCTCTCTACGCCCACAGGCATCCCGAGGACTGAGATCCGGCCCGAGGCGGGCCAGGCGAGTCCGGCGATCAGCTTCATGAGCGTGCTTTTGCCGCTGCCGTTACTTCCCAGAAGGCCGGTGATGGTGCCGCTGCCCAGCTTGAAGGAGACCTGGTTCAGCGCCTGTCTAGGGCCGAACTGTTTGCTTACATTCTGAATGTTAAGTATATCGTCCACTCTTCTTACTCCCCCTGTTCTTGGTTCCGCTGGTGAATGTTCTCTGCTACTGCAGTTAGTATATCTTCGCCCTGGAAGCCGAGCTCCTGCATTCCGCGGATAAAACGGTCCAGCACATCCTGCGCCATCTCCTTCTTGACGGTCAGAATCGTCTCTTCGCTTCCGGTCACATATCTGCCCATGCCGCGGCGGGTCTCCACGATGGTCTCACGCTCCAGTTCCTGAAAAGTTCTTTGCACGGTATTCGGGTTAATCTGCAGTTCAGCGGCCAATTCACGGACAGAGGGGATCTTATCTCCAGGCTTCAGTTTACCGGTGATAATCTCTCCCTTGATGTAATTCATGATCTGGAGATAAATCGGCTGGTTATTATCGAATTCGATCCCCATCAAGCAACATCCCTGCGTCTGAAGACGGCGAAGCCTGCAAGCAGGAACAGCGTCATGTAGATGCACAGCAGGATAATGGAGAAGGTTAGTGTCATTCCCTGCATCGGTGCACCGCCATCCTTGTAGGCTGCGAGATTAAGATTAGGGAACAGTACATATTTGTAGAACTCACGGGAAATGACCAGCTTGTCGATGGTGGTGGCGAAGATGGTTGCTCCAATGGTTACGCCAGTCGATTTCGTTAGAATCCCTAGCATGAAGCCGATCGTAGCGTAGACGGTGCAGTACACAGTTGAATACAGCAGCGAGGTTAGGATCTCACCGATTCCCGCTTCCCCTCCGCTGAGTCCGAAGAATACCGCTCCTGAGAGGAAAAGCCCCACCGTCGCAACTACCTGCATGCTAAGTGTATAGAGCAGTACAGTTACATATTTGGAGGCCAGAATCGCCGTGCGGCTGCGGGCACGGATCAGCAGAAATTTGATCGTCCCCTGGCTGTATTCCCTGGATACAATCCCCGCCGTCCCGACGATCACCAGAATGGCCAGAAGCTGGCCAATGCCTCTGGGCTGCAGGGAATCCGCTGTAAAATCTGCCGCTGAAGCATACATATCTGCGGCAAATGTACGAGTCATATAGCCCACAGCCAGCGACAGTATCAGCAGGATGACATAAGGAATGATATTGCTGCGTTTCTTCGATATTTTGAGCCATTCATTCAGCACAAGCAGATTAAATTTACGCAATGCGGTTGCCCCCTGTCCATTTCAGGAAATCCTCTTCCAGACTTTGTCTATTCTCAGTAATCCGGTATATCCCGACCTTGGCTTCGCTAAGTGCCGCCACCAGCTCCGGTACGGCTCCATCCGGCAGCTGTACATGCAGCTCGGAATGGGCTTCATCCGCTCCAGTGACCTTGACACCCTGCAAGGCTCCGGCCACAGTCCGTGCAGCTTCAATCTTGTCTACACGGATGGCAAGCGCTACCTCACTACGTGCCTCCGGTACTTCCGTAAGCTGTGTCACCGTTACAAGCTTCCCGTTCTGAATGACCACCGCGCGGTGACAGATCTGTTCAATCTCGGCCAGCATATGACTGGAGATTAGAATGGCAATGCCCTCTACCTCTGCTATTCTGCGCATATAGTCGCGCATCTCCCGGATGCCGGCGGGGTCCAGCCCGTTAGTCGGCTCATCCAGAATGAGCAGCTTCGGCGAGTGGAGCAAGGCCTGAGCAATCCCCAGACGCTGGCGCATACCGAGGGAGTAGGCCCGAACCTTCTTGTTCATCGCCTCCTGCAGCCCCACAAGCTCCACGACCTCCTTGATCCGTGATACCCCGGCTCCATCACTCATACGTAAATATTGCAGCAGGTTGTCGTACCCGGTCATATGCGGATAGAACTCAGGATTCTCAATGATCGCCCCGATCTGTGAGATCGCCTGCTTGAATTCCTTCCGGATGCTATGTCCATGAATCAGAACATCCCCTCCGCTCATGCGGATCAGTCCGGTCATCATCCGGATGGTGGTCGTTTTGCCGGCGCCATTCGGTCCCAGCAGCCCGACGATCTCTCCCTTCTGAATCTTGAAGCTTAGATTATCTACAATGGCCTTCCCTTTTATAACTTTACTGACGCCTTGCATTTCCAATACGGTTTGTTCTTGCGCCGGGCCAGACGGCCCCTGAGCATAATGAGCAGTTGTATTCATGACAGCCTCCTTGTGCGGATCGGTATAGGTGGAGTATTAATTCCACGGGTTGTTGCTGAGCTGGAACATGTGTATTTTCAACGTTGTATTGGTGTGTTAGTTAAATAGTACACTAGGTATTTCGATTTGTAAAGCAGGTTTGTGAAAAATTTCCTGAAGCACTATGTAAACAGGCTATCCGTGCAGGGGTTCTAACCATACCAATCTCTATCAGCATACATAGAATAGTATTGCAGCTGGCAGTACGTGCTGCTTTTGCCAAAAACCGCTCCAAGGAGGAATACACATGAATAAAGAGGTTCATATCTCTCAGACTTATCCAAGACTAACGGTGTACAGCGAAGAAAACTTCCGGGGAAGAAGCAGAATCTACAGAGGCAATCTCGGTATCCGCGATACGGACAATATTCTGGATGGCATCGAAAGCCTCCGCTTCTTCTCCACCAGTAGCAATGCTACGCTCGTCCTGTTCAGCAGAACCCGGTTCAGAGGCAGCTTCCGCGTGCTTCGCGGCAACCACAGTATCCGTGATCTGGATGACTTCATCTCCGGCAATGACGTAGAATCGATCATCTCTACCAACCAGAGACTGACGCTGGACCAGATCCGCCGTATCCGCAGCAGCGGGGAACTTCCTCCAGGCTACCGCTTAATCTAACAGAATAGGCACGTGAAACAGGGCACCCTCTGGTATCGCCCAGCCGGAGAGTGCCCTGTTTAGTATTGGATTATCATGATCAACGTACTTTTTAGCACAACTAAATGATTCCTTTTTCGTTAAAGTTATAGGGGGTGAGATCATGCGGAGTATTTGCTTTTCCATTCTGGTATCTATTTTTCTGATGAGTGGATGTAGCAACCCAACCGGAGAGCGAATCATAAACATGAATTACAGCTTCAATGAACCACATCTTTTTCCGTTTGAGATCAATGAAGTTCGTACTGAAATCGCAGTTGATAACCCGTATGTGCTACAACAGTATGTTTTTCATTATAAAAACAAGCAGACCCTGCAAGAAATAAGATACATCCTGAGCAAGGTTATGAGTGCACCAGAGAAAATTTCCACCCAAGGCAAGCAACGCTTAGAACTTGATAATGGAAAAGAAGCATACTATGACGAAGACGAAACTACTCAATCCATCTGGTGGGAGGGGGAGAACGGATTTTTGGCGCGATTTGTATATTATATCAACGGAAATCTAGATCCGATCCACACTAATAAATTAGAGGTCTCCGCCTTTATAGACTTAGCTAATCAAATTCAATAGTATCTTCAGACCAGATCACCGGGCCGGCAGTATATACTGTGAAAACTAGCATTCCGCGAGGAGGACCAACAGAATATGAAGCCACTGGATATCCATCCAACAGCGTTGTATGAGCAGGTTCAGTCCGACATTGGCAGCTTTCAGGTCTTGAGAAACTACAGACTGAATAGTGTGAGAACCGGGGTCTGGAAGCTGCAATCCGATCAGGACTCTAAATGTTATTACTTAAAAACCTACAGCCGCAAACAGAGATGGCATCCTGAGGTTTATGCATACCGTCACTGGATAGGTCAGTTGAAACCGTATGTACCTGAGTTAATAGCTGCTTACGAGGGGGAGGGCTGGCAGGCTATATTAATTACATCCATGGATGGATTAATCATGAGGGATACTGAACTAAGTCCCCTGGCTGTGGAAGCCGCTTACCGTAAGGCAGGTGAATTAACAAAAGTACTGCATGATTCACAGATTGGCGATTGGTTCGGCCGCCCTGATATAAATGGAAATCCAATCGAGTTATCCCATAATGAGGACCCGGTAAATTATGTTTCTAGTTCCATTAGGGAAGTTACAGCGCGATGTATGGAGGAAAATCTGCTGCAATCTTCTGAAATCTCTTTAACCGATTGGGCACTTCAGAACGTTCATGTATTCCGGCATAGCAGACCTGTGCCTATTAGCTGGGACTCCACACCAGGCAACTGGCTGGTGGATGAGCAGGGTTTTTTGACAGGAATGATAGACTTCGAGAATATGCTGTGGGGGCTGGCTGTGGACAACTTCTCCATTCTGTTCGCCAGATATTTCATAGATCATCCATCTGCCAGAGATGCCTATTTTGCAGGGTATGGACTTGAAGTGCTTAAGGACCAGTCTGCTGAAATACAAATATGCTGCATCAAAATGGCCCTCGGCGATATCTGCTGGGGTACTCACAATCATCAGCCTGAAGTCGTCCGATCCGGCAGAGAGCTCATGAAAAGAATACATAATCAGCAGCTTTTCCTGTAGGGAAGCTTGAAGGCGGTGCAAGTTCCATGCAGCTTCCCGCCTACATCGCAGCTACCTCTGCCGCCAGCTCACGGACCTGCTGTTGCAGGACATTCTCCTCATCGGTCCCTTCCCAGTAACGGGTGGCGAAATGCAGGAATACGTCTATCTTGCGCAGGAGCATGAGCACCGGAATCGCCGCCAGTTCCTCAGGAGTCAGCGTAACCCTGCGGTTATAACCCCGCCAGAAATCACGGATAATCCGCTCCGAGTCCTCATGACTGAGCAAGGCCGACAGAATCACAGCAGCATCCATAACCCGTACATCCCTTGTGCAAAATTCAAAATCCAGCAGTGCCGTCACCCGGGCGGTATCCGCTCCATCCACCAGCAGGTTGGAAGCATTCAGATCGCCGTGCACCAGCTGATGCGGCAGGCTCTGAAGCTGTTCCAGCGAGTCAGCCACATTGTCGTAGGCATCCACTAATAGGGTCAGCTCCGGCAGCAGCTCCTTCAGAGACTCGGGCGGGTCCGTCACCAGATCATGCAGCGCTTCACGGGTGCATAGCGGATAGGAGGTCCGCAGCTCGTAGTATGGACGGTATACGGACGGGATGCCCGTATCTATCTCAGCCAGTGCAGCGGACAAGATGCCTGCCGCTTCTCCAAAAGACTCATAGTAATCCGCAGCTTGCCCGGACGGGGATTCCCCTTCAATATAAGCAAACAAGCAAGCGAATTTCCCGCTCTCTTCAAGTTGAACCAAGGTCTCTCCACTGGCAGTACGGATCGGAAGAGGTGTACTGAACGGCAGACCCGCAGCGGCCAGCTTCAGCAGCACCGTATGTTCAAATTCTATTTTGTTCCTGTCCTTATGGGTGTCATAGATACGCAGCACAGCGCGGCGTTCCCCGCTCTCCACGAAATACGTTGTATTATTCCATCCTCCGCTCCGCTTGCGCAGCGTGCCCTTCCATTCAGGCCAGACCTGACTCACTATAGCTTCCGTAGGCTTATGCCCCTTTCTATTAGGTTCAGAAGCAATTGTAGAATCCGGGTACGGCTATGTCAAATCTACTAGGATTGGGGCGGTTCGCTAGCCTCTGATCCAGTCGCCTTTTTTAGCTGCAAAAGACAATTATACAAAACAAACTATCAGATTTACATATATTACTGTATCAAGAGAAAAGGAGGACTTCCAAATGCCAATTTATACTATCGGTGCAGTGCCCAACCTTGAGCCTACCGGAACAGTAATATCGCAATTCGTCGAGCTTCGAATCACCAACACAACCGTTGCAAGGCTGGAACCTATTGTAGTCAATGCTTACAGTGTCGCAGATTCCGGCCCGGAGGGGATAGCTGAAACTCTGAATTTCACAACAACGTTCGGGATTGCCGCTCCAAATGGTGTGGTTACGCTCATCATACCAACGACAGTGGCCAATTACAGTATCACCGTTTCTTCACCTGGTGCTCCCGGATTCGTGAACGACATCTCGCTATACGCAGTAGCCCGGGATGCAGCCGGATTCATAGTGTTTGATCAGGTATATCCATTCGGAGACTGGAACATCATCGGTCCCGTCCTTAGTTAACTTCATTTCATTGCTCAGGCGAGTCCTGAGCTTTTTTTGTTTCTGGTAAAACTGTACAGAATAGCAGCCCGCTCACTATCACGATCACTCCTGACCTGATAAGCCTATGCTTGCACCACTTCAATAATATGCGGAATGCCTGATTATCCGCTATAATGTAATCCATACAATACAAGCAAAGGATGGGATACATATGGACGCAACCGTTAGCAAACGCTGGCTGCTCGCCAGACTCTACGAGCCGGAACAGACCATCGTAGACTGCCGGTTCACATTAGGCCAGCCTAAGGCCGGCCGAGACAGCTATGAACAAGAGCATATTCCGGGCGCGATCTATCTGGATCTGAAACTGGATCTGTCCTCTCCGGTGAGCGAGCATGGCGGTCGCCATCCCCTGCCTGACCCTGAAGTGCTGGCTGCACGGCTCAGCAAGCTCGGAATCGGTAATGATACTCGTATTGTCGCCTACGACGATGAGAACGGCATGAACGCCGCCCGTCTGTGGTGGCTGCTGCGTTACCTGGGGCATGAGCAGGTATTCATTCTGGAGGGCGGCTTCAGTCAGTGGAAAGAGGGTAAATATCCGGTGACGGATCATCAGCCGGTGCGGGTGCCTAGTACCTTTACAGCTAATGTTCAGCCGCAGATGCTGGCGGGAGTTGAGGAGGTGCGCGAGGTATCGGAGAAGACAGTTAGTAATGCTGGCGCTGAGTCTGAGAGTGACGTCAACGTTGCGTCTGCCGTGCCTGCTCTTCCCGTGCTGATCGATTCCCGGGCCAATGACCGCTATCACGGCCAGAATGAGACCCTGGACCCGGTCGGCGGGCATATCCCTGGTGCGGTCAACTACTTCTGGAAAGACACGCAAAATCTCGACGGTAGCTGGAGGAGTGCGGAGCAGCTTGAAGAACATTTTGCCGGACTGGACAAAGACCGTGAGATCATCGTCTACTGCGGCTCCGGTGTAACAGCCTGCCCGAATGTACTGGCGCTGGAGAAGGCCGGATTCAAGAATGTTCGGCTGTATGCTGGGAGCTGGAGTGACTGGATCAGCTATGAAGATAACCCGGTGGCTACAGGAGCCGAGTAAGAGCCGATTGACCGCATCGGACTTGAGTTTTGGGGCTGTGACAGGTTGCCGGAAGGCAGGCTGCTCACGGCCCTTTTTCGGCATTTTCGCGCGCTGTTCCAGAGATCGACAAGCTGGTAATTTGAGGATTGACAATATGACAAGTTAAATTTAAAATAATCACAGCGGAAAAGTATGATTTAATTTATTATAAACTAACCATAGAAGGAGATTTTTAAAATGACCGCTCTCCAAACCTTTAAAGCATCTGCGCATTTGCAAGACGGAGTCCAAGTGAAAGTAGCCTCCCGAAACTTTGAATTTATTATTGACGAGCCCAAAAGCTTGGGTGGAACTGATACCGGTATGAATCCGGTCGAAGCTTTGCTGGCCTCGCTGGGAGCATGTCAGTCTATCGTGGCCAGAGTGTATGCGCCTAAATTCGGCGTGAACCTCAAGGATTTCTTCGTGGATGTAGAAGGCGATCTTGATCTGGATGGCTTTTTCAACAAGTCGGAGGTGCGCCCGGGCTATTCAGAAATTCGGTATACCTTCCGTATTAAAACAGATTCACCCAAAGAACAGGTTGAAGAATTTGTACGATTCCTGGAAAGCAAATGCCCCGTTGGAGATACGCTCGCAAACCCGGTTAATCTCAAGCTGGAAAGCATTATCATCGAAAGCTAAGCAACCGATCAGAACCGAGAAGCTTCGTCGGACACAGGTTTGGGGGCTGGGACAGGTTAAAAGGCAGTGACCTGTCCCAGCCCTCTTTGGGCTTTCCTGTCAACAACTTGCAAACGTTCCGGGTTAGCAGCCCCACTCCCCTTCGTCAGTTCTACCTATGACCGGTCCGGCTACCTTCTACTACAGTTTGGTCAGCACATACGCACTCACAAAGTAATCCCTGTCTTCGTATTCATCATGGACGAACTCCCACAGCAACGAAAACCTTAATTCAACTTTATACAACCGCATAATTTGCGGATGAACGTGGACAAATGCCCCCGGCAAGCACAAGCCTTGTTGCGCCATCTCCGGCAGATGCCCGTAAATCAGGTCCAAGTTTTCACGGAGATTTCCTCCCGTCAGCTCCAGAGTCTTCACAGTAGCCGGGCTGGTATAACCGGTTGCTGATATGCGCTGCAGCAGCAGAGTATCGGTTAAATGGACAATCACCCCGTCCGGTGCCAGGAGGCCCTGCAAAGATTGAAAGATGTTGATATGAATCCGTTCAAGCAACCGATCCAGCTGAGCGCTGAATTCCGGTTTATGGGCAACCTTGTTTTTCTTCCGGTAAAAAAAGGCGGAAATGAGCTGCGTCGTGAAGCATAAATTCATGACCACGTCAAAAGGAGGATTCAACGGCGAAAAATCCACGTTGGGCAGCAAATCGTCAACCTTTGCTTTCAAGTCATCCGGTGAAGACACTTCCGTTCCTACTCCGGTCAGATCAATGATTGCCCGTTCGTATTTTTCCGGGTGTGCCGACTTGGCCAGAAAACGGTCCAGCGCTTTTTCATCAATATCGACGATCGTGATCCGTTCAAATATAGACTCGATATACGAAATGGGCACATCGTTTCCGTTCCCGGCCCCGAGCAGTAAAATATGCCCGCGCCCGCAGCGGTTATGTTCCAGCGTTTGCTCCAGAACTTGCTGAATCTGAGCCCGGTAGCCCGCCCAGTGCTGCCAATCATGCTGGGTCGAGTCATTTCGGAGGGTGTTGGCTTTGCGGAATTTGACGTAAGGAACATTGACTTTTCTCATAAATGGATTCATAGCGTGATTCACCTTTTCTATCTAGAATGGAGCATTAACGAAATTATAACTTTTTTGGAGCAGGCGGTAAAAGAATGCTTTACAACATATTCGGGCTCACTGAAATTGCAGATGGATTAGGGCTCTCTCACACGATCTACGGACAATGTACAAAGCGGATCATGGTTACGTATATTAAAAGCAATATCACGGCTTTTTAGTGAAAGCTGTCTTTTAAAGAGGTGAACCGTGTGCCTATTAAAACAGGTAGCCAATACATCGAACGTATCGACCGGCAAAATATCAATATTTTTTACAAAGGAACACGGATCGAAGGCCTTTTATCCAAGCATCCCGCATTTCAAGGTCTCATACAAACCCAAGCCGAAATGTACAACATGCAGTGTGATGAGCGTTATTTAGCACAGATGACCTACCCTTCACCCGATACAGGAGAGCCTGTCGGTCTATCTTTTCTTCCACCCAAGAATGCTGAGGATTTACAGCGCCGCAGAAAAATGATTGAACTCTGGTCCAACTGCCATCATGGGTTTTTAGGACGTTCTCCGGACTATATGAATACAGCCCTCATGTCTCTGTTTACAGCTGCCGATGTCCTTGAGGAGCTGAATCCGAAATATGCTGAGAACCTCAGGAAGTACTATGCTTACTGCCGGGATCATGACATTACCTTATCCCATGCCTTCATCCAGCCTCAAGCAAGCAAAATATCCGGCCAGATTGATGCTACAGAGGATTCTATCGCTGCTAAAGTCGTTGAAATCAATGCTGAAGGGATGATTGTAACCGGTGCTTTTATGATGGCAACACAAGGGGCTACATGCGATGAAATGCTTGTATTCCCAACGCCTTCCCCCTCGTTTGTGGATGATGATAATCCGTTCGCGTTTGCCTTCGCCGTGCCTAATGATCTGCAAGGGATGACTTTTTTTTGCCGTGAAAGCTACGCAGCCTCATCTGCCTACGACCATCCGTTAAGCTCAAGATATGAAGAAATGGATACCCTAGTCATATTTGACCGCGTTCTTATCCCTCATGACCGTGTATTTTATTACGGAGATGAAATGTACTGTTCCCGATTGTTCGGCGAGAGTCACTTCCATACGCATATGGCCCATCAAATCATCACCCGCTATATTGCAAAAACAGAGTTCTTTCTCGGGTTGCTGGAATCTTTGGCGGAAGAACAAAACGTTATCCCTGAGCCCCATACTATTCAGCCTATTTCCAGAACGATAACTTATTTGGAGACCTTCAAAGCCTTAAGACTTGCTTCTGAAATAGGAGCTTCCCCGGACAAATTCGGATATCTCGTTCCAGACAAAGGTCCACTTTTGGCTTCGTCCGTTCACTTTTCGGAGTTTTATCCGGAACTGATTGAAATGGTTCAACATCTCAGTTCAAGCGGTCTCATCATGATCCTCTCGGAGTCCGACTTCGATACAAGCGCTGGTGCATACCTCAGTCAGTATTTGAAGGGTACGGCTTCGGAGGCGTGGTTCCGAAACGCTTTATTCCGGCTTGCTTGGGAACTCGGAGCGGGTGCATTCGGAGGGCGACAAATCCAGTTTGAGCGGTTATTTTTTGGCAGCTCCCACACACTGGCCTGGCGTATGTACAACAGCTATGATAATCACGAATCCTTCCGTCACATCATTCACGAGTTCATTGCGCCAGAAGAAACCCGATTCGTTATGAGGGGAAGCCGGTAACTCAAAGACACTCTTCTCATTGTTCTGAGGAGAGTGTCTTTTGTCAAAAAAATCATCAATTCAAAGTCTGATGTCTCCATTTCCGGGGCAGCTTCAGATCCAGCCGTCTATTCCTGCAGCTTCGCTACCTGCTCAATCAACGCATCAACGCCTCTGTCTACGGTATAAGGGCCGTTGTTCCAGTTCACACGGGATACATTAATAATCCTGTTGTTCTTCACCGCAGGGATGCTCTGATAGACAGGCTCCTTGAACAGCTCCATCATGGCAGCCAGCTCTTCATCCGTCATTTGTGTAAAAAAGTAATCCGCCGGCTTGTCTACCAGCATCTCCATGGACAGTACCGTTCCCCCATCCGCATAGGGCTTGAATTGCTCGGGCATTGCAAAACCGAAATCCTGATAGATCAGCTTGCCCAAGGTACCTCCTTCCCCTCCGAGCAGCACTTCTCCGTTGCGGATAATGAATGAGATCGCTGTAGTTCCTTCATCAATTTTGATATTGATGTTATCGCGGATGCCCTGCAGCTTCTCGTCGAAGGAAGCAATCCATTGCTCCGCTTCCTCTTGCTTGCCCATAATATCGCCCATGGTTCTTAAGGTATTCACCACATCCGGGTCACCGCCCCAGGCGACGGCTACGGTTGGAGCAATCTTCTCATAGGTCTCAATTACATCTTCACCAAGATAGTCCGGAATGATAATCAGATCTGGCTCCAATGCAGAAATGGCTTCAACACTGCCTGTTCCTGCCCCTATATTCTCCACAGTCTTCATCTCTTCCTTGTATTGATCCAGCGTCTCCTGGTTGACACCCGCCGGCATCAGGCCGAGAGGAAGCATATAACCGCCATAAGCGAGCGCCACTACCGCGCCAGGCTCGACTGGAATTTCCACCTGTCTGGCGAAGCCATCGGTAACTATTCTTGTTGCTGCTTCGGGTTTCGTATTACCGCCTCCACAAGCTGCAAGCAGCACAGACAGACTGAACAAGAGGGATACAGCAAAAGTGGGTTTATGGCTAACTTTCAAATCATTCACACTCCATGCTCTGTATTGATAATGATTATCACTGATATCAATATAGCGTTGTTCTTTCGCTGGAGCAATGAACGATTCCGGCATATCATTGGTAGGAATTGAACCTTTGTGTAACGGTGCGTGCATTTTGAACTGGGCGGGGGTCTCTCCGTACAGCTTTTTGAATAGTCTGCTGAAGTAATAGAAATCCGTATACCCGACACTTTCAGCAACATGGCGGATAGGAGCATCTGTCCCTGCCAGCAGGGTTCTGGCTTGCAGCATCCGGGTCCGGCTCACATACTCCATGGGACTGCAATCATACCTGCGCTTGAATACCCTCACCAAATGATGGGCGCTGTAGTGGAACAGCTCAGCCATAGCTGTCATAGAGAGGGGCTGGCGATAATATTCCCGGATATAACGGGCGATCTGTTCAGCCAGATCCGGTTCCGTCTGCTGCTCTCCCGCCAGCTGGAGCTGACGGAATTGTTCAGACACGAACTGATAGAACAGTCCGGTCACCTGCATCCGTTCCAGCTCCCCTCCGCTTGTCCAAAGCTGAAGCATGCGCTCTTGCAGGGAGAGGATCATCCAGGGATCGCTCCCTTGGAAGACATAGGGCTGCTGGAACGGATTGTGATTGCCCCCCGCTAGGTCTGTGAATGGGCTGCCGGGACAAGGCTTGTATAAGATCAGGTAATAATCAAACGTACTGCTCAAGCAGCAGATATGAAGAACTGCACCTTTGCCGCCATGTACGACCTGGTGATTGCGTGATGCGCTCCCGTAACCGTCCAGCATGACTTTGGCTTCTCCCTGATTCGTGAACACAAACGCACTTGAAGGCAAAGTATAGCTCTGAAGCTTCTCTCCCGGCTGCATGATCACATGACGGATATCCAACACTTTCACAGGCACATGATTCCATATCCGAAATCTTTCTGACCACTTCATAGAAGCACCTCTATAACTAATAAGCTTACATACTTGTATAACTCTCTTCATTTATCCTTGATCCGCTTGAGCAATCAGCTTGGTCATTTCCTCTGCCTGCAGCAGAGCCGAGAGCGGATCGGACAAGAAGTAGTTCTCCCATTGCAGCTCTATGATCCCGCAGCCGGCTGCCCGGTGAAGTTCAGTCATATCCGGCATGTGCCCCTCCCTTCCACTCTGCTTGCTTCTTAGAACCAGCAGATAATCCTCCGTGTATTGGGCAATGTCCTGCTGATCAATCCAAATCGACTCATGTCCTTGCTCGAACAGCTCCTGCCACACTTTCCATGGCGGCTGCAGCCCCAGCACTTCATAGGCAGCTCTCCCGCCCCGGGTGGCTGCATTGCCTATAACCCGAATCTCCTGACTCCAATTCGGGTCAATCACAGTGAACGTCCGCCGTTCCGGGCATTGCCGCAATATCGCATTCCGCACATAAGCTGCCCGTGTCTCATATTCGATAATCCACTTCGCCGCTTCCTGAGTGCGGTTCAGAATATGCCCCATGGCGGCGATCCCTTCCCCGGCTGAACGGAAATGATCACTCTGAAAGACTACTGTAGGAGCTATCCTCGCAAAGGAAGCAAAGGCTGTCTTGTCCCAGGTAATGATCAGATCAGGTTCAAGTTCAAGCACCTTCTCTATAGATACCTGGTTGTGGTTGCCGATATCTTGTACCTCAGAACCTATATACTGCCCAAGCAGCCGGTTGCTGTCCAACAAGGTATGTGGAGCTCCCACAGGTGTCAGACCCAAAGCCAGCACTTCTCCCAGGCTCCAATCTATAACTACCCGCTCAGGCTTGTCCGGAATAGTAATCTCACCCATCACCGTTTGTATATTTCTTCTTTTGTGCCCGATACCCGCCATAGGGGAAGTACGCCCTCTTGTCTGTTCTATAAGGGTCTCATGGGCCATCTGTATAGTGCGCGGTTGCAGGGTTATCCTGTCCTGTATGCCTTCTCTTTCACAATCGCTGATCTGCCGCCTGTAATAATCGGGAGATACACCCTCGTGCTTCTTGAAAAAACGGCTAAAGGCATAGGCGTTGGCATAACCTACCCGCTCTCCGATTTCCTGCAAGGTTGCTTCCGTATGCAGCAGCTCATAGGCTCTATTCAGACGAATACGCGCCAGTACCTGCCCGGGGCTTGTCTGCAGCTTGCTCTTGAACAGTCTGGTTAATAATCTCGGACTGCAATGGGTCACAGCAGCAACATGAGCTACAGTCAGGGGGGTACCGTAATGATCCTGCATATATCGAACAGCCAGACGGGTACGGTCAGGACCAAAGAGGCTGATCTCCTGCTGCTGATGATGCATCTGCTGCAGCAGCTCGTAGAGCCACTGGTAGAATATCGCCGTGACTTGAATCCGTTCAAGAAAAGCTATATTTCCCCACTTCTCATACAGCCTGGAAGCAAGCTCCAGTAGCGGGAGCGGATAATGCGGCTTCAACCCATATTCACACTGTAAGGTTATGCCGGGAAGCTGCTCATTCAGCGGTTCCTGCACCTCCCCCTCAGTCTCAACCAGCATATACATGATCGAGTACAGCTCAATCCCCGTGTCAGCCTTCATACGCACAACGGCGCCTTTACTTCCGTGCAATACATACCAGCCATCCAATGCATGAGGCGTCTCATCCAACCACAGCTGGCCCCGTCCCTGCACCAAAATAAAAGTATGGGAGGACAGCCGCTGCTCTCTGTATTCCCTTCCCGGTTCCATGCCTGATTGACGGATATCCAGCAGACGGACCGCCTGATTATCCCAAAGCTCAATATACCCCTCTATATTCATAAGAAAACTCCAGTCTCAATGCTTGAACACTTCAAGATTCGTTATCATCTGTCCCCATAGTATATGATAATGATTCTCAGTGCAATGCCTCCCATGTTCCGAAACAGGTATGCCGAATGTTCCTGATTGGTCATTGTGTAAATAGAGACCACCTTCTATAGTGATAATAGTTCTCAATAAGAAAGAGGGTCGAACATTATCAAAAGGTTCAATTTGTACTACATAGCCTTATTGTGTATGCTGGCAATGGCTATATTGCTCACAGGATGCTCTAAGCAGAATTCCGGCCGTCCAGGGAATACAGCCGACCATTCACAGGATAAGCGTATTCTCTCAACTGTAAAAGGAGATGTGGAGGTCCCTGCACACCCTTCCCGGGTGGTTGTGGACTGGAACATTGGCGATGTGCTGGCTGTTGGGTTGACGCCGGTAGGCGTTCCGGGCAGTTTGCTGGACTACGGGGAATTCCTGCGCAAGCCGCTTGAAGGCGTGGAAGATATCGGCAACCATAACGAGGTATCCTTGGAGAAGATCATTCAGCTTAATCCGGACCTGATCATCACCTGGAACCAGGAGACTTATGAAGCTTATTCCAGAATCGCCCCTACTGTCGTATTCATAGCCGATGATTATGACTCCATGCAGGCAGAGGTCAGCGCAATGGGAGAAATTCTTAACCGTCAGGAAGAAGCTCAGAAGTGGAACAAGTCCTTCGGGGAGCGGACCCAGGCCGCTCGTGCCAAAGCACAGGCTGCTGTGCCGGCTGGCGCAACCTTCACGATAACGGATTTTAACTGGTTAAAAAGTGTGGGCATTGTAGGCAAAAGTGCAAACCGGGGCGGCAAGGCCGTCTACGAGCTGCTTGGACTGACTCCTGCTGAGAAAGTAAAGACGGAGCTCTTTGATCAGAATAAGGAGAGCATTGAAATCAGTTCCGAGGTGTTCGGGCAGTATGTAGGTGATTATCTGCTGGTGATGAAAACAGTAGGCGCATCTGACGAGACCCTTCCCGGGATATGGAGCGAACTGGATGCAGTCCGTAACGGCCAGGTGTATGAGCTGGATATTCATCAATACCTAAGCTCAGACCCGTATACCTCTATCCTGCAAGCGGAGGATATTGCCGAACGACTGGCCAGTAAGCAGACGATGCTCAAGTAATGTAAGAAATAAGCGCACAATAGCGAACGGGAGTGCAAAGAATGAACAGTAAGGATGGAATCCCGCCTGCGGGAGCCTTCGGACAGCTTGATCAGATGTGGTTCAGGCTTCGGAGCAGCGAGCAGAACAGCAGTCTCACGGGAGGGTGTTCACTCCGACTGCAATTCCTTGAATCGCATCTGCTCCTGATTCCAGTTTCGGGCCGGGGCTGGATCACTGTGGACGGCAAGTATGGCGAACTCAGAGCGGGAGCTGCCTTTGTCTGCCTGCCGGGGCAATTAATCGAAGCCTGCCTGGACAGTTCGGGCGAACCGAATATATACATTCTGCGGTTTGATGTATTTAGCCAGCAGAATCCGCCTGTACAACCGGGCCGAATAAGCTCAACGGAGCCCCCGCTCCCCTTCTCCCTGGAAGGAGAAACAACGATGTCTTCTTCAGTTACATACAGCAAACACTGTGAGGCTATCACCGCTTCCCTTGGCAGTACAGACCCCTTACAGCAGCTTCTTGCCCAGAGCAGATTCTATGAGCTGCTGTTCAGTCTGCTCAGCGATGCCAGGCAGCTGCAGCCTAGCGATACCGATACGATTATGGAACGCGCCAAGACCTATATAGAACAGCATTACCGTGAAGAGCTGTCCATCTCCCTGCTGGCTGGGGAAGCGGGCATTAGCGTAAGGCATTTCATCCGGTTGTTCAAGCAGAAATATGGTCTCAGCGCGATTGAATACCTGACCGAATACCGGATCAGACAAGCAAGAAGTCTTATGCTGCCGCATACGAATTATGAATTGAAGGATATCGCCGCTTATGTCGGTTACAAGGACGTTCCTTATTTCCGGCGCAAATTCAAGCAAATTACCGGTGTAGCTCCGGCGACCTTCATGCGGAATGCCAAGCTGAAGATCGTTGCCTACCACGGCAGCCTGATTGGGGCGCTGCTTACCCTGAATATTATTCCCTGCGCCGCACCGGCTGACCATCCCTGGACAGAATATTACCGCCGTAAATATGAGACAGATGCGGTTCTGCCGCTTGCCCAAGATGACGCTATCCGCATCCAGCAGCTTGCTTCCCTCCGCCCTGATTATATTCTGGGGCTGGAACCATCGGTCAGCCGGAGGATGTTACCGCAGCTTCAGGCGATTGCCCCCACGTTCTTTGTGTCTAAGCTCCAGACGGATTGGCGCACGCAATTACACTTCATTGGAGAATGCGTGGGCAGAGCACCGGAAGCAGCCGCTTGGCTGAACAACTATGAGCGTAAGGCCAAGAGCATCCGGGCGCAATTAGGTCAAGATTCAGCCATGGGCAAGCTGCTCCTTGCCCGCATATCCGGGCAGTCCATCACCTTGCTATCTACGCGAAGCTTAGCTGAGGTATTCTATGATGATCTGAATTTCATTCCGGCGTCCGTTGTGGATCGTAGACTGAGCAATCAGACAATAACCCCGGAGGAGCTGTGGTCGTCAGATGCGGACAAGCTGCTGTTCATAGTGGATGAGGATGCAGCTTCGCAAGCCTTATGGTCTGCATTCCGGGACAGAGAGTCCTTGCTGCCCCCTGATCCCGCAGGGTTTTCACGAATAGAGTACCTCCCTCCCTACCCTTGGACAGAGTATAGCTCGTTCACCCAGGAGTTGGTTCTTGACTCCGCGCTGGCACTCTGGCGTAATCAGACATGAAATATTGGCGCGATTGTCAATAGTCGAATCCTTCAGATTGTTTTATACTCCTAACAGTGATATTGATTCTCACTCTCAGGTGAGATGACAGGTATTCATACTCAGGAGGTTATTGAAGATATGCGACAGATAAGACAAAGAATGGTGTTCTGCATGGCGATAGTATTAACATTGTTAATGACGGCTTGCTCCAACAACAGTGGACAGGCCAAGGTGGCCGCAGACGCCGAAGCCGATTTCCGGGTAGTAGGCAGTGAGAAGGGCGAGATTAAGATCCCGGCCCATCCGACCAGAGTCGTCGGCCTATCCGTAGTCTACCCTGAGTTTCTACAAGCGTTAGGCGTTACGCCCATTGCTGTACAGAACTACCAGGAGGAGTTCCCGACTTATCTAGAGGAGCCCTTCAAGGATACGCTGAAGATGGGCATAGCCCAAACTCCGAATTTTGAAATGATTCTCTCTGCCAATCCTGATCTGATCCTCGCCCCTACATGGTGGTCGGCTAAGGATTATGACCAGTTGTCGGGGATCGCTCCGACGATTCTGCTGCCGCAGCGCGATGACTGGCGGGATGAGCTGAAGGATATCGCCGGGGTACTCGGCAAGACGGAGCTTGCAGAGAAGGTAATTAAGGATCTGGAGGCTCAGGAGGCAGAAGCCAAGCAGAAGCTGGATGATCTGGTGGGTAATGAAACGGTGATGTACATGATGGTGATGCCGGGCAGCTTCGTTCTTTACGGGGATCAGATTGACCGCGGAAAATTCCTTCACACTACGCTTGGGCTGGAGATGATCCCGAATTTCCCGACTAAAGATCCTTCCTTATCCATCTCACTGGAGAAGCTGCCGGAGTATAATCCCGATCACATCTTCCTTCAGTTGAATAACGAGGACGATGCCGGGGTGAAGAAAACCTATGAAGATCTGCTGAAGAGTCCATTATGGAAGAACATGACTGCGGTCAAAAAGAACCAGGTCTACACCATGGCCGGCAAGGATTGGTTCAACCTGGGAATGTCTCCTCTGGCTAACCGTTATGCGGTGGATGCGGTGCTTCAAGCCTTTGAAGGCAACTCCAAATAAAGGGGGGCTTCAGATGGGCAACACTGGCGAGCTCCAGAGGGCTGAACGTTACTTCATCTCCCCTGAAGCTGTTGAGAACGCAGTGGTTACTTTACGACTGACAGAATTATGTATGCCCGCACATGCTGAGCATCTGCTTACCACTTATGCTTCGATGCTCGGGACTGAGGATAAACGTATAGCGGCAGCCATTTTCTGCACATGGATCGCCGGGATCTGCGGAGCCAAATACTCACTGCTCACAGCCGCAGATCCGCTGGCTCATGCCTTGCGACTAAATAACCTGTCTGTGCAGCTCGTCCGCACGGAGGGGTATCCCGAATTCGCCTTCCCTATCCATAACCACCGGGAGGGTATCAATGACCGGAACAGGAATGGAAATGAGATCATAGATGAGCTTGGGTTGTTCTACACGAACGAGGTCAGACCAATTATTGCGGCGCTTGCCGAGGCTTCACAGACCAAAGCGGTGATGCTGTGGAAGCATGTCTATAATCAGTTGTATACTTTTATCGAAGAGGATGCTCTTGACGCCTCCAATGAGTGCAGCCGCAGCCAGATCCACAGGCAATTCCAAGCTGTACTCTGGGAGCTGACGCCGGAGGCATTCGGACTTCGCAGCAATCCGTTCCGTATCACACCCAAGTTCCGGAGAGACCCCCACCCTCCGCACGATACGATATCTGTGAAGGCTACCTGCTGTCTGGCCTATAAACTCAGAGCGGATTATGACTATTGCGGCGGATGTCCTATCATTTAACCGGCACGGCCTAATAGACTACTCACCGGCTTGGAACCTTTTCCCAGCCGGTTTTTTCTGTGAAATAACATACTTCACTCTACAAGAATATCCGCCATATTCCGACATATTATTTAAGAGCTTTCGCTCTAATACATATCCGGGAGATGACCTATGTCACAGCTAATTCAAAAACGGCCAGTCCGTTCAACCAGCATCGCCAACACATTGGCCATTGTACTGCTAGTCATTATTCTTGTCGTCTTCTCGATCCTGGGTACCTTCTTCTATTCCAGCACCCGAAGCATTCTAGTAAGCCAGCAAGAGTCGATGCTGATGACCAAAACGCAGGGAATTGTCAGCCAGTTCGATGCTCTGTTCAAGGAGAAGGGCTCACTGGTCAAACAAATGTCCACCAACTCAATTTTCCAAAAATATATTGAGAGCACAACAGCAGAGCAAATCACCACTTCCCCCCACGCCGCAGAAGCACTCGCCACACTGGCGGACATTGTAAAGTCTGAGCCCTCCTTCGCCGATGCCTGGGTGGCCGGGTTATCCGGGAAGGGATATTTCCTCCAAAATGACGGTCTGACCTCTAAATCGGACTTTGATATCCGCGCCCGCCCCTACTTCAAGCCTGTATCCGAATCCAAGGGTCTCTACTATTCTGAACCTTACGCCGACGTCATTAGCGGCAAAATGCTGATGGGCATTTTCTATCCGATTCTGAATGAGAGCAGCCAAATGATCGGCTTCATTGCCGCAGATATTGCTTTCGATGACATCCCGCAGATCATGCAGAGCTACTCCTTGGGAAGCACCGGGTTCTCCATTCTGGCTACCCGCTCTGGCGATATTCTCTATCACCCGGATGAAGCCAAGGTACTGAAGGAGAAAATCACAGAGAGTCCGGGCGATCTAGGCGCCATCGGTAAAAAAATGATTAACGGCGAATCCGGCGTATCGCTCATTGATGATAATGGTGACCCCCGTTATATCGGCTATGCCACCAGCAAGGATACCCGATGGTCTGTAGGCTTAACCATTACCCGGCAAGAGGCGCTTAGCGAGCTGACGTCCTTCACCCGGACGACCATCACCGGTTTTGCTGTCGCCGCTGTTGTCCTGGTGTTCATCTGTTATCTCACACTTCGCTACCTGTTGCGCTCCATTCCAAAACTGCTGGCCGCTATCAAACGGATTGCAGACGGAGACCTGACTGTTCAGCTCAATGATGCCTCTCGCAATGAAATCGGACAGATTGCTCATGGCATTGCGGGCATGGTCCAGAAGATTCAAGGTATGATTCAGGTGATCCATAATACGACTCAGGTGCTGGCCCAGTCCTCCCACAACCTGCAAGCCATCTCAACCAAAACCGCGATAACTATGAACGAAACGGCTACGGCCATCAATGAAATTGCGAATGCCACCAACTACCAGTCCGCTGAATCCGAGAGCATTCTCCACAAAACCGGTGCATTATCGGATCAAATTGACGAAATCACCAGTGAAGCCAAGGCTGTAGGAACCATGGTACAGACCTCAGCGCAGCTCAGCAGTTCAGGCCTTGACTTGGTGGAACAGCTCTCCAAAGCCGCAGAAGACAATCACAGATCCACAAAGGCGATGTCATCACTTATTGAGGATATTGATCTGAGCCGTCATGAGATATCGGGTATCGTAGGCACAGTGAACCAAATTGCCACCCAGACCAATCTGCTCGCTCTTAATGCTTCCATTGAAGCTGCCCGGGCAGGTGAACATGGCAGAGGTTTTGCCGTGGTAGCGGGTGAGGTGCGTAAGCTTGCCGAGCAGACGGCCCGGGCTACCGAGGAAATATACAAGAAGGTCAGCGCCATTGAGGAAAAAACAAACCTATCCGTAGAACACACTACTCTTAACCTTACGATTGCAGAAGAGAACGCCAACTCCGTAGAGAATGCGAAGCAGCTCTTCTTCAGCCTGAACAGTGACCTTGAGGAACTGAAGGTTCGGATGCTGCAAATCAGCAATAACACATCGATTGTCCACAAGCACAAGGATGAGATCCTGCAGGCGATTGAGGTCATCTCTTCGACGACCGAGGAGAATTCTGCCTCCACTGAAGAGGTAAGTGCCAATACACAGGAGCAGCTCGGCAGTATTGAGCAGGTAGCTGAACTGTCCAGAGAGCTGAGCGAAATCTCACAGAGGCTGGAGGAAGAGCTGCGGCAGTTCAAGCTGGAATAACTACCTGTAAGGCTAAATTCAGCGGTCCGTGGAAAGGAGGGAATCCTCATTGGACGAGACTATAAATATACATGAGCACATCCGGATCTGGAATCAGGCAGTATTTCAAATTATGGATATCAGGCATATACACATACAGAACGGAGATGACGTCAGACCGTACTTGCTTCCTTCCAGCGCCTATCTTTACGTTACACATGGCAGTGCATCTGTAACCTTGGACGACGCTGAGCATACTGCCAAGCCTTACTATCTGCTTCATGGGGGCAAGGGCGCTTATCTCGATATCCGTCTTACTGACCATTCCTTTCAGTACTATCTTATTCTATATAAGGCCAGCTTGCCGCCGTCCGGGAGGCGATATTCACTGGGGAGGACGGACATAGATCTCCCCTTCTCTTTGCAGTACGGATTCATTCCGCTCCATCCGGCAATTCTCTATCAGTTGGCTGAGCGGATGCTGGACGAATGGCTTGTGGAGGAACGGCTGGAACGGCTGCATGCCAAAACTTTATTCTACCAGTTTGTCTACGAGCTGCTTCAGCAGATGGATGAGCAGCGGGTCAGCCCTGTAAGGCCGGATCTGATCTCCCAGATCATCCGTTACATAGGGCAGCATTATGCCGAACCAATCACGCGGGATTCGCTGGCACGTATTTTCAACTATAGTGTACCTTACTTGTCCAAGTATTTCCGGCGCGAGACCGGGACAAGCATGATTGATTACTTGATCCGCATCCGGATGAATCAGGCGGGAGACTTGCTGCAGAAGACCGACCTGTCAATGCAGGAAATTGCACGCAGCATCGGGTACACCGATGTATCCTATTTCATCCGATTATTCAAAAAGACGGCCGGCGTCACTCCCGGAGAGCTCAGAAATGCTTCACTGCGCCAGGCGAACGGTTCCTATCGTCCTATCATTAGGCTTCAATCGTCCATTGCTCCGCGCAGGCTTCGTCACTATATTGGTAACAGAGATGATAATCATTATCAATACAGTGGAAAAGGAGATTTACCGATGTACAAGAGCAAATTACCAGTAGGAGTTACTTTGTTGCTCTGCCTGACGCTCCTGCTAAGCGCCTGCGCAAGACCAGCGAATACGAATGGCGGAGCAAGCAATGTTACAGAGCCAGGCCCGAAGGTAAGCACTAGCAGCAACACCGCCAATGCAGCAGCAAAGAATACAAACGGCAGTTCAGAGACCATAACTTTCAAAGCTGTTAACGGTGATATACAGATTCCCAAAAATCCGCAAAGAATCGTTATGGTAGCCGGAGCCTTCACCGGACATCTCCTGGCACTAGGGCTGAAGCCTGTCGCGACCGGAGATGAGTCCTTCAACAACTATACAGAAGGTAAGCTGGACGACGTGGTCAACCTCGGGAATGACATCCCCTATGAACAGATTATTGAGCTGCAGCCGGATCTTATTGTGGTGTGGAATGACCCCGCAGCGATCGAAAAGCTGACCCAAATTGCGCCTACCGTCGCTGTAGATTACGGAATTCCTTTTCGGGAGCAATTGATGGACTTCGGGACAATGACCGGCCGGGAAGAACAGGCCAAAGCCTGGATTGAGGCATGGGATGCCCAAATCGCCAAATACAAACCGCTTGTGAAGCAGGCTGTGGGTGAGCGCACGATATCCATTTTTGACGCAGGAAGTGCCAAGGAATTCTATGCTTACGGCAGCTTTGGCCGGGGCGGTGACATTATCTACGGCGAGTTCGGGCTGAAGGCTCCGCCGATTATCCAGAAGGAAGCTATAGACAGCGGCCAGGGCTGGGCCAAGCTATCCCTTGAGCTGTTGCCGGAATATGCCGGGGACTATATCTTTATCAGCGGATGGACAGGCGAAGAGAATGCCGCGTGGATCTTCGAGGGTAACATCTGGGACAGCCTCCCCGCTGTTAAGAATAATCATGTCTACCGCGAGAATAGCCGCGGCTTCGTGTTCAGCGACCCGATCTCCCTGGAAGCCCAGCTCCAATTTGTTGTAGACAGTTTGTTGGGAAAGAAATAGTTTTTGCTGGATCAAGGGCGAATGATAAACCGCACGGAGATTTTAGACCACCTCCTCAAGCTCCAGCAGCCTTCCCGGCTGGTTTGCCAGTAACTCGGGCTGTCCATTACAATGACAGTAAACAGGCTGACAATGCCAATTCCCGGGAGGAGAGTATGACATGGAAGCATGGAAACGTGCCGCATGGGGGCAATTAACGGTTGATGAGAAAAGGCACGCGATGCAGGAAGTGCTTAAGCAGCTGCCCGCTGGCTTCAAGTGGCTGCGGTTAGAGAGATTCGAACGTTACAGACAGTCCTTGGAAACAGGTGTCTTCTTGTACGAGGGCAGTGAATATGTGTACGTGCCGGGCGACACGGTGACCCTGGGCCGCTCAGAGGTACATATGTATGCAGAGATGTCTCCCGTCCGCGAGGCTGTGATCGGGCCATTGCTCGTGCAGCGCCAGCCTGCTTCGGCAGGCTGGTACGAATGTCCGCTGGACCGGCTGGACCCGGAAGAAGATGAGGATGTGCTCGAAGCTATCGAAGAGTTCCGCCAGGGGCCGCATACCAGCTATGAATATTCCCAGTATTTCCGGCTGGAACGGGACGGTGACCGGGTTGTTGTGTACTTGTTCGATGACAGCGAAACGTTCGAAGAATGGTGCGAGTCGGAGCTGCCGGAGGGCTTCACCCTGCCGACTGAGGACGAATGGGAGTATCTGTACGGCGCAGGTGCACCAACGCTGTTCCCGTGGGGCGACAAGATTGACGAAACCATGCGGCTCAGACATGTGTCCGATTCAAGTGAGGCTAATGCTGAGGACCCGTATCCGCTGGAGCTGCCGAATGCGTTCGGCCTATGCTTCCCCGGCGATCCTTACAAAAAGGAGCTGGTCCTCACGCCGGACGGCATAACTGGCAAAGGCGGCGACGGCGGCTGCAATCTGCACGGCGGCCAGGGTGTTGCTCTGGGGTATCTCCCAACTGCCACCGCTTTCCGCGATCCTTATGAGAGCGAGCTGGAATGGGAGGATCTGCTGGATTGCCTGGTATATCGGCGGGTTGTTAGGCTGTAAAATTACGAATAATATTATAAAACGGCCAAAAGCCGCCCGCTTCGCTAACGCGAATGCCGGGCGGCTTATTCCATTGTCATGTTATTTAGTAAGGCAGCTTCATCGGCTAACGGCTTCACACACCCTGCGATATAAGCTCTCTCTGGACTGAAGCTGTTGAAGCTGCTCCTTCTGTGTCCGAATCCGGGCTCTTATCCAGTTCCTCCACACGTGCCACATTCAGTTCCTGCTCGTTCTGATGAAGCTCTTTGACCATATTCCTGTAGATATGGGCTTCTTGACGGTCCAGTCCGTCACGATTCTCTTTCATGATCCAGGTTTCCACGGTTCGCTTGAGAATTTCGCCTCTTCGTTCCAACAGTTTCGTATAAGTCAACGTTTCTTCATTCCCTTCCTGAAGCTAGAGTTCATACGCCAGGGTGAAGCTCTGATGTCACATCCGGCGTAACGTCTACTATTATACGGGAAAGACCCGGCTCACCCAATGCGGAGCATCCGGACTTACATCGGGTGAGCTGCGCTCAGCGTAGAAGAGGCTGACTCAGCAGGCAGGTTCGCAGATGTTCGGACAGATGCTCCCATATACGGCAAGATAGAAGCAGAATTCGCCTACAAGTCAATATGTGTTTGGTTTTCCGCATACATTCTGTTCGTGTCCGTACTACCGCTTCAGCTCCGCAGCTCCACACGGAACACGCTGCCCCCGCCAGGGCAGTTCTCAGCCCGTATGCTGCCGCCAAGCGTGTCTACCAGCTCCTTGGCAATGGCAAGCCCCAGCCCGTGGCCCCCGGCCTCCCGCGAACGCGACTGGTCAGGGCGGTAGAAGCGCTCAAAGATCCGGCTCAGGTCTTCCGCAGGAATACCCACGCCTGTATCCTGCACCTCCAGCGCCAGCCACGTGCTGCTGTTCTTCTGAATGAGCGCAGCCCGCAGAATGACGCGGCCGCCTGCGGGTGTGAACTTGATGGCATTCTCCAGCAGAATGACCATGAGCTGCACCAGCTTCTCCTGATCCTGCTTCACCGGAAGCTCCGCCGGAGCTTCGAGGGTAAGCCGGATCTGCTTCGCTTCGGCCAGCACGCCCAGGCCGGAGAGCGTAAGGGCCAGGACCGGCGCGAGGTCGAAGCGCCGGAGGACCTGCTCCAGCAGCCCGGCATCACTGCGGGCCAGCAGGAGCAGGTCACGGGTCAGCGCGGTCATCCGCTGGACCTCCGAATACATCCCGTCCACCACATGACGGGTGAACGCCTGTTCATTGATGCTGTCCTCCAGCTTCAGCGTCTCGATGGAGGACAGCATCACGCTCAGCGGCGTGCGGAGCTCATGCGAGGCGTCCGCCGCGAAGTGCTTCTGCCGGTCATACGCCTCGCGGACCGGCACCATCGCCTGCCGCGACATCACCCGGCTGAAGACGGCGGCCAGCAGGATGAATGCCGCTGCGATGGCAGCCAATACGCCGAGAAGCCAGCGGAATAACTGCTGCTGGAAGGTAACATCTTTGCCGGCATACAGGATGCCCGCAGGCTGCCCCTTACGCTCGAAGACCCGGCTGCCAAGCAGATAAGCAGCCTGCGGGCTGTCCTTGGGATCATTCCCCTTATGCAGCAGGCCTGGCCCCTGCTCCAGCTCCACTACCGCAAGTCCCTCCGCTGTCTTGGCCGCCCCGGAATCCGCTAGCTTCAGCACCTGCTCCTTCAGTCCCGGCTGAATCTCGCCACTGCCCAGCAGACCGCCCTCCGTATTCAAGATCACGTAGAATGACTGATCCGCACTGAGCGTAAATTCCTGATTCCCCGGCCCATGGTCCTTCCCTTGCAGCAGTTCATCGAACATAGGTCCTTGCAGCTGCTTCACCTCGGCATCCAGCAGAGAATTAAGCCGCTCCTTCTGGTTATTCCAGATCAGAAGATGCAGAAGCAGATAGATGATCAGGAAGGACAATAGCAGAAATACGCTCATCACCGCACTGTACCGCCAGGTAAGGCGCTTTTGGGTGCGTGCGAACAAGTCATTGCCGGAGCGGCTGGCCCCGGAACGAAAAACATTAAATTTCAAAGCTATACCCCACTCCCCGGATGCTGTGAATGTGCTGCTGTTCTCCGTCCAAGAGTGCCAGCTTCTTACGGAGCAGCTTGACCGTGGCATCGATGGTCTTGAGCGTAACCTCAGATTCCATCCCCCAGATCCGGTCCAGGATCACCTCGCGGGCAAGCACCGTGCCCTGGTTCTTCAGGAGCAGATCCAGGAGCTGATACTCTCTGGGCGTAAGCTGAACTTCCTGCATCCCTGCCGCAATCCGGTGGCTGTTCCGGTCCAGCACCAGCTCTCCGATCCGGCATGTGTCATTCTCCAGCGGGAGGAAGGTCCGTCGGCCCAAGGCCCGGAGCCGGGCCAGCAATTCATCAATTTCGAACGGCTTCACCAGATAATCATCCGCACCCGCATCGAGTCCGCGAATCCGGTCTTCCAGCGAATCCCTGGCCGTCAGCATCAGGATAGCCCCGGGATATCCATCCTGACGCAGCTGACGGCACACCTCCCGGCCATCCCGCTCCGGCAGCATCCAGTCCAGCACCAGCACATCATAGCCGGAGACACTGGCGAGATCATAGGCCTCATCCCCGGAAGTGACCCATTCAACGGTGTATGCCGCTTTCTTCTTAATCATATGTACGATCAGTTCACCCAGCCGGGTATCGTCTTCCGCGAGCAAGATCTTCATGGGGCCTCCCCTTCCTCTCATCAGGTGCTTGTGTCCTGTACATTTGTCAATATATCAAGATACCACATTCCAGTGAAAATCTGGTGAAAACAATGCAGTTGCCCTTTCTCCGTATTTTCACACTGGGAGTATAGAGTAAGTCGCAAGCCATACATTACCCCTAGCGGGAAAGGATGATTCTACGATGACTTCACCACGTAATCTATTCACTCCAAAAGCAAGCAAGCTGCTTGCAGGCACCTTGACGGCAGCACTCATCCTAAGTACTAGCGGGCTGAGCGCCTTCGCCGCCTCTTCCCCATCGGCTACTAGCGTTTCGAGTCCAGCCCTGCTGCTTCCGGCTCCTGAAGCTGGCCTTCCGCCTGCCGGTACAGAGCAGCTTAGCCCGCCAGCCGGACCACCCGGCGGCCCCGGCTTAGGCGGTCCCGGTCTCGGCGGCATCGAGACCAGCGACCTGCTGGCCACGCTTGGCCTGTCGGCCAGCGGGCTGCGCACAGCGCTTGAATCGGGAAGCTCGCTTAGCGCAATTGCCAAGCAGAAGAACGTGGACTCTCAGAAGCTGCTCCAGCTCGCCGCAAATGCAATAGAGGCCAGACTCAGCCAGGAATATAAGGATGGACGTATCACCGAGAGCGTGTATAAGAGCCGCCTCAGTGAAGTCTCCAAGCGTGCGGCGTCCCTGCTGAACCAGACCCGGCCGAAGCCGCCGGTGCCCGGTTCAGCACCGGCAGATACGGCTGAATTGCTGCCGCTCGGGCCTGGGCTGGAAAGTCTTGACCGCTCGGAACTCGCCGGACTGCTGGGAATCAGCACCAGTCAGCTTGCCTCCGGTCTCGGCAGCGGACAATCCCTTGCCGAACTGGCAGGCACAAGCGCAACCAGTACGCAGAAGCTGATGGATCTGGTCGCCGCTGCCCTGACCCAGGATTTGAAAGAACGCCTGGCCAGAGGAGACCTGTGGACGGATGAATATTCAGCTGAACTGGCGAATGTACAGACCCGGGCTGCTGATCTGGTACAGCATGTGCATCCGCTGCCCCCGCATCTCCGGCTGAATGACAAATAAGTCCGGAGATTAAGCGGAAAATACAATACCGGAGAGCCTGTGTCTAACGATGCAGGCTCTTCGTGTTGAAAGGATTTTCCAGCAGGTGCTAGAATAAAAAGTCGTTTCCACTCGAATTCTGTCAGGGAATTAGCTTATAATGATCACACTGCGACTTGACCGAGGATGGAACAAGACCAAGCAATCCAGAATAACCCCAAGGAGGAAGTCCATTGTATAAGGTGCTGATTGTAGATGATGAAGTTTTTGTGCGGAAGGGCTTGATCCGGATTCTGAGCGAATGCTCGCCGCAATTCGAGATTTGCGGTGAAGCCGAGAATGGGGAGCAAGCGCTTACCCTGATTGAACAATTGAACCCGGAGCTGGTAATTGCCGATATCCGTATGCCCGTGCTGGACGGGCTGGGACTGATCAAGAAAGTGAAGACGGAGCTTGTGCAGGAGCCGATTTTTATTATTTTGAGCGGATATGCCGACTTCTCCTATGCCCAGCAAGCCTTCCGGTACAATGTGTCGGATTATATCCTCAAGCCGGTTGACGAACAGGAGCTTACGGTTGCGCTTGGCAAAATCGCCCATATGCTGAACAAAAAGCAGCTCCTCTCCATCACCCGGGAGAAGCCCTTGGTCGAGACGGTCATCGAAAGCCTGCTGCAGACGCAGCCCGATGATCAGGTCATGGGACGGATCGCCTATGCGCTGGAGCTGCCTCTCACCTCTTCCTATACGTATCTCATCGCAGAAATGCAGGATCAGCTTCCTGCCGGAGAAGTCGATTATCTGCCTGCCCTGAAGAACTCTCTGCTGCGTTATTTCCGCCAAGAGGCTCAGACTCTGCTTCTTCATGTACGCACGAACAATCAATACGGGATGATCTTGCCCGGCCAGTGGGTGGATGAACCCCATCCTTCCCCGTGGGGAGGCTACCGGACGATGCTGGATACACTGGAGCGGGAGCTTGGAACAAGCATCGCTTTGTTCGTTGGCCGGAAGGTAAGCCATCTCAATCAGATTGTAGCCTCCGGGGCCAGTGCGGAGCAATGCCTCCAGTACCGTTTTGCCGCCGGCTTCGAGGGCATTTATATGGCGGACGAGCTGCTGGAGCTGCCCTTATACTATTTCGATATCGATGAAGGATTGCACAGCAAGCTGACTTACGAGGTCGAAGCCAATGACAACAAGGGTTACAGCTCAACTGTGGATGCTATTTTCACCATGTTCCAGGAGCGCCACTTCGCCCCCGGGGCGGTGACGAACACGATCCGGCGCAGCATGATTGCCATCATCAACATTATCCGGCAGCTTGAAGGTGACGAGAACGAACTGCAATGGATGACCGAGCTGCTCAACTGGCCGCTGAAATACCGTAATTTGAAGCAGCTGAAGCAGGTATTCCAGCAGTTTATCGCCGAAGCCGCAGAATATATCGCAGAGAAGCGCGGCGGCAAGAGCGAAGGCAATATTGAAAAAATCAAAAAATACATCGACGGGCATTACCGTGAAAATATCTACCTCAAGGGTATTGCCGCCGATTTCGATATGAATCCGGTCTATCTTGGACAGTTATTCCGCAAAACCTACGGTGTGTATTTCAATGAATACCTGCTGACCCTGCGGATTGAGGAGGCCAAGCGCCTGCTGCGGCAGACCAAGAAACGGATGTACGAAATCGCGGAGCTGGTCGGCTTCCAGAATGCGGATTATTTTGCCACCCAGTTTGAAAAGCTTGAGAATATGACGCCGACTGATTATCGCAATATGATGATTGGGCAGTAAATAAGGAGGCTCCCTGCCGTGTTCAACTTCCGTCTGAATCATATGAAGCTTAGAAGCAAGCTGATTGTCATCTACATTGTATGCGTGTTCATTCCGATCATCCTGACCAATGTAATGTTCTATCAGGTGACCACCGCCAATATCAAGAATCAGAAGACCGCAGATGCCGAGCAGGCGATGAATCTGCTGCAGGCTGAGCTGAGGACCGTAATTGAAGATGCAGCAGGCATATCCTACCTCTACTCCATTGACCGGCAGCTGATCCAGCATCTGAATACCACCTATGCTTCAACGGACCGCTATGTGGAGTCGCTGAACGCCATATCGAATCTGTTCAACCGGACTGACAAAGAGAACAAGGTGCTGAGCTCCTCGGTGATTATGACCGACAATCCAACCGTTCTGGCCTCAGCCCATATCATTAAGCTGGAGGACAGTATGCGCCAGCAGGACTGGTATAAAGAGATCAGCCAATTCAGCAACACACACCCCCATCTCTATGTAACGCCCGACAGCATCAGCGTGATCCAGCGGCTCACTGACCGCAGGCTGGAGACGTATGAGCATGTCCTGAAAATTGACCTGAACATGAACTATATCCGGCAGATTCTGGATCTTTCCAGCTTCAGCGGTGATTTCTATATTCTCGACCCGTCGGGCCAGGCCCGCTTCGGCCGTCTCTCCAGCGGTCAGCCCAGCAAGCTGGTTACATCAGGACAGGTCCTTACTCCGAATGAGATTCCCAAGCCGAAGCAGGCCATCGTGATCGACAAAACCTATCAGAATAACCGTTAT
The DNA here is from genome assembly GCF_000517965.1 of Paenibacillus sp. FSL R7-277. Lineage (NCBI taxonomy): Bacteria > Bacillati > Bacillota > Bacilli > Caryophanales > Paenibacillaceae > Paenibacillus > Paenibacillus sp. FSL R7-277. Next base: position 219,991 of record NZ_ASPX01000080.1, read on the forward strand.
TTAAGCGGATGGTCCATCTATGGCGTGCTGGATGAAGCGCTCATTCTGTCGGATGTGAGACAATCGGGCCAATTCATCCTGTGGTTTGCCGGCATTAACTTCCTGGTTCCCACCATCGTAATTATGATCATGTCCCGTTCTATCCACACTCGTATTAAGAACATTCTGAAGCATATGAAGTCTGTAAAAGACAAAAATTTCGGACTGATCCCCTACCACCTGGAGCGGGATGAGATCGGTGAGCTTACCGTCGAGTTCAACCGGATGAGTAAACGCATCGAGAACCTGATCAATGATGTATATGTTGCAGAAATACAGAAGAAGGAGCTTGAGCTGCGGCAGCGGCAGGCTCAGCTGCATGCGCTGCACAGCCAGATCAACCCTCACTTCCTGTTCAATGCGCTGGAGACGATCCGGATGCGCAGTATGATGAAGGGCGAGACCCAGACGGCCCGGACGATTCAGAACATGGCGAAGATTTTCCGCAAATCAATCATGTGGAAGAGCAGCTTCGTTACGATCCGCGAGGAGCTTGAATTAATCGAGAGCTTCCTGGAGATTCAGAAATACCGCTTCGACAACAAGCTTGAATATCACATCGAGGTGGACCAGTCGCTGCTGAACATTGAAATTCCGAAGATGGCCTTCCTTCCGTATGTGGAGAACGCCAGTATTCACGGGATTGAGAATATAGCGGGCATCGGGTATATCAACATCCAGATCGCCCAGGAGAACGGGCAGATTGTCTTCGTCATTGCAGATAACGGCGTGGGCATGGACCAGGCGAAAATCAGTGAGCTTATGCATTACCTGGAGGATGAGTCTGCCATGGGTGATTCAATCGGGATGAAGAATGTAATCACCCGGCTGAGGATCACCTACGGGGAATCGTTCACCTTCTCCATCACGAGCGAGCCCGGAGCGGGAACCCGCATTTTGCTGCGTCTGCCTCTGGAGAACAAATAAATATAGGGTATACCTTAATTATTCAAAGACTGATCTAAGGTTTGCCCTGTAACAAAGTTAAACGCTTTCTTTTATAATGAGGTTGTTCAATAGCACAAAGTAAAGAAAGGGGATATGAAATGCGTACAAAGAAATGGTTGCAAACCGGACTGGCTGCTGTTATGGCTTCAGCCCTCCTCATTGCCGGCTGCTCGGGCGGTAACAACGGGAACAAGAACAGTGCCAGCGGCAACGACGGCGAGGTAAGCACTGAGCCGGTAACGTTCACTTACTTCGGCTTCGGTGCCAACAAGGATACCATGGCCAGTGATACTACCATCGGTAAGAAGCTTCAGGAACAGACAGGTGTAGACTGGAAAATGGAATACGTAGTTGGCGATGGAAGCACCAAGTCCGGTGTTATGATTGCCGGAGGGGACTATCCGGATGTCATCTCTCCAGTCGGCGAGCTGGCCAAGCTGCTCGATGCCGGTGCATACATTCCGCTCAATGATCTGATTGAGAAGTATGGCCCTAATATCAAGCGTGTCTACGGCGATTATATGAACAAGATCACCAATGAAGACGGCAACATCTATATCCTTCCCTTCACTGCAAATGTAAACGGATACTTGTCGCCCCCGGATCCTAGCAGCACCTTCTGGATGCAGAGACGCGTCCTTAAGGAATTCGGTTACCCGGAAGTGAAAACGCTTGACCAGTACTTTGACCTGATTGAGAAATACCAGGCCAAGTACCCTAAGGTGGATGGTAAAGACACCATCGGCTTCGCCACCTTCGCCGGTACAGCCGGTGAATTCTTCACCATCACCAACCAGCCAATGCATCTGGCCGGTTATCCGAATGAAGGCGGCGTCCTGGTGGACATGGAGTCTCATGAAGCCAAGCTGTATCAGGGAACCGAAGATGAAAAGCGCTGGCTGGCCAAATTGAACGAAATGAACGGTAAGGGTCTGGTTGACCCAGAGACGTTCACAGCGAACAAAGACCAGTATCTGGCGAAGCTGACCTCCGGCCGTGTGCTCGGATATGTCAACTATTCCTGGCAGATCAACGACGCCACTAACAACCTGAGATCCGCCGGTAATGACGACCTGCGTTACGTTGCCCTTCCTATCGTATTTGACGAAGGCATTAAAGACGCTTATGTTGATCCTCCGTCCTTCGTGAACAACCGCGGGCTGGGCATCTCTGTCAGCGCGAAGGATCCGGTCCGCATCATCAAGTATTTTGACAACCTGCTGACCGACGAGAACCAGAAGCTTGTAGAGTGGGGCATTGAAGGCGAAACTTACACTAAGAACGCTGAAGGCCGTATGGTGATGAGCGAAGAACAGCTGACAAACCGCAACGACAATGATTTCAAACGTAAATTTGGCTTCGCTTATTTCGATTATGAATGGCCGCGTTATGGCGACAACTCCGTGTATGATGACGGCAACGCCCACGTTCCGTTCAACCAGCCGGAAGTTGCAGCTATCAACTACACAGAAGGCGACAAAACACTGCTGAAGGCATACAACCTGAAGACCTTCTCCGACTTCTATGCCGAGCCGGTAGAGCGTCCATGGTACCCTGCCTGGAGTATAGAGAAAGAACCGGGCTCCCCTGAGCAGCTCTTCAGCCAGAGAGCCGGCGATTTGCAGCAGAAGTACTATCCTCGTATGGTGCTTGCTGCCCCTGGCCAATTTGAAAAGGTCTGGAGTGAATACCTGGCCGAATACAACAAGCTCGATGCTAAGGGCTACGAAGAATTCATGACTAACAAGATCAAGGACCGCATCGACGGCAAATGGTAAGCGTCCGCTTCCCAGATGCAGCATGATGAACCGGGAAAAGTGAAGCTTGCCTTCACTTTTCCCTTCTACACTTACACTTGTTAGCAAATAGAGAATATGGAGCTTGGAAAGGGGACGGTACAGGTGGGAAAAACCGCTGTGCAGTTGGCAAAATCGAATAATACCGGCACTTCGCGCTTCAAAACCTTTTTTAAAGAGCTATCTAAACAGAAAATGCTGATGCTGATGTCATTGCCCTTTCTGTTATGGGTGATTGTATTCAAATACCTCCCGCTATGGGGATGGACGATTGCTTTCCAGAAATTCAAGCCAGCCAAGGATCTGTTCGACCAGAAGTGGGTCGGCTGGGACAATTTCAAGTTCCTGTTCCAGGAACAGCAGTTCTATCGCGTACTTCGTAATACTCTGGTTATGAGCTCTATTAACCTGGTACTGGGTTTTGTAACGGCTATTGTTCTGGCACTGCTGCTTAATGAGCTGCGCAATGTATTCTTCAAACGCACCGTGCAGACGATCAGTTACCTGCCCTACTTCATTTCCTGGGTCGTAGCGGCCAATATTGTACAAATGGCACTGGCACCGGAAGGGATCATCAATGTGCTGCTGGTCAAAATGCAGCTTATTGATCATCCAATTCTGTGGCTGGGCGAAGGCAAGTATTTCTGGGGAATACTCGGGGTTACGGAAGTCTGGAAGAATGTCGGCTGGAATACTATCATCTATCTGGCAGCCATCACCTCCATCGACCCTTCTCAATATGAAGCGGCTGAGATTGACGGGGCATCCCGTCTACAAAGAATGTTCTATATTACCCTGCCGGGTATTAAGCCGGTTATCGTACTGATTCTGATTATGAATCTGGGCCATATTCTGGAGTCCGGCTTCGAGGCGCAGTACCTGTTAGGTAACGGGATGAACCTCGACTATTCGGAGAATCTGGATATCTTCGTACTGAAGTACGGGATGCAGATGAATAACTTCGGGCTAGCCACCGCAGCAGGTATGTTCAAAACGCTGGTCAGCTTCATCTTCTTGATCGCAGCCAATAATATCGCCAAGCGTATGGGCGAAAGTAGATTGTACTAGAAAGGAGGACACAAGTAATGGCTAAATCCAAAACCAATTCATACCGGAATTCTTCGTTGGGTGACCGAATCTTCGATATATGCAATACGATCTTCATGATTCTCTTGGTCATTGTTACCCTCTATCCGTTCCTGAATATGTTTGCTCTATCGTTCAATGAAGCGAATGACTCTGTCCGCGGGGATATTTATATCTGGCCTCGTGAATGGACGCTGCGCAACTTCGAGTATGTATTTAGTGAATCCAACATCTTCTTTTCAACGTTTGTCTCTGCAGCACGGACGGTAATCGGCACTGTGGTCTCCGTATTCTGTACAGCGATGCTGGCCTATACGGTAAGCCGTCCGGAATATAAGCTGAAGAAGTTTGTGTCCGTCACGTTTATTTTCACCATGTACTTCAGCGGCGGTCTGATTCCAGGCTACCTGCTGATCAAAGAGCTGAACATGCTGAACAGCTTCTGGGTCTATATCATTCCGGGCATCATCGGCGTATTTAATATGATCGTCATCCGCTCCTTCATTGAGGCACTGCCTGAGGGACTGATGGAATCGGCCAAAATCGACGGCGCAGGCGACTTCATCACCTTCTCGCGCATTGTGCTTCCGCTGACCGTTCCCGCCCTGGCTACCGTCTCCCTGTTCGTAGCGGTCTATCAGTGGAATTCATGGTTTGACGTCTTCCTGTACAACTCCTCCACGCCAAGCCTGAGTACGCTGCAATACGAGCTGATGAAGATGCTGTCAACATCCAACACCGCGATGTCCAGCTCCTCGGCAGCCGATGCCTTTGCGAACGCGCAGGGCAATAAAGCTACTGTTACACCGACCTCTATCCGTGCAACGATGACCATTGTAGCGAGTGTACCGATTATCATCGTCTATCCGTTCCTGCAGAAGTATTTCGTTAAAGGGATGGTTGTCGGCGGGGTAAAAGGCTAATTGTAAAAAGCTCTGCACATAAACAAGCGATCTTCGGAAGGCCATCCGCCTTGTCTGAAGACCGCTTGTTTTTTTAATTACTTTTGCTTGCCATCAACTCCCGCTCCAAACGGGATTTCGTAGCCGTATCCGGCAAATAGAGCATAATCCGCTGATCTGGATCATTAGGGAACTGTAGGGTAATATGTTCAAACTCCAATACTCCAAGCTCAGGGTGATACAGCTTCTTATAACCGTCAAGGCTGCTGGGCGCATCATGATGCTGCCACATTCTAGTGAACTCAGCGCTCACACTCTTAAGATCATTAATTAAATGGCTAAATGTAACATCCTCCAGATAACGGGCTCTTGATGTCTGGAACTCGGCTACAATTCTCTGGGAGACATCATGCCAATCCTCTGAACCCTCCCTCCAGACAGGGTCGGTGAACTGGCGCCACATCAGATTGTGATCATGCGGAGGTGACGGCCGGCTAATCGTAAATACGGCTTCTGCCGCAGCATTCCAGGCCAGAAAATCATACCTCCTCCCGATTACATAAGCAGGATTCGGATTGAATTCGTCCAGCATCATCTGGACAGACGGGCTGATCTTCTCTTCAGCAACAGTCATTTGAGGCGGTAGTGACTCTCCTGACAGTAGAAAAAGATGCCGACGCTCATTGGGGGTTAGCTTAAGGGCCGAAGCCAGACTCTCCAGCACACCCACTGAAGGACTGATATCACGTCCCTGCTCAAGCCGCGTATACCATGAAAGACCTATACTGGCGAGTTGAGCAACTTCTTCGCGGCGTAAACCTTGTGTCCGGCGGCGGCCCCCGGCAGACAGTCCGACATCATGCGGAGAGATTGAGGATCTTGCTTTTCGCAGAAAATTCCCTAAGGCTAAACGGCGTTCACTATCATTCAACTAAGCAGCCCCCTTATCCTGTCACTCGTAAGCCTACCATTAAGAAGGCTCTCCTCCCAAAACAATAGCCAAAGTATACTCAAAGTGATCAAGGATATCAATATATCTAGGGAAAAGGAGAATCAACATGACAAATTATTCGGGACAATTATTGAAGGACAAGGTGGTAATGATTACGGGTGCCGGACGGGGGATCGGGGCTGCGGCAGCAAAGTGTTTTGCCATGCAGGGCGCCTCGGTGATGCTCGTCTCACGGACAGAATCTGAGCTGCGTTCACTCAAAGATGAGATTACGGCAGCCGGAGGACAGGCGGAATATTTCACAGCCGATCTGGCCGAAGCGGGTGGCGCTGGGGAAGCGGTCAACGCCACAGTAAGGCGGTATGGCCGGCTTAACGCCGCTTTCAACAACGCTGGTATCGGAGTCACCATTTCCTCTTTGGTCGATGAGAAAGAAGAGGATTTCGACCTGATTCAGTCTGTAAACTATAAAGGAGTCTGGCTGTGCATGAAAGCCCAGATTACGGCAATGTTGCAGACTTCCGGATCAGGGGCAATTGTCAATACCAGCAGTGTCGGCAGCTTAAAGGGTAATCCCGGCTTGGGTGCCTACGGCGCCTCCAAACGCGGAGTTAACAGCCTCACACAAACAGCTGCCATCGAATACGGACCAGCGGGCATTCGGGTCAATGCCATCGCCCCCGGCACCACTATGACAGATATGATTCAACAATGGGTCTCCATCAATCCTGAGATTATCGAGCAAATCAGTGCCAAAACGCCCCTCCGGCGTCCGGCTGAACCCATAGAAGTCGCACAGGCTGCGGCCTGGTTACTTAGTGATCAAGCCTCCTTCGTGACCGGGGTCATCCTGCCGGTAGACGGCGGGCTGAGTGCCTAAAGGGCGCTTCCCCGCCCCTTTTCTATCCGGCCAATACTTGTCTCAGGAGCTTATAATCCATACATTGGTAAACCGAAACAGTAATGGACTATAATATACAGGTAAAGTAGCCCGATGACGTTCATATTAGTAGTTGGGAGAATGGGGAGTGAACATGTCTATGAATATAGCCGCTAAATTCGTGCAGCGTTTCAGAGAATACGATAACCGGAATATGCTTAAAGCCTATCGTGACAAAACGGAGCAAATCCGCACACGGAATTTGCAGGCATGGGATGACACCAAGCTTCAGGAGGAGTCCTTCCGGCTCCAGCAAGCTGCCCAATCCGGCATAGCTCTGGACGAGCTGCTTGTCGATGCCTATTCATTAGTCTGTGAGGCTGCCTCAAGAACACTCGGCTTACAGCCTTATGATGTCCAGATCATGGCCGGGATCGCCCTGCATGAACGAATGCTGATCGAGCAGCACACCGGTGAGGGCAAAACCCTCTCAGCCGTAATGCCGGCCTATCTGAATGCGCTGACCGGCAAAGGCGTTCATGTGCTGACCTTCAATGATTATCTGGCCCGGCGGGATGCGCAGTGGATGGGTCCCATTTACCGCTTCCTGGGACTATCGGTGGATTCGGTTCAAGCGGGCATGAGCCTGACTGAGAAACGGGCTGCCTACAGGAGCGATATCACCTATGTTACGGCAAAAGAAGCAGGGTTCGATTACTTGCGAGATACCATTGCGCTCACGGAAGCCGCTACGGTACACCGCCCTTTCCACTACGTCATCGTGGACGAAGCCGATTCCTTGCTGCTTGATGAAGCGCGGGTACCGCTTGTAATCAGCGGAGAATCTGAGGTCAGTCATAGCGACGGCATGCGATACGCGGATCTGGCCCGGCAGCTGCTGGCTGGAGAACATTACGATTATGACGAATTCCAGCGGAACGTATACCTGAACGATGCGGGTGCTGCCAAAGTAGAAGAGTTGCTGGGATGCGGTAATCTCTATGATAGCCGGAATAGTCAGCTGCTAACCTCACTGAATTGTGCACTGCATGTGGAGACCTTATTAACGAAGGATATTGATTATATCGTCCGTGGCGGTGCTATCGAGCTGATCGAAGAGTATACAGGACGCGTGGCAGAGAACCGTTATTTGCCGGACGGGCTGCAAGCGGCTTTGACAGCGAAGGAAGGACTGAAATGGACCGCAGGCGGGAAAATACTCGGTACGATCACTATTCAACACTTCATTAGCCTATATCCTGAAATCTGCGGAATGACGGCTACAGCCTGTGCCTCCGCTATGGAATTCAAGGATATCTATGCTCTGCAGGTGGTACAGATTCCGCCGAACCGGCTGAACATCCGGACCGATTACCCGCACCGGATCTACACGCACAAGGAAGCCAAATATCAGGCGCTCGTGCAGGACATCTCCTCTATTCACAGGGAGGGCCGTCCCATTCTGATCGGGACCGCCAGCGTTGAGGAATCGGACATGCTGGCTGCGGAGCTTGCGGCTGCCGGTGTTCCCGCTCAGGTGCTGAATGCGAAGAATGATGCTGAGGAAGCTGATATTATCGCCAGAGCCGGAGAACTGGGCGCCGTAACGGTCTCAACGAATATGGCGGGACGCGGTGTCGATATCCGGCTCGGCGGCGGTGATCCGGTACAGGCAAACGCTGTCGCCCGGCTCGGCGGCTTATATGTCATTGGCACCCATGTGAACGAAAGCGTACGGATTGACAACCAGCTTCGCGGGCGTTCCGGCCGCCAGGGCGACCCGGGGGCTTCTGTCTTCTATGTCAGTCTGGAAGACGATCTGATGCGCCGCTTCAGTTCCCCTACCCCAGCCCATGCGGTCAGACAGCAGGAAGCTATTGAAGAGCCTTTGCTTGGCCGTAAAATCGCAAGTATTCAGCAAATTGTAATGAGTCAGAACTTCGATATCCATAACGAGCTGAACCGTTATTCGGATATGATCGAGGACCAGCGGCGGATTCTCTACGCAGAGCGGCTCAGCATTCTGCTGGGCGAGCAGCCGATGAGCCCTGCGGAGCAGCGGGTACGGCTATTCTATATCGATGAATGCTGGGCTGACCATCTAGCCTTCGTCTCCTATCTCCGCGAAGGCATTCACCTGGAGAGCATCGCCAGCCGCAGCCCGATCGATGAATTTCATACACAGATTACCGGAGCGTTCGATCAGATCCCGGTCAAGATCAACCATGCGGAAGAGGCGATGCTGGTCAGGCTTGGAGGATCCAATGATCCGGCTGAATGGGAACGGCTGGGCCTTAGGAGCCCTGCTTCGACCCGGACTTATATCATTAATGATCAATATCTACAGAATAAGCGCAGCTCATGGACGGGAACGACCGTTGTAGCTTTTTGGCTTCGTCCCTTTGCACAGAAGGTACTTTCCCCCTTCATTAAGCAACCGAAATACTAAAATGGCTCTTATTGCAGAAGTGGAAACGGCTAGGCCGTCCTTAGGAGGATGGCCTAGCCGTTTGAAGTTAGTACAGAGAATGAAAGGTATTCTGTCGATACCCTACGAGCAGATAATCGCCGCACCTGTGGGTGGGATTTAAAACAAGTGGAAAAACGTATCTTAATTTTCACTTGTTTGTTGAATTCAGGAAAATAAGTGGATAAACAGCAGCTGCTACTATCCATTTTCGCTATTAGACGTTCTTGGAGACGAATTAAGTGCCCTTTTTCCAATTGTTGTCGTCGCAGGGCTCCAGCCTCCTTCAGTAAATGGATAAAATCCATCTATTTCCTGCTAGTAGAGCGTCAGAGTTAAATATATGGATTGGATCAGTAAGAGGAAACCACCTAAACTATTAAGTTCGGTTTTTCGCATACATTCGGCCAAGACACCTTCGCTCGAGCACGTTGTATTCGGTTTTTCGCATACAATTTGTCCCAATGAATTCACTCATTTAATCCTTCAGTCCTCATCATGCCCAACCACAATTTAAAGACTGATGCTCTACTAGTGCAACATCAGATTTAATATTGTGAATATGATCATTACTGGACCTTAACGAGCCAGCTTCTCATTTTCACAGCAGTCCTTCGGATGCTTAGTCGCTGGAACGATAGTAACTGCATTTTGTACAATGGATTGCTGTAAAAAAGGCTTCGAAATAGAATCTAATGTATTCCGTACAATTGAATGTTGAACAAAGGCCTGTTTTCACCCAAAACACAAGATTCTACTGTATACAATACAATAGAATCTCATTTTACGGTCAGTAATCCATTTTCTATTGCAGGAAATACAATCACCTACTTGAATGCTCCTTAACTGTAGAACTCCCAGAATACAAGCTGGGCCAGCAGAATTGCCATCATCACCATGGGCACGATGACAGACCAAGGATAACGGGCCGTTGAAGCAGGCGACGGAGTCAGGTGCCTCTTCCTGGTTAGAAACAGCGCAGCAATAAGCAGTGCAGCCAGTCCGGTTAGCCCAATATTCACTATAATCTGCGGATACACCTCCGCATAGGCACGTTCATTGTTGCTAAGCATCCGTAAGGCCAGCACCAGATTGTTCACCACCAGGCCGGTACCGGTTAAGGTCAGTCCGGCCGTCAGCTTCCGGTTGGCGGATCGGGATGCAGGACGGTTACGCTGTGCTCTCCTTTTGCGCAGAAGCATCTGTACCAGCCACACAAACGGAGCAATTACGAAATAGATTATCGCCAGTCCCGCAAGTGCTGCACTTAGAATTAGTAACGGCATGGACCGGCCCGGAGACAGCGGCAGATAATCGGAGGTGTACACCGAGACAGCCTCTACCTTCCCGTCCTTCATTGTGGCATACAGCATCGGCCAGGCATCCAGTCCTGAATCCCCGCCCGTCTTCTCATAGAGGTAAGGCTCAACCTGCTTATAGCTTCCGCTCATCCCGGCAAGTGACACTTTAAGCTGATCTGCTCCCTGAGGCTCAAGCTTCATCATCGTCAGATATGGGAACAGCTTCATGAAGCCATGGCCGGGACGGCGTGCCGCGACGAATCGGCCTTCCACCTCTGACACGTCCGGCAGAACCGCTGCCTCCGTCTGTGCTCTCTGCCCCACTACCGCTTTGGTCAGACCATGTACAATGTGGGATTCGCCCGCCTGGTTCGTCATAATCACAACTGCAAACCGGTCTTCAGGCACAAGCATAAGGTTGGTGGCAAAAGCAATCGTGTTCCCGCCATGTCCCAGCGTCCGGTGTGCCCCGGGATACTCCCAGAACCCGTGGGCGATGCCCGGCATGCCTTCTGCAGCAGAATGACTCCGGGTCAGCATCGTACCAAGCGTACCGGACTTCTTGAACAGCGGGGATTGCTCTCCGGCTGCGGGCATGAAGGCCATGGCGAACTTGGCCAGATCCTCCGCAGTCCCGTTATTTCCGCCGTTCGGGTACATGGACATATAATTCCATGAGCCTTGTTTGAAGGAGCCTTGTCCGGCGAAGAAATACCCTTTGGCCTTGAGCTTCAGCAGTTCCGGACGGTCTTCCACCACGGAATACGCAATGGAATGCTTCATGCCCAGCGGCTCAAAAATATGCTGCTGGACGTATTCATGATAAGGCTGCCCGCTGATTCTCTCCACAATATAGGCAGCCAGTGAGTTGCCGTAGTTCGAATAAGCGACTACCTCTCCCGGTCTGTAGATCTGTGCCGGCTGAGCCAGCTTCAGACCTTCTTCCAGTGACCGCACTTCCTCAGGCAACTGGTAAGCCATATCGAACATATACTCTTCAAATCCGGCATTGTGGTTCATCAGATGCAGCATGGTGATCGGCTCGTCATACTCCAGCTTGGTCAGGAAATGCTCCGGCAAAAGCTTACGGATATCTTCATTCAGATCCAGTTTGCCCTGCTCAGCCAGTTGCATTACGGATGTCCATACGGCGAGCTTGCTGATAGAGCCCCATTCCATGACCGTATCCGGAGAGACGGGGATCTGTTGTTCTACGTCGGCGTAGCCGTACCCCTTGGACAGCACGACCTGTCCATCCTTCACCATGACAACGGACGCACCTACGGTCTGCTTTCCTATGTACTCTTTTACATATTCATCTACAAAAGCTTCCAAACCGGTCAACGGTATGCCGGATGGGGTAGCTCCACCTGCTCCAGTGCTGCCTTGCTCTGCGGCAAATGCTGTAATACCGCCCGATAGCAGCAATAGAACTGAGAGCACCGAGAGCACTAGTGTGAATCCTCTTTTCAAAATAAAACCTCTCCTTTAGTCAAGTAAAATCCTGTTGCCTTCCTAATTCTAACAAAAAACCTGACCGACTACCGGAAAATTTCCTTCAGGCCGATTTCCCTGATAGTATCTTTAGGAGAAGCAACATGATTATTTTCATGGAAGAAGGGCCAGCTTATGAATAAATTTCATACCACATTAGCTTATATTAATGAAACATTGTACGCACCTGCCCGCTTAACTGTCGCTTCCATACGTGAAGAAACACAGAACGCCGAATATGGAGCCGGTCTATTTCAACTGGGTGATCTTTCGGTCCGGTTTCGGGTTGCCAAAATCACCCCCACGAAGACCGGTCAATTTGTCGCGATGTGGGAAAAAAATGCCGGGCGTAAAAACCAGGCCTTCACCTATGCCGATGCCCCTGATTTGCTGGTCATTAACACCTTCCATCCTGTCAGCGGGGAGCTTGGACAGTTTGTCTTTCCGAAGGACCTGCTGAAAATGCATGGCGTGCTGGCAACCGATCATACACCGGGAAAAATGGCGATACGGGTATATCCAGCCTGGGATACCGTAACCAATAAGCAGGCTTTAGCAACACAGAAGTGGCAGCTCCCTTATTTTGGAATAGTTGATCCGATGAACCTTCACCATATGCAGGGGTTAACCCAGTTGTATCTGCCAGCCATACCGTTTAGAATTTAACAGATCACACCTGCATCGGAAAGGAACTACATCTATGATTCTATTCATACACCGCAAGGACCTGCGGACTTCTGATCTGCCGGCCTTCGATGCCATAGCTTCGGCGCAGGAAGACTCGCTGCATGTATTAATACTGGAGCCGTTCCTGCTCCGGAATAAGCGTTATCTGGAGCATAGCGGACAGAATTTCCTTCAGCATGTTGCCCGTCTTCAGCAGGAATATGCGACACAAGGTAAGCTGCTACATCTCCTATATGGAGAGCCGGAGGCGGTCTTACAGCGTCTGGCCGGGATACATCCTATCCAGGAAGTCAGCATCCATGCGGATTATACCCCTTATGCGCTCACCAGAGACCGGCTTCTGCAGGATACCGCCTATGCGCTGAACCTCCGGTTCCATGCCCGGCATGACAGCATGCTCTGTGATCTGGAAGCATTCATGGACTGGTGCGGCCGGAGTGAGCCGTTCAAGGTGTTTACTCCCTTCTACCGCCGCTGGCGTACTTTTCTCGCGCAGCGGTTCCAGCCGCCGTACGCTGCCGGGCTAAGTAGTCTGCGAACCGTTGCTCTTCACCCGCAGCTCGCAGACGCCTTCCAGCTTCCCGAAGCGATTGCCCGGGAGCTTACAGCGCTGGCTCCCGCCGCAGAGCAGATGAACCCGGATCATGTGTTTGAGAATTTCCTGCATGCGGATCTGAATGATTACAAGATCAACCGGGATCATTATGCGCAGGAACGGACCAGCCGGATCAGCAGGCATTTGAATACGGGAGCGATCTCGGCACGGACACTATATAGCAGACTTACTGAAGAAGAGGATATTGGCGAAGATTGGCTGAGACAGTTAGCCTGGAGGGATTTCTATCTGGGTCAAGCACGGCTGGACCGGGATTTCTTCAATTATGAGAATGTATATGATCTCTCTGCGCTGGGGACACAGCACTTCGAGGCCTGGGCTCAGGGCAGGACCGGCATTCCGGTCATCGATGCAGCTATGCGCCAGTTGAACGCAACCGGCTGGATGCCTAACCGGCTGCGGATGATAACGGCCATGTTCCTGACGAAGAATCTGGGCTGTCCCTTCATCTATGGCGAGCGTTATTTCCGGCTGAAGCTAAGCGATTACGACAACGCCCAGAACCGTGGCGGCTGGCTGTGGAGCTCTTCGCTCGGCTTCGATGCCTCTCCCTATTTCCGGGTAATGAATCCGGTCACCCAATCCCAGACCAATGATCCCGGCGGAAGCTATATCCGCACTTGGCTGCCGGAACGCGAGGACTGGTCTGATAAGGACATTCACCTGCCCGCCGAAGATGCCATTGTGGATCTGAAGCGGTCCCGGGCATACGCCATCGAAGTCTACAAGGAGATCATGCGGAGCCGGCAGAGCCGAGGAAGCCACCGGCTTACAGCAGGATCAGAATTCTTTATTCCGGTGAATCCGCACGGCCGCCACATAAGACGCAATGAACAAAAGAACCGCCAACAATAAAGCGCCGTACCCGGTCTCTGGTCCATTAAAGTTCACATCGTCCATATACAGGTTCAGCAGCATCCATACCAGAAACCGGAGGCCCATGGATAGCCCTACCGATACCATGAGCATCTGCTCGCTTTTGGCAATGCCGAATTTAAGAATGACCGGATAATAGATCGCCAGAATGGAGAGCGATAAGGCTAAACCGAAGGTGTACCCTCTGGACATGCTCCAGTCCGAGGTGTCCACCCCTCTTACATAGAGTAACGCCATAGTAACCAGGCTTGCAGCCGTTCCCATCAGAATCAGCATCAGGAAGCTCAGGTACTTGGCATGGATGACCGTTCTCCTTCTGACCGGCAGTGTGATTTCAAACCGGTTCCATTTCGATGCCTCGTCCGCCTGCAGGGAGGCCCCGATACTCACAACAAAGAGCATAATCTGCGCGGCGATGACGGCATTCAATACCGAGTGTTCCACCCCGACAAATGAGACCAGGGCCAGCAGCAGCGCAATGCCGAGGGAGGATTTGATGTTATTTTGCAGTGAGTAATAATTATTTAACAGCAGCCCGCGCATATTAGTTCTCCCCCTTTACCAGAAGCAGCAGAATTTCATCAATGGATACCTGATCCACCGTAATCCCGCTGTATTGTTGCCCGAAGCCTCTTCTGTCCTTCACCAGCACATCGGTCTGATGCTCCTTCACCCGGTAAGCCAGCCTGTCACCTTCAGCAATACGCCGGAACTGGTCGCTGGTGCAGCGGGCCACGCCGTAGTCATAGATCAGCTCATCTTTCATCGCAGTCAGAATGATCTTCCCTTGATGAATAAAGGTGATATAATCGGCGATCTTCTCCAGATCGCTTGTGATATGAGAAGACATCAGTATGGCGTGATGCTCGTCCTCAACGAACTCCAGGAATACCTCCAGAATCTCCTCTCTGGTAATGGGGTCGAGTCCCGAGGTAGCCTCATCGAGAATCAGCAGCTTGGGATGATGCGACATGGCGGCGGCTATGGCAAGCTTCATCGTCATGCCCCGTGAGAACCCGTTGATCCTGCGGTCCATAGGCAGGCCGAACTTCTCCGTGAGCTTCACATAGACCTCCTGATCCCACTGCTTATAGATACCGCGCATGACCTTCCCCAGCTTCACCGGAGTCAGCACCGCCGGAAAATTGGCCGAGTCCAAAACAACGCCGATGTCTTCGCGCAAGGCGGTGTCTTCATCCTTCATCTCCTTGCCCAGCAGCCGGATTGTACCGCTGTCGATCTGAACCGTGTTCAGAATAGACTTGATTGTTGTCGTCTTCCCTGCTCCATTCTCACCCACGAACCCCATAATGGTTCCGCTGGGAATTGCTAATGATACATTATCCAGCATAAAGCCGGAGTCGGCATAGGACTTGGTCAGTCCGGTGATTTCCAAACTAAGATTCATGATTACCCTCCTTATAAAAGACAGTCAGCATGTCCACCATCTTTTCCAGTTTGATTCCGCTTGCGCGGGCGATCTCGGCCGCTGTGATCAGATGCTCCTCCACTTGCTTCTGCTGCTCTTCCTGAAACAGGGCCTGGCTCACGGCGGAAACGAAGCTCCCCCGGCCAACCGTAGTCTCAATGAAGCCGTCGCGCTGTAAATCCTCATACGCCTTCTGTACGGTGATGACACTGACTTGAATGGATTTGGCCAAGGCACGCATCGAAGGTATGGGATCTCCTGCCTGAAGCTCTCCGCTCATAATCTTGCCTTTGATCTGCGAGGTGATCTGCTCATAAATGGGCTTGTTCCTGTTACTACTGATGATGATCTCCACACGCTGCCTCCTTGCGTGAACAGTGTACTTATTGTACCAGTACAATATAGCCGATCTACAGGTATTTGTAAACCTTTATCCAAAAAAAAGAGCTAACCCATCTCGGGTCAGCCCTGTCAACTTACTGGTCTGCGTTAGAAAACTGCACTTGAATGGACACGATTTCTGAGCGCGACCCGATGCGGATCGGCGGACCCCAGAAGCCATAGCCTGAAGACACGATTGTATGAAGCTGCCCCTTCTTCAGGTACCCCCAATCATTCTCGAACACCCGGGAAGTGATCAGGTTGGCTGGCGCGATCTGCCCGCGGTGGGTATGGCCGGAGACCATCAGATCCACGCCCTGCTCCTGCGCAATCCCGAACTCCACCGGCTGATGCTCCAGCATGAACACCGGCTTGGAATGATCTATGTCCTTGGTCAGATCAGCCAGCTTGGCCCGCTCCTTATCGCTGTAGTCCTTCCGTCCAATCAGCGTCAGCCAGCCGCCCACCTCGACGTCTTCATCATAGAGCACCTGCATCCCGCTCTCCTTCAGCAGGCTGATGATCTCCTCCGTCCCGCCTTTGAACCGGTCATGATTCCCCAGGGAAGCATACACTCCGAGCGGAGCTTCAAGCTTCGCCAGCACAGCGCCGAGTCCTTTCTCCTTATACGGCCTGACATCATCATCCACGATATCGCCCGGGAGCAGTATCAGATCGGGGTGCAAGGCGTTAATCTCCTGTACCATCCGCTCCGCATGGCGTTTGCCGGATAAATAACCGAAGTGCATATCCGAAGCCATCACGATATGAAGCTTACCGCTGGCCGGACCCGGCTTGTCAATCTGTACCTCGTAGGAACGCACAACCGGGCTGTATGCATTATAGCTTCCATACCCGAGCAGGCTCACCAGCGCCACCAGCGTTAGAATACCGGACCACTTCTGAACGGCACGGCGTGGCAGCCTGACTAGCTTCGTGAGCCAGACCATAAGGTGCACTAGCGGCAGCAGCATGAGCAGCAGGCTGAATACGGCCAGCCAGTAACTGCCAATGACGCTTAAGACCGCTGACCCCGCTACCACTCTGGAGAGAATCAGCGAGCTGGCCAGAAAGATCAGCGCAATGATGTAGAACAGCCGGAACCGTCCGGAGACGACCGGCTTGATCCAGCCCCAGCCGCTCCAGCCGATATAGAAGACAATTAACGCGTATAAAGCAATGAATACTAGCCCAATGATGATAAACATGTTAACCACCTTATCTAATTTTCGGATAACATATTATCTCATGGCACCTTGGTCTTTTCCACTATAGGATAGCCGGGCTTATTTAAGCTTATCAACCACTGCCTCTGCTGACAGCTTCCCGGAGGTCAATGCCCAGGCATTATTGGCGCCAGAGGGGGAGTCATCTCCCATGACACCGCCAACAACCTCGCCTGCAGCATAGAGTCCGGAGATAATCTGGCTGCTCGTGTTCAGGACTTCAAAGTCCGCGTTCACAACCAGTCCCCCCATGGTTGTAGCGAAACGCGGTTTCTGCTCTACCAGATAGTAAGGGCCTGATCCAATGGATTCCTTCATGTAATCCGCTGAACGCCCGAAGTCCTCATCCTTGCGGGCCTTAACGAAGCCGTTATAGCGGTTAATGGTGTTCTGCAGCGCACCAGCATCCATTCCGGCAGCCGTTGCCAGCGCTTCAGCCGTCTCGGCATGGAAGAAATATGGCTTAGTTGAACCATTGTTCTTCAGCCATGTCTCAATATCACCCTGTGAGATTCCTGCTTCGCCCAGACTGGTCTTGAACACATCGAAGGTTGCCTGATCCATCAGCAAGTATAGCATCTGATTCTGTTGCGTAAGTTCCACTTCCAGAATGCTGCGATTACTGGACTTCTCATTCACTACTCTATCTCCGGCACTATTCACCAGAATTCCGCTCTTTTTGAATGCAGCGATATTGCCGACAATGGTAGATTTCGCAATTCCCTCGGATACCTCAACTCCATTGGGGTAACGTTTCCCGTACTCCATCAGGCGGGTTGCGGCATCGATGCCTTCACCCTTGGCCATTACAATTCCATCTCCAGTCGAGGAGGTCGGACCATAGTATAGAGCGGTCTTTAACTGATCGGAGAGCAGGTCTTTATTATTACCATAACCTCCGGTAGCCATAATCACTGCCTTAGCTGTAATATTGTAGGTCTTCCCGGTGCCGTCTTTGGCAACGACACCTGTAACAGCTCCGCTATCATCTGTAACCAGCTTATCTGCTCTGGTCTCCAGGTACAGTTCCACACCCGACTCTTCGACCTTCTGGCGGGCCTGCTTGGCGAATCCGGGTCCGCCTTGATCGTAGGCAAGCTCCCGGTCATGACTGTACTCTGCCAGCTTATGCAGTCCGCCTGCCATATCGTATTTAATCCCCACATATTGATTCAGCCAGTCTGTAGTCTGCCCGACGTTGGCTGCGAACAGCTTCAATAACTCGGCAACGTTCTTATTGCCCCCGTTGGCAAGGAAATCCGTCACGATGCTGTCGGCACTGTCGTCGGTAACTCCAGCATCTTGCTGAAGCTTGGAGAGTCCAACCACCTGATTGCCGCCGCTAATCGAGATGGCCCCGCCGATGTAAGTCATTTTCTCCAGCAGGATGGTTTTCAGTCCAAGCTCATCTGCACGAAGGGAAGCGGACATGCCTGCCGCGCCGCCGCCGATGACGACTACATCTGTCGTTAAGTCCTCTACCTCGGTCGATTCCACTTTCTTCACATCATTGTTCAGAACCAGCGGATCTACACCGGCTTGGGTTACGCAATCGGCGACGGCGGCCAGGATCGCATCACTGGTGACGGTTGCCCCGGAGACGGCATCAATCTTCAAGGACTGGTTATCCACAATAGCCTTCGGAATCTTGGTAACGGATGCGTCACTGACCCCTTCGGTCTCCTTGAAATTCACTACCTTCACAGCGTCGATGGCATGCTCCGAGAAGGTAACTTCCACCTGCACCGCACCGTTTTTCCCGTCCGCAGATCCTGTATAGGTTCCGGCCTTATAAGTGATGCCCCCGGCATCTTTAGAACTATCTTCATTTTTTGTACCTGAACATCCTGCCACAGATAAGATCACCAATGACACCAACAGCATAACCGACAGCATCTTCTTTAGATTCTTTTTCCTCATTTGTACTCCTTCTTGGAACCATTTTTGTTAATATATAAAGGTCGCGATACGCCACTCTACTTCAGAACCCACTATACCTTCAGATAGGATGATCACCCATGACTATTGCACAGCTTCAATATTTTTTGACAATTCGTAAATATCTGAGCTTCTCCAGCGCAGCGGATGAGCTGTGCATCACCCAATCCGCGATATCCAAACAGATCAAATCCCTGGAAGGCGAGCTGAACACCCTGCTGTTCGACCGAAGGACACGGACGATCAGCCTGACGCCTGCCGGAGATGAGTTCGTATTATATGCCGAGAAGATTCTGGCCAATTACAATGAGATGATGTCGAACATGAAGAAGCATGAGCTGCTCGAAAAAGGCCATATATCCATTGCGACCATTCCCGTGATGTCACAATATGGCATGACTTCAATCATAGCCGGGTTTACAGGAATGTATCCGCATATCAAATTGCATCTGATTGAAAAAGAAAATGATATCATTGTATCCATGCTCCGCAATGGCGAGGTGGATGTAGCATTCATGCGCACTAACTATATTCCGGAGGGCATCGCCGAGGTTCATCCGCTGGTGGATGACTTCTTAGTGCTGGTAGTCTCCAAGGATCATCCCCTAGCTGATCAAGCCTCCGTGGGGCTTACCCGGCTGCAGACCGACAAATTCATTCTGCTGAACTCGGTTTCGGGTATTTATACTACCTGTATGGAAGAGTGCCGCAAGGCCGGCTTCACGCCTGAGGTACTCTTCACCAACAGCCGGATTGAGACCATTATGGAGCTCGTCGCCGAGAATCTCGGTGTAACCCTGCTGATGAATCAGGTTGCCCGTTATGTGGATCATCCCAAGCTTAGCATCGTGCCGCTGGCCGATCCGGTTCTTAGCTCGTTTGCCATGGTGAATCCCAAGAATAAACAGAACACAGAGAGCGTCACTGCATTTATGGACTATGTAATACAATCATCATCCTGAACTTCTATTGTAACAAATTTCACATTCTCCTTCGGAAATAAAATGTACCTAAGGCGCCAAGGCATGATTACATTCTAAACGCGCCGTCGCCATACAAACAATTCCAATATAGAAAGCATCTATTCCATTATGGAAAATAACCTGACCTGAAACGGTTCCCTGGAGGATTTCATCATGGCAAAACCTTTCTTTCCGCGGCTGGAGGGAAACAGCCGGGGCTGCTTGACCTTTGAGCCTTTTTTCCTGATTCCCTACAGCATGTTCTCTACCTATGCCACCCTGTACATGTATGAGCTTGGATTGACCGAGCTGAACATCGGCTGGATAACAACCATCGGACTCTTAGTGCAGGTATTCTCCTCTTTGCTCAGCGGATACTTAACAGACCGGCTAGGACGCAAAAGAGCTATTCTGTACTTTGACCTGCTTAGCTGGAGCCTCGCCACCTTGTTATGGGCCTTCTCACAGAACCTGTGGTTTTTCGCCGCAGCTGCAGTGATTAACGGCTTCCAGCGAGTGCCTCATATCGCCTTTTACTGCCTGATTGTTGAAGATACCCGACCCTCTGACCGGACCTATGTGTTCACACTGCTGCAGATCATCGGGGTAATCGGAGGCCTGTTCGCTCCGCTGGGCGGTCTGCTTATCCACCAGTATGGAATGGTCACGGGCATGAGGATCATGTACGTGCTGGCCTTCCTCTTCATGACCTTCCAGTTCGTGGGCCGTCATCTGACTACCCGGGAGACCGAGGCAGGCATCCGCAAAAGGCAGGAGACCCGGGAGCTCGGCCTTAGAGAGAGTATGATTGAATACGGCGGCGCCTTCCGTGATTTGGGGGCTGAGCGCAATCTGCTGCTGATCTTCGGCGTATACATTCTGTTCAACTTCCAGGCTACGCTGAAAAGTACCTACCTGTACCTCTATCTGGCAGATTACATCCATCTGGACAGCGGCATCCTGTCTATGTTCCCGGCGGTGTCCTCTGTCATCATGCTGCTGACCCTGTGGCTCTTGATGCCCAGAATCCCGGATCAGAGCGCAAGCCGCGCCATGATGGCAGGCTTCGGCTTATCTGCTCTGTCGAATGCCATGCTGGTTCTATACCCATCAGCGAGCTTCGTCTGGATCGGGCTGAGCACCATTCTGGCAGCCGTAGGCCTGATGATCAGCTCTCCATATCTGGAGGCAGCCGTGCAGAACGCCATTGATGATGAGAAGCGGGCCAAGGTCTTCTCCATGCTGTCGGTCCTGATCCTGGTATTCACCGCACCTGCGGGCATTATCGGAGGCTGGGCATACAAGCTCGACCCGAGAATACCGCTGTGGCTGGTAACCGCAGCGTTCGTTGCCTCTTATCTGCTGCTGCACCTGTACCGCAGACGCACGGCGTACAAAGATACTTTTCCTCAGCAAGCTCAGCAGTAAACAAACAGGGATGCCCCTCGGACCAATTACGGCCGTTGGGCATCCCTGTTTGTGCTTTTATACTAATCTATGATGAGGATGAATCGGTCTTCACCTGTTCCTGCTCCTTCTCCAGCGCCTCCTTGAGATCATCCTGGACGCGGCGGCTCCAGAGCGGAACACCGGAGCGGTAAGCCGCCCGGCCGGTCAGATGAGCGGAGAGCGGAGAAGTCATGAATACGAACACGATTCCGAGCAGCAGCTTCGCACTGATGAAATCGAGGAAGAAGGCGAAATAGAGGAATGCGCCGCTGAGTACACAGAGCACACCGAGCGTAGCACTTTTGGCGGCGGCATGTGATCTTAGGTATACATCGGGCAAGCGGATCAGACCTACAGAGCTGACTGCGCTAAGCAAGGCTCCGGTCAGAATCAGCAGGACAAACACATACTCAATGACCGTCTTGATCACTTCCATGTTCAAACACCACCCCCCTTTCGATATATCTGGCCAAGGCCATCGTCCCGATAAAAGAGAGGATTCCAATCAACAGAATATACTCTATATAGGCTTGCGTCTTGAACAGGACCGAGAGGACGGCGACCATCGCCAGCAGATTGATTCCGATCGTATCGAGTGCTGCAATTCGGTCAGGCAACGAAGGTCCCTTGACCAGCCTCCAGGCACAGATGGCGATGGAGATAACCATAATCGACAGCGACAGCATGAGGATAGAGTTAATCATGAACGGGTCACCTCCAGAATCGCTCGTTCAAACGTATTGCGGATATTCGCATCGAACTGCTTCACATCCTGTATATCCATGGCATGAATGTATAAGGTCCGATTGTCTTTGGACACCTCCAGCACAACGGAACCCGGCGTAAGGCAGAGCAGCGTGATGAGCACAGCCACCTCCCAGTCCGACTCCAGCTCTGTATGATACATTAGAATAGCCGGGCGGATATTGAGATTCGGTCTAAGTACCGCCTTCACCACTACATAACTGGATACCACCAGCTCCCTCAGAAATAATGCCATCAGCTTCAGAATCGCCCATATTTTGCCCAGATACAACCGTTCGTCGAAGAAGCGCTGCATGGCCATAAGCACAGCAACCCCCAGCACGTATCCGACGATGAAGCCAGAGGCTGTCCAGTCATTATTCAAGAACATCCACAGGAAGGCTATCATGAGATTCAACAATATTTGAAAGGCCATCTTCATCTACTCCTTCATGACAGCATTAATGTATGCTGCCGGATCAGCGAGGACTGCGCCGGCCTGCCCCACATAGCCGTTGACCCACTCGGCGCCGATACCCATTAGGATGACGAGTACAAACAGCGCCGCAGCCGGTACCATCATAGCTTTGTAGCGCAGAGGACGGATTTCTTCATCGCTCTTCTCGCCTCCCCAGAATACCTGCTGGAAGACTTTGATCAGCGAATACAAGACGACGAAGCTGGAAGCCAGAGCGATAAGCGCAAGCGCGGTATGCTGCTCCCCGAAGCCGCTGCGGACCATCATGACCTTCCCGGCAAAACCGCTAAGCGGAGGAACGCCGACCAGCGCCAGCGTCAGAACGAAGAACATCCAGCCCGTCCACGGATACCGGCGGATCAGACCGCCCATCAGCCTCAGCTGCTCCGTCCCCGAAGCTGCGACAATCAGCCCGCCCAGGAAGAACAGCAGTGCCTTGGCAACCATATCGTGCATCAGATAGAATACGACCCCGCTCAGCGAATCCTGGGTAGCCACAGAAATACCGAAAGCGATGAAGCCGACACTGATGACAATATTATAATTGAAGATCCGGCTTAGATCATTATAGGCGAGTGCCCCTATGGCTCCAAGAATCATAGTGGCCCCTGCCATCCAGCCGATCAGCGAATGGGTCAGGCCCATATCATGGACAAAAATCAGTGAGAACGTTCTGGTGATGGCATACAGCCCCACCTTAGTAAGCAGTGCGCCGAACAATGCCCTTACCGCCTGCGGAGGAGCACTGTACGAATCCGGCAGCCAGAAGAATAGCAGCAGGCCTGCTTTGAGCGAGAACACCAGCAGCAGGAGTACGGCAATCACATTCATGACTCCGCCCTGCCCGGCCTCTCCCACACGGATGGCCAGATGAGCCATATTAAGCGTGCCTGTCGCCGCGTACAGATAAGCAATCGCCGCTACGAACAAGGTGGAGGAAATTACGTTGACAAGGATATACTTGAGCGTCTCACGCAGCTGTATCCGGGTTCCACCCAGAACAATCATGGCGTAGGAGGCAACCAGCAGCACCTCGAAGCAGACAAACAGGTTGAACAGGTCACCCGTCAGGAACGAGCCGAACACACCGGTGAGCAGGAAATGGAAGAATGTATAGTAGTAGAACCGCTCCCGCTCCTCACCGATGCTTGCGAAAGAGAAGAACAGGCAAGCTGCCCCTACCACCGCAGCCGTCAAGACGAGCAGCGCTGCGAACATATCAGCTACGAAGACGATGCCGTAAGGCGGAATCCAGCCTCCCATATACAGCGTCTGAATCCCATCCGTATGGACCTGGTACATAATGATAAGCGCTACTGCGATGTTCACCAGCACACTGATGGCACTGAGGATACGCTGCAGCTTAACTCGTTCCTTGAGAAAAATCAGGATGACCGCCGTAAAGGCCGGGATCAGCAAAGGCAGTACGAGCAGGTTGTTCATGGTCTCTCCCCCTTGCTTCCTTCCACATCATCCGTCCCTGCCGAGCGGTAAGCCCGGTAGGCCAGAACGATGAAGAACGCGGATACCCCAAAGCTGATTACAATGGAAGTCAGGATAAGCGCCTGCGGCAGCGGATCGACATAACTGTCCGCCTTCTCGCCAAGCAGAGGTGAAGCGCCCGTCTTCAGGCCCGCCATCGTCAGCAGCAGCAGATGAACGCCGTGAGTCAGCAGCGTCGTCCCGAGCAGGATGCGGAGCAGACTTTTGGACAGGACCAGATAGACACCTACGGTAAACAAGACACCGATCGCCAGGGCAATAAGGATCTCCATTAGTTATCCCTCCCGATCGTAAAGATAATATTCATCGTGACACCGATCACCGAGAGGTAGACTCCCAGATCGAACAGCATCGCCGTGGTTAGCTCCGTCTTGCCCATGACCGGCAGTTCAAAGTAACCGAAGGCCTGGGTCAGGAACGGAGCATCGAAGACAAAGGAACCGATTCCGGTGAGAAAAGCGATCATAATCCCGACTGCGATTAACTTGCGGTAATCGACCGGCAGCACCTTCTCCACAAACTCCGTACCGAAGGCAATCGCGATCAGCACCAGCGCCGCAGCAGCCATCAAGGCTCCGATAAAGCCGCCGCCCGGCTGATTATGACCCGCGAAGAACAGATACAGGGAGAAAGTGACGATGATAACGAAGGCTACTTTTGCCACCGATTGCAGCAATACATCATTGCTGCGGGTATAGCGGCGCGTGCTCTCCTCCGGTTTGTTTCTGGTCAGAACAGGCGTATGATCCTGATCCAGCTGCAGCTTGATCATCGAGTAGATGGCCAGCGACGCCAGCCCCAGCACCGTAATTTCGAACATGGTATCGAAGCCGCGGAAGTCCACCAGCAGCACATTGACAATGTTCTTGCCGCCGCCAAGCTTGTAACTATTCTCCACATAGTAGGTTGAGATAGACTCGAACGGACTGCTGCCTAGCGCGGCCAGTGCCACCAGCGTCATCGTGATCCCGAAGCCTAAGGCGATGATCAGCCTCGGCACCTTGACCCGCAGCGTGACCTTCTCCCGCTTCAGCTTCGGCAGATGCCGGAAGCAGAGCAGGAACAGCGTGACCGAGACCACCTCAACAATCATCTGGGTGAGGGCCAGATCGGGTGCGCGGAACAGGATGAACAATAGCGTCACCATGTACCCGACCATTCCGGTAAGCAGAATCGCCGAGACTCTGGACTTCGCGAATGGTATGGCGAGCGCACCGGTCAGCAGGACCAGTACGGCAACAACTTCAAAGAAGGTGACCGGAGCGTAGCTCCCCTGGCCAAACGTAATGCCCTCCGAATAAAGCATAGTACCGCCTACTACGGCGATAATCAGGGTGAAAATGTACATCAGATAATGACGCATCGAACCGGTCATGTATAGCCCTGTCACTGCACGGGACAGTCCCTCCACGAGCCGGATACTCCCGTCATATACCTGTGTCAGCGTGAGGCCGCTGCGCCATTCCTTATCCACAAGGCTGAACCGGCCATATACGCGGTATACGATAATCCCGAGAAGGATCACGCCCAGCGTCATCCAGACCTCGGCGGTGAACCCGTGCCAGAAATAGATGTTGACGTAAAAAGGCGAGCTGGCTGCAAGCTCCGGATGAATGGCATTCATCCCCGGCACGATCAGTGTCCCCGACAGTATGTTCGGGAAGAAGCCGGTGATCACAGCCAGCAGTGCCAGAATTACTGGCGGAAGCAGAAGGCCGAAGGGCGCTTCATGTGGTTTTTTGTCCAGCTTCTCCGGCTGATATTTCCCGAAGAAGGTATGGAAGACCATAATCATGCTGTATGCAAAGGTAAATATGCTTGCAATCCACGCCAGCACCGGGAATATGGTAAAGAAGGCCCCGGGGCTGAAGATATCCAGCTGTCTGATATTCAGCACAGCCGTGAAGAACATTTCCTTGCTCAGGAATCCGGCAAACGGCGGAAGACCCGCCATTGAGAAGCTGCCGATCAGCGCTAACGTGAAGGTTACCGGCATCAGAGACACCAGCCCCCCCAGCTTGCGCAGATCACGGGTATTCGTCTCATGGTCGACAATTCCGACCACCATGAAGAGCGAACCTTTGAATATGGCATGATTAATTAAATGAAAGAGTGCTGCCGTTGTTGCGGCGGTATAGAATACAGCCTGTTCCCCTGTATAAAAGGAAGCTGCCGATCCCATGCCGAGTAATCCCATAATCAGACCGAGCTGGCTGATTGTAGAATAAGCTAACAGAGCCTTCAGGTCCGTCTGCTTCATCGCCTGGATCGATCCATAGATCAAGGTGATCAGGCCGACGCCCGACACTATCCAAAACCACTCATGTTGCCCCGCAAACACCGGGCTGAACCGTGCTACCAGATATAAACCGGCTTTGACCATGGTTGCTGAATGCAGATACGCACTGACCGGAGTCGGCGCTTCCATTGCATCAGGCAGCCAGATGTGGAACGGAAACTGGGCCGATTTGGTGAAGGCACCCAGCAGAATAAGCAGCATTGCGGGGATGAACAGCGTTTGTCCGCTGATGTCGCCCACCTGGCTCCAGATCTCGCGGATGCTGAAGGTACCTGTCATCACATACAGCATCAGGAAGCCTGCGAACATCGCCAGACCGCCGAAGACAGTGATCAGCATCGACTTTTGCGCGCCGTAGCGTGATTTCTGTCTCCGGTGCCAGTAGGCAATCAGAAGGAAGGATGAGACACTCGTAAGCTCCCAGAATCCGTATAACACCATCAGGTTATCGGATAGGACGACTCCCAGCATAGCTCCCATGAACAGCAGCAGATACACATAGAATGGAGTCAGCTCTTCCTTGCGTTTGTCCAGATAAAAGATGGAATAGATAAAGACCAGGGTGCCCATTCCCGTGATTAACAAGGCGAACAGCAGGCTCAATCCATCCAGATGGAAGACCAGATCAATCCCAAGGGAAGGAATCCATGGCAATGTCTCATATCCGAGATCCCCTCCCTTGATGACCGGAATACGGGTAAAGAAGTAGATAAATAACATCAGCGGTGCGGCCAGTACAAGCCATCCTCTATGGAGCTTGCGTACCCTCCCGCGTAGAAGCGCTATCATCAGGGCCATAAGAAACGGAACAAGAACGGTTATATGCAGCAAAGGCAAGCCTCCTTTTCCCTTCAGTGGTATAGGTTGTGAACATTGGTACTTACTTCCTTACAACAAGACCGGTTATAGCGGATCGGCCAAGTTCCCTTCACAGATATGCAAATATCTTGCTTTACCATCTTGCTCAATTTTGAACAAGCCATTCTCAAACTCGGTGTGCAATTCGTGGAAGTATTTCCCTTTAATGAAGTCTGTACCTTCCGGCTCATCGCTGAGCTGATACATTCCTTCGTTCTTCACCAAATAAGCGGTTACCCCTTCTTCGTGGGTCTCTTCAAGACCGGCGCGCATACGCTGAACTGCAACCACATGCAGATCCATCATCTTCATCTTGCTGATCAGCTCATTGACGAAGTTACGCTTGGTCAACTCCTGCCACAGGGTCTGGGCGGATTGCCCGATAATAATCTGAGTGACTTCATGCTCCTCTGCCGCTTCAACGATCACATCCGTGGTCTTGCGGCCGCGGCGTTTGCGGACCATGAACTCAGCGCCTGCTTCTTCAGCCAGACGTTTCCAGACTGCCATATACATTTCTTTGCTTTGATTATATTCATCACTGTCTGAACTTTCCACATTGAGCACATAGAGCGGTGACCCAAGCATCTCAGATAGCTCGACACCACGCCGGATCAGACGCTCCCCATGCGGCCCATAATGAACACATACCATAATCTTTTCCTTGTGAATGACTTTCGCCCTCCTGTTAACATGGGTGAAAATACAAAAGGAGCCTAATGGCGTTAGGCCCCTCTTTGTTGTTTCAAACCCTGAAATATACTTAAATTATACCTATTCCGATGCTGTTTGTAAAGTTTACGGACAAGACTTGGACAAAACAGAAGCATTTGTTCCCGGCGGCTGCTCGTTCCGTCTGCTCTCTTACTCTTCTTCATTCCGAGCCCACACTTCTCGCTGAATGCCAGGCCTCCAGAATAGAGGCTGGCGCTTTGCTGCTAAGCGGACCGCTGCCTTCCTTCGTCCACAGCGGCGGGTAATAGCCCATGACCTGGTCCGGCTCAAGCTGCTGGACCTCCTCTTCCCAGCCCTCCCAGCGGAATGTTTCGTAGAACAGATCCAGGTCCCCTTCTGCCAGCCAGCCGATGAAGCCCGAATAGGTTAGCTCCGTTGTCTCCCACTTCAGGACATCCGGGGCATAATAATAGATATGACCCGACTGCCCGAACCGCCCCGTATCGAGGCCGAAGAAGCCGCCTGCCGCATCGTAGGCCACAATCAGCATTCCCGGCAGGGGAGGAATATTGTCCGCTGTAGACAGGCCATTCCATGAGGTCAGGCTTCCGAAGATGCCTTCGGCTCCCGCGCCAAGCAGCGTAATCCAGCCATGCTCGAACACGATTCCTCCTGTCTCGTAGGCTATCGCTCCCAGATAGGATTTCGTGCTGACCTGCAAGAGGACCAGCGTCTGTACCGCGTGTTCCGCTTCTGCCGCCTCCAGCCTGTAGGTGCGCGATCCCTGACTCAGCAGTTCCCTGATCTCTTCCCAGGCGTGGTTCTCCACATCTACCAATTCTGCAACAGATAATAAGTGCATATGCTTACGCCTCTCTCTCAATGCTTTATGCTGTTTCCAATATTTATATATACCCTATTCAGGGGGAACTGCAATCCTGAATTGACCAGAGGTTTATTAACATTCTGCCGCATATAGCTGGCATATTATGTGAGGTTCATAGAATTTCTTAATGACTATGCCAAAAATAATTGATTGGCAAATTGATGTCAGGTTTTATAGAATTCTTTTAAATTCTAATTAATACGGGATAGCCCGAATTACAATCAGACAGGGAGTGCTTGCCAAAGTGTCCATCGTTCCTACACTATCGTCAGAAGTATCCAATGAGGCTGTGCAGTACGTGCAGCGGATCTATGCAGAGGTCCAGAAGCGCGACCCGCATGAGCCAGAATTTCACCAGGCTGTCCAGGAATTCCTGGAGAGCATCACCCCCGTTCTGACCCGCCACCCCCAGTATATGAAGCATGGGATTCTCGAGCGGCTGGTTGAGCCTGAGCGCAGCATCTCCTTCCGCGTCCCTTGGGTGGACGATGCCGGTAATACGCAGGTTAACCGCGGCTTCCGCATTCAATTCAACAGTGCCATCGGTCCCTACAAAGGCGGCCTGCGCTTTCATCCTTCGGTCTACCTCGGGATTATCAAGTTCCTGGGCTTCGAGCAGATTTTCAAAAACTCGCTGACCGGCCTGCCCATGGGCGGCGGCAAAGGCGGCAGCGACTTCGATCCCAAGGATAAATCGGATCAAGAGGTTATGCGCTTCACCCAGAGCTTCATGACGGAATTGTACCGCCACATTGGACAGGATACAGATGTTCCCGCAGGGGATATCGGTGTAGGCGCGCGCGAGATCGGCTATATGTTCGGCCAATACAAACGGATTCACGGCGGGCATGCTGCTGGTGTTCTTACCGGAAAAGGGCTGCTCTATGGCGGCAGTCTGGCGCGCAAGGAAGCTACCGGCTATGGCTGTGTATACTTCGTGCAAGAGATGCTATCATCACGCGGAGCAAGCTTCAAGGACAGCAAGGTGGTCATCTCCGGTTCCGGGAATGTCTCCATCTATGCTATCGAGAAGGCTCAGCAGCTGGGAGCCCACGTGATTGCCTGCAGTGATTCGAACGGTTACATTCATGATCCTCAGGGCATCAATCTGGCTACGGTCAAAAGACTGAAGGAAACAGAGCGCCTGCGCATCAGCGAATATGTGAAGGAGCACCCTCATGCCGAGTATGTTGAGGGCTGTAGCGGAATCTGGAGCCTGCCTTGCGACATCGCGCTGCCGTGTGCCACACAGAACGAGCTGGATTTGGAATCTGCCCGGACTCTAATTCTGAACGGAGTTAAGGCCATCGGTGAAGGTGCCAATATGCCGACCACTCTTCAAGCGGTGGAGCTGTTCCTGGAGAACCAGGTGTTGTTCGCTCCAGCCAAGGCCGCCAATGCCGGCGGCGTAGCGGTCTCGGGCCTGGAGATGAGCCAGAACAGCATGCGTCTGTCCTGGACCTTCGAAGAGGTGGACGAGAAGCTGCAAGTCATTATGAAAAATATCTACAGCAGCACCGTTCAGGCAGCAGAGGATTACGGCGTCGCCGGTAACCTGGTTGCCGGCGCCAACATCGCCGGGTTCCTGAAGGTTGCCGATACCATGCTGGCGCAGGGTATCGTGTAACCTGTTACAGACTAATTGATACAAGAAGAGGTGTCCTTAAGCCATTTGGCTGGGGACACCTCTTTTTAGGTTTAGGAAATGGATGGTTAGTGATACTGTGCTCGCTAGTAGTTATGCTGGACGCACCTGGCTGGTCTTATGCGTATGAATGACGAATTAAGGTACCAACGACGGATTAAGGAGCACTAACGCTCCTCATTCGCTCATTTGGCCTGCAACATCTCTCATTGTAGCCTACAGCAGCTCGCGCCGCAGTTCTTCTGCCGATCTTGGGGACAGGTGGCCGAGAGGAATGTCGAATACAGTCTTAGCTCCTGTCTGGCCTTCCTGCTTCAGACGCACAGCAGCACGGGCATAGGCGGCCAGGACGCTGGCGGTGAATTCCGGGTTGCTGTCCAGCTTCAGCCCGAATTCGGCGATCTGCTTGCTTCCGCCTCCGGTCACTCCGCTGCGGATGACGAAGCCGCCATGCGGCATCCCTGAATGCTCAGCAGCTAGCTCCTCGTCCGTAATGAATTGAACCGTTGTGTCGTAATCGGCGAAATAGTTCGGCATCTCCACAATCGTCCGGGTAATGGCATCGCGGTCAGCTCCTGCTTCAGCCACTACGTAGCATTCCCGGCGGTGCTTCTCGCGGGTGGACAGCTGCGGGGTCTCGCCTCCGCGAATGCTGTCAATAACCTCCTGGACCGGCACGGTATATTGCACGCCTGCCTTGACACCGGGAACCCGGCGGATCGCATCCGAATGCCCCTGGCTGACTCCTGTACCCCAGAACGTATAATCCTCGCCTACCGGCAGGATGGACTGCATCAGCAGCCGGTTCATAGAGAACATTCCCGGGTCCCAGCCGGTAGAGATCACACTTACGCTGCCGCCTTCGCGGGCAGACTTGTCCACCGCAGCGAAGAAATCAGGGATTTTGGCATGAGTGTCAAAGCTGTCCACCGTATTAAATAACCGGGCCAGCTGCGGAGTCTGCTCCGGCAGATCTGTTGCGGAACCGCCGCACAGAATCATTACATCAATCTTGCCTATGTACTGCTCGGCGGCTGAGATGTGCTCGGTGCGCGTTCCTGTGATGTCTGCCAGCTGCTGCGGATCTCTGCGGGTGAATATGGCTACCAGCTCCATATCGGAGTTCTGCTCAATGGCCTGTTGTACCCCTTTACCCAAATTTCCGTATCCGACGATGCCTACTCTAATGATTGATGTCATGTCTGTAATATCCTCCCTTGCCGGTTAACCCGGAGATATGAATCCTTCAAATGTTAAGTATATATACATTACACGAAATGTAAATAATTAAAGTGTTATCAATCACAGTTATTTATGGAAAGCAGCAGCTGACGCTTCACAAAGCGCACAAGGTGAAGACCATCTGGGTGAAGCCCGGCAACCCGGCAGCTGAGCATGTGTACCGGGCCTCAACAGTTTGTGGTTGAAAGCAGACGAAGGAACAGCCCGGCGGCACAGGAGCAACTCACATGACACAGGAAATCCTAAGCCAAGCTGAATAAAACGGTTTTGGTGCCGATTAACGTTGAACCGCTGTTCACAAAATAATAGTTGGACGATGTATCCAGTGTGAGCGGACCGGTCCAAGTAATGGTGGCGAACTGGCTGCTGAAAATCCCGGTTGGCGGCACATCTGTCAAGGCAAGTGTTACAGTGACTGCACCATTAATATTTGTATTCGTGATATGGGAATATCCGCGGACATTGATGATCCCGTCCGACTGGCTGTCAACCATACGCTGAATATTAAGTCCCGTATGAACCATTGTATTGATGCGGCTATGATATAAATAGGTATTTAAATTCCCCATGTGTCCCGCCTGGATGATACCTCCGACTACCCGGGCATTCAGAAGCTGAAATTCTATAGTTGTAAAGGGATCCCCCACAGCCACATTCTGGAAAGTAATATCGCCGCTGATAATAGCTCCATCCGTATAGTTTGTATGGGTGCTTACGGAGGTGCCGTTATCAAACGTGCCTATCACAGTAACCGGGCGCGCAACAAAGGCAGGTCCTTGATCACTGTATACGTCTTCGGCAGCCGGGTCGGTCTGTATCGTTACATTGCGCGGAGTTGATGATCCGAAATTCGCCAGATCCGAATTGCCAAGTACCCACGGACCCAGACCAAGCAATTGAATGTGCCGGGCAGGCGGGATGACGACATCTTCATCAAAAATTGAATTAGCCGCAATGAGCACAATACAGCGTGCTCTCATACCAATAGCCACTGCTAAAGGACTGTTGGCTGCGGCATCAATGGCCGCCTGCAGTGAGTTAAACGGATCAAACGGAGATCCGCTGCCCGGCCCTGGAGCTGCCGAATCCGCCCAAAAGATCGTTTCACCCCATTCGAAAACCACTGATCCTGCGGGATCCAGTACTTCAGAGGATACCAGGCGGTGAGCTGTAACCAGCTGCCCTGCCGAATTTTTGCCCCATGCCGAGATTTGAATCACTTCTGAAGCGGCATCGTCGATCGTGAAAACAAACTCAAATGCATTCAGATCGGCGAAGTAGTTCTTCGTGATCACTTCATTCGGAGCGATAGAGAATTCCTCTTGCGCATACAGCGTCCGGGTTCCGTTCAAGACATAGCCTTCTACCAGAATCACCGAAGAGATTAGCGAGTCCCGGTTATCGAATTTGATCGTTACCAGTTGAGTGGGTCTGACCCCGCCGGCAGGACTATTCTCAATGGGACCTGTCGATAAAATCGCCATACTTATTCCTCCTCACAATTGCTAGATTTAATCTACCCCTTCAGATTAATATATGTGCTGTGCTTTACAACAAACCTGTACATTCTAGCAATAATTAACTCCTGCTGTCGGGCATAGACAAATAGAAACGCCTGTACCGTCCTAGTACTAGTATTGTGCCGTTACAGCAAGAAGTAGACAGTTACCTGTACCTCATACAGCTGCACATGCGCCTGCCCCTGGGCAGCATACAGGAAGGCGCTCGAAGGCAGCTGGTAATACGGAAGCGCCGAGCCTGCCACTGCGGATATCTATAATCCTGACCGACGCATGGTTCCACCAATGTATATATTCGTTCAGCTTCATCACCATTCTCCGTTTATCTGTTATTCCGCTGCATCCTTTGCCGGTTACCCCTATTACAATTAATAACCATTCTCATTAATAGTCCGCATTATAGCCCACTCCATAGACTAAATCCCTGCATACATTAACCTAGTCAAAGTCATATCCATGCATGCCAATATTAGCTCAAAAGGAGCTGGAAACCAGTGAACTCAGCAACGAAGCTTACCGGACGCGTCATCTACAAAGGTGATCCGGGTTATGAGGCCGCGCGCAAAAATTGGGATCCGCATACCGACCGATTTCCCAAAGTATTCGTGTTCGCCAAGAAGACTCAGGATGTAGCCAATGCTATCAAATGGGCCAACGAGCACCGGATTCCCATCCGGCCCAGAGGCGGTAGACATGCGCTGGAGGTCAATCTGTCCCAGGTGAACGGCGGCATCGTCATTGATGTCAGTGAAATGAACAGCATCAAGCTAAACAAAAAAACGGGGACAGCCGTCGTCGGAGCCGGAAATACAGTGGGGAGAATCGCCCATACGCTTGCCCGGAAGGGGTATATGGCGCCTTTCGGGGACAGTCCTACCGTGGGAATCGGCGGCATTACACTGGGCGGCGGCATCGGCCCGCTTCAGCGTACCCTTGGGCTCGTCAGCGATAATCTGGTGGAGCTTGAAATGGTCGATGCCAAGGGCAGAATTATTATTGCGAATAAGAAAAGTAATGCCGATCTGCTCTGGGCTTCCCGTGGCGGCGGCGGAGGCAACTTCGGCGTGTGCACCCGTTACAAATTCAAAGTACGCCCGGCTCCTGCCACAGCAACGGTATTCCGCATCACCTGGCCCTGGGGCCAGTTCGAGAAGGTCCTTAAGACCTGGCAGCGCTGGGCTCCCGCCGTGAATACCAGACTGGGCAGTGAATTATCCATCGGTCCCAAAAAAGGCGGAAATGTCAGCATGCTGGGACTATTCCTCGGATCTAAGGCTGAGGCTGTCCGCCTCTTGAAGCCCATTACAAGTGTAGGAACGCCTACGATCCAAACGATCCGTTCCCTGCCTTATCCGCAAGTGGTCAGCTTCTTGTTAGCTCCCGATCCGGTACAGACTCAGCGCTTCAGCAACCAGTTCTCCAGCGCCTTCGGCAGGAAACCGTTCCCGGATCAGGCATTTAAGCCGATGCGTGAGTTCCTGGAGAAGGTGGAGGGGAAAGACGCCGGGTTCTTTTTCCTCAATTGGGGTGGGGCTGTAAGCCGTAAATCTCCTAAATCTACTGCCTTCTACTGGCGAAAGGCCAAATTCTACGTGGAGTGGAACAGCTCATGGATCAAGAAATCGGATGCCGCCAAAAATATATTCTACGTCCGCAACACCCGCCGCAAGCTGCAGCCGTTCATCGTGGGAAGCTACATCAACGTGCCTGACCAGGGCATCAAGCATTCCGGCCCGGTCTATTATGGAACGAACTATGCCAGATTACGCAGAGTCAAGGCGAAATATGATCCCGGGAATGTGTTCAACAATCCGCAGAGTATCCCGCCAGCCCGCATCAAGAGCTGAGTTCGAAAAAAAACGAGCAGGAGGCGTTTGCCAACCCTGCTCGTTTTTTTGAAGCTATGCTATGCTTGGCTTACTGGCCTGAGTTCGCCAGGAATTCATCAATCTGACGCTGAACCTCTGCGATGATGGTGTCGATACCGGCTGCCTTAACCTGCTGCTGGAGCTTGGCCAGACCCGCGTCTACATCCTTCACCGTTCCGTATTCCAGCGGAATGCCGTATTGCAGCATGACATTGCCGACATTGGCCACTTCGGTCTTCACCTTGCTGTTGTCGAAGACGAAGGTCTCCAGCGGATAGTGATACACTTCACCTTCCCATTTGTCAGTCAGGGCGTTCGCTTCATCCGGGAAGGAAGCATTATCACGGTTCAGCGGGGAGTTGAAGCCCCAGTTGGAGAAGCCGGTGTAGTTGGCATTCTTTTCGGCGTTCGTGAATTTATCTTCGCCGACCGGATTATAATGAACCGCCGTGATGCCGTTCATGATCAGATCATGCAGTTCCTTATCGTTCTGGAGCAGATCAATCATCATCAGTGCACGTTCCGGCTGCTTGGAGGTGGAGTGAATCGCTACGCCGTTCTGCGTAGAGACGGCAACGGATTTTTTCTTATCCGGGTTAATATCGGCCAGAGCCAGCTCATACGGGGAGTTCTTCTCCCGCATATCGGTCATCAAGGCGCCAAGCGTACCCAGATTGTGGGTGATGGAGGCTGCCTTGCCGGCCTTGAATTCCTGCTGATGATCCAGCTTGCTGTTCAGTGCGCTCTTCGACCAGGCGTTGTTCTCGGCCAGATCTTTATAATAGTAGACAAGCTCCTTGAATTCAGGAGTCTCATATAAGTTGAATACCTTGCCGGCCGGATCATCCAGCTTGAAGCCCATCGGCAGATCGAGGTCGAACAGATTCCATTCGTTCTGCTGCTTGAGCAGGATCCGGTCCAGATTATGCAGCTTCCAGTCTCCGGTCTCCGGTACGAATGGGGTAACCCCCTTCTCTTTACCGGATATAGTCTTGAGATAGTTGGCGTACGCCTCCGGGCTGTTGATCTCCGGCAGATTATATTTTTTGCGCAGGTCTTCGCGGTACAGAATCAGCTTCTCCACGGTTTCGCCGCGGTTCTGAGGCACCATATACAGCTTGCCGTTCACCTTCGCCTGGCCCCAAGCTACCTCAGGCATCGCCTTCCAGGTCATCGGTGCATATTTCTCCAGCAGCTCGTTCGTCAGCTCCAGGAACCCGCCTTTGAGTGCCTGGTCGTTATAGCCTGCCCAGTTGGCGGCATAGATCAGATCGAAGTCCTCGTTAGCCGCCAGCTTAAGCGGATATTTCTGCGCCCAGTCGGACCAGTCCAGGAATTCGGCTTCCAGTGTAGCGTTTATTTTCTCCTTGAGCTTCTTATTGATCTCCCCAAATACCTGATCGTAATCAACCGGCTTCGGACCTACGAAGATCATCTTCAGGGTAACAGGCTGGGATGTATCCACAGTGCCGGAATCTGCGGCGGGCTGATTGGTTCCGGCAGCTTCCGTTGCTGCGGCTGAGGCCTTCGGCTCCGCTGCGTTCCCTCCGGCATTGCCGTTACCGCCTCCGCACGCGCTAAGCAGAGAGATCATCAGGATACTGGACATCAGTGTCATTGCTTTTTTCTTATTCACTAGAATTTCCCCCCAGCTATATGTGTGTAATCGCTTACAAGAACAGTATAATAAAAAATCCTCGCCCCGCTAATATAGGCATTCAACGATATTGCATACTTTTGCAACGACTTTTAGAGCGGTATAACATAATATTCCTGTAAGGAGCCTAGAGTAAAAAAAGACCCCGGGCAACATCCGCCCGGGTCTGTATTCACATCAGCTTCTTAACCTCATCCAGTGGCAGTTCAACCGCCTTGGATACTACCTCGGGAGAAAATCCGTGGAGCAGCAGCTTACGAATCGTCTCCGCCTGGCCTTCTTCTTTGCCTTCCGCTTTGCCTTTCTCAATACCTTTTTCCATACCTTCCGCAATACCCTCTTCGTAACCCCAACGCTTCCAAGCTGGCATGAGTTCCATAATTACTTCTCCCTCCTCCGAGTAGTCATCGATTAATTCTCTTAGAATTTCCTCATCCTGTGCCCGGTCCGGCTTGAAGTACAAATCCGCTACTGACATAATCAATGCCAATCGGCCCTGATCCAGCCGCGCTCTCAGCTTCATGAACATCCGCAGGAATTCCCGGCGCACATCTCTCGCTTCTCTTGTAGTATACCCCATCTTCGCCAATAACGCAGCAGCCACCGCATTATCCGAATCGATGAAACGCCGCCAGTTCTGCTTGCGCAGCTCTACCTTAAGAAACTGGAAGCGCAGAATGTCGTGTTCCGGGATGGACATCTCCAGCGTGTCCCGTTCCTCCCTTGCCTCATCCGAGGTGAAAATCGCAATCGGGATAATCAGCTTATGGTCTTTGCGGTAGCGCTCGAACAGGCGGCTGAAATAGATAAACATTCGTTCACGGAATTCGTGATCCTTGTACGATTGCGGCTCCAAGTGAATCAGAATATAACCGTCCAGCCCTTTGTAGCGGGTCTCCAGCAGCAGATCCAGCTCGCGCGCCTCCTCACCGACAATGTCCACCAGCAATTCCTGCATCAGAAACCGGGTCTCGCTATAGTCGAGCATAGCGCCCAGTTCAGGAAAGAACAGCTCAATGAATTCCTGATAAAAAGTTTCCAGCAGCTTTTTAAAAGCCTCATCATGCGGTATAGAAATCTCTATCGCCTCCTGGGACAAGTATCGGACGTCTCGCATGTAATTATATTCCATCATTATGGGATTGTATATAATAAAAGGAACATACATTCGCATTTAGATGTGCTAACCCTGCTCCATAGCGTCATGCTTTCATTCTCAAACCTCCACCTCAATAGAAGAAAATCCCTATCTAAGTGTTTTTTGTTTTAACCACGCTTGTATGGAGCAGCATGGTTGCACTTCGTGCAGGATCTCCCTAAAATCTAACAACAAAAAAACGGCACCGTCTTACCAGCCGGGTGAGGCTGATTCAGATGGTGCCGCCCCTAAGGCAACACAGATAATAGTAATCTGCTGCTTATTTCTCCAGGAATCCGGTGGACGGATTGGTGATGAAGAAGCCTTCCTGCGGTACATAGAAATACTGAATCCAGACGCCGTCGAGCAGCGGTTCGCGGGTATCCAGCAGAATCTCGATATCCTTATCTGTAGCAACCACTTCATCGTGCTCAGTAGGTGTATCCAGCGCTACGTCATAGTGTCCGTGATCTCCGTGATTCTGGGTGATGACCACGCGGATTTTCTTGCCTTCCGCTTCCGGGCTGTTCAGCATATCTTTTAGAACCTTAGCTGCATTGCGGTTAATTTTTACTTTCATCCTCTGGCGACCTCTATTCTGCTTAGTAATATGAAATCAGAAATTCATTATAACATATTATAAGGTGCTATAGATAATTAAGTGGTTACTCCAGTGAGCAGACTACAGATCACCACTTCAGCCAAGTGGAAACGGCTTTGCCGTCCTTTTATAGTATGGCAGCGTTTCAGCGGGAAATAAAAAGCTGCCCCAATCAGCCATATTTCACGGCTTGCGGGACAGCTTCTCATATGTGTACTTCTATTTATGAAGCGTTCTGGTTAGACAGGGCGGCTAACACTTCATTCGTGACATCCTTGCCCCCCTTAAAATTGGTGATGAACGCGCCGATGGAATAGATCGGCCCCCAGGGAATCCCCCACCAGCCCACTAGGAACGTCAGCAGGGTGTACTTCAAGCCTTTTTTGACGGAGCCCTCGCCCGCCTTGATGAAATAGATGCTCGAGCTGCGTCTGAACGTCATCAGGACAACAGAGAAGCAATACGTGTAGATCACGAATTTGCCGCCTTGCTGAATCTGGCTCATTATATTGCCGCCGTCCATATTCTCGATCCCTTTTATGATCATAGGAAATCCCCTTTAATGGTTGTTAATAATCATATACCGTAGGGATGGCGGACTGAAACAGCAGACAGATATTTGTAAAAGTGAGCTGACGGCAGACGCGGATTACTCCAGCTCAGCTCCGTTACTGGCGATTACCCTTTGATACCAGAAAAAGCTGTCTTTGCGGGACCGGTCCAGAGTACCCTTGCCTTCGTTATCCTTATCCACATAGATGAAGCCGTAGCGCTTCTTCATCTCTCCGGTGCCTGCACTGACCAGATCGATGCAGCCCCAGGAGGTGTATCCGATCAAATCCACGCCGTCAGCCAGCGCCTCACCCATCGCCCGGACATGCTCCCGCAGATAGTCGATCCGGTAATTATCCTTGATTGAACCGTCTGCTTCTACGGCATCCACTGCGCCAAGGCCGTTCTCCACCACCATCATCGGCAGTCCGTAACGGTTGTAGATATTATTCAGGGACCACCGCAGGCCTTGCGGGTCAATCTGCCATTCCCAGGCACTTGCCTGCAAATACGGGTTCTTCAGACCCAGCGACATATTGCCGCCAATCGACTCCTGATCCGGAGCTGCGCTTACGCAGGTGGATGAATAGTAACTGAAGGTGTAGAAGTCCACACAGCCCTCCTTAAGAATCTGCCCGTCACCTTCCTCCATCTGCAGCTCAATCTGCTTCTCCTGGAAGTATCGCAGCGCGAAGCCCGGATAAGCGCCTCTCACCTGAACATCGGAGCAGAGGAAATTACTCAGATTATCCTTCTGCTGGGCCAGCAGCACATCCTCGGGATTACAGGTCAGCGGGTAAGAGCACATGTAGGCAATCATACAGCCGATCTGAAAATCCTTATGAATCTCATGTCCCAGCTTCACGGCTCTGGCACTGGCGATGAACTGGTGATGGAGCGCTTGGTATCTTAGCTGCTCATTGTCGGTTTGCACAGACGCAGTCAACTCAGCATTTCCCTCCGGCTTCATCGCCCCGGCCATGAATGTCCCGAACGGCATCGTGAGGATGTTGATCTCATTGAAGGTCAGCCAATACTTCACGCTGTGCTTGTAGCGGTTAAAGATCACCTCACAGTAACGGACATAGAAATCGATCGTTCTGCGGTCCGCCCATCCGTTATAAGCTTCAGCCAGATGATAAGGCGCTTCATAGTGCGAGATCGTCACCAGCGGTTCGATCCCGTGCTTGGCCAGCTCGGCAAATACCCGGTCATAGAACTGCAGCCCTTCTTCACTTGGCATGGCATCATCCCCGTTCGGGAAGATCCGCGACCAGGCGATGGACATGCGGAACACCTTGAAGCCCATCTCGGCGAACAGCGCGATATCCTCTTCGTACCGGTGATAGAAATCAACCGCTTCATGACTCGGATAATTAGCCCCGGCTTCCAGCACCGGAGTAATTCTCCGGGAGACCGTATGCGTTCCTGCGGTCATGACATCTGCTGTGCTTAACCCCTTGCCTCCCGCATCGAACCCGCCTTCGAGCTGATTCGCAGCCGTTGCCCCGCCCCACAGGAAATTTGCCGGAAAACTTCTGTTGTTCACACTTACATTCACGTTCTTATTCATATTCGTTCCTCCTGAGATTGAATTAGGATACCGTTTAGATCATGACAGTCAGCAGATTCTCCCGGTAATCAACGCTCTTCTGGTCCGTCTCAATAACGTCGAGATACTCACCGGAATTGGAGATGATCACAGGCGTGGTCAGCGTATAGCCCGCCTCTCTGATCGCGGCAACGTCGAACTCCATGAGCAACTGCCCTTTGGTGACGGTATCGCCTTGCTTGGCCCGGGGGGTGAAGTGTTTGCCTTTCAATTTGACCGTGTCCTTCCCGACATGAATCAGAATATCGACCCCGTTATCACTGGTAATACCGATCGCATGGCCGGAGGCGAATAAGGTGGTCAGTACCCCGTCAACGGGAGAGTACACCTTGCCTTCCAGCGGTTCAATCGCTATACCTTTGCCCATTGCGCCAGTAGAAAAAGCTTCGTCCGTAAGCTCCGACAAGGCTCTGATCTGGCCCTTCAGCGGACTTCCCACCGTCTCCTGCTTCACCAGATTACTCCGGGCAGTCCCGCCGCTCTTGCTGTCCACCGCTTCCTCATCCTTGAACCCGGAGAAGAAGACAAGAATGAACCCGAGAATGAAGCTGATTACAATGGCGGCAATCGCGCCGTAGAAGCCTGTATCCATCCCGTCAGGACTAATGTAGCTTGGGATACCGAAAATCCCCAGACCGCCGAGAATATAGCCTTTGGTGCCCATCAGACCAACAATACCGCCGCCGACCGCCGCCGCGACACAGCTTAAGATGAACGGCTTCTTGCGCGGCAGCGTAATCCCGTAAATGGCAGGCTCCGTAACTCCGAAGATCCCTGAGATAATAGCCGGAATCGACAATGACTTCAGCTTGGCATTCTTGGTGCGCAGCATAATCGCCAGCACAGCACCGGTCTGGGCAAACGAAGCGCCGAAGGAAGCCGCCAGAATCGGATCGGATTTCAGAACAGCCATGTTATTGAGGGCAATCGGCACCAGACCCCAGTGCAGCCCGAAGATGACGAAGACCTGCCAGAACGCGCCTACCAGCAGCCCCTCAATAACCGGACTGAGATTGTAGAGGAACAAGGTTCCCTGCCCCAGCAGCTGTCCGGCCCAGGTGGAGATCGGTCCGATTGCAATCAGCGCCAGCGGAACGGTGACCAGCAGGGTGAAGAACGGGACGAGGAAGGTACGTACCACGCTCGGCGTCACTTTTCGGAAGAAGGCTTCCAGCTTGGAGCCAATATAAGTCGAGATGA
The DNA here is from genome assembly GCF_000517965.1 of Paenibacillus sp. FSL R7-277. Taxonomy (NCBI): domain Bacteria; kingdom Bacillati; phylum Bacillota; class Bacilli; order Caryophanales; family Paenibacillaceae; genus Paenibacillus; species Paenibacillus sp. FSL R7-277. The sequence continues at coordinate 261,898 of NZ_ASPX01000080.1, forward strand.
TGATCGGAATAACGCTGGAGGTATAGGACATCAGGATGACCGGAATCCCCAGGAAGGTAATGTACACAGGCGATTCAAAGATCGTTCCGCTAAAAAGCGTGTACAGTGGTTCGCCCGCCGCCGTGATCGTGCCGAAGGACGGGTACACCAGCGTAGCGCCTATCGCCATCCCGATAAAGATATTGGCTCCGAATTTCTTAGCCGAGGTATACCCCAGGAAGATCGGGAAGAAGTAGAACAGGCAATCCCCGAGCGCATTCAGAATCTGGTAGGTCCCCGACTCCTTGGTGAGGAGTCCCACAGTTAGAAACAGGGCGGTGAAGCCCTTAATCATCCCGGTCGCAGCCAGTACACCAAGGGTCGGCGAGAATACGCCGGAGATCATGTCAATGAAGCTGTTGAACAGACCCATTTTCTCGCCGGAGGCTGTCTCTGATCCGCCTTCCTGCAATCCTCCCGCTGTCATCACCTGGGCATAGACCTCAGACACATGATTGCCGATCACGACCTGATACTGGCCGCCGCTCTGAATCACCGTTACAATTCCGTCCATGTTCTTCAGCACATCTGTATTCGCCACCGCCTCATTCTTCAGCTTGAAGCGCAGGCGGGTAATGCAATGGCTGAGTCCGTTGATATTCTCCTTGCCGCCGACCTGCTTGATAATATCCTTGGCTAGTGCCTCATATTTCATAGTAAGTCCTCCCGTTTCCTGATGAATGATAAGCAAAAGGCGAAACCATCCCGGCAGCTTCCTGCCTGATTTGGTTTCGCCTGCATGACCAGTAACAATCCAAGTGGTTTTATTCAGTTTGTCTTTGCGTTACCCGCTGAATGTGAATCGTCAGATACAGGATTTCTTCATCCAGGAGCTTCAGATCCAGATACTTCTCGATTTTGAGCACACATTGATGCGCCTTCCTGTATTTCACCCTCACCTGCTTGAGCAGAAAATCATCCACCGACTCCACCGGCTCCTGCTTGCGTGAACGCTGGAAGAAATAACGCAAATGGGTGATGAACCGTTCGTAGCTGACGGTATTCTCATCAATCTCGTTGTTATAGGAATACTTTACAATATTGAGGATGTCATCAATCTGCTGGGTCTGCCTGGTAAGATCTGCAATCCTGTTGCCTGAGCTGTTCATTTGCGCGTTGATCAGATGGAGTGCAATGTTCCCGGCCTCATCCTCCGGTAGGCGGATACGGGTATCCTGCTCAATCATCCCCATAGCATGATGTCCGATGGCATACTCCCTCGGATAACAGCGCTGAATCTCCCAGAGAAGCGGATTGTCATTATGGATGCCCTGCTCATGAAGCCTCAGCGCATGAGTCAAATGATCCGTCAAGGTCACATAGATATAATCGCTCAGCCGGGCCTTCAGCGTCTGCTTGGCATACTCGATAATGTCATAGCTTAAGGCTACATATTCGGCGGGGGCATCCGCCATTAAGGCCTTGAATTTCTCGGACGCGTCATTTCGCTTCAGTACAAATGTCTTCTCGATCAGGGATACATCCACCGGGTCACCCGGACTCTTCTTGAAGCCGATGCCGCGTCCCATAACAACCAATTCATCCTTACCTGAATCCTTGGCAATAATGGCATTGTTATTGAAAATCTTCTCGATAATCAACCAAGCTGCCCTCCTTTACCCCGAATTTCATTTGGCACTGCTTACAGGATGTTAGACGGGTCAAGGTTCCTTGCAGCGTCCCGCAGGGCCCTTAACATAAAGAAAGGCAAAACCCAAAACACGTGACCATGTTTTGGGTTTTGCCTTTGCAGTAACAATCCCAAATTCAGAATAGCACTGAATTTCACTTTTGGCAACAAAAATGTTTGCGCTTACAAATGACATAGTGAAAAGCACCAAACGAGAAAACATTACCATTTCCCTTAGTTAGTAAGAAGGATTACAAGAACATTAAGTCGAACAAGTAAAATATGGTAATCATATTCTTAGGAGGTAATATCAATGAAATATGATTTTAACAGGGATTGGCTTTCAAAAAAGTTTGATGAGATAAGTACACGTCTAATTAAAGCCCTGCAACAACTCAATGATGAACAGGTAAATTGGAGACCTGATAACACAAGTAACAGCATCTCGACATTAATAAAACATGTTGAAGGTAACATTCATGAAAGAATTTTAAAGGGAATTTTACATCAAGACGTTCATAGAAATCGTGATGAGGAGCTCAAACCAACGTATATTACCAGGTCCGAACTGGAACAGATCATCCAAGCTAAGTTTGAATTGATCATTGCCACGGTAAAAAACATTACCGATGAAGAGTTAGAGCAAACACAATGGGTCAGGAATCGTGAAAGAACAAATCTGGATATGTTGCATCAATGTGCCGCACATTACTCGGAGCATACGGGTCAGATCATTTATATTGCAAAACAAATTTTACAAGAAAGTTACAAGTCGACATCCATATAGTTCCACAGACAAAGACAACAATGCTAACTGTAAAAGGAGTGCTCCCCTATTCACTGGGAACACTCCTCTTCTTCTATCCTCCAGAGCTCAGACCGATGACGAACTCACGCTCTGTGCATTACCCCACCGCAGCTTATACAGCTCCGGCAATACCACACCCAGCAGCACCAGCACCACTCCGGTCCATTGCAGAAGACTTACATGCTCTTGCAATACGAACGAGGACATTAAGACAGCCACAGGCAGTTCGACGGCGCCCAGAATACCGGCCATCCCTCCGCCGATATGCGGAACCCCGATGGCGAACAGCAGCGGCGGGATAAAGGCGCCGAACAAGCCCAGCAGGAAGCCGAACAGCAGCAGCGGTCCCCATAGCATACCGTTAAACAGGAAGGTCGGCGGGAACAGGATACACAGCAGCACCAGGCCGCCAGTGACCATCCAGGCGCTCCGGTAGGCAGGATGGGCCGAAGGAACGGCTTTGCCGCTGAAGATAATGAACATCGAATAGCTGACTGCCGATAATAATCCCAGCAGCAGCCCCAGCAGGTTAAACTCGGCAGCTCCCTGATTCAGAATACCTGCGGCCAGCAGGGTTCCGCCGAACAGCAGGATCAGCGTCAGCACCGTGATTTTGTCAGGGCGTTGACGTTTGCTTACCGCCTGAATCAGCACACTGATCCAGGTGAACTGGAACAGCAGGATAATCGCCAGCGAAGCCGGAATATACCGGAGCGACTGGTAATACAGCAGACCGGTAACCACAGTTGGCGCACCCGCCATCATCAAGAGCAGTCTATGCTTCCAGGTCAGCCGGGTGGGAGCCGCCTTAGCGGACGCCGCAACGTTCGCTGTGCTGCGCTGTTTGCGGTTCGCTCTGAGCTTGGTATATAACGCAAGCAGCCAGGCGAGAATACAGCCGGTTAAGAGCTGAGTGCCGACCACCTCTCCCAGCTTGTAACCTTGCCCGTAGGCCAATACAACAATCGTTGATAAAATGCCGTAGCTCATAGCGCCTACAAGTACGGAGATTAAATATTTCATATCTTTCATGTCTGTTATGCCTCCTGAATCTTCTGATCTGAATCATGCTGCGTCAAGGTCAAGGACCGCAGAGACGCAAAAAATCCTAACTCCGGGACAGGGACCGCTGGTTCATGGTCCTTATCATCGTAGTTAGGAAGAGTAGGCTTCCTGTAGAAACCCTCGCCCTTTGACATCTGAATGGCTGCGAGGTTATACGAGAACAATATAGAGTTATGAATGATTGCCTGGTTGACGACTGTTCATATGTTACACGCCAAGTGAGCTGACGTCAAGCCTTAATTCTTTTAAATTTGAAATTCACCGTACGTAGACCTCTTTTTAATCAATTTTCCAGCCAATGAACAATACAAACACAGCCCCCCCTCTCCCAAATTATGATAAAATGTAACTCAATTCAGCAGTTCATTCGAAAGGAGCCTTACATATGGTGAAAACCCGTCCTCAATCCGGCGCGATCGTAAAAATTTGAAACATTGACAAGTTTCGATACGTAGCAGTCTGTAATAGCCTTCATTCCAATCCCATTTCATGTGATTCAAGCTGCTATCCCCAAATATACTACTACGGAGGAGGTGTAGATCCTGAACAGATCCGGGCCCGTTAAGCTCCTCGGCATGATTGCCGGAGTTGTAATCTTAAATGTCATCGTTCTATCTCCCGGTCTGCTCGGTATCGAGATCGGCGGAAGCCCGCTGGAAACGGCATCGGCAGTAACCCTGCTAATCATCAGTCTGCTGGTCGTCCTATACGGCAGTTACACCTTGCTCTTCAAACCCCCGGCTGCCAAGCCCGTCAGCGTGCAATTAGAGACGCGGGAGGATTACATTGCCGGCCTCGGCCGTCACCGGAATGTGAAGGTGCTGAAGGATGATATCTCCCTCGCCCTGGACCAGATGGAGCGGATTGAGAAGAAGAAGACCGCACTGCTCCAGGTGCTGGGCCGCAGGTTCGATCCGGCTGAGCTCAGCTTCCGCAAGTTTCATTCCGTCATTATGGAGGTTGAGAAGCTCTTCTACCTGAATATCCGGGGGCTTCTGAACAAGCTTAGTGTATTCGATGCCGCGGAGTTCGCCAAATTCAGCGCCGATAACGCATCAAGCCGGTTCTCCAGTTCCCTGATTCAGAAGAAAACTGCGCTATACAATGAATATCTCTCTTATGTCAAAGGCTGCCTCGGGGCCAATGAGGAAATTCTGTTGAAGCTGGATCAGCTGCTGCTGGAGATTACCGAGCTGGGCAGCGCAGATTATAGCAATGTGGAAGAAATGCCATGCATGCAGGAATTAACCGCCCTGATCGGGCAGACGAAACTCTATCAGTAAGGAAAGGGAGATGAACCTATGAGGAAAGGCAAAACACTGTTCATACTCGGCATTATCGCCGCATCCGTCTTCGCACTTGTCTATTTCGGAATTACCTTAACGTCCAATCTGGGCAAATCCAAGACAGAAATCTCTGCCGAAGACGCCGACAAAAGACTGAACCGCATCTATAAGGATATCAACGTGACCAGTGCTGAGCCTGTAAAAGGGCAGATCGATCTTGATCCGGCATCCATCGGCGATTCGTTGCCCGATATCTCCAAGTTCCCCATCTCCATTGAGAGCACCACGGATAGCTTCGTCGAGATTTTCTCCTCCACGGAGAAGTCAGGAACAGGCAATGACGGCTGGCTGAATGAGGTCGCCGCAGACTTCAACGCTGCCGGTATTACAATAGACGGCAAACCCGCCTCAGTCAAAATCCGCAACATCGCTTCCGGCACAGCCGCTGATTATATCCGGTCCGGCAAATATGTGCCTGACGCCTTCACTCCCTCTAATGAGCTATGGGGCGAAATGGTCAAGGCCAGCGGCGTGCAGGCCGAGCTGGTTACGAAGCGTCTGACCGGCAACGTGGCCGGAGTGGTAATGAGCAAGCAGAAATACGATCAGCTGGTCGACAAATACGGCTCGATCAACGTCAAGACAATTACCGATGCCATTGCGGCTAATGAGCTGGCGATGGGGTACACCGATCCTTTTGCCAGCTCAACGGGTCTGAACTTCCTGGTCACCGCACTGAGTACCTTCGACAGTTCGGATCTGCTGGGAGACAAGGCGGTTCAAGGCTTCGAGAAGTTCCAGGCCAACGTGCCCTTCATTGCCTCCACCACCCTGCAAATGCGGGAAGCGGCCAAATCCGGCATGCTGGATGCCTTCGTCCTTGAGTATCAGACCTTCGTCAATGCGAAGGATTTGACCAGCGGCTATGTGTTCACCCCGTTCGGGGTAAGACATGACAGCCCGCTGTATGCACTAGGGCAGCTGCCGCCGGAGAAGCTGGCGATCATCAAGAAGTTCGGCGAATTCGTCCAGCAGGATAAGTACCAGAAGACGGCTGCGGACAAGGGCTTCAACGGCCTGACGGACTATGTCTCCGAGCTGGCACCGGTTGACGGCTCCATTCTCTCCTCGGCCCAGAAGCTCTGGAAGGAGAAAAAGAACGGCAGCAAGCCGATTGCGGCAGTATTCGTAGCCGATGTCTCGGGAAGCATGGCCGGTGAGCCGCTGAACCGTCTGAAGGAGTCCCTGCTGAAGGGCCAGAAATTCCTCGGTAAGGACAACAGCATCGGCTTCGTCTCCTATTCCAGTGATGTGACCATCAATCTGCCCATCGGCAAATATGACACCAATCAGCAGTCCATGTTCGTAGGCGCGATTAACAGCCTTCAGCCTGTGGGCGGCACGGCTACCTTCGACGGGTTGGTGGTTGCGATGAAGATGCTGAAGGATGAGCTGGCGGTGAACCCGGATATGAAGCCCCTGATCTTCGTGCTTAGCGACGGGGAGACCAACGAAGGCCATTCCCTGGATGATATCCGGGGCCTGATCGAGACTTATAAGATTCCGGTATACACCATCGGGTATAACGCCAATATCAAGGCACTGGAGAGCATCTCCAGCATCAACGAGGCGGCCAATATCAACGCTGACACAGAGGATGTAGTATACAAAATCGGAAACCTGCTCAACGTGCAAATGTAGACTTTATATTCTGAAGGAGGGTTCATATGTCATTCACCATGGAAATTCCCAGCCCCGAGAAGCTGAAATCGGTCATCGAGGAGCAGGTCCAGCCGGAGCCGGAGGAAGTCACCCAGCTTAAGGAGCAGGCAATCAATAATGTCTCCAGTATTCTGGAGCTGGACTTCGAGTCTCTGGAGAAACGCAAAGCCGTGCTGAAGTCGATTGACAGCTTCGGGATGGGCACCATGCGCTCCTCGTCGGAGAAGAACTCCCTGCTTCAGGTATCGGTGGGCAATCTGTCCAAGACCGGGGATGAAGGCGGCCAGGTCGCCAAGGGATTAACCGAGCTGCACCAGCAGCTCAAGGATCTGGACCCCAGCGCAGTCGATTTTGCCAAAAGCGGGTTCCTCGGCAAGTTTTTCCACCCCCTGCGTAATTATTTCGCCAAATATCAAAAGGCCGATGTCGTCATCTCTGATATTATTCTATCTCTGGATAAAGGCAAAGCCGTGCTGAAGAATGACAATACAACACTGGAGATTGAACAGCAGACCCTGCGGGAGCTGACCAAGCGCCTTAAGAAGGAGATTCAGCTCGGCATCCTGATGGATGAGGAGATCGAGAAGCAGATTGAAGCGGCCAAGCAGCGCGGTGAAGATGAGGATAAGGTGCGGTTCATCACGGAGGAAGTGCTGTTCCCGCTGCGCCAGCGGGTCATGGATCTGCAGCAGATGCTCGTGGTTAATCAACAGGGAATTATGGCCATTGAGGTTGTTATCCGCAACAACAAGGAACTGATCCGTGGAGTCGACAGAGCACGGAATGTCACGGTATCTGCGCTCAAAATTTCGGTTACAGTAGCCAGCGCTTTGTACAACCAGAAGATCGTGCTCCAAAAAATCGAGCTGCTGAACCAGACCACCGACAATCTGATCAGCGGCACCTCCAGAATGCTTAAGGAGCAGGGTGCTGCCATTCATAAGCAATCGCTTGAAACCAGTATTTCGGTCGATACGCTGAAGCAGGCTTTCACAGACGTTCTCTCTGCCCTGGATTCAATCAGCACCTACAAGCAGGAGGCGCTCCCCAAGATGCGGGAGACCATTACCCAGTTCCGGGAGCTGGCAGATAACGGGGAACAGCAGATTCAGCGGCTAGAAAAGGGCAATACGCTCGGGCTGTAGTATCACTGCCCATATTTAACGCAAAACAGAGCATGGCGGCGGTTACGCCGGTGCTCTGTTTTTGCGGTCTTTTTTCCTTTTGGTGTCTACTTCCCTTTATTCAGTAAGCCTGTCACCATTCTGCTTAACGTCCCTTGATCCAGGAAAGGAGCTAGGCTTGCCAACAAATCCGGGCTGAGCTGATCCGCTTCGACTTCACCAAGCAACTTCTCAAGCTTCCCTCTGTCCAGAAAAGGAGCGAGGCCTGTGAGCCGATTTCCATCGACAGTACCGTCTGCCACCCGGTCAACTAGATTGCCTAACGTCTCTCTGCTAATAAAGGGGGCCAGCCCTTGAATGGAATGCCAGCTGGGGCTCTCCCCTCTGGCTTGTTGCACCAACAGGTCCAGCTGTTCCCGTTCCAGAAACGGGGCGATGCCGACAAGATTGTTCACCTCTCTGGAACCGTCTGCTGATTGATCGACCAGCCGGCGTAAGGTGCTGCTGCTGACGAACGGGGCAAGTCCAGAAATGACATTCCAAGCTATTTCTTTCTGTTCAGCCTGACGAACCAGTTCATCCAATGTATCTCTTCCCAGGAACGGGGCCAGCCGCATAATTACCTCTAGCGTAAGGACGCTGCTGTCTATGCCCTCTGTAACCTTATTCAGGGCACTAGCTTTTACAAAAGGCGCTACCTCTACAAGCTCTTCCATCTCCAGCTTACCGGCATTGACCAGCTCTGTAACCTGGCCCGGCCTGTTCTCTGCAATCTCCTCTACGATCCGACCCAGATGCAGGTGCTCCCGATGTTCTGCGTGATCTCCTGCATTCAAAATGTCGTCTACGGTTAGGCCGAATAACCCCGCAACCTGCGGAAGTGTTCCAATATCCGGCAGCGAGTCGCCACGCTCCCATTTCGAGACCGCCTGATGACTTACATTCAGTTGATCGGCAAGCTCCAGCTGTGTCCAGTCCTGGTCTTTGCGAAGCCGCGATATATACGCCCCAATTCTACGTAAGTCGAGCATGATATCCCTCCGAGTTTATAAAATGTACAGTGCACACTGTTGAAAACAGCATAGCATTTCAGCATACACATTCCTATCAATCGCTGGTTGAACGGCTGCATCCCTTTTATTCAACTGCCGGTAGAATGCACTTTTAACATTAAATGGGTTGTATACTATTCCTGATTATTGTATATTTATTCAACCGGCAATTATTGCTGATTTCTCATCTACCGGGGGATAGATCTATGCATTTTTTGAATATCAACCAGCTTACTTCAGAGCAGATTCTGGATATCTTTGAATTAACCGACCGGCTTCGTCACCGAAAATCAGAACCGCTGCTCGAAGGTAAAACGATGATTCTCTTCTTCCCGGAGACCAGTCTGCGGACACGGGTCAGCTTCGAGAAAGGCATCAGCGATCTGGGCGGGGCCTGCATTACCTTTCCGCCGGAGACGCTCAACAAGAAAGAAGCGCCGGGTGATATCGTCCGCTACCTGGAGAACTGGGGGGATGGCATCATTGCCAGAATCCCGGATCTCTGCAAACTGGAGGAGCTGTCTGCACACGCCTCTGTTCCCGTTATTAATGCAATGACCGCACATAATCATCCCTGCGAGATTATGGCTGACCTGTATGCTCTGCGCACCCTCCGGGACAACTACCGGGAGCTGACCTACACCTTCGTGGGACCGCCCGGCAATATATCAAGAACCTGGCTGGAGGCGGCGCAAGCCCTGAATCTATCCTTCCATCATGTATGCACGCCAGGTCATGAGATGGCTAGCGGCAATCACCCGGGCTATACCTTTCATACGAGCCTGGACAGCGTGCTGCCGGAGAGCGATGTGATTCTTACCGATTCATTGCCCAAGGATTTCCTGACCCCGGAGTATATCGGCGCCTATCAGATTACACTGGACCGGATGAAGCAGACAAGACCCGGGGCACTGCTGAACCCCTGTCCTCCCTTCTTCCGCAATGAGGAGGTCAGTGAAGAGGTGATTGCTTCGCCTTATTTTGCCGGATTCGGGTTCAAGAAAAGCCTGATCTACCTTCAGCAGGCCATCCTGATCTATTGCTTATCGCATTGATTCTACCGGACCATGAGTCCCAGCCTACCGGTTCATTTTCTCTTTCATGCAAGCCTTTTAGGGCTTAAGCTGTATATTTGAAACTGCCCGTTTCTCCGATATCTTATTAGAACAGGATTTGTTCGTATGTTTACCACATTGGCTGAAGGGGAGAATGACTATGAAGGCTTTACAATTACTATCCAGAAAAACAGGTGTCTTTCTGCTCGTGCTGCTACTGGCGGCACTCGGTACAGTTGGGGGCGGCAGACAGTCACATACGGCAGCAGCGGCAGCTTCTGCGAAATCATATGTGTACTATGTCTCTGACGATGTTCTATACCGTGTGACCACAGATGGAAGTGAGACACAGAAGATCGTTGAGAATTATGACGGCAACGGATTAGATTCAACCGGCAAATATCTGTATTTTTACTATAATGACGGTATGGGAATTCAGCGGCTGTCCCTAAGTGATCCCGATGCTTTAATTACGAGCTTCCTCGGGGACCGGAATATCCTCTTTTACCTGTTCGAGGGTCCCTATCTGTACTTCCTGGATGATACAGGACACATCTACCGCACCTTGGCCGACGCTGACGATGATTCACAGCTTACTCTTATCGCAGACAATGCCGATGTGAATTTCCGGGCCTTCGACGTATCAGGCGGGCGGATCTACTATAATGCGCTGAAGAACAACACTACCTGGGTTGCTTCGAGGTCCCGCGACGGGAGTGGAGCCATTCAGTGGATTGCCAGCGGAGCGATTCAGAAGAGCAAATTTTATCATCCTTATACTACAAGTATTAACCTTATGATTGACAACAAACCTGCCGAAACCGAGTATTCTCTGAACTCAATGGTGCTCTACACCCTCCCTCTAAGCGGTGGAGCTCCCAAAGCAGCCAATGCCAAAAATCCGCTTGAATCCAATGCCGCCACTGCCGGTAGCTGGTCCGACCATTATTTTCTGTTCAACAAAGGCATTAAAGTGGATGCCACCGGCGATGAGCTGGACTATAACACCGGCAAAGGCTTCCTGATGGATAAGAACGGAAAGATCCTGCAGCTCAGCCAGAACAGCGTGATCAGCATCAGCGAGATTGCTGCGGATAAGCTGGTATATGCAGATTCCAAAGGCAAAGCCTACATCAGCACGCTGGCCAACGGCAAAATCATCGCCTCCAAGGCGCTGCCGCTGACGAATGTTCAAGATATTAGAACGGTTAAGAACGGAGCGGCGCTCACCACCGTATTGTTCACCGCAGCCGATGCTTACGTTCTGAATGCCGATTCATCCTTGACCAAAATGACGGGCGTTGAGTCCGATTACTCTGTAATTACAGACGATATTCCCGGCTTGTATTATATCAACGGTCTGGATAACGACTGCCTGTACCGGTACAGCAATGACGGCAAAACCAAAATCAAGCTGTCCACTGGTCCGGTTAGCTACTTAGCACTGGTCTCCGCGAAGTAATATACAGAGAGAATAAGCCGGAATTTCCGATATCGGAAGTTTCGGCTTTTTTAAGATGCGAATAGATAAAGTTCAGTTTATAACAGAGACTTGCCTATGAAAAGACTTCATTCCCGGTATACAGTGGGAGTAGACGTTATAGATAATTACAGAAAGCAGGCTGGAAATGAATATCGCAATCAAGCTAACCGGACCGGATGAAGCCCACATTATCAAAAATATGTACCCGCTCTATCTGCACGATCTGTCGGGACATTACGGACTTGTGGAGGGGCATCTTCCTAACCGGCATGGTATCTTTGAGGATACGGACGAATACCGCACGCTGGCAGACCAGTACGAGGTCCAGAATATTTGGTGGGACAAGCCGGGCACTCTGTACTCTTTCCTAATTCAAGCTAATGCGATGCCGGCAGGCTTCGCCCGCATCGCCACCCCTCCCTACTGTGCACAGGGCGTTGATTATTTCGTGAGCGACTATTTTCTGCTGCAGCCCTTCAGAGGGACAGGAATCGCGGAACAGGCGGCGGTGTTGGTGTTTGAACAATTCCGGGGTGAATGGGAGCTGTTCACGAATCCGGCGGCGAAGAATATAACCGGACAGAAATTTTGGCGGAAGACCGTCTCCCGCTACACGCAGGGGAAATATACCGAAAGAACCGGAGAGACTTTTGACGGCAATAAGCTTGCCTTCAGGTTTGATAACCGGGTATTACAACCACTCTAACCCAACCGCCAAAAAGGCTGATCCGCCGGACATACCGGCGGTCAGCCTTTTCCACATGCAAGGATTCACGGCAGGATTGGCAAGTTAATCTCCTTGGTATTCTTGCCTTCTCCGGTCTTCATAATCATGTTCATTGATTCCGGCTGATCGAGCAGATTGCTGCCGAAATAATGTTCAAAGCCCTCATCGGTTCCAGTACCTGTCGGTGACCATATCTCGGTGGTTCCGTACTTGGCTGTCGACTGAATTTCATTCCTGTGTACAGCGCCAGATATCTTTTGCCTGTTCTCCCATGTAATCTCAGACTCGTTTTTAATTTTGACTACAGTGCGGATCATCAAGGGAGAGAGCTCAACCTGCTCGAGCGTCACTTGAATCCCCTCCAGCATGAAATCCTCCCCCGGCCGGACAATAACTGTCTGCTGCCTTTTGAATTTCGGGTCAAGCTTGAAGCTGATCTTGAGTCTCGGGGAATAATGCACATCGGCTACATTGACACCCTTCGCCAGATCTTTCATTTTCCCTTTATCCATTGAGGCAATCTGGAAATCCGCTTCCAGCTGCTCCGGGAACGGCTTGCTCCGGTCCAGAAGGATGGCGCCGCGCCCGTAAAAAATACGCTTATCATCGTGTCCATCGTTTTTAGCATGGGCGCCGATCCCGCCCCCGTTCTCAAGATCATAGCCGGTTGCCGCATTCTTGATTCTCGCACTGTTAACACTATAGATCTCCTGTCCTTCCGCGACATTTGCTGTATACAAAAAGATGATTTTATTCTCATCCGCCGTTACTGCATTCAGGGTAATCCGGTAATCTCCGCTGGCTACGCTTTGATTAATTTCCTGGATATAGCCGTGCCGGATGGCCGTATCCAGTGTAGGTGCCTCTGAATCAGAAGAATAGAGCCGCTTGAACATTTCCAGCCCGCCCCAGTTCACTTCTCCGGCAGGTCCGGCAGCACGAGGTGCTGCATCATGAATGACCGGAATGAGGAACAGAATGATTGCGGTAACCGCGGCAGCGGCTAATCCGAGGAAGGAGCCTTTGGTGAGTCTGCCTTGCCAGCTTTTTTGGCGTCCGCGCTCGATTCCCGCCTGAACAGCCTGCCTAATCTCATTGCCTCCGGCGTCCGCTCCGGCTTCCTTGTGTATACGTGCCGCATCCGTCAGCATCGCCTGCTCTTCTCTACTACTGTCCATCCCACTCACCCCGGTTCTTCATAATGGTCCTAAGCTGCTTCAGCCCTTTGTGCTGCCAGGTTTTGACGGTCCCCTCCGGCTTCTTAAGCAGCACCGCGATCTCGGCCAAGGTCATGTCGTTATAATATTTGAGCAGCAGCACATGGCGGTATTTCACCTTCACCTGCGAGAGCGCCCACTGCATTTCCATAGATTCGGTACTGTTATGAATGACGGCCTCCTGCATATGTTCTGCCGCTGTGGGAACCGCCTTCTTCCTTCTGCGTTGTTCGTCAATGCAGACATAGATTAGAATCCTGATCAGCCAGGATTTGAACGCGCCTGAGTCCTTAAGGGTCCTTCGCTTCATCCACGCCCGGCAAGTCGTCTCCTGCAACGCTTCCAGCGCGTCATTGCGGTTGCCCAGATAACTGTAGGCAATAGAATATAACTGGTCGCTGTGCTCCATCACCGCTTTGACGAAATCTGTCTCTTCAAGCGGCACAGCGGCAGTGACCCGTTTCATCTCTGCGCCTGACATCGTCATCTCTCCCTCTCCTCTCCATCTTTTTTTACATGAATTAGACGGAGAGGTTATGCAAACAGTTTTAGTCTGCGGCAATTATTTTATAATCCTCATGAACAAGTGGAAACGGCTTTGCCGTCCTTTTAAAGGACGGTACCGTTTCAGCGAGAAATAGAAGAATAATTTATAGCGTAAAACCTATAAATTCTTATATTTCAACAGAAAAGCCGCAATCCCCGTTGCCGGGAATATTGCGGCCTTTCTTGTTATATAGGAAACTATAGTTTCCTGCTGCTGTGGAGAAGGTGTGTTGGACCAAATGTATGTGAAAAACAGCATACGTTGTGCTCCCAAGCAGGCACTCGGCCTGAATGTATGTGGAAAACAGTATACATTGTACTGCGCGCAGGCATATGGCCCGAATGTATGCGGAAAACAGTATACATTGTACTGCGCGCGGGCGTATGGCCAGAATGTATGCGGAAAACAGTATACATTGCACTGGTGCGAAGGTAATCCTATTCATCCGTTAGGATGACTTAGTTCTGTAGATTACTTCACTTCTCGATAGGACACACCTAGAGCACCCAATTCCCCTTGCGGAACACCGGCTCGATCGTACCGTCGGCCAGTTCCCCGTCAATATCAAGCGCATCGGAGCCGACCATGAAATCGACATGCGTGAGGCTGACATTGGCACCTCTGGACAGCAGCTCCTCGCTGGTCATAGAAGTGCCGCCTTCAATATTCACCGGATAAGCACTCCCCAGGGCGAAATGACAGGAGGCATTCTCGTCAATTCCGGTGTTATAGAATACTCTGTTCAGCCGGGAGATCGGCGAGTCATGCGGCACCAGCGCCACTTCTCCGAGGTATGAGGCTCCCTCATCCGTATCCAGCAGGGAAGTCAGGTGCTCGCGGCCGGATTCAGCGTCATACGCTGTAACCTTGCCGTTTGTGAAGGTAACAGTAATTCCGTCGACGAGCCGCCCGTTCAGGTTCAGCGGAAGCGTACTCTTGACCGTGCCATTTACGCCGGTGCGATGGGGCATCGTATAGATCTCTTCAGTAGGCATATTCGCTACAAAATAGACGCCGCGCGCATTCTCCCCACCGCCGCCGCGCCATAAATGGCCTTCCGGCAGCTCGACACGCAGATCCGTGCCCGGAGCGCGGTAATGCAGGCTTTTGTAGCGTTTGGCGTTCATACGGTCCTGGCTCTGTTTCAGCTCTCCGATATGGCTGCGCCACGCCGCAACCGGGTCCTCGCTGTTCACACGGTTCATCTGGAACACCGCTTCCCACATCGCATCGATCCGTTCTTCCTCCGGCAGATCAGCGAACACCTTGTCCGCCCAAGCACGTGTCGGCGCTTTGATCAACGACCAGCTGATTCTACTGTTGCGGGTGTAGGCCTGGTACTTCTTGCGCGCAACCGCAGCCGCCTTAACGGCAGTGGAGACCTTGGCCGAATCGATCCCGCGGAATAATTCCGGGTCCGGCACCTTTATATGTAATATAGCCCCGCCTTCTTCAGCGAATCCCTCCAGCATATCGGCATGCCACTGCGGATAATACCCGAACGATTCCTCAGGAGCCTTCTCGTAACGGATGCGTGTGACCGCTTCATCGTCCCAGTCTACAAGCACGTATTTCGCTCCGGCGTCATAGGCCTTGCCTACAATCAGCCGGGTAAGCTCCGCTGTCTCCAGCGGGGCGTGAACCATCAGCACTTGTCCCGGCTGCACATTCACACCGACCTTGACTACCAGCTCTGCGTATTTCTCCAGCATCTGCTCAAAATCCTTCATTTCTTCTCTTCCTCCATATCTTCACTGTCTCTGTATAATTATAGCGGAAGACCGGGAAGATGGCACCTATCTATGCTCTATATACAACCGGAAGCTGAGCATAATGTAATCCCTCCGCTTCCGGCAGCGCTTCCGCTACTTCTTATCCACCTGAAGTAATTGAATAGTCTTCACATCATACGTATAGGCGATTTTCTCTTCCGCGATCACTTTCAGCTTCGTCAGGCTGGCCACCTTGGCCGGATCTGCCCGGGAGAGCAGCCGCCACAGTTCGGGGTCGGATAAGGTCTGATAGAGCTTGTCGTCATCATATTCCTTGCGGTTCTGAGTGACCAGCTTCACCTTGTAGCTGCCGAACACCGCCTCAGTCTGCCCCGCTTCATTGATATGGGCAAGAATCTCCTGCCGGAGTCCGGCCAGCTCCTTTTCCAGCTCCTTCTGCTTCGCCTTGAGCTTGTAATATTGTTGAACCTTCTTTTCCATATAGTCCTCACGCTCCTCTCCTAACATGTCTATGCAGGAAAGAACGGTTAGAATGATTAATTCTGTTGAGACGGTTTATGTTTAATTCTATAATGAAGTCGTTGTGACAAAATACTGACAGCAGGTGAACCCATGTTCCAGACTTATCTATTTCCGATTTCCTATGCATTCATGGCTTTTCCGGTTGCGGCGCTGTTCTTCACCTTACCGCTGCTGATCGTGCAATACCGCCGGCACGGCTATATCAATAAAATCCGGGCCTTGGTGCTGTATTTGCTACTGCTGTACCTGCTTAACGCATTCTTCCTGGTCCTGCTTCCCTTGCCTGATTCCAGGCATAATGCAGCCCCCGCCGGGAGCATGCTCCAGTTCGTGCCGCTGCAGTTCATCCAGGATATTCTGCACAATACGCCAATTACGCGCAGCGACCCTTCCAGCTACCTTAATGTGCTGACCGGAGCGGATTTTCTGCTGGCGGCCTTCAATGTACTGCTGACCGTACCCTTCGGTATGTTCCTGGGCTACTACTTTCGCACGCGCTGGGTGGTCTGCATTATTCTGTCCTTTGCGCTGTCGCTGTTGTTCGAAATTACGCAAATTACAGGCATTTACGGGTTCTTCGACCACCCCTACCGGATCTTCGATGTCGATGACATGATCACGAATACGCTGGGCGGCATGATCGGATTCAAGCTCTCCCTATGGATCTCCGGCCTGCTGCCGAGGATTGAGAAGCTTGACAGCCAAGAGGACCTTTCCGCCAAAAGAGTGACCTACACCCGCCGCGCCCTTGCTTTCCTGCTGGATTCCATCCTGCTGCTCGCGGTGACCATTCTCCTCAATCTGCTCTCGCTGAGTATTTCGTTGTGGGCAGTTAGTATGGTCTATTTCCTGAGCATTCCTCTGCTCACAGGCGGGCGCACCTTCGGCAAATGGGTCGTGCGTATCCGGCTTAGGAGTGAAGACGGCGGCCCGGCCAGACCCTGGGGGGTATGGGCACGATATGGATTACTCTATGGCGTCTTAGGCGGAATGAATTCCCTGATGCCTGACTCCTCCTTCTTCGTCTCTATCGGCACAGCGCTGGCTGCTCTTGTGAAAATAGTCATCCTCTTGGCAGATTTGGCCTTCTTCATCCATCTGGTGCTGCGGCTGATTAAGCGTGACCGTCCGCTCCTCTACGAGGAGCTTAGCAGAACCCGCAATGTAATCAGCTGGCCGAAGCGGCATCAGGCAGCGGCAAGCGAGACCGTGGACAACACGACAAACAATGAATAGAGGTACAACACTTATGAATAATAACGATTTCACCCGTATATCCACTGATCTAGACAGGCTAGATTGGTTAATAGAAGCAGACATCACCAGCATTCAGGAGCAAATGGCACAAGGTAACCTAACCTCCGAAGTGCTGGTAGGCTGGTATTTGGAAAGAATCAACCGGTTGGACGGTCTGCTCCGCTCCGTACTGGAGGTGAATTCAGAGGCTCTTGCGATTGCCGCGAGGCTCGACCAGGAACGAAGGGATCAGGGCAGCCGGGGACCGCTGCACGGTATTCCGGTCTTGGTCAAAGATAACATCGGCACAGCAGATCAGCTGCACACCAGTGCAGGAGCCTTGGCGCTTGCCGATTGCATAGCAGCAGAAGACGCTGAGCTTATCACACGGCTAAGGGCAGCCGGGGCAGTGATTCTGGGCAAAGCCAATATGACCGAATGGGCCAATTTCATGTCGCCGGCGATGTGGGCCGGATACAGCTCGCGTGGTGGACTTGTACTGAACCCTTACGGACCCGGAGAGCTGTTCATTGGTGGCTCCAGCTCGGGAAGTGCGGCTGCGGTTGCCGCTAACCTTGTCACCGTTGCCGTGGGCACGGAGACCTCTGGCTCCATCATCAGCCCGGCAGCCCATAACTCCCTGGTCGGCCTTAAGCCTACCTGGGGACTGGTCAGCAACAAGGGCATTATACCGGGAATCGCCAGCCAGGACAGCGCTGGTCCGATGGCCAGAACGGTCAAGGACGCTGCACTCCTGCTTAACGTATTAGCCGAGAGCGCTGACTTTTCTTCCTCTGCTGTACTGGATTATTCGGCAGGTCTGGAGCTTCATGCACTGGTAGGCAAGCGGATCGGAATTCCGCGATTCTATTATAAGGATCTGGATCATGAAGCCTTGGATATGATGGAATCTGCCATAGCGGTCCTGAGAGAGCTGGGGGCAGAAATCATTGAACTCGTGGAGCTTCCCTGTCAGGATGCTGAATGGAAGGCTACGATTCTGCAATATGAATTCAAGCGGGGATTGAACCGCTATCTGGGAAGCCTGCCGGAATCCGCTCCTGTGCATTCTCTGCAGGAGCTGATAGATTTCAACCAGCAGCATGGCGAACAGGCGCTGAAATATGGCCAAGGAACACTGGAATGGCTGAACACCTCCGGGGATGATATTACAAAGCAGGAATACCTGAAGCAGCTGCATTATTCCCGTTCACTGGCCGGTAAGCAGGGAATCGATTATGCCCTGGAGCATTACGGTCTGGATGCGCTCCTGTTCCCCGGAGATCACGGATGTGAAGTAGCGGCAAGAGCGGGTTATCCGCTGATTACAGTTCCTGCCGGCTATACCTACTCGGGTATTGTTGCACCAGGCGGCTATCTTACCAAGGGACCGCAAGGTATCACCTTCTGTGCCTCAGCCCATAGTGAAGCTATGCTGCTAGGGATTGCTTATAGTTACGAGCAGGCTACGAAACACCGGCGGTCCCCGGTGCTGGAGCCAGGCAGCTCGTCAGATTAACTGGTTAGCCTCCGCTCAGCCGCTGACACAATCACAAAAGGCGGTATCCCGAACTCCGGGATACCGCCTTTTGTATATCATATCTATACACTCTGTCTATGCTTCCGCCGTATCCGCCAGATGGAGGACCACCGGGCAATGATCGCTGCCTAGGACATTACATTCAATTCCGGCGTCCAGCAGACGCGGGGTCAAGCGCTCTGAAGCGAGAAAATAATCGATCCGCCAGCCCACATTCTTCTCTCTGACCTTAGGCATGTAGGACCACCAGCTGTAGGCACCCTCCAGCTCAGGATAGAACCATCTGAAGGTATCCACGAAGCCGGCTGCGAGCAGCGTGGTCATTTTGCCGCGTTCTTCGTCGGTGAAGCCTGAATTCCCCCGGTTCGATCTCGCATTCTTCAGGTCAATCTCCTGATGCGCCACATTCAGATCCCCGCATACGACAACCGGCTTATGCTCATCCAGCTTCAGCAAGTAGGCGCGGAACCGGTCCTCCCACTCCATCCGGTAATCCAGCCTCGACAGATCGCGCTTGGCATTCGGCGTATACACATTCACCAGATAGAAATCAGGGAATTCCAGGGTGATAATCCGCCCCTCATCCTCCGTCTCCTGCTCCAGTCCATATCGTACGGATAGCGGCTTGATTCTAGTGAATACAGCCGTACCTGAATATCCTTTTTTGAGCGCATAATTCCAGTACTCGGCATATTCTTCCCCGTGGTCCAGAACAATCTGTCCCTCCTGGAGCTTCGTCTCCTGCACACAGAAGATATCTGCGTCAACCTCCCGGAAATACTCGCTAAACCCTTTATTCACACAAGCTCTCAGACCGTTCACATTCCAGGACACCAGCTTCATCGTTGTCATTTCCCCTTACCTGTCACTAGATTACATCCAGTGTACCATAGATCCGGGTTGTCTATTTGTCTATGAATCTGCCGGCGTCCTATTGAAATGTGTGAATCTCCCATGGCATACGTTACAGCAATCATAGTTTTGCCGAATATACTATCCTATCACAAGGAAAAGGAGGACATTACAATGGCTATCCTATTACCGCAACAATTCTTCAATCTGCCGGCTTCTGTAGGTAAATCTTACTATGAAAATCTGGCAGGTGGCATCAACGCAGCTGTGACGGTAAACAACAATTCCGGGTTCCCCGTGGATCTCGTTATTTACCGCGTCAACGCTCCAGTGGTCACTTATCTGATCCCTGCATTTAACAGTCTCACTCTATCTGTTCATGCCCTGCTTGTCGCCGGACTTCTCAGCACAGCTGCCGGTGCAGTCTTCGGCACCATCGAAGTGGCAACCTCTGATTTCTAATCTAATGTAAGAGTATCCCCCTCATGCTCTGTTGACTATTTTTGGACTTCTCGCTATTCCGGGGAGTCCATCTTTTTGTCGTTTCAGGACAAATACGATCCATTCCGCTTATTTGATTGAATCTCTCAATTCAGAAATATATTTTGCAATCTTTAGATTAATCTCTCATTTATATAAAATTTATGATATAGTTGATGAGGAAATGATAAAATATACCAGAAAAGAGGCTATTATGAAAAAGATTTTTCTGCTGTTATTTGCGGTGCTCATGATCCAGCTCCCTATTGCTTCTGCAACATTTGCATTTGGAGAACGTCTCACGGTTCGCGAAAGATTTATTGGGAATGCGAGCCCGCTAGTATCAAACAACATGAAATATATCCTGAATTTTATGCCTTCAGGAGATATACAGTTATGGAATAATCACAAACGCACCATGATATGGCACACCAATACCAGCGACTTTAGAATATCCCAGCTCGCTATTGATCAATATAATGGCAGACTTAAGTTAATGGATTGGAATAATACTCCATTTTGGACGTCAGACAATAATGCATGGGCTACAGCGTGGTACGGACAAGGGAATGTACCAGTCAACCTCGTGGGTGACCTGCTAATCGTTCAAGATGACGGAAATTTAGTTCTTTACAACACAAAGAACGTGGGTTTAGGCTGGTATCCTGTCTGGGCTTCAAATACAGCCGATCAATAAGTATCATCAAGTCCTCCTAGTAACATGAATGCAAACTTTTCAGCCCTTTCCCTTCCCAGCAGGAAGTGGAAAGGGCATTATTTACGTTCCGGGACATTTCTCATGCGCCTCGCTGCGGGTTGGCCCCGGCTGTTAGGCGGCTGAAGATGTTTTGTGCGCCGTTTGGGCGGATGGTATGTGCTTTTACAAGGCAGTCTCTGATTCAGGCATAGGTCCGATATAAGTAGATTGTGGCCGGAAAATCCGGTTATGGGCTGACTGCTCCAGCAAATGGGCCGTCCAGCCCACAATTCTTCCCGCTGTGAATGTAGGCGTGAAGATCTCAGGCGCCAGCTCCAGCGCCTTCAGAATAGCCGCAGCATAGAACTCGACATTGGTGAACAGGCGGCGGCCCGGCTTATATTCCTCCAGAAGCGCTATCGCTGTAGCCTCCACATGAAGCGCAAGATCAAAGGAAGCATCCTTGCCGACCATCGTAAGGGTCGCAATCTGCAGGGCTTCCGCCCGCGGGTCCTTGGTCTTGTAGATCCGGTGCCCGAAGCCCATCAGCTTCTCCCCGGCCTCAAGCTTCTCTCTCAGCCAAGGCTCCGCGCGTTCCTTCGTCCCGATCTCCTCCAGCATCGATATCACTTCATACGGCGCGCCGCCATGCAGCGGACCCTTCATGGCCCCGATCGATCCGGCTACGGCCGCGCACATATCCGATTCCGTGGACAGCACCACCCGCCCGGCGAAGGTAGAGGCATTCATGCCATGCTCCATGCACAGGATCATATAGGCACTAAGCGCCTTTACATGAGCCTCTTCAGGCAGCTTGCCTGTGAGCAGATAGAGATAATTCGCGGCATGGCCAAGCTCAGGAAGCGATTTCAGCGGCGGCAAGCCCTGAAGGCTGCGGTACCGGTAAGCTATGATCGCCGGTAGCATTGCCGTCAGCCGCACGGCTTGCTTCAGTGTGGGCGGCCAGGTAGCGTTCTCCTCATCCCCAAGCGCACCCACTGCACTTTGTAATACCAGCATCAGCGGTACAGACGCCGGATACAGATCAAGCATCTTGCAGAGATATTCAGGAATCGCTCTCTCCGCTGCCATCTGCACCTTGAGCTGCGCCAGCTCCTCCGCATCAGGCAGATGTCCGTTCCAGAGCAAATAAGCAACTTCCTCATAGCTTTTGCTCACCGCAAGCTCCTTCGCCCAATACCCGCGGTACATTAGATACCCTTTCTCCCCATCTACCAATCCAATTGCTGTCTCTCCGGCAACTACGCCTTCTAATCCCGTTACTTTAGCCATTATATCTTTACCCCTTTTCCGGTCCCGCAGGAAGAAATTCATCATATTAGGAGTATAAACTGCAAAATCTATATTGCATATTTATAGTTTTTTATGAATCAATAAGAAAATTCTATCACCTGTATTATTTAGGTTCCATGAGCTGCTTCAGCTTGGCTTCTGTGCCAGAGTCACCGGCTGGCGTGTAGATGCTACAGCGCAGATCCGCTGCACCTTGTACTTGTAGGGAGGTTAGATGGAACAGCATTTTGCCGGCTTTGGCATGCCGGAATTCCAGTACAACATCCGGCGCGGAGCTGACCCGGCTCTCTTCCCATAAATGATTGAATTCCGGATGCCCCTCCTTCATCTCCGCAATGAATTCATCATACCAGCGGTCCTCCAGGTATTGCCCATAGTAGGCGCGGAAGATCGATAAGTATCCCCGCACGAACTGCTCCCAGTTCACCGCCAGCCGCCTGAACTCCTTGCGCTCGAACAGCAGTGAGATCATATTGCGCTGCTGCGGAGCCAGCTTGGCGAAATCAAGAAACACATGCGCCGCCGCCTCATTCCAGCCGACAATACCGCAGTGCCGGTCCGAGATGATTGTCGGGCAGGTCTTCAGCTCCTGCAATATCTTCTGCAGGGACGGATGAATCACCGAAGGCTCCTCTTGGGTATAGTCTGCGACTCCCGGCCCGTTCTCCAGCGCCAGAGCGAACAAGTAACTCCGCTCATCCTTCGTCAGCTGCAATGCTGCGGCAATACAATCAAGAACGGATGGAGATACTTTAATATCCCGCCCTTGCTCCAGCCAGGTATACCAGGTGCTGCTTACTCCCGAGAGCTGCGCCACTTCCTCACGCCGGAGCCCGGGCGTCCGCCTGCGGGTGCCCTCCGGGAGGCCCGCCGCTGCCGGGGTGATGGCCGCGCGTCTTGCTTTCAGGAATTCTGATAATGCTTGAAGCCTGTTCTGATTGGACATCATGCTTCCTCCTGCCTTACAGTTCGTCTGTCTGTTAGTGTAGTAGTAATTATACTAGTATAAACTACAACTTGTAATAGGATAAGCAACATGAAAAAATAAGCTTATTCAGATTAACAGGAGGAATAGCAGATGGAACGTGTCGTGATTACAGGAATGGGTGTCATCTCCCCGCTTGGCAATACCGTGGACCAGTTCTGGAGCCGCCTTACGGCAGGAGAATCGGGGATTACGCCGATTGATTCTTTTGATACCACTCACTTCAAAACCAAGATTGCCGGCTCGGTACAGGCCTTCGACCCGGATGCCAGATTCGGCCGCAAGGAGGCCCGGCGGATGGACCGGTTCAGCCAGTTCGCGCTTGCTGCCGCAGAGGAAGCCTGGACGCATTCCGGTCTCCGGCTGGAGGAGCTGGACCGGGAACGGCTGGGCGTCTATGTAGGCTCCGGCGTAGGCGGTATCCAGACATTGATGGACCAGGGCGAACTGCTGCGTTCCCGGGGACCGGAGCGGGTAAGCCCTACCCTGATCCCGATGCTGATCTCCAATATGGCGGCAGCCATGATCAGCATCAAGCTGGGGGCACAGGGGCCTACACTCTCGCCGGTGACTGCCTGTTCCATCGGGAATACGGCCATTGGCGAAGCCTTCCGCCTGATCCGTTACGGCGGGGCCGATGTAATCATCGCCGGAGGGGCGGAAGCGGCGGTGACCGAGATTGCCCTGGCCAGCTTCGGGAATGCGACTGCTTTGTCTACCCGGAACGGGGAGCCGCAGGGGGCCAGCCGGCCTTTTGACCGGAACAGGGACGGATTTGTTATTGCGGAGGGCGGAGCTATTGTGATCCTCGAATCCCTCTCCCATGCCCTGCGCAGAGATGCCGTCATCTATGGCGAGGTCACCGGATATGGCGCCAGCTCGGACGCTTATCATATGGTAGCCACCCACCCTGAGGGGATAGGAGCCTATCAGGCAATGAAGCTGGCACTCAGCGAGGCCGGAATTACACCTGGGGAAGTAGATGTCATCAGCGCGCACGCGACCAGCACAATCGTCGGAGACCGTTCGGAGACCCTGGCGATCAAGAAGCTGTTCGGAGAGCAGGCCTACCGGATTCCCGTCACGGCGAACAAATCGATGACCGGACATGCCCTCGGCGCAGCCGGCGGTCTGGAAGCTATTGCCCTGCTCAAAAGCCTGCAAGAAGGGCTCATCCCGCCGACGATTAATCTGGAGCAGCCGGATGAGTACTGCGACCTGGATTATGTCCCTAACGTAGCCCGCCAAGCGGAGCTGAAGATCGGGATCTCCAATTCCTTTGGCTTCGGCGGCCACAACGCTGTAATCGTTCTGCGCAAGTATGAAGCGTAATCGGAGCTAATTCCTATGTACAGCAAAGAGCGGATCGCCCATTCTAAGGGAGATCCGCTCTTTGTCATGGTTAAGGGTATGATGCCGGCTGTGACTTGACTGTTCACGGGATCAGGTTACTTTTTCTCCGGTGACACATGGCTGCCCCAGACTGCAACGCCTTCTGCTGAAAGTGCCGTGAAGGTCATTACCTCGCTTGCGGCCGCTTCATTCCATTCCCGCAGGAACACCCCGCTGTACTCCGAACCCTCTATCGTCAGCTTCGCCATATGATCCTTGCTCAAGGCCCATGTACCTGTTACTTCTCCGCTTATCGTGCCGTCTGTGTTCAGCTCCACCAACTGCGACTCCGCCAGCTCAGCCGTAATCTTCTTGCCGTGGTTCACCAGCATGTAAGCACCCGTCACATCCTTGGCAGTGTACTTGCCGATCTTCTCTCCTCCGTAACGGTGGGGTGCGACAACAGGCCAGCCTGCTTCATTCATGAACATCTGATGAACCCGAACCTCATGCTGCTCCCCAAGACCCGGGAACCGCGTGTGGAAAATCAGATAATACTGCCCGCTTGTCTCATCATAGTAAGCCGAATTATGTCCCGGGGAGACATAGCCTGTACCAGCTCCGGCCGCTTCTTCATCTGTATTCACAAATTCATGATTCCCCATCAGCTTCACGCCGTAAGGTGCGTAGGCCGGATCATCGAACAGCACTCCAGGCGTCCCCTGCGCATCCAGCATAGCCTTACCTTCCGAGTCCTCGAACGGGCCAGCCGGATGCTTGGAACGCGCTACACGGATATTATAGCCGCCATTCGCATCAAGCCCTCCGTAGGAGAGGAACAGATAGTAATAATCGGTCTCCGGGCTGTATAGCATATACGGCCCTTCAATCCGCGCATGATTCCCTCCGAGCAGCTTCTTGCCGTAGCCCTGGCCCTCCAGCGGGAAGCCCGTAGCCGGGTCTAGCTCCAGGATGAAGATGCCGCCCGAGTAGGAGCCGTAGACCATCCACAGCTTGCCGTCTTTATCAAAAAACACATCAGGGTCCACCACATTCGGCTTCTCCGTGGCATCGTACACCTCTCCATCATCCCCGATGCCGGACATTCCCGACTTCAGAATAATGCCTTTATTCTTGTAAGGACCTTCAATCTCATCGGCTACGGCAATACCTAGCGCCGACAGCGGGGAATCCCCCTTGCAGGCATCGTAATACATGTAGAACTTGCCGTCTGCCAACTGAATGACATCCGGTGCCCACAGCGTATCCGACTGGGCCCAGCTAAGCGTCTCGCTAAGCTCCTCCGTTACATTCGGTATCAGCACATTATCGTCCGTCACGCCGGAAGAAATCTGCGTCCACGACATCAGGTCCTTGGATTTGGCCGAGGCCAGATGCGAACCGAACACGTAATACGTATCCTCCACCTTAATCACAGAGGGATCGTGTACAGATACATTCCCGAACTCCGGCGGCCCCTCCGGATTCCCTCCACTGCATGCCGACAGCAAGGATAAGGATATCAGCGCCGTTAAGGATCTTTTTCTCATCTCATCATAACCTCCCTATGTATACCCTTACATTTTGCTGGGCAAATGAGATTAAGTCAATACTTTTATTTATATTAGTTAGTTTTGTTTTAGGTTTATATGAAGTATAATCCCCCATATAACAAAAAAACGCCAGGCCGATTATGGCCTGACGCTGATCTAATCAAACTTAGTATTCGCTGCTGTTGCCGACAAGTACCGGCTCTGGATAGGCATTGCTCAACACGCGGCGCTGCTTCTTCACGACATCCGGCGGCTCCACCGCTGGTGCCATCGGATGCATCAGCCAGGACTTCACAAGATGGGAGTCCGATACCTTGTACATTGGCGGTTCCTTCTCCATGTCAATCGCCATTGCATACGTGCTGCGCAGGGCGAAAGCATCCCCCTTAGGCGGCTTGATCAAGTCGGGAGGTGTGCCTGGGATCGCTGTAAGCATCGAGCCTTTGCTCTCCAGACTTGGCATGGAAGCCAGCAGGCCCCAAGTGTACGGATGTCTTGGATCGTAGAAGATCTCTTCTGCGGTACCCATTTCAACGATCTGTCCGGCATACATTACAGCTACACGGTCAGCCATTCTTGCCACAACCCCAAGGTCATGGGTGATGAAAATGATCGCTGTATCAATCTTCTTTTGCAGGTCCTTCATCAGATCAAGGATCTGTGCCTGAATCGTTACGTCAAGCGCGGTTGTCGGCTCATCGGCAATCAGGAGCTTAGGGTTAGCAGCCAATGCCATAGCGATTACAACACGTTGGCGCATCCCGCCGCTGAATTCATGCGGATACTGCTGGAAACGGCGTTCCGGTGACGGAATACCTACCAGATTAAGCAATTCAACACCACGTTTGTAGGCAGCTTCCTTCGTGATATTCTCATGCTTGAACAACACTTCCGTAATCTGCCGGCCAACCTTCATCATCGGGTTGAGTGAAGTCATCGGATCTTGGAAAATCATTCCGATTTCTTTGCCGCGGATTTTTTGCATCTGCTTCTCACTCTTGCCGATCAGATCTTGTCCATCGAACAGAATCTGTCCACGCTTATATTCGCCCGCAGGCTGAGGAACCAGCTTCATGACGGCTTGCGAGGTTACGCTCTTACCGGAACCGGATTCGCCAACAATCGCCAGTGTCTCCCCTTTATTTACATGAAAGCTGACACCACGGATTGCTTGAACTTCTCCTCCGCGTGTTCTGAATGATATAGCCAGGTCTTTTACCTCTAAAAGGCGCTCCATCCTGTCACCCTCTCTGTTTCTTTTCAAGTTATGATAGTGATTCCAAAAAACACGCAATACTATTATTTTATCTACCTTTAGGGGCTTACGTCAAGATTTTTCTGAAAACGTCACCGTCAAAAATCATCATTCTTCGCTATGCTTATGCCTTGTCCGCTTCTTCATCAATCCCCATACAAGCGGCGGTGTTAGAATCAACATGAGCAGCAGCGACCAGCCTATGTCAGCTTCACTGACAACACCCTCATGAAGCAGACGGTAAAAAGCATACAAGGAATACGGAAATATCACAAGCAATGCTGTCACAACACCTGGGGTATACAGCTTCAGAACCATACTTTGTGCCAAATGTGTGAAGACATGCAGCAGCAGCGCAGCGAGGACAGCTAAGTAGAGCCAGTAGAACTCTAAAAATACCGCAACAAAGGTTACCCCTACTATCAGAATATACACGAAGAGCACATCCATGGCAAAATTCCTCGTAGTCATGCCCATCATAGGTGCCATACGCTTCCGCAAGGAGGGGGAAAGCGATGCGGTAACAGCCGGTCCATGTTTGTTCCCCCAAGACTCCACTGTAAGAATCTCTTCAAAATCATGAAACATAAAGACTACAGGCAGCAGCCACAGCAAGCTTATTACGTCCATATGTATTTGAAGCCAGTTCAACATCATAACATCCGTCCCTTTGCCGTGAAAGTTGTCATCCGGTATGTTCTCTGCTGTCACTGTCCTGCTTGCGGGGATAACACTCGATAAAGTAAATTATATCCTAGGACCACCCAGGAAAGCGAGGTAACACTAAAATGATCATAAAACCAAGAACCCGCGGGTTCATCTGCACGACTGCCCATCCGGCAGGCTGTGCGCAGCAGGTACAGGAGCAAGTGACCTATGTACTGAATCAAAAAAGGTTTACAGGTCCCCGCAATGTGCTCGTTATCGGCGCTTCAACCGGTTACGGGCTTGCTGCCCGAATTGCAGCAGCCTTCGGTGCTGGAGCAGCCACTGTAGGTGTCTATAGGCCGAGTACAGCCAGCGAGACCCGGACCGCCTCCGCAGGCTGGTATAATTCCGCAGCGTTTGAGGAGATGGCCCACACGGCGAGCCTGTGCTCTTATAGCGTGTGCGGGGACGCTTTTACCGCTGAGACAAAAGAACGGACCATCAAGTTGATCCGCAGTGAGCTTGGACAGGTTGATCTGGTCATCTACAGTGTAGCCTCGGCGCGCAGAACAGACCCGCAGACCGGAGAAGTTTATCAATCTGTGTTGAAGCCCATCGGCAGCCCTTATACCAATACAACCGTTAATTTCCATACCGGAGAACTAAGCACCGTACAGATTGAACCGGCCACCGAAGCTGAAATCGATGCTACTGTTCATGTGATGGGCGGAGAAGACTGGCAGCTATGGATTGAAGCGCTCCGGGATTCCGGCGTTCTGGCAGCAGATGCGGTCACTCTCGCCTTCTCGTATGTAGGTCCAGAGCTTACACAGGCTGTCTACCGCGACGGCACCATCGGCCGGGCTAAAGACCATCTGGAAGCTACAGCCTTACAGCTGAATGCAGAATTATCACGAACTGGCGGCCGCGCCTATGTGGCAGTCAGTAAGGGGCTGGTGACCCAATCCAGCTCGGCGATTCCTGTAGTCCCGCTATACATTTCAGTACTCTATAAGGTCATGAAGGAACAGGGAGTGCACGAAGGCTGTATTGAGCAAGCCTACCGGCTGTATACCGGTTTCCTGTACAACCCTGAAGGGACTCCGGTAGATGCGCAAGGGCGAATACGGATAGATGACCATGAGATGAGCCATGCTGTGCAGACGGAAGTGGACCGGATCTGGCCCATGCTAAGCACGGAGAACGTCTACGAATATTCCGATCTGGCCGGTTACAGACGCGAGTTCTTCCAGCTGTTCGGCTTCGAATCCGGCGGCGTTGACTATGAAGCTGACATCAGCCCGGTTGTTGCCATCCGGAACAGCAGCTACTGATTGCTGACTGACATTCATCTGGTCTGTTGTACACAATCTCAAGAGGCCGGAATCTCAGAAGAGATCCGGCCTCTTGTGTATCCTATAGTACCAGAGCCGAGAACCGCTTCCAGGACTCAGCGAGATTCTCATGCGCCCAGTTCACATGATTCTCATCCTTGTACTGGCGCGAATAACATTCTATAAGCATGATAAGGTCCAGATACAGGTCATATAGCTGCTTACGCAGCCCTTCATTCCGGCTGGCAAAAGCCGACCCATACCCTTCATAGAACGCTGCCGAGCTCTCGAAATGCCGGAAATAATACTCCAGCAGCACATCGCCCCACATCGCCCGCTCCCAGTCAATGATGGATACGATTACCCCATCCCTTACAAAGATGTTGCCGTTCCACAGATCCC
Source organism: Paenibacillus sp. FSL R7-277 (assembly GCF_000517965.1). Lineage (NCBI taxonomy): Bacteria > Bacillati > Bacillota > Bacilli > Caryophanales > Paenibacillaceae > Paenibacillus > Paenibacillus sp. FSL R7-277. Next base: position 291,536 of record NZ_ASPX01000080.1, read on the forward strand.
AGTGCACCAGGCGCGGCTGCGTCACTTCATCCAGAGCAGGCAGATACAGCTCCAGCACCTGTTCTATTTCCTGCTGTTCTGCGGGCAATCGTGCACCCAGCCTGACCGCATCCTGAAGCAGGTTCAGCAGCATAGACCGGAAGGTCTCCCTCCAGGTGAGCCCACTCCCGTCAGACTCTTTGCCGAACAGCCCGAAAGCCGGCCCTTCAATCGCATTGATTCTCCGCTGATACTGACCCAGCTCGTATTCAATGGAATACCGCTGTTCCTCGGTGAGACTCTCCTTCACCTCGTTATACGGCTGCCCTTCAATCTTCTCCATGAAAAAATACGGACACGGAACCAGCTGCAGACTGTCGTCATAGCTGTACACTTCCGGCACAGGCACACCGCCAGCAGCACGTACCAGCCGGAGAGCCTCCACCTCAGCACGCATGATATCCTTCTCGTAGCTAAGAGTCTCTGTCTCCGGGTCCGGAGCCACCTTAAGAATGACGGAGCGGCCGTCGCTAAGCTCCAGGTCATAAGCCGTATTGAAGAATCCGGCAGTCAACTCCCTGCTGCTGGCGATCTGCACATCTGTCCCAAAGGCTGCGGCAGTCAAGAGACTAAGCTGCCAGTCGTTCAATTGGACTTTAGTGAAGCTCTCCACCGGTTAGACCCACCACATCTCAGACAGCGGCTCTTCGATCAGCACCTGCTTGAGATTGTCAACCGCTTTGGAGAAGCCCTCTTCAATGGACATCAAGCCGTCTTCATGCTCAATGCTGACTACAAAGTCGTAGCCTACCAGACGCAGTGCGCTCATCATATCTGCCCAGACCTTGACATCGTGTCCGTAGCCTACGGAACGGAACTGCCAGGCGCGGTCCAGCATATTCGTATAGGACTGCATGTCCGTCAGGCCATGCTTGTTGACGTTCACCGGATCAATAACGGTATCCTTCGCGTGGAAGTGATGGATTGCACCTTCACGGCCGAGAATATGAATGGCCTGTACCGGATCAATTCCCTGCCACCACATATGGCTCGGGTCAAGGTTCGCCCCTATGGCATCCCCGGCAGCTTCTCTTAATCTCAGCAGGGTAGCCGGAGTGTGTACCGAGAAGCCTCCGTGCAGCTCAAGACCAATCTTCACATCATGTGCAGTGGCGAAGGCCGCCTGCTCTGTCCAATAAGGAATGACCTTGTTCTCCCACTGCCAGGCCAGAATCTCCTGGTAATCATTCGGCCATGGGGCAACCGGCCAGTTCGGATATTTCGCGCCTTCATGATCGCCCGGACAGCCGGAGAAGGTATTCACAACCTTGACGCCCAGCTTCTGTGCAAGCTTCACGGTGTCTACAAATACTTCGTGATCCTTGTCTGCCAGCTCCTTCTGCGGGTGCAGCGGGTTGCCGTGGCAGCTTAGCGCGCTGATGATCAAGCCACGGGATTCAATCGCGTGCTTGAATTCCTGAAGGGCCGCTTCATTCTCCAGCAGCTCTTTGGGATTGCAGTGGCTGTTTCCAGGGTACCCTCCGGTACCGATCTCAACGGCTTTCAGTCCTTTGGAGACCACATAATCCAGTGCATCCTCCAGCTTGCGGCCGCCGAACAACACCATAAATACTCCAAGTTTCATTTGCAGATTCCACCTCTCCTAAGGTTGTATTGAAGCCTGCTTAAGCTCCGTAGATATCGAAATTCTTAACCGTCTCGTTACGCTCTGCTGCTTCAAAGATCGCCTCAATCAGTCTTAGCACTCGAAGCACCTCAGCATTCTTGACAATCGGCTCCGCCGTGCCTTCGATGACAGCGGCCAGATTATCATAGAAGCTGGAGGTCATCTCTAATGCCGCAGGCAGATCTTCAAGGACGGTCGAGCCTTCTGAAGGCGGGGCCATCGTCTTAGTCAAGCCTACACCTGCGCGGATCGGTGTGGGTTCAATCTTTTCCGATTCGTGGTTAGGGGCTACAATTCTGCCTCTCAGCGACCAGTCTTCAATAATAGCGGTTCCCCCGGTGCCCTTCACATACCATCTTGGCATCGTAATGAAATTGGTTGTCCCTACCTCGACGATGGCTCTGATGCCGTTCTCGAACTGCAGCACCGCATCGAATCCGTCATCCACGTTATTGCCGAGGATAAAGCTCAGACTGCTGCTGACACTGCTCACCTTGCTGTCAATCATGAACAACAGCTGATCCAGCAGATGCACGCCCCAGTCCAGCAGCATCCCGCCGCCTTGCTCCTTCACATGACGCCAGTCGCCGGGAATTCCGTTGGCACCATGCACCCGGGATTCAATCTGAAAGAGTGATCCAATCGTCCCCCGCTCATACATCTCCCTGATTACGCGGAAATCCTCATCCCAGCGTCTGTTCTGGTGCACCATCAGCACCCGTCCGGCCGCCTCCGCAGCAGCCTGCATCTCGATGAATTCAGCCGAGGACATGGCCACCGGCTTCTCACAGACTACATGCTTGCCCGCCTGAAAAGCCTGAAGGGCAATGTCCTTGTGTACATCATTCGGTGTAGCGATCAGAACGATGTCCACAGCCGGATCTGCCAGCAACTCTTCATAACTGGAATATGCGGTGTAGCCTGCTTCCTCAGCCAGGGCGCGCCGATTTTCCAGCAGATCGAAGGCACCGGTCACTACCACCCGGTCACTCTCTTTGATTAGTTGGGTATGGTAGCTTCCCATTCCGCCGTAACCAACGATGGCTAAAGTATGTTTGATTGAACTCATGGATTCCACTCCTGTTTGTCTAATAGTCGCGTGAACCGGAAGATGCTCTTAGTTGTCAGAACTTCCGTCGAAATATACGGCGCGTCCGGTACGTGCTGATTCATACACAGCTTCAAGAATCTGGGTAACTACGAAGGCCTGCTCCGGCAGAACCACCGGATCCTTGTCTTCTCTTACGGCTTCCAGCCACAGACGGGCTTCACGGTCTGCTTCATTCTCCGCAGCTCCGCTGTAGAAGGCTACACCGCCGGAGGACAGGTCCACCTTGGTCTCATAGAGGCGGCCGGCACGTTCACCGTTCAGACGCAGCCCGTCCTTCATATCCGCACCGCCTTCCGTTCCGGCAAGCATCGTCTTGGCTTCGCCGAATTCGGACACATTCAGCGCCCAGCTCGATTCAAGTACAATTGTAGCACCGTTCTCCATTGTAATGAAGCCGAAGGCGGAATCTTCTACCTTGAATTGTTCAGGGTCCCATGGACCGAAGGCATTTGCGGCATTTTTCTTCTGGCCCAGCTTATGGAAGGTAGAGCCTACCACCATACGCGGCTTGTAGTTATTCATCAGCCAGAGTGTCAGATCCAGCGCATGGGTACCGATATCGATCAGCGGTCCTCCGCCCTGTTTCTCTTCATCCAGGAACACGCCCCAGGTTGGAACCGCGCGGCGGCGAAGCGCAATAGCCTTACCGTAATAGATATCGCCAAGCTCCCCTTCTTCACACAGCCCCTTCAGATATTCACTGTCTGCGCGGAAACGGTTCTGATAAGCGATGGACAATTTCTTGCCAGTACGCTTAGCGGCATCCAGCATTTCCTTAGCCTGTGCAGTGGTCTTGGCCATCGGCTTCTCACACAATACATGATTGCCGGCTTCCAGTGCAGCAACCGTAATCTCGGAATGGCTGTCATTCGGCGTGCAGACATGCACGATATCGAATCCGCCCGTTGCCAGCAGCTCACGGAAATCGGTAAATACAGCAGCGCCTTCCGAGCCGTAGGTCTTGGCAGCCTCCTGGGCACGTTCTTCCACGATATCACAGAATGCCACCATTTCGGCATCCTCCTGACGGGCAAGGCTTGGCATATGTTTGCCGTTTGCGATACCACCGCAACCGATAATAGCAATTTTGAGTTTGTTAGACATGAATACTTCCTCCTTGATTCTCATATGTTTTGATCCAGTTCAAGCTGTCAGCGACACTACCAAGCGGCGAGCGGCTGCAGAAGTCCTGCTCCACCACTGCCCATTCCACACCAGCGCTAGCTGCTGCTTCAATGATCGCAGCCAGATCCACTTCACCTTCGCCGAGTACTACAGTCTCCGGTGAGCCGTCTTCTTTCTTCTTCAGATCCTTGAGGTGGATGATCGGCAGGCGGCCTGCATACTTACGGATATATTCTGCCGGATCATATCCGCCGTAATACACCCAGCATGTATCCATCTCCACTTGAAGCTGCTCAGCAGGCACCGCTTCGAACAGATAATCAAAGGCCGGCTGGCCGTCAACCTTCTCCGTGAATTCAAAATCATGATTATGATAAGACAGAACAGCACCGGCAGCTTTGCATTTCTCGCCGATGGTCCGCAGACCCGCGGCTACCTCCGGCCAGTTCCGTTGTTCTTCTGTCAGATAAGGCACGATCAGATTGCGGTTGCCGATCTCCAGATTGAAGGTGATCTCCTGCTCCGTATCATTCAGCATCGCATCGTACGGACGGTGTGCTCCGACAGCAACAAGCCCTGTCTCTTCAAGCAGCGCCTTCACCTGCCCGGCCGTACGGCCGAAATAGTGGAAGAACTCCACACCGCTGTAGCCCAGCTCGGCTACCTTACGTATAGTTCCCTCGAAATCCTGTTCCAGTTCTTCTCTCAGCGTGTACAGCTGCAGTCCAACCTTAAGCATTGTTATTCCCACTCCTTATATGATCCGGAGTTATCCTGTTCTTGCCGCCGCCGCACTCCCGGTACCTTCCCTGAAGCGCATCACCTGAACAAACGGGCTGTAAACATTGGAGAACGCAGCGTTCTCATGGTTTCATCCACTGCTTCCAGAGTTTGTAAATGTAGCGATTAGCGCCGCAATACGGCCTTCTCCACATCATTTATATGTTTTTTGCTTAGCTACATGGTAATATGAAAGCGTATATAATAAAATGAATAATATGATTAAAACATGAACAATCTGCTTATCATTTATTAGACTAGGAGGGACACATGACAACATCTGCCGCTTGCCACATTCTATCCGCCGGATTCTCCTTCCACCGCAAACCATTTCATATGTCACGCAGCGAGGGTGTACAGTATTATCTGCTGCGGCTCCAGACTGAAGGGCGCAGCCGCACCAGGGAGAACGGAGCCATTACGACCGTTGAGAGCGGTGATCTCATGCTGTTCGCACCGAATGATCCCTACTACTTGAGTATCGACAAGGAAGTCTATCCCGTCGGCAAGCCGAGGATCGAGAGCGGTGACTATCATATCTTTTGCAGCGGCCCGTGGATTGAAGAATGGTGGGGACGCAAGCAGCGTCCGGCGGTACTCCGCCTGCCGATGAGTGATCATATTCTAGGCCTCTTCCGCCAGCTTGTGCTGGAGCAGCGCCGCTTGTCGGACTCCTCTCCGGATATCTCTGCTTGTTATCTGCAGATTCTATGTATGGAGATTGACCGGCTGATGATTGATCAGCCCGCGATCTCACCGAAGGCTTATCTGGCTTACCGGATGAAGCAGTACGTTGAGGAACACGCCTCTTACGCCTTCCGGCTGGAGGATGTGGCCGCACATGTGGATATCTCGGTCTCCCGGGCGGTTCATCTGTTCAAGGAAGCCTTCGGCACCACGATTGTCAAATATGTAAATGATGTACGGCTGGATATGGCCCGGGAAAAGATTACGTTCAGCCCCATGCCGCTGGAGCATGTCTCCGAGACCTGCGGTTTTGCGAACTATACCTATTTCCACCGGATTTTCCGCAGCCGGTTCGGCATGTCGCCCAAGGAGTACCGTATTCACAGCAGGGCACAGGTATAAGTATTACCCCGCTGCTCCCAGGCATGCAAAAGGAGCGCCATCATGGAAGATCCGCTCCTTGTGTTTGACCTTATTCAGTTGCTGGCGTTTGCCGGGTGTAACTCTGACATGCTGGGAGATGGCCCCGTAATCCTGATTGAGTCTGCGGTTTCTTTCTGCACACCATGTGCCTGAGCGCTCTGCCTTAAGCAGCGCCTTCTGCGTTCTTGTCCGTGCCATAAGCGGCGACACTCCTTGTCAATCGTATATTCAGTGCGGCTGCACTGTCTGTTCAATTTTAACACAATATCTTAATCGCTGCCCGGTACTCTTCACTATAATCATCTCTTACCGCATGTTAGCTCCTTGTTGCCTAAAGCGCGGCTTGCAGTAGAACAGCCTGTTACAGTATCCTTGAGGAGCAAGCTACATACCTGTGATCATAGGAATACAACCGGAAGAATGAGGAGGAACACTATTATGAAATATGATGTGCTGTATGACGGCGCCTTCGCCATGCTTAAGGTCCTGCTGGAGCCGGGCGAGAGCGTTAAGGCGGAGATGGGTGCGATGGTCGCCATGTCACCGAATGTGGAGCTGCGGGGCACCGTGGACGGCGGAATTATGCGCGGCCTGGGCCGCATGCTGAGCGGGGAGAAATTCTTCTTCCAGGAGCTGACCGCCACGCGCGGACAGAGTGAGGTGCTGCTCTCACCCGGTTCTATCGGGGATGTACAGGCCATTGAGCTGGACGGGTCGTACAAGCTGATCGTACAGAAGGACGGCTTCCTGGCGGGAACCCAAGGCATTCAGGTCAATACCAAGATGCAGAATCTGACCCGCGGCCTGTTCTCCGGCGAAGGCTTCTTCATTCTGGAAATCAGCGGCAGGGGCACAGTCTTCCTCTCCTCCTTCGGAGCGATTCACGCCATTAACCTCGGACCGGGCGAAGAGATGATCATCGATAACGGACATCTTGTAGCTTGGCCGGACTATATGGATTACAAGGTGGAAAAAGCAGCCTCCGGCTGGCTGAACAGCTTAACCAGCGGCGAGGCCCTGGTCTGCCGGTTCCGCGGCGAAGGGGTGATCCTGGTTCAGACCCGCAATCCCGGCAGCTTCGGAACCTGGATCAAGTCCTTCGTTCCGAACCGTTCCTAGCAGCGGCATTTCGCAGATTTCGTAACTTCTTAATATTAGCAAGAAGGCGCAGGCTGAACTTCAGCCCTGCGCCTTCTGTGCGTTGCAGTTGTGCTTATGAGACGGCGCGGCAGTCCTTGTCGCCCTTACAGCCGTTCTTTTGACAGCTATTATAGGTGCCTTTGAAATCGAGCCGGTGATCAGTCACACTGAAGCCATATTCACGGGCTACCCGCGCCTCCAGCTCCACCAGCCAATCATCCTTGATCTCTTCCAGCTTACCGCATACATTGCAGATCAGGTGATGATGCATATGCACATGATCGTCGTCGCGCAGATCATAACGGGCGACGCCGTCGCCGAAATTCATTTTTTGCACAATATGAAGTTCACACAGCAGCTCCAAGGTACGGTAGACGGTCGCCAGCCCCAAATGCGGGTAACTGCGCTTGACCAGCATATATACCTCTTCCACGCTTAGATGATCCTTCTCATTATCCAGCAGCACCCTCACTATCGCCTCACGCTGTGGTGTAAGCTTATAATTATGAGCCGCAAACTGCTGGCTGATATTTGCCACTCGGTTCACCCGGGTTCCCACCTTTCCGGAAGCAGAACAATTCCCGCAGAATAATTAGTAATCGTTACGATATAAGCATAACAAACTTGCCCGTCAAAGAAAAGTCCTGACACCAGTATAACACCACTTGCCCGTAATAGCCCCCCCTCTGCCGCTCCACGCACAGATAATATTTCTGCCGAAACCGGGTCCGCCCATTCCGAAGTGCCCGCTATCCCCATACTCTATATCAAGATCACATGAAACCTATAAGTGCTTATATTAAAACGAATATGTAAAAAAGTGAGGATGATCCGGATGGCGAAAGTACAACCTAAGCAGACGCAGCGGCTTGTAACAGCCCGTGTACTGCGCAGCGTAGCTGCGGCCATGCTGCCGTTCTACCGGAAAATTGCCGGAAACCGCAGTTATGCCAGGCAATGGACAACCGCGATTGTCACTGCCGACCTGGACCTGATGGGCAGCTTGCTCCACAGTATCCCCGCACTTGCGGATGCGGAGAATTACGGAACGAACGGGATCGGTTATTTCATCTCTTTCCCTTTCCCGCTGCCTGTTGCCTTCTATACCAATGGCACGACGATTCCGCCGGGAACCGCTCAGTTCACCTTCAATACAGACGCCCACCGCTGCATAGCGCGTTCCATCATCCCGTTGTACCGCGAGCTTGCGGTTAACCGGAGCTTCGCGGAAGCGATGGCTGCCGCCATCCGGCGTAAGGACAACCGGGCGGTAAGGGCGATGGTCCGCAGCCATGTGAAGACAACGTCACTGAAATCCGTAACGATTGAAGAAAGCGGAATAGCCCTGCTGTTCAAGACCAGATTCAGCCGGTACCCCTACCGCAATCTGCTGTTTCAGGAAATGATGTAGCTGGCCGGACCTGTAGACCGGGATTCATTCGCTTGCAACCTTTTCTGATCTCATTACGTTAGAGGAGTTGATACAGGCCAAACGGCCCAACCCTATAATAGAGGTGGAATTCAGATGAGTATGAAAAAAAACACGATCGCAGCTATTACAGCAGTAACCCTCCTTTCCTTCTCTCTTGGCGGACAAATTTTCGCAGCCGGCAGCAGCTTCAAAGATATCGGCCAGGTGACCGGTAAGGATAAGATCAACTCTCTGAAGGAGCAGGGCCTGATCAAAGGAATCTCCGACACCCAATTTCTGCCGGCATCCACAGTAACTACAGCGCAAGGGATACAGTTTATCTCCGGCGGTCTCCAGCTTAGCCTGGCAGCGATTGATTTCAATAAGGCACCACAGGCAAGTGCGCTTTTCTCCAAAGTAAAAGACAATGCCTGGTACGCCGAAGCCTTCATCAATGCCCATTATAATGGTGTGAATATCCCGGCCAATATCGATCCGGCCAAGCCGATTACCAAAGAGCTGTATACCAGTATGCTGGTTCAAGCCGTGGAAAAGGCCGGTAACCTGCCGATGATCAATCTTGTCCCAGTTGAACTTACAGATGCAGACGCGCTGGACCCTTCCTATCAAGGCAGCATTCAGCGGGCGCTGAAATACAAGATCACTGCCCTCGATGCCAGCGGCAAGTTCAATCCGAAGAGCAATATTACCCGCGCTGAAGCAGCAGTAATGCTATATAACACGCTGGACTACTTGAAGTCCGTTAGCGATGGCGGCACACAGAAGTAAAGGAAAGTTGGATTCGTTCATACCGCTTTATCCGCGTATGATAGATAATAGGCTGTCCCGGAAGCCGTTACGGCTAGGGGCAGTCTTGTTTTTTTATTGTATTTGTAATGGAGTATAAATTACGGCGACGCTTAGGAGCACGCTCCGCTTCTCTACAATCATTCCGCCCGCTCCGCTGTTTAAGAGGGGAGTTACAAACACGGATTCAAGTGCACTTCTTCGTTTACGTTCGCCTACCACCTCATCTTCGCGTAAACACAATGTATGCTGTTTTTCACATACATTTGGTCCATATGCCTGCTTGCGGGCACAATGTATATTGTTTTTCACATACATTCAGACCGTGTGCCTGCTTGCGAGCACAATGTATGCTGTTTTTCACATATATTCAGACCGTATGTCTGCTTGCGAGCACAATGTATACTGTTTTTCACATACATTAGCTCATGAACTGTTGTACCAGCCATTTGCACTCGGTTTTACGCATGTACACTATATCCGCAATGGACAGTAACTATAATTTCCTACAAAACAATAAAAAGGCAGACCAGGACTCCCCTCCCGGTCTGCCTTAATATACTCCGTCCCGCAATCACTCTTCCCCGCTTAGCCGGTTCAGGAATTGAAGTGCGCGCGGGTTCTTCGTCTGCTCCAGTACCTCCCGGGGGGTTCCCTGCTCCAGAATGACTCCGTTATCCATCAGGATGATCCGGTCGGCCACATCGGCCGCGAATTTCATCTCATGGGTGACGATGACCATGGTCATGCCTTCCCGGGCCAGCTGCTTGATGACCTTCAGCACCTCGCCGACCAGCTCAGGATCAAGCGCCGAGGTCGGCTCATCAAACAGCAGCACCTCCGGCGAGACCGCCATGGCGCGGGCTATCGCTACACGCTGCTGCTGGCCGCCGGACAGCTGATGCGGATACGCATCTGCCTTGTCTGCCAGACCCACCTTGTCCAAGAGTGCCAGCGCCTTGCTGCGCGCTTCCTCCTTGGAACGCTTTTGTACCGTGATCTGTCCCTCCATGACATTGCCGATCGCCGTCATATGCGGGAACAGATTATAGGACTGGAACACCATTCCTGTCTGCTGGCGCAGGGACAGTACGGTACGCTGTGGAATTTTGGCGCCCGGGGTGAAATCCAGCTTAATCGTGTTCAGCGTAAGACTGCCCTTGTCAGGGGTCTCCAGCAGGTTGAAGCAGCGCAGCAGCGTGGTTTTGCCGGAGCCGGAAGGTCCGATGATGACCATGACCTGGCCGTGTTCAACGGCGAGATCCACACCTTTTAGCACCGCAAGCGGCCCGAAGGACTTATGTAAATCGCGTATTTCAATCATGCGTATGCCTCCTTAACCTTAACTGGCCGAATACCGGTCCAGCCGCTTCTCCAAGTAATTCTGCAGCGCCGATAACACGGAACAGAACAGCAGATAGAACAACGCCGCTTCGCAATATAGCAGCAGGGGTTCATAGGAGGTCGCCACAATCTGCTGGGCTTTTCGGAAAATCTCAACATAAGTAATACTGGCCGCAAGCGAAGTATCCTTAACCAGGCTAATAAAAGAATTCGATAACGGCGGAACCGACACACGGGCCGCTTGAGGCAATATCACCCGGCGCAGAGCCTGCTTCCGGCTCATTCCCACCGAGAACGCGGCCTCCCACTGGCCTTTGTGGATAGACAGGATGGCAGCCCGGACAATCTCGGAGGAGTAGGCCCCAACACTGAGCGTGAACCCGATGACAGCGGCGATGAACGGATCAAGCACAATCCCGGCAGCGGGCAGTCCATAGAAAATAATAAACAGCTGCACCAGCAGCGGCGTTCCCCGAATCACCCAGACGTAGAAGCGGGCGATCAGCCGCGGAAGCCTCCAGGAGGACAGCCGGGCAAGTGCCGTAATTACAGCCAGCAGCAGGCCCAGGATGAATGATACCAGTGCTAACGGAAGGGTAAAAGCCACCCCTGCTTTGAACAGAGGCAGCAATGAATCGAGAAATATTTGTATTTGGCGGTCATCCATCATTTCGATACGTCAGTGCCGAAGTACTTCTCGGAGATCTTAAGGTAGGTTCCGTCGCTCTTCATAGCGGTCAGTGCTTCGTTCACAGCCTGCACCAGCTCGTCATTCCCTTTCAGGAAGACTGCGGCACTATGCGAGCCTTCGGCAATCTCATCCACCTGCTTGATCTTAACATCCGGCTTCTGCTTCTTCAGATCTAGGAAAGACAAGCCGTCATTGACAGTGGCGTCAATCCGTCCGGAGAGCAGCAGATCAATCGCCTGGTTGAAGCCTTCGGTAGATACGATCTCGGCACCGTTGTCTGTGGCGATTTTGCCGAGGTTGCTGGTGAGCGACTGGCCGGCTTTTTTACCCTTGAGATCAGCGAATGTCTTAATATCCTGATTATCCTCCGGCACGATCAGCACAGCCTTGGAGACAATATACGGATCGGAGAAATCATATTTCACTTTGCGCTCATCGGTGATAGAGACTTCATTGAAGATCACATCGAAGCGCTTCGCATCCATCCCGGCAAAAATCCCATCCCATTGCGTCTCAATGAACTCCGGCTTCACACCCAGGCGCTTGGTGACTTCTTCGGCGATCTCGACATCGAAGCCCGTCAGCTTGCCGTCTGCATCATGGAAGGTGAACGGTGCGTAGGTCCCTTCAGTTCCGATGCGCAGCTTACCGCTGGCTTTGACGGCTTCCAGGCTGTTCTGCTCCCCGGAAGCTGCACCCTCTGTAGCCGCAGCCGTAGGTTCAGCCGGAGTGTTGCCGCCCGTTGCTGTCTTGTCCGTATTGTTGCTTCCGCAAGCCGCAGCCGTGACCATGGTCAGGAGCAGCATAATAGTTAGACTTAGTTTTTTCATTCGATGAATCCCCTCTCGTATCTTCTTCTCTTCAGGCACCGTAATTAGTGACAAAATGAATCGTAACACCGGGGTGTTACCTCCGTCAATAACTTTTTCCGATTATATGCATCGGATTTATATTGTATTGATTTTCCATAGCTTAGCTTGCCCCAAATTCTGCTCCTGCATCAGGATATTCAGAACAGAAATCAACAAAAAAAAGCGACCCTCCGGCAAAAGGAGAATCGCTGCTCTATGGATGTTACAAGCTCTGCTTCTGTGTGGGCATAGCTATACGTGCATGATTTCCGGTGCCGCCTTTTCCTTGGAACGCTCAGCTCCGGAATGGCGGCCCCGCCGCAGCAGCAGTCCAAGGACCGCACCGCCAAGCGCGACAAACATCATAATGTGGAACGTGTCCGCGAAGCCTTGCGACAATACCGTCTGCTTAGCCAGCAGAAGCGCATCCTGCGAAGCGCCTGCGGTACTCTTTCCGGCAGCGGCAGCGGCCTCCTGCATCTCGGTACCGCGCGCCGTTGTTCTTGCCGTCAGAATCGTAACCAGCGTCGAGACGGCCAGCGAGGTAATTACCTGCTGCATCGAGTTCGTCAGCGAGGTTACCCGGTTCACCAGATGGCTTGGCGCCTTGTTGAGCAGATGCGTATTCATCGGCATCATCATCATACCCATTCCGGCCCCGCACATGATCAGCGGAAGGATCAGGTCGCGGCTCTGCGTGGTAAGATCCACATGGGAATACTGGAATAACGCACCGGAGACCAGACTGAGACCGCAGACCACGAGCCAGCGCACACCGATCCGGTCGAACAGTATTCCGGCAATTGGCATCATCAGCCCGGAAGCGATCGCTTGCGGCAGCAGCGTCAGGCCGGTATCAAATGCGCCGAAGCCGCGGGCCTGCTGCAGAAATTGCGGGAGCAGGAATAACGCGCCATATAAGCCGAACTGGGCAATCCACTGCACGATGATCCCTGTCGTGAAATCAACGGATTTCAGAATCCGCAGCTCCAGCAGCGGTGTCTTGGAGCGCAGTTCAGCGATGACAAAAGCGATCAGCGCCACAGCGCCCAGCAGCAGCCCGATCAGCGTCTTCTCAGAGGTCCAGCTCTGCGCGCCCTGGCTGACCCCGTAAGTGAGCGAAGCAAACGCCAGCGGGCCAAGAACCATACCGAGCTTATCCATGCCGGGCACGCTGTTCTTCGCCGCATTCGGCAGCTTGCGCAGTCCGATCAGCACAGCAATGATGCCAATCGGAATATTAATGAGGAAGATCCAGCGCCAGGAATGGTATTCAACCAGCCAGCCCGACAATACCGGACCAATAGCGGGTGCGAACAGGACGGGAATGCCCATAATCCCCATGACAACGCCAACCTTACTTTTGGGAGCCAGTCTGTACACATAGGCCATCCCGACAGGGAGCACACAGCCGCCGCCAAGTCCCTGAATGACCCGGAAAACAATCAGCCATTCGGCGCTGCTTGGTGTAGCACACAGAATCGAACCTATCGTAAACACAATTACCGCCGTCAGGAAGACCGTCTTGGCCCCGAACCGGTCAGACAGCCAGCCTGACAGCGGAATAACTGAAGCCTGAGCCAGCATATATCCGGTAACTACCCACTGCAGCGTATGCAGGTCCGTCTTGAAATCCACCACCAGCCTGGACAAGGCTACATTCATCGCCGTACTGTCCAGCACAACCATAAATACTCCGGCAATAATGGCCAGCAGCGGAACCAGAATGCTGGACAGCCGGAAATCGGCTTCCTGCTTCAAGGTCTGATCCATGTCTCTTCTCCTCCTGAGCTGTCCGCGTTCTACATTGACCTGCGGGCAGATTGTTCTATATAATGAGTGAACGGACAACTGTCCGTAAGTGCAATTCATAGTCTACGGACAATTGTCCGTTGTGTCAATTCTTTTATTTATTTTTCTGTAAATCGCTGATTTATTTCTGAAAGGGGTTCTCATGAAAAAGCCAGACACCGATGCTGCACAGCTCCCGCGCTCAGCTCCGCAAGCCAAAGAATCCGCTCCGCCCGAGTCCGCCGATCCTTATGTACAGCGGATTCTTGAAGCTGCACGCCAGTTGTTCACCGAGAGCGGACTTGAGGCAGTCAGCATGTACAGCATTGCCAAGCGGGCAGGCATAGGACAAGGCTCCCTGTACCGCCGCTTCACGGACAAGGGTGAGATCTGTTCTGCACTGCTGAAGGGCAGCGCAGATCAATTCCTGTCCGGGCTGGAGCAGCAGGTGGCTGCCAGTGCCGGTGAAGCTCCGGCTCTCGCTCAGCTGCAGAGCAGCATTGAGCAGATTGCCGATTTCATTGAGCAGTATGCTGAGCTGCTGAATATGATCAAAGCCGAGTTCACCGGTAAGAAGCAGCTGACCCAGTTTGAGCATCCTTTTTTTCAGCGGCTGGGGGTGATGATGACAGAGCTGCTGCAGCGTGCTGCGGAGGGCGGTGAGATTATTGACATTGATCCTGCCTTTGCGGCCACGGCCTTAATCTCTGTCCTCAGCCCAGATCTGTACCTGTATGAGCAAAAGCGGCACCACTCCTCCAAACTGGACATCTCCCGGGGCATCGTCACCTTGTTCGTGACCGGTCTGGCGAAGCGCTGACCGCCTGCTCTTTACAAGAGGGGAATTTGTGGTATATTAAGTAGCAATTACGAATTCAATAGCAATATTATTCACTAGGGGAGTCGGCCGACTGAGACGGAGCTTAAGCTCCGGACCCTTTGAACCTGATCTGGATCATACCAGCGGAGGGAAGTGGAGCAGAATGTATCAGTGGTTCCCGTCACAGGGCCGCAGCCGACTGTACCTTCCGCCCCATTCATTGCCTCCGGGAATGAATGGGGCTTTTTTGTGCTCCGCGCAGGTTCTATTTCAATCCGGGGAGGTTTCGTACATAGTCTTATGATCAACATTAGCAATCTATCCTATGCTTTCGGGACCGGTTCGTCCCGGACACCCGTCTTCTCAGAGCTATCCATGAATGTGCAGCGCGGCGAATTCATTTCTGTTGTAGGCGGAAGCGGATGCGGCAAAAGCACCTTGTTCAAAATCATCGCCGGCCTGCTGGAGCCGGACAACGGCAGGATTACGCTGAACGGAGCCGAGTCCGCTACAGCAGCGAAGAGGCTGGGCAGTGTGGCCTACATGCCGCAGCAGGATCTCCTCCTGCCTTGGCGGACCGTAATGGACAATTGTCTGCTGCCCTGGGAACTCAAGCGCAGCCGTCCCAAAGCGGCCGCCGTGGCCGAGATTCGTACCCTGCTGCAACGCTTCGGCCTAGAGGGAACCGAAGGGGCTTATCCCCAGGAGCTGTCCGGCGGGATGCGCCAGCGCGTGGCGGTCCTCCGCACCGTGGCGGCGGGGAATGACCTGCTGCTTCTCGATGAGCCGTTCGGGGCGCTCGATGCCATTACCAAGCGCTCACTGCAGCGCTGGCTGCTCGAGTTATGGGCGGAGCTGGACAAGACGGTGCTGTTCATCACCCATGATCTGGAGGAGGCTCTGCTGCTCAGTGACAGAATCTATCTAATGACGGGCAGTGGCGGCGGGATGCAGGAATTCCCAGCCGGTCTCCCCCGTCCGCGTCATCACAGTCTGAACTATCAACCGCAGTTCGCCGCCCTGCGCCAGGAATTGGAGCTGAAGCTATATGAGAACCGCCGCTCCTAGAAGATTGCTCCAGCATTACGGTCCGGCTTCCCTGCTCGCCCTGCTGACGCTTGCAGTCTGGGAGACTGTAGCGCGGCTGGGCCTGGTTCCTTCCTTCATTCTTCCGGCTCCGTCTGCGGTCTGCAAGGCCTTGCTGGAGGAACGCCGCCTGTTATTCGGGGTGCATCTGCCGGCTACACTGCTTGAGGTACTCACGGGCTTCGCACTGTCTGTGGTCTGCGGCTGCCTGCTGGGAGTCGCCATGCACCTGTTCAGTCCGCTGGCCAAGGCGCTGTACCCGCTGCTGATCATCAGCCAGACGGTTCCGCTGATCGCGCTCTCTCCCCTGTTCATCATGTGGTTCGGCTACACCCTATGGAGTAAGGTCGCCGTTGTCTTCCTGACCGCTTTCTTCCCGGTGGTCATCGGCACCTATGACGGCTTGTCCAAGAACACGGACGCCTACCGGGAGCTGCTGCTGACATATGGCGCGAACCGTTGGCAGATTCTCGGGAAGGTGGGCGTTCCGCTGGCCCTGCCCTCTTTTTTCTCCGGACTGAAGCTGTCGGCTGTGTACTGTGTGATCGGTGCAACCATCGGGGAATGGCTTGGAGGCAGCCAGGGATTGGGCTATTTCAGCCGCAGAATGGCAGGGAATCTCCAGAGTGCCAAGATGTTCGCCGCTGTTGTCTTGTTATCCGTGCTCGGTATCCTGCTGTTTCTGGCTGTCGCCGCACTGGAGAAGATTATTCTGAAGAAAAGAGGACGTTATTCATGACTACTATCCGCTATTTCCGTTATCTGCACCATGCGATTTCAAGGCCAACCGTTCTACTGTCTGCTCTGCTGCTCTGTATGCTGCCCGTCCTGGCAGGCTGCACCAATACGAACAGTCCGGCAGCCTCCGGCTCTTCGGCGGGGACTACAGCCACTTCTGAAGCTGGGACTGGAGCCGAAGGCGCAGTCCATAAGCTGACGATTATGCTCGACTGGTATCCCAATGCTGTCCACTCTTTTTTGTATGCGGCAGAGGCTGAAGGCTATTTCGCCGAGGAAGGTCTGGAGGTTGATATTCAGATGCCGGCCGATACCAATGATGCGCTGAAGCTTGTTGCTGCGGGAAAGGTGGACCTGGCACTCAGTTACCAGCCGCAGGTATTGATGGCACGGGGGGAGCAGATTCCGGTCAAGTCGATTGCCGCGCTGGTGCGCCACCCGCTGAATCATCTTATGGTAGCCGCAGACAGCGGCATTACCCGCCCCGGAGAGCTGTCCGGCAAGCAAGCCGGATATTCCTCCGTCCCGTTGTATGAAGCCATGCTGAACACGATGGTCAAAAGCGATGGCGGGGACCCTTCCTCCCTCAAGCTGGTGGATGTCGGCTATGAGCTGATTCCTGCTCTCTCCACCGGACGGGTGGATGGCATTATGGGCGGATTCATCAATCATGAGCAGCTGATTCTGGAGCAGCAAGGCCATCCGGTCCGCTCTTTCAATCCTGTGGATTACGGGGTCCCGGACTATTATGAGCTGGTGCTGGTCGCCAGTGAGCAAGGACTGCAGGATTCGCAAGGCTATTATCAGAAGTTCGTGGATGCGATCAGAAAAGGCCAGCAGTATGTAGCCGATCACCCGGATGAAGCACTGAAGCTTCTGCTTGCCCATCAGGAGGATACCGCTCCACTGGATGAAGCGATTGAGAAGCGCAGTCTGGAGATCCTGCTGCCGCTGATGGATGCCGGTTCCCAGCCCTTCGGCTATCAGGACAGCGCATCATGGGAGAAGGTGAACCAGTGGCTGAGCGAGAACGGTCTGCTGGCTGCCGAAGTGGATGTTAAGAATGCTTTTATTAATTTTTAATTACATCTTTCAGGAGGAATTCATATGTCTTATCTGTCCAAAGTACGCCAGGCGAATCCGCTGGTGCATAATATCACGAATATCGTAGTCGCTAACTTCACAGCTAATGGGCTTCTGGCCCTGGGAGCTTCGCCGTTCATGGCCGATGCCATTGAAGAAGTAGCGGATGTCGCCGCCATGTCCGGCGCGGTTGTGCTGAACATCGGCACACTGAATGAGGCTGCCATCGCTTCCATGATCGAGGCCGGGAAGGCTGCGAACCGCCACCATGTACCGCTCGTGCTTGATCCCGTTGGAGCCGGTGCTACCGCCTACCGCACGGATGTTACAGCTAAGCTGCTCAGTGAGCTACAGCTTACTGCGCTGCGCGGCAATGTGGCCGAGGTTGCCAATGTGGCCGGGGAGAGCTGGGCTAGCAAAGGCGTGGATGCCGGAGCAGGCGAGGGCGATGTAGTAGCTCTAGCCATTAAAGCAGCGCAGAAGCTGAACTGTGTCGTAATTATCACCGGCAAGGAAGACATCATTACAGACGGCAAACGCACTTATATCGCCAGCAACGGGCACTCCATCCTGACCCGGGTGACCGGAACCGGCTGCCTGCTCAGTGCTGTGGTGGGTGCATTTCTTGCCGTAAGCGGCGGGGAGGTGCTTGAGGCGGCTGCCGAGGCCCTCTCCTTCTACGGCGTGGCAGCAGAGCTTGCCGCTGAGGCGGCTGAAGCCCAAGGTCCGGGCAGCTTCCAGATTGGGTTCCTGAATCAATTGTCACTAGTGACCCCGGAGCAATACAGCAGCCGCTCACGGCTGAAGCTGCTCGAAGCCTAAAACGCCGCAAAGGAGGGGAAAAGATGACTAGCATACGCAAAGCGTTGACCATTGCCGGCTCTGACAGCGGCGGCGGGGCCGGGATTCAGGCGGATTTGAAGACGTTTCAGGAGCTGGGGGTGTACGGCATGTCTGCACTTACTGCACTCACCGCCCAAAATACTTTAGGAGTCCAGGGCGTCTATCCGATGGAGCCGGAGACCGTTGCAGCCCAGTTAGATTCGATCGGCAGTGATCTGCCGCCGGATGCCATTAAGACAGGGATGCTGTTCAGCAGTGACATTATCCGTGTGGTTGCCAGTAAAGTGCAGCAGTACGGCTGGCAGCAAAAGCTGGTGATCGATCCGGTCATGGTCGCCAAGGGCGGCTCACAGCTGCTGCTCCAGGAGGCAGTACAGGCGCTGATTACAAGCCTGCTTCCTCTCTCGCTTGCCATCACCCCCAATCTTCCAGAAGCAGAGATGTTGACAGGTATGAAGATTGAGAGCCGGGAAGACCGGGAACAGGCGGCAAGACTGCTTCATCAGATGGGACCCGAGTACATTATCTTGAAAGGCGGACATGACTCCTCAGGAGATGAGGCAGTGGATCTGCTCTATGACGGACGGGAATTCCAGTATATGTCCAGCCCGCGGATTGCGACGAAGCATACTCACGGAACCGGCTGTACCTTCTCGGCTGCGGTGACGGCGGGTCTTGCGCTGGGCCGCTCCATGCCTGAAGCCGTCCATACCGCCAAGGCCTTCGTTCAAGCGGCGATTGAGGATAGTCTGAATATCGGGGCCGGGCAGGGGCCGACAAATCATTTTGCTTATGGGAACCGGATGAGATCAAGGGGGATACCGCTATGACACGGATAGACATCGAGGATATGCGCAGACTGCTGAAGCTGTACTTCATTATGGGCAGTGTGAACTGCCGCCAATCACCCGAGGACACTTTAACCGCTGCTGCTGGGGGCATCACTCTGTTCCAATTCCGGGAAAAGGGTCCTGCTGCGCTCAAGGGTGCCGCACTGCTCCGTCTAGGGCAACAGCTCCGGCAGATCTGCCGGGCCTATAACATCCCGTTCATCGTGAACGATGATCTGGAGCTTGCCGCTGCGCTGGATGCCGATGGCATCCATGTCGGCCAGGATGACCTGCCTGCCCGGTTAATCCGGGAGCAGCTCGGTGAGCATAAGATCATCGGAGTCTCCGCACATAATCTGACGGAAGCCCGGCAGGCTATCGCGGACGGCGCCGATTATCTCGGAGTCGGTCCTGTCTATCCTACTTCGTCCAAGGATGATGCCCAGGCCGTCCGGGGAACTACTGTCATAGAAGAGCTAAGACGAAGCGGCCTGAGCATTCCTGTGGTGGGAATCGGCGGCATCACTCTGGAGAATGCCCCACCGGTAATCCGGGCGGGTGCGGATGGTCTCTCCATCATCTCGGCCATTGCCGGAGCTGAGGATATACGCGAGACTACGCGGAGATTCGCGCAGCTCATCACTTCTTCTTCTTCATAATTTCAAACCAGGCACGCTGCGGGTGGAACAATGTTGGTGGAACGATGCTGGTGCCTCATGCCACGCATAGGATGTACCTCACTTTTCCACCCGTCTCTTTGTGGCGACATATAACGTTAACCAGGGCGCACGCACATTGTGTTCGGTTTTTCGATTACATTCGGCTTACGCGGCGCGCCCTGTCCAATTATGATCGGTTTTTCGATCACATTTGGCCTACGTGGGGCATCCAGTCTAATTGTGTTCGGTTTTCCGCATACATTTGGCTTACGCGACGCGCCCAGTCCAATTGTGTTCGGTTTTCCGCATACATTCGGCTTACGTGGCGCACCAAGTCCAATTGTATTCGGTTTTCCGCATACATTTGGCCTACGCTACCCGCCCAGTTCCATTGTGTTCGGTTTTTCGATTACATTTGGCTTACGCTACCCCCTCTGTCCCCGCGTAATCTGCCCATAACAATAGTAGAATAGAATTGTCCGTCTGCCAGCCGCTTATCTCTGCGCAGGACACCCTCGACCTCGAAGCCAAGGCTCTCATAGAGCCGGATCGCCTTGTCATTCCTCTCCAGAACCTTCAGGCTCAGCTTATCCAGACTGATGGTATCCGCCCAGCCGATAGACTGCTCCAGCAGGCTCCTGCCGATTCCATATCCCCAGAATTCCTGCAGCACCCCGACTCCGAACTCGGCCTGATGGGCCAGCCTGCGAAGCGGACTTCCTTCACATCTGGCGAAGCCCGCCAGCCTGTCCTGAACCTCGGCAACCAGGAACAGGTTCGTGCCGCTGGCCGTATCCGCCGCTATAAGCGACCCGAAGCCCTCCGGGCCGATGAATGCTTCCCCTTGAACCCGGTCTAAATTCTCCGTCTCCCCGTCGATCTTCAGCCTCAGCGCGGACAACTGGAGGGCATCTTGCGGTGAGGCGGATCTCACCGTGTAGCGGAGCCCTTTATTTTCATATCCCTGTGCAACAATAATCATTCTGTTTCTCTCCTCCCAAGCTTAAGGCTGCAATCTCGTTCTCCACTTCATTCCGGCTAATCCAGTTTAGCATTTACTTCCGGAAAATCCAGGCGTATAATGCCCATGATAGACATGTTGCAGGATTATTTTTACATATATAGTATCCCTAAAATTCAAGCAAAGCTGGTGACCCTATTGTCGAGAGGCTTCAGAGCCATGGGACCCGGAGGAGGCTTCGGGCATGGCAAATTAAAGTTCGATGAGGAGGAGGCGAAGCCGGATATATCCAAAGCGCTGCTATTACGCATCGTCAAATATTTCGCTCCGTACTGGAAGCAGACGCTGCTGGTGATGACCGTGCTGTGCATCTCCGCAGTGCTGGGGCTGCTCCCTCCTATCCTGATTCAGCAGATCATTGACCGGGCGCTCCCGGACAAGAATCTGCAGCTGCTCTTTCTGCTCGTTGCCGCCTCGCTGGCTACAACGGTTGTGTCAGGACTGCTCGGTGTGCTGCAGAATTATTTGAACTCTTTTATCTCCCAGAATATTGTCCATGATATGAAAAACCAGATGTACCGCCATCTGCAGAGCATGCCGCTGCAGTTCTACTCAGGCGTCAAGCAAGGCGAGGTCATTACCCGGATGACCAGTGACATTGCCGGAATTCAGGGCGTATTCAACAGCACCATCGTCAATTGTGCCAGCAATCTGTTCATTCTGATCTCCACAGCGTTAACCCTGTTCATCATGAACTGGAAGCTTGCGCTGCTAGGCATCCTGGTCATTCCCTTATTCATCGTGCCGACCCGCAAAATGGGCAATGTCCGCTGGAAGCTGGCCAAAGAGACGCAGGAGAAGATCTCGGAGCAGAATCAGATCATTGAAGAGACGCTCAGCCTCAGCGGGTACATGCTTATGAAGCTGTTCACCAGAGAGGACACCGCGCTGGCAAGCTTCCAGACCGTAAACGCCCAGGCGACACGGCTGCAGATCCGCGAATCGATGGCCGGCCGCTGGTTTATGCTGGTCCTTACCACCTTCACCAGTATCGGGCCGATGCTGATTTATCTGTACGGGGGTTATTTATTCATCCAGGGAGAGCTAAGCATTGGAGCAATTATCACCTTCGTGGCACTGCTGAGCAGATTGTATATTCCGGTTATGCAGATGACCAATCTTTATGTGGATGTGAACCGTTCGGTGGCGCTGTTTGAACGGATTTTTGACTATTTCGATATGGACCCGCTGATTGTGGATGCTAAGCTGGCTCTTCCAAGCCGGGTTGAGGGACAAGACATCGTCTTCGAGCAGGTGAATTTCGCCTACGCCCCGGACAAGCCCGCTTTGAGCGGGATCTCCTTCACGGCAGCCGCCGGATCACTGACTGCCCTGGTCGGACCCAGCGGAGCAGGCAAAACCACCATTTCCAACCTGATTCCCCGGCTCTATGAGCTGGATTCAGGCGTGATCCGTATCGGCGGCAAGGACATCCGTGAGTTCACGCTGCATTCGCTTCGCTCACAGATTGGCCTAGTCACCCAGGACACGTACCTATTCAACGGGACGATCCGCGAGAATCTGCTATATGCCAACGCTGAAGCCACGGAAGCCGAGCTGACGGCCGCCTGCGAAGCTGCTTTTATTCATGATTTCATTCTGAAGCTGCCTGAAGGCTACAACACGGTTGTCGGCAACCGGGGAATCAAGCTGTCCGGCGGTGAAAAGCAGCGGATGTCCATCGCGCGCGTGCTGCTCAAGAATCCGCCCATCATCATTATGGACGAGGCCACCTCGTCGCTGGACACGGTATCGGAATATTACATCCAGCAAGCCATGCATGAATTGCTGCGCGGCAAGACCAGCATGGTCATCGCTCACCGTCTCTCTACCATCATGGCTGCCGACAATATTCTGGTTGTTCAGGACGGCAGAATTGTGGAGTCGGGGCAGCACGCTTCCCTGCTGGCAGAGAATGGGGTATACCGTGATTTGTACAACAAGCAGTTTCAGCGGGAAGATTCATAAGCCAATAGCGCGGCCGCACATAAAAAGGGATTCCCGGAGCAGCATCACCTGCTCCGGGAATCCCTTCTCTTCCTGTCCGCGATCAGTCCGGCTTATCGCGTAGTACGCAGCGGCTTCAGCTTGTCCATCCAGCCGCTGATTTGTTCTGCCGTCTCCGTGCTGCGCAGCAGCCGTTGATATTCGTCCACATAACCGCCGTCACCGGCAAGCTGTCCGGCCCACTCATGGAACTCTTCGAACCGTTCCAATGCGATACTGCGCTGCCCAAGAATCAGGTAGGCGTTCAGCAGCTGCTCTAAGGTCTGCTCGGACGGATTGTTTTTATACTCCTGCTCACTGAGCTGAAGCTGATCTACCGCATATTGCTTGGTTAGCAGCTTATCCGGCACATAATTCGTCCCTTCCAGCTGGTAGATGCCCATCAGCGCCGGACCCAGGGGGGATTGACCCGGATAAGGGCTGGCCAGCAGATCCTCGCTCCCGTCCTGATCCACATCCTCATAATTCACGCTGAACAGATCGTTAACCGTTACCTGCATCGTTCCGTCGATCTCTTCGACTACAATAGACGCGTACGCGGGACGGTTGTCCATCAGACTGAACAAGAAGGTATTCCGGTTGTTCTGCACCACGGCTTCAGCCCAGAGCTGCTCCTCCTCATTCCAAATGCCGCCGCCTTCCAGGGTAAGCCCGGCCTTCTTGCTGTCAAAGACCATTTTGCCCTCCTTAACGATGGCGAACTGTGTATAGCTGAACTCTCCCTTATTCCAGTAATACACCTGAAAAATCTGCCCGTTCAACTGAACCGCATCCATATGTACGAATCCCGAATACTCATCTGCAATCTCAGGGGACACTTCCGCGAGCGCTGCGGCAGCCGCGTCTTCCTCCTGATGCCCTCCAGGTGCTGCTGAGAGATCCGCTGCCGGGGAAGCGGTTGGCGCTGCAGACGGATCTGCTGATCTGCCATCCCCTGTTCTTGAGCAACCCGCTATGATCGCTAAGGCTATCAATAAGCTTATAATCCGCATGTAATCCTCCTAAATGTCGTGTCGTGGTAGCATGACTTCCTGTATACCCATCCGGGAGCCCGCTTCGGAAGCCTGCATTGGTATGTGAGCTGCGGCTAACCTTCCAGTCTGGCATGAAGCTCTGCGAGCTCTTCCTCCGTCAGCCGTCTCCACTGCCCTTGCGGAAGACCGCTGAGCGTGATATGCATAATCCGTATGCGCTCCAGGCGGAGCACACGGTAGCCCAGCGCCTTGCACATCCGGCGGATTTGCAGATTCAGCCCTTGGGTCAGAATAATCATGAACTCCTGATCCGAGATCCGCCGGGTGAGGCATGGCTTGGTCCGGGTCTCCAGAATATCTACACCCGCTGACATCTCCGCCAAAAAGTCTTCCGTGACCGGCTTATCCACGCTCACCCGGTATTCCTTCTCATGACTATGCTCGGAACGCATCATCCGGTTGACAATCGACCCGTCATTGGTCAGCAGAATCAGCCCTTCCGAGTGCTTGTCCAATCTGCCGACGGCAAAAATCCGGGAGGGATAGTTGATATAATCTACGATATTCCCTTCCACATGCCGGGCGGCTGTACAGGTAATGCCTACCGGCTTGTTCAGCGCCAGGTAGACCCGCTCCTCCCGGTCTGGAGTCACAGTAATTCCGTCTACAGCTACCGTATCTCCAGGCTCCACGCTTGCTCCAGGCGTACAGACCATCCCGTTAATCGTGATCCTTCCGGCGGCAATCAGCCGGTTCGTCTCTCTGCGCGGATAGACACCGGTCTCACTGATGTATTTGTTAATTCTCATGAAGTACCCGCTTTCAGGTCCTACATATGAAAGAACACCTGATTCACATAGCCATCAGATGTTGCCTCCAACCTATAACCCTTATATTTGGTAATTATCAATGGGCAGATGTCCGCTTATTTAGCGCCTCCGGTTTTGTTGCTGCCGCTGCTGCTCTTAGCCGGTTTGGCTCCTTTGGCACCTGGGCTTCCGGGAGGGCCGCTTCGGGCCGGCTTCACGGGTTTTGCCGTCTTATTCCAGCGGGTCCAGCCCTTGCTGCCTGTTCCTCTGCCTGTGCCGCCGCCTTTACTTTTTGCCACAATATCACTCCGTCAATATTCAGTTTTCGTCGTACATTACTCTATCTTACCATTATTTCGGGCGGATTGTCAGGTCCAACTGCAAACAGCCTGCGCGGAGAGCCTCCGGCAGGCTGCATAACAGGTATCTATCCAAGAGCATAGAGTAGCTTATTTAGGCTGAATATATCCTTCGGCCTTAAGCAATTCGGCGATCAGTACCGCACCGCCGGCAGCGCCTCTCACCGTATTGTGGGACAGGCTGACGAATTTGTAATCGTACAGTGAATCCTCGCGCAGGCGTCCTGCGGAGATGCCCATGCCGTTCTCAATATCGCGGTCCAGACGGGTCTGCGGACGGTTCTCTTCCTCAAAATACGTGATGAACTGCTTAGGAGCACTCGGCAGACCGAGCTCCTGCGGACGCCCCTGGAAGCTGTTCCAGCGTTCCAGAATCTCCTCGCGGGAAGGCTTCTGCTCAAAGGAGGCAAAGACAGCCGCCATATGGCCGTCAGCCACAGGTACACGAATACACTGTGTGGTGATTACCGGCTGCTCGCTTGGTACGATCCCTTCACTGGTTACCTTACCCCAGATCCGCAGCGGCTCCTGCTCGCTCTTCTCTTCTTCCCCGCCGATGAAAGGAATCACGTTATCTACCATATCCGGCCAGTCCGTAAAGGTCTTGCCTGCACCTGAAATCGCCTGATAAGTGGTTACAACCACCTTGGAAGGCTTGAACTCATGAAGTGCATTCAGAGTAGGCATATAGCTCTGAATGGAACAGTTCGGTTTCACGGCGATGAAGCCGGTCTCCGTCCCCAGACGTTTGCGCTGCTGGGCGATAACCTCCAGATGCTCCGGGTTAATCTCGGGAATCACCATCGGAACATCAGGTGTCCAGCGGTGTGCCGAATTGTTGGAGATCACCGGAGTTCCGGTACGCGCATAAGCTTCTTCCAGCGCCTTGATCTCTTCCTTCTTCATATCTACGGCGCAGAAGATCAGATCCACATCCGCAGCCACTTCCTCTACCTTGGAGGCGTCTTGAACCATAATGCCTTTGACTGCTTCTGGCATAGGGGTGGTGAGCTTCCATCTGCCTTGAACAGACTCCTCATAGGACTTGCCGGCTGAATTTGCGCTCGCCGCAATCGCCGTTACCTGAAACCATGGATGATTCTCCAAAAGTGCAATGAAACGCTGGCCGACCATACCGGTACCGCCAACAATACCCGCTCTGAGCTTCCTCGACATAAGAAATTCATTTCCTTTCAAGCAGCGCCTAGCGAAAGGTGCTTTTTAATAACCGATTATAAATGATAGCGGCATGTTACACAATATGTGATTACAAAGTAAGTGTTCCCTCTTCTAATAAAATTACCGCGTCATCCCCAGCCGCTTCGCCAATTCACCCAGCTCCTGGCCCTTCAGTGCCCCTTCCACCAGGACAGGCAGCAGTGCCGGAGTACAGGCGAAGCAAGGGGTTCCGTCACGGGCGAGCTGAGCGGCAAGCCGTTCATCATAGGAAGGCTTACCCTCATCGGAGAGGGCCAGCAGCGTCATCGTCCGCACCCCGGATTCCCGAAGCTCGCGCATCCGCCGGACCAGACCGGCCTGATTACCGTTCTCGTACAGATCCGATACGATAATGAACAGCGTCTTCTTCGGCTCCTCGATGAACTGCTCGCAATACTTCACCGACTTATGAATATCCGTGCCGCCCCCGAGCTGGATGCCGAAGAGCATGTCAACAGGATCATTCGCACATTGCTCCGTCAAGTCTACCACCTCGGTGTCAAAAGCAACGACACGCGTGTTCAGCGCCGGAATACTGGCGAAGATCGAGCCGATCACCGACGCCCAGATCACAGAGCTGGCCATCGAGCCGCTCTGGTCAATATCCACAATGACCGTCCATTCCTTGCTGCGGCGGGCCCGGTCGAAATAGAAGAAGCGCTCGGGGATAATCATCCGCCGCTCCGCATCGTAGTGCTTCAGATTGCGCTCAATCGTCCGTTTCCAGTCCAGCCCGCTTAGTGAAGGCAAAGGGGAATGCTGCCGCTTGTTAAGCGCTCCGGTAACCGCACGGCGGATATCGGTCTCCAGCAGCTTGACCAGCTCATCCACAAGCGCCTGGACCAGCATCCTTGCGGTTTCTTTGGTTTTCTCCGGGATTTTGCCCTTGAGTGCCAGCAGCGTACCCACCAGCTGGATATCCGGCTTCACTGCCGCCAGCAGCTCCGGCTCGAAGAGCAGCTGCTTCCAGCCCTTGCGCTCCATCGCATCGGTCTGAATGACCGAGACCACATCCTCCGGGAAGAAATTACGCACATCTCCGAGCCACTTGGACAGGTTAATCGCAGCATGTCCCGAGCCTGCACCTCTGCCCTTCGATGCGGCAGCGGCACTCCCTTCTGCCTTGCCTGCGCCTGTCTCATTATAGATAGCCGCCAGTGCCGCATCCATAATCAGCTCTTCCTCACTTAGCGTCCGGCCGCTGCCTTGGCCATAGCCGGGCAAGGCCTCTTCCGCTTCCTGCCCCAGAATCAGCCGCCAGCGTGTAAGGGCGCCGTTCTGATTATCCTCCTTCAGCTCTTCCTTCAGCTCTTCTTCACCCATCTATAGATCCCCGAAGTCAAAATCATTCAGATCATCCAGCATTTTGGCTTCCTCCTCCTTCAGTTCTCCTGTCAGAATCTCGGCGGCCTGCTCTGTGTTCACGCCCCACAGCTCACCCAGCAGCTCAGCGATCATCGTCTTCTCACGCGGGGAGAAGGTACTGAACGCCCGGCGCAGGAAGACCAGCGCACGCTTGAATTCCTCATCCTCCAAGGCGTTGATATAGTCATTTAGCTGCTCCCACAGGCTCATTCGCGACAACAGACCATAGCGGTTACGCATGGACAACCCTTCGAACCAGCCTGCCCCGAGGTCTGCCGGTATCCCCGGAGACAAGCGGCGCGACACCTCCGCCGCAACTTCCCCGGCAGGGATGGCTCCACGCTCCATCAGGATCGCGCAGGCGAAGCCCGACAGCCGCGGGTTGCGGTCATCCCGCTGCGCCAGCTGCAGCAGCTCCTGCAGCCACAGAGCTGTATCCGCAATCTCGCTATGCTCCTGCGAGATGTTATTCAGGTCATTCATTGCACTTATCATCAGCGCCGCCGCTTCATCATTGCAGCCGCTGGCATCCAGCAGGAACAGGCAGCCCCGGCGGAACAGCTCCTCCAGCAGCGGTACGAACGGGGCCGTATCCACCTTGCGAATGTCGCCATAACCGATGATCTTGGCCAGCTCTCTGGCCGCTGTGGCAATCGAGACGACATCGCGGCTATCCACCGCAAGGCGCTGCAGCACGCGGCTGCTCTCCTCCATCTGCGTGGTCATGGCACATTCGCAGGCGGTGACAATCAGCGCAGAGGCCTCAGCGATAGAGCTGCATTCCAGCAGCTTCTCGCGCAGCACGTAGGCTGCCGCCACCTCAATGGTCTCGCCAAGCAGTGTAGACTCCACGATCTCAATCTCTACCTCCGGCGCCCACTGGAGGACCCAGTGCTCTGCCCAGGTCGCCCCGGACTGGCCGCTCGGCACATTCCGGGCGAAGTGGATGCCGAGCAGCTCCAGCCGGTGGAACAGCACCGAGCGGTGCAGATCGAGATAAGCCGCTTCACTGCTTGACACCCGGCGGTTCTCGCGCAGATCCAGCGTCAGGTCGCTGGCTACAGTCGATCTGTACTTCTCCAGCTTGTAGCGCTTCAGCAGCCGGTTCAGGTCATCCTGAATCGGCGTCTGGCTGACGCCATCGGCCAGCCTTCCGATATTCGTACCGACATCCACCCGGGCCAGCGAATCGGCGATAACGGCCAGATCACCGTGGCCGAGCAAGGTCTGTGCGGCATCGCGCAGATCGCGCAGCGTAGGTGCGCTTCCGCCGTGCAGCGCCGCCAGCGACTCTGCCAGCCGCACCGCTTCAATCACTTCGGCCGTGGAGCGGTGTGTCCCTGCTCTGCGCACCATCCGGGCCACAGAGGAGAGATAGAGATGGGGCAGCTCCTCAGCGCGGCCTGAGGCCATCAGCTCCCACATCATCTGGAAGTAGTGCGGAGCCGCGTTGCCCGCACCGTAACCCGACATAGTGGAGAGCTTATAGTAGGAATACGGCATCAGCGTTAGCTTGGTAGAGCGTGTAGGCAATGATGCAAGCTCCGTATCGCTCATTCCCTCCGAGAGATCAGCCAGTGCGGCGGCGTGGTATGCACCGCAGATCACAACAATCTTCTCCGGCAGATGCCCTTCTTCAATCTTGAGCTTAATTCTCCGCCTCATATAAGATTCGCGCAACGCGTTATAAGCATATTCCCGCGGCTGCTCTGCACGCTCCGTGGACTCCGACAGCTCCCGCATCTGGGCAGAGAAGGCCAGAATCGCGGCGCGGTATGCGCCGCTGCTGGCGTTATGCTCGTAATTACGCTCCCAGTACATATCATAGTCATGCTCACCGGCAAGCCGGGCAATCCGGCTGTATACGGACTCCGGCTCACTGACTTCCTCTTCCGCCGGCTCCCCCTGTTCTTCAGCCACAGGCTTCAGCTCCGTGCGTCCGCCGGCATCCTGCCGTAACGCATCATGCAGCCCCAGCGTTACAGAGGAAGGCAGGTCGATGAACTCTGCCTGTGCTCCATGCTCCTGTGCCCATTTCATCCCCTGATATTCCGGGGAATACACAGCGAACGGCCAGAGTACCGTCCGTACGGGCAGATCCTCGGTGAAGGCCAGAATAGCCACCGGCGGCTTCGTTACCGCATGGGTTAAATGGCGGATCTCTCCGCTTGCATCACTCGGCCCCTCAATCAGCACGGCGGTCGGCTGCAGCTCGTTCAAGTATTCCAGGACATGCCTGGCACCGCCCGGAGACAGATGCCGGACTCCGAAGACATGAACGCCGGCAACCGCTGCCCTGCTCACTCGTTCATCTCCTTACAGGCTTGATAGAGTCCGCGCCAGTCCGCTCCTTTTTTCTTCATTACATTATCCAGATATTCCTTCCACACCAGCTTATCCTTATCATCATCCTTGACGATCGCCCCTTGCAGTCCCGCTGCCAGATCCTCGTCGGTCAGTTCTCCGCTCCCGAAGCTTGCCGCCAGAGCCATGCTGTTCGTCAGCAGCGAGATGGCTTCTGCTGTGGAGATTACACCGGCTGGAGTCTTCACCTTCTCCTTCTTGTCGAGCGTCATGCCGCTGCGCAGCTCGCGGAAGATCGTGACCACCTTAAGCAGCGCTTCATCCGCCGGAACAGCAGCCTGCAGCTCATAGGAGGAGGCAATCTCGCCGACACGCTTCTTCACAATGGACAGCTCCGTCTCAAGGTCCGATGGCGCAGGCAGCACAATGATATTGAAGCGCCGCTTCAGGGCAGCGGACATTTCATTGACTCCGCGGTCCCGGGTATTTGCAGTGGCAATAATCGAGAAGCCCTTGCGGGCACTGGTCTCCTTGCCCAGCTCCGGCACAGAGATCGTCTTCTCCGACAGAATTGAGATCAGCGCGTCCTGTACCTCGGAAGCACAGCGGGAAATTTCCTCGAACCGGGCAATGCCGCCGTCCTCCATCGCCCGCATAATCGGGCTCTTGACCAGCGCTTCCGGCGTTGGACCGTTCGCCAGGAGCATGGCATAGTTCCAGGAATAGCGTACATGCTCTTCGCTTGTTCCCGCTGTCCCCTGAACAACCATGCCTGAGTTGCCATAGATTGCCGCCGCCAGATTCTCGGACAGCCAGGATTTCGCCGTGCCCGGCTCTCCGATCAGCAGCAGTGCACGGTCGGTGACCAGTGTGGCAACCGCCATCTCGATCAGCCTGGTGTTACCGATATATTTCGGGGTAATTATGGTCTTGCCCGCCTTACCGCCAGTAATGAAAGTGAGAACAGAGCGCGGAGACATCTGCCAGCCGGCAGGAATACGTCCCGTGTCCTCCTTGCGCAGAGCCTCCAGCTCATCCTGGTACAGGATTTCGGCAGGCAGACGCATGTAATCCTGAAGCTGATCTTGTTCTGTTGACATGTACACCTCTCCTTGCAACTGTTTTGTGAAAAGCTAAAGTTAAGAATGTATGGCTTCGAGGAACAGGGTAGCTGTTATAAGGGTCAGGTATTCTTGGCACTCCGCAGGCTGTCCAGCACATATTCCAGCTGCTGCTTGCATTCATATCTATAGTTGGGAATAACCGCTTCCACACGGCTGGCATAGCTGGCAGGGAAGCGCTCCATCATTTTAAATATATACAATTCGAAGGTATACGGGTTATGAGGACTCTTAGTCTCCAGGGCACTCATCAACAGTTCCAGACGCTCCGGCTCAGGCATCCCGGCCCTTTCCAGTCCCTTGAAGATGTTGGGAATGAAATCACTGGCACGGCGTTTGGACAGGTCCTGCAGCTTATCAACCAGAAAGTTCCGCACGCCCTTGTGACCCGGCCGGGCAAAGGCACTGGCCAGATTCACAGCATTGTGCTGGATGAACCAGTCCAGCCAGCGGGGGTCCCAAGCTGCGGCAATCTCCTCAACCGGAAGCATCTCCCTGCTGTAAGGCTGTCTGATTCCCGCTGCATCCCACTCTACTTCATAATTCCTCCGGCGGATATCCACAACCTGATCCTCAATGGTATTAATCAGCAGCTGGGAGCGCTGAGCCGCATCCTTGGCTTCCTTACCCACAAGCGCTTTGAGTTTATCCAAGAAGGTTCCGCCGGCGAACCGGTCGAATAGCTCCTTCGGACTTATAGACTGCTGGGCGGCATGGAAATAATGCGGCAGGAAACGCACGCTCCGCTTCTCCAGCTCTGCAAGCTCTGCCAGAGCAGCACCGTCTGGAGTTTTCTCTTTATACAAGGCTGCGTGGTCCAAAAGCGGAATCCAGCCCAGTGACGAGAACCGGGGATACTCTTGAAGGATATAGCTGTAGATTTCATCCAGCTGCGGACTCCGTACCCGGCGAAGAGCGGTAAGGAAGGGAAGAAGCTCATTCCATATCTTGTCTGTCAGCTTCACGCCGTCATTTTTCTGCGGGGCTGCCTGCAGCTCCTCCATGAATAATGCCGCCAGACGGGCACTCACCTCTGCGGAATGCCCGTCCGCCAGCACTCTGCCCAGAATCTCGCGGTCCTTCTTTTGGATGAATGCCTCAACCAGCCGTTCCCCTCCCTGTAACGTACCGCCTGCCGCCAGCGCCGCATAGGCCGCTTCGCGGATGGCTTTCTTCTTGTCAGTGGACCACTCCAGCAGGTTGGGCGTGAATTGTTCATAACCGCCCAGGCATTTGATGGCTGCAGCGCGGACCTCCTCACTTCCACTCTCGGCAGCGTGGAAGATCTTATCCAGGTATTCGTCTGCACCGACCTTCCAGATTACCTCCAGTTTGCGGACCTCACTTCTTCCCCCTGAGAGATTAAGACTCTCCAGCAGGTGGCTGGCAATGACCGGCCCGTAGGACGGGAGAATATGATTCATCGCATATTCCGCCAGCTCCGCATACGGGTCGTTCAGCGCAGAGACCGCCAGCGGCAGCAATCGCAGATCCTGGAAGACCCCATCCTTATACGCATCCACTACAATCTCATATCTGCCGCTTCCGGTAGTGGTGAGTGCTTCCAGCACAGGCGCAAGCTTCCGGTAAGTCTGATTCGTCTGCAGGGTGAACTTCCGGACCGGCAAGGGTCCGGGAGTTCCGTCCACGGTTGTCGTTCCCTGAGTGTACAGAACGGACTCCAGCAGCAGGGTATTCTCCTGCAATTGAATGCCCGGGGCAGGACCGTCCGGGCTCCCCGGTTCAATCAGTGCCGTGATTCCCTCGCCTAACTTCTTAAAGACTGGTGACCGCTCGCCTAGCTGCTGAAATTGCGGAAGCAGCCGCTTCAGGCGGAAATCTTCGGCCGCCAGCTCACTTCCGGCAATATACAGTCTTCTGTATTCCTGATGCAGCTCCTGCAATAACGCTGTGCTCATGGATTGTCCTCCCATATGAATAAAGGTTTGTGGATTATGTTGAATTACTCTAGTACAGCAGACGAACGATCTCTTCGTCCTTAATGACACTTAGCGGCTGGGCACGCAGACGTCCCTGGTCCAGGTCATGCTCGAACATGACCAGAACTGTACAATCTTCGCGGGCGCCTGCCGGAAGGAACGGCAGCAGCTCCACTGTGCCCTGCGGCATCGACGGAATATCCTCCAGAAGGAGCCTTGTGCCTTCCCCGTCAGTCATAACATACTGGCCGTTCTCTGTGACGCCCAGAGCTGCGGCATGCAGCAGCATGACCGGCTGCTTGTCGCTCAGCGGGTTCTTGATCTGGTTCTTCACCTTCTTGAAGACCTCCGAATATGAACGGTGAGCCTTGGCGGCCGCCCGCTCAAGATCCGTGCCTTGCACCGGTCTTGAAGACATGGACTCGTACCTAATCCGGGCATTCATATCCCCGGGATAGGTGTACAGCTGTGGAACCACGGCAATGTCGAAGAAGCTGTCTTCCTCACGCATCAGCTTCGCCGCCTTGTAAGGGCGGTAGTTAAAGGTCCGGCGGATCTCCCCGGCTTCCGCAGAGAGATCCAGCCAAAAGCCAAGGTCTACGAACTCCTGGCGGGCCGCATCGTTGTAGCTGTAGAAGGATAACTGCAGCAGCTCTGCCCCCTCCTTCACCAGCCCGTATTCCTTCAACTCGCTAAGCTGCCAGGCATGGCCCAGCCATTCATCAATGGTGGATTCATGATCCAGCGCCAGCTCCGGGTCCTCGCTCCGGGCCAGCAGATACGTCCGGCCCTTCTTGATAAATGCGTGTAGCCGTGTCAGCTGCTCCACCGCATATGTATAGTTTTGCTCCTGATCGTTGCCGCTGAACATCATATTCGCGAAGCGGCGCAGCTCAATCTGCGCCCCGGACAAATAATAGTTCCCGAGCTGCTTCACATGCCCCTGAAGCGTCTTGGCCGCAGACTTGTCAATTGTGGACAGGCCACTGCGCACGAAGGAGAGTACCAGCTTCTCCAGCAGGTCAAGCCCTTCGAGCTGCGCGTTGATTTTTTTCTTCAGGGCGGATTTGTTAACCTTCTTCGGCTTGGACTCTGCTCCTTCAGCCGCCTGCTTCACCTTGTTCTCTTCCCGCTTCTCCGCCTTCTCGCGCTTCGATGCGATGTCCTCGGGAACCGGGGCAGGTGTGAACGTCTGGCCTTCGGTATAGGCATACAGCAGACCTAGTGCGTGCTTGCAGGGGAATTGGCGGCTGGGGCAGCTGCAGCGGAAGACCGGGCTGTCTGGTGCGATGAAGTCCACTGAGCACTCATAGGGCGTTTTGCCGCTTCCGGCACATTTTCCGAATAATAGCTCTCCGTTCTCCGACTGATGGAGCTCCACAAAGCTCTTTTTGCGGACCAGCCCCTGGCCGTTCTTGATCGCAGCAGCATTGGGTGCAAGTGAATCGACGTACGTGGATGTTAGCTCTGGCAAATTAGATTCCTCCCGGCTGAATTAGGATGTAAGCAGAATGAATGAACGTGCATACGGGGCACAAGTATTTATTACCCAGCTTCACATGAAACGACTACAAATAAGATCATATGTTTGCATTTATTTTAACAAATCTTAGCGTCCGATCCAATAGAGTAACCGCTTTCAGATGAAAAATGGGTGATAGGTCCTAGATTCGCTTCTGGTCAAGCTCCGTTCTAAGCGGTTTATGTAAACTCTATAATCGAACAAAAGTCGAACAAAAAAACGGCCAGCCCTCCTAAAAGACAGCTGCCGTTCCTGCTTCCCCGCAGGGATATTTTATTTGAACCAGCCTTTCTCCTTAAACCGCGTAATCGCCTCAATCCGGTTACCCACATCCAGCTTGTCCAGAATGACCGAGATATAGTTGCGGACCGTACCGGTGGTGATATAGAGCTGGCTGGCGATCTCCTTCGTATTCTTGCCGTCGGCAATCAGCCCCAGCACTTCCTTCTCCCGCTCGGTCAGCGGATTCGCTTCCTTGCTGTAGGCTTCATCCATCAGCTCCGGCGCGTACATCCGTTTGCCGTCCATGACACTGCGGATCGACAGCGCCAGCTCCTCGCTGGGACTGTCCTTAAGCAGATAGGCATCCACTCCGGCCTTGACCGCACGCTCGAAGTACCCTGCCCGGGCAAACGTGGTCAGAATCATGATTTTGCAGCCTGCCCCCTTCAGGGCTTCTGCCGCTTCCAGGCCCGTCATAGCCGGCATTTCAATATCCATAATACAGATATCCGGCTGCAGCTGCTTCACCAGCTTCACAGCCTCTTCCCCGTTGCCCGCCTTGCCGACTACCTGCATGTCTTCCTCCAGGTCCAGCAGCGCCGACAGTGCTCCCAGCAGCATCCGCTGGTCTTCGGCTATCACGATTGATATCATTGCGCGTTCACCTCCATGTCCGGCTGCTGCGACGCATTCGGCACCTTAATCACTAGTGTAGTTCCTTCATCCTGGATCACTTCCATCGAACCATTCACGAACTCAAGCCGCTCCCGCATTCCCTGCAGACCATGCCCCTTATGATACAGCTTGGTCCCCTCAATCCCTCCGCCGTTGTCCTTCACCTTGATGACCAGATCGGTCCGTGAAGATTCAATCTGTATCCGGCACAGCGAGGCGCCGCTATGCTTCACCACGTTGGTTACCGCCTCCTTCATGCACATGCTCAGCACATTCTCGGTAATCAGCGAGGTATTGGTCAGAACGGGATCACCCTCCAGTATATAACCGATCTCCGCCGCCTGGAGGAATTGCCGGATGCGCACCAGCTCATCTTCAACCCGGATGCCCCGCATCTGTGTGATCATCTCCCGGACTTCCTTAAGCGCGCTGCGGGCGGTTACACGGACATCGTTAATTTCGATCATGGCCTGTTCCGGATTCTTGGTGATCAGCTTGCCGGCCAGGTCACTCTTGAGTCCGATCAGTGACAGGCGTTGTCCCAGCGTATCATGCAGATCCCGGGAGATCCGCTGACGCTCTTCCATGATGCCCAGCTCGGAGATCCGTTTGTTGGCATCCTCCAGCTGTTCCTCCAGCTTATCCTGCCTATTGCGGTTATAGGTTGTGACCGGAAGCAGCACCACAGCAATGATACTGACCAGCACGAACGGCAGCTGCGAGAGGAATACGGGATTGCGCATAATCAGCTCATAGTTAATGGCTACAATCGTCGTCAGCAGATGGATCGGATAGAGGGTGAAGAAGGCCGCTCTTTTCTGAATATTCCCGATAAAAAAAGCCAGAAACAGCGCAAAGTACATGTACCCGAACAGCAGCGTCATCGTAACAGAAACTATCATCTGCACACTGGTCCAGAAATAGACCACCCAGCCCCTGGACTTAAACGACAGCACGTAGCAGGCGAAGAAGACCATAATCATCAGGATGCCATACACCCAGCGGTCCGCCGAGGAGGATCGGAAGATGAAATAGAACGGAAGAATGTAAAAAACAACCCATACATAAGGGCTTAGTCCCGTACTTTTATGAAAAATATGATGCCACTTCTGCATGTTAGCCATCCTTTTTGCCAGCAAGTTTATACCCCCATTTTAACATAAACCAACCTCCGACCGAAAACTTCCTTCGAAACAACCTGTGTGTATTCTAAAAAGAAAGACCAGACCCGGCATCCTGCTCCCCGGATCTGTCTTTCTGCATGTTATCATGTTACCGCTTCTATTCGCTCTGGAACCCCGGTTTGATTACCTTCAGCCCCTCTTTCACGGCAGGCTCACTCTTCCGCAACCGCTGCTTCAACTGCTTGAAGCTGAGGAAGACCTTATGCTCTTCATCCCAAAGACGGTATTTCAGTGCTTCGAGACTGGTGCTGAGTGTAATGGTGGTTGCCTTTTGCAAAGGCGGGCTGGCATTGTGAGCCAATTCCAGATTATAATTCGGCACCTTCGGACTCAAGTGATGCACATGGTGAAATCCGATATTGCCGGTAATCCATTGTAGCAGCTTCGGCAGCTTGTAGTAAGAGCTTCCTTCTACAGCGGCGTTCACGTAGCTCCACTCTTCATCATGCTCGAAGTAAGTATGTTCGAACTGGTGCTGTACATAGAACAGCCAGATGCCGAGGAAGCCGGATACGAACACAATCGGCAGCTGTACCAGCAGGAACGCCTGCCAGCCTATGAGCAGAATGATTCCAGTATATAGACCCACAATGGACACATTGGTCAGGTACGTATTCATCCGTTCCTTGCGTCTTGCCCCTTTGGCATTGAACCGGTACTGGATGAGGAATACGGCAATCGGTCCGATGACGAACATTACCAGCGGATTACGGTAGATCCGGTAATAGAGCCGCTGGAGCGGCTTGGCAGCCACATATTCATCCACCGTCATGATCCAGATATCCCCGATACCTCTTTTGTCGAGATTGCTGCTTCCGGCGTGATGAATCGAATGACTGTGCTTCCACTGGCGGTAAGGGACCAGGGTAAGCACACCGGTGATGGTGCCGACAATATCATTGGCCTTGCGGTTCTTGAAGAACGACCCATGACAGCAGTCATGAAAAATAATAAAGGTGCGGATGACAAAGCCGGCAGCCGGAATAGCGAACAGCAGCGTCAGCCAGTAGGACACGGATAAGCTTAAGTAAGCGGCGGTCCATAATAGCACTAGCGGCCCAAGCGTATTAATGAGCTGTTTTATGCTCGTGTTGAGGTCTGTTTTCTCGTAAGGGGCTACGCTTTTCTTCAATGTAGAGAGCTGGGGTATCTGGTTGTTGGTCATCGGGATCGGTTCCTCCTCGGATGCATCCATTGAAGGATACTTCTTATATTTCCAGTATAAAGAAAGAAGTGTCATCCCCGTAAGTCATAAATATCAACTCTGATGTATGACAAATGTCATAGTCGGCTCTGGAGTGCTTGTCTGCCCGCCTCCTTCGTTCTGAGCAGCGGCAGCAGAATCAGCACCGCAATCAGGAACAGTATGCCGCTCCCGGTGAAGACTGCGGATAGGGAGAGCGTGCCTTTTGCGTAGCCGGCTACAGACATTCCTATCACCATGAAGCCCATGAACATCGGCCCCATAATGCCGCCCACCCTGCCCATATAAGCAGTCTCTGTGTGACGGAGCAGCAGGGTATTGATACCGATATGAATACAAGGGTAAAAGAATCCGCTAACCGTCTGGAGCACCAGCGTGAGCGCTGTGTGATGCGACCAGCCTACCCCTACCGTTCCTGCCGCACTGATCAGCAGGCCTAGGGATAACATTGTCTGCGGCTTCATAGTTTTGCCTTTACTCATAATAAACATTCCACCCAGCAGCATCGCCGCTCCATTCGCCATCATCACCCACTGCAGGAAGCCTTTGTCTCTGCCCAGATTCTCCATAATGATGAAGACACCCAGAGGCTGAACCAGTCCGGCGGCAAGCCCGGCGAAGGCAAACGTTACTCCAAGGTTCTTCAGTACCCGGCTTGCACGCACATAATTCAGTCCGGATATCATCTCCGCCAGGAACCCGCTGCGGGCCTGTCCGGTCTCCTCCATCCGGTCAGCGGGCAGCTTGACCAGAATGAGCGCCGAGCCGATGAACACCCCGCCCATCACAGCAAGTGAGGCCTCAATGCCGTAATGACTATAGATGAAGGTGCCGATCACCGGACCAATGACCATGAAGAAGGCTGTAAGCGACTGAAACATGGCCATTACACTCTGCAGCTGCTCTTCAGGCACATGCTGCTTAAGCAGCTTCATCGCCGAAGGCTGTGAGAACTGGGACAGGATGGCAGATACCAGCGTTGCGAACAGTAAGGCCCTCCATGAGCCCGACAGCACCACCAACAACACAGCAAAGACTGAGCAAGCGGACAGCAAATCACTTACGATCATGGTCCGTTTGGGTCGCCAGCGGTCTGCGAAGGTTCCCCCGATGATGGCGAACAGAAACAACGGGCCGTATTCAGCCACCGAAATGAGCGAGACATAATAAGGATCATTGTGCGTAATCTCCGTAACATACAGCAGAATCGCAAAATTCCGCACCCACACCCCGAGCTGCAATAGCACATTTGACAGCATAATCGTCCGTACATACTTGTTACTTAACACGTTAACATCCTCCATCATTCAAAATAGACTAAATAGATAAACATCTAATCTGTTTATTAATATATAGATGTTTTATTTATTTGTCTATATTTTTAAGGATAATATTATCATTCGTCTATTAATTACTTATAGTAGCATGATTAATCGTTCCAATACAGAAGCAGTAATGATGAACGAAAAGCAGCCCCTGTTCGCCACCTTAGTTGGATTTTATACACTTAATAAATCCGTTTTTCTTTCCGCAAGAAGATTAAGTGGATTTTTGTCATCTAATTCGACCCCATTCCGCTAAAGCTCCAATTTCGCTTCCAGTAAGTGTCGTTTATCCAACTGCTTCACCGGTTCCAAAGATTTCGGCTGAAAGAGTTGGAGTTTTTCCACTTATATAAGACGCACTTAAGTTTTGAACTTGAAGCTTCGCCGTCACTGCGGTGAGCATTTGGACTTCCGGCCGCTGCCCGTCACCAGATTTCTTGATTAATCCCGCTCTTCAAGGATGTAGCAAATTAATCAGCATTAACGCCTTGAACGACAAAAAAAGCACCCATTAGCTTAGGTGCTTAGTCGCTTAGGTGCTTAGATTCTTAGTTACTCAGACTCTTAGGCCGATTCCTTATCCGGCCTTTATGTATATCCTGCGTTTACTCAGCTTCTTGCCCGCCGGTCTGCTAAGCCTGCTTCACATGCTCCTCACGGTACTCTGTGGGCGTCTTGCCGGTCGCTTTTTTGAATACCTGGGTGAAGTATCTCGGGTCCTGATAGCCGACCAGCGGCGCGACCTGATACACTTTCACATTGCTGCTGCGCAGAATGTATTTGGCGTTCTCTATCCGGCAGTGGGTGACGAATTCGAGGAACGTGTAGCCGGAGATTTGCTTGAACAGAGTGCAGAAATGGCTGATGCTGAGATCGGCCACCTCGGATACCTCCTCGATGCTGAGATCCTTATGGTAAT
Organism: Paenibacillus sp. FSL R7-277; assembly: GCF_000517965.1. Classification (NCBI taxonomy): domain Bacteria; kingdom Bacillati; phylum Bacillota; class Bacilli; order Caryophanales; family Paenibacillaceae; genus Paenibacillus; species Paenibacillus sp. FSL R7-277. The sequence continues at coordinate 331,591 of NZ_ASPX01000080.1, forward strand.
TGGATTCAATGTACCGCTGGACCTTCTCAATGATGCTCCGGCCGTCCTCCCGGGCTGCGGTCTTATGACTCTGCTCCAGCCAGTCGCGGAAGGTGGTCTTCAGGACATTCATCATGTCCGGCAACGTGCCCAGTCCGTTCAGCTTGCTGAACAGCCCTTCAATGGACCAGTCATTATGCGTATTCAGATGTTCGAATTGCCGGTATAGCACCACACTCATCTCAATCATCAGGCGCTCCGCCAGCGGCTGGGGCAAGCTCTGGGCTTCAATGAATACGGACATCTCGTCAAAAAGAGTCAGCATCCGCTCCATATTCAGAGTACGGATGCTCTCAATCAGCGACAGCTCCAGCTCCTTCGGATACTGCACCTCGCGGTTGCCTGCCGCTGCTGTCTCTTCTTCCAGGAAGACACCGGCCTGGCCGGAATAGAAGCGCTGGTATAGCGCCTGGGAGGCTAACGGGTATACCGTGCTAAGCTGATCAATCCCGCTGGTGCTTCTGCTGATGCCGACAGAGCAATTCAGCTTGGAATAGCGCTTGATTCCCGCTATAAGCTGCTCCCCGAGTTCCCGCTTGCCATCATTCAGAGTGGCCGGGAAGAGCAGAATCCATTCCCCGTTATAGAAGGGAAAGATGGACAATGCCCCGTTCGTAAGCGACCACTCCTCCAGGATATTGCGCACAGCAAACAGCCACAGACGCTTCTCCTCGGCGCTCCATTTCGCCGTCAAGGCGGCGTAGTCGTCCAGACGGACCACAGCCATGAAGTATTCTCCCTCCAGCTCGCTGTTCTCCAGCCACGCAAGGTGCTGCAGCGGCCGCGGATTGCCCAGCGTGAATTCGGCCAGCATGCGCTCGCGGGCCAGCAGCGACAGGGTCTGCACCGAGAGCATAAGCTGCTCGTTCTCCTTCTGGCGGTCCAGGCGCTCCCTGGCCCGCTTAAGCATCTCCACCAGCTCGTCATGGTCAATCGGCTTCAGCAAGTAATCAAAGGCCCCCAGCCGCAGGGCCTCCCTGGCATATTCGAATTCCCCGTAGCCGCTGATGAAGATGAAGATCAACTTGGCGCTGCGCGGCAGAACCTCCTTCATCAGCGTGATCCCGTCAATCACCGGCATGCGGATGTCGCTGATAATGATGTGTGGTGCGGTCTGCTGAATCTGCTGCAAGGCGGCCTCCCCGTTCTTCGCTTCCCCCACAATGCTCAGGCCCAGCTCATCCCATGGAATCGCAACCTTTAGGCTGCGCAGTATAATCGGCTCATCATCTACGAGCAGTACCTTATATTTCTCCTGCTGCTCCTTCATCACTTACACCCCCAGGCTTATTGACCCGAAGAACTCCGGATCAGATTCCAATACTGCTTGGACGCATCCTGCAGCTGCTGCAAGGCCTGCTCCGCCTGCAGCCCTCCGTCAATCATCTCCTCGATGACACTGAGGAAGGTCTTCTTCACTTCAGGCGATAACAGATTGTCATACGGGACGAAGCTCTGCTCATTCTCCTCCATCATATCCATCACCTGGGCAAAGACCGGTCCGGTCTTCTCCGGGTCAAATGCAATCCGCATCGACGGAATCCGGAGACCCTCATAGACAATCCGCGTCTGAATCTCTTTCGTATAGAAGCCCTTCATCAATTCAAGTGCCGCTGTCCGCTTCGCTCCGGTGAGGCTCGAAGACAGCCCGATGCCAATCGTATACCCTCCGGCGATAGACGGCTCTGTGCCGGCCTCCCGCGCGGGGAAGGGAATGACTCCAACCCGGCTCTGGAAATCGTCCGGGGCATTGTCCCCCGAGAATAAATTGATATCCCAGTTGCCGTTCAGATACATGGCTGCCCTGCCTTCAGTGAACAGACGGACCGCACCCTCGGTGGAGGTATCATTAGAATCCTCACTGAAATAGCCTGCCTTCACCCATCTGTTCAGATGCCGGAACGCTTCCAGGTAGCCACTGTTCTGGAAGCTCGACATATCCTCGCCAGTAACCAGCTTCTGAATCAACTCCGGTCCGGCGTAGCGGTCCATCAGATAATGGGCGAATATCCCCGCAGGCCAGCGGTCTTCGTTCCCCAGCGCAAACGGGATATACCCCGCTGCCTTCAGCTTCGCCATCACCGTATCCAGCTCGGCCAACGTAGCCGGAGTGTTAATGCCTAGCTTGGTGAAGATTTTTTTATTGTAATAGAGCGGTTCCGCATTGCCCTCGATAGGCAGTCCGTAGATATGATTGTTGAACGTCCAGAGATGCAGATCCTTGAACTGGTTGCTGAGACCGTTCTGGGCAGTGAAATCGGTCAGATCCATCAGCCGGGCTGAACGCACGTAGGGCTCGATCTCCGCTCCGCCGAACAGAACGAACATATCGGGCGGTGTGCCGGTTACCATCTCACTCTTGAGCTTCTGCTCCCGGTGGATATTCTGGTCCAGCCCCTCGAAGTTCACCTTCACATTCGGATGGCTCTCCTGGTAGCTGCGCACAACCTCCTCGAAGATCGCCAGCAGCGGCCGGTCATGCTCCTTGATCCAGAAATGCCGGAAGGTCAGTGTGATCTTCTCGGGCGAAGTATCCTCAATCTGCTCCCGGTCCTCCTGCATAATGAACCATACGGCGCCGGACATCAGCACAATATAGAGGAGAATCCATCCCCAGTTGGTCAACCATCGGAGCACATGTCGCTGATCTTTCATTTGGCTTCTCCCTCTCATGACGGCTGTATCCTCGGAATCCGGATGCAGATGGCTGATCCGAAGCCCGGTGAGGAGCAGACCAGAATGCCATAGGGATTGCCGAACCGGATGTTCAGGCGCTCATGCACATTTTTCAGCCCAACCCCGCTGTCGCTGTATTTCTTGGGATTGCTCCGCTCCTTGTTCCACTGGCTCATCAGCACCTCAAGATCGAAGCCCGGCCCGTTATCCTTCACAATAATGATAATATCCTTGCCGTTCTCCTGGGCGGTGACTGTAATGGTCCCGTGCTCCTCCATCTGCTCAATGGCATGATACAAAGCGTTCTCCACAATCGGCTGAACAATCAGCTTTTGGGTCATCACGTATTTCAGCGGCTCCGGCAAGTCCAGCTCATAGGAGAATTTGTCCTCGAACCGGAACTTCTGGATATCCAGGTAATGGCGGACATGCTCGAACTCCATCTGCAGCGGGATCAGCTCCTGATTCTGGCTGATGCTGATCCTCAGCAGCCGGCCGAGCGAGATGACCATTTTGCTGATATCCCGGTTGCCTGCCAACACCGCCATAGAGTTGATCGATTCCAGTGAATTATAGATGAAATGCGGGTTGATCTGGGCCATCAGCGCCTGCATCTCCGCTTCCTTTTTGCGTCCCTGCTCGGTCTGGACCTGGTCAATCAGCTCATTGATCTGCGAGCTCATCCGGTTGAAGCCGTCAATCAGGGAATCGCTCTCATCATTGGCCCGCAGCGGTACCGGAATCGGGGTGAAGATCCCCTGCTTGACCCGCTTCATGCCGTTCACGGCGCTGTTAATGCTGCGGACAAGCCTGCGGATGAAATAACGGTCGAACAGGAAGGCCGACAGCAGCGACACCATGCCGAGAATAATCGCAATATTGCGTATGGAGACCGATTCAGAGGAGATCAGGTTCATCGGCGTAATGGCCGCCAGATACCAGTCCGCGTTATGTGAAGGCAGGAAAGTGATCAGTGACCGCTCCCCTTGATAATTATCAATGTAATAGTCCTGCTCCTGGTTATAATTCTCCTGCAAAAAAGGAAAATCCGTCCGTTCCCCGATATGCTCCCCGGACTTGTTAAAGACGATATTGCCCTGCTTGTTGACCAGCAGGATATCCCCTTTCTTCAGGGTCGCAGCCTCCCAGAAAATCTGATCAAGCAGATCCGGCTTCACATATACAACCAGATAGCCGATATCCTCCAGCGAATAATAGTCCTTAATCACTCTGGCATGGACCAGCACCGGCTTATCGCCGCTGGCCGAGCCGTTCTCTCCGGGACCGGACCAGACAGGACGCCCTTCGGCAGCCTCCATGGCTCCGAACCAGACCTGCTTGTGCATATCCGCAAAAGACATCGGCGCATTGTATTGGTACAACAGCCGGTCTTTCCCGTACAGGCTGAACGAGGTGATCATCGGATGGTTAATCAGCAGGTTGTTGATTTCCTGCTTGCGGTCATAGGTGAGGACGAAATTCTGCTGCTTCAGCGACTGCTGGATCGCAGGCTGCGTAATAGCTGAATTGGTGATCGATGAAATCTCACTGAGGGCGAACTTCAGCTTGCGGTCCGTCTCCAGCAGGGAGATCCAGTAGAAATTACTTGATTTCTTCTCCATAGCATTCGAATAATTCACATACGTCACAATCCCCATGACAATCACGGGAATGAATACAAGAAGAATAATAGCGAACAAGATTTTGCGGCGGAGCTTCATGACGGGTCCCTTCCTCCTGCGGTCTCTGTCCAAATAGAAGAATTCATAGGTTTCACACGATAACTTATCCTTCTATTTCTCGCTGAAACGAATGCCGTCCTTGTAAAGGACGGCAAAACCGTTTCCACTTGATTATTATTCTTCACAGCATTCTGTAAATCCTCTTACTTATTGAATAGACAGACAGTTAACTCTTGATGGCACCTGAAGTCAGTCCGGCAATGACCCAGCGGCTGAACAGCAGGAAGACAACCAGCAGCGGCAGCGTGGCCGTGAAGGTAGCGGACATAATCATCCCGTAATCAAGACCGTCACGTGTAGTGAACAGCTGCTGCAATGCAATCTGAATCGTGAAATGCTCCTTGTTCTTCAAGACCACCAGCGGCCAGAAGAAGTCATTCCATACCGTCATGAAATTCAGAATACCCAGGGTAGCCATCGCGGGTGTAATGACCGGAACGGCAATCCTCCAGAAAATCCGGAAGTGGCCTCCTCCGTCAATACGTCCGGCTTCAATCAGCTCGGTAGGCACGGCCGAGGAGATGTACTGCCGCATCCAGAAGATGCCGAAGGCATTGACCATAGCCGGAACAATCAGCGCCTTGAAGCTGTCGATCCAGTGAAGCTTGGCCATAATGACATAGGTTGGCAGTACGCCAAGCTGCTGGGGAACGATCAGGGTGGCAATAACGAATACGAACAGCACGTTTTTACCGGGGAATTCATATTTGGCAAAAGCATACCCGGCCAGCGTACAGAAGAACACGACCGAGACCGTCACCATGGACGAGACGAACAGCGAGTTGCCAAGCGCCTGGAAGAAGTCCGATTTGTCCAGCACCCGCTTGAAGTTCTCGAAGAACTGGTCTCCGATGGTGAGCAGCGGCGGTACGTGGAACACGGCTCCCTTGTCATTGGTCCCGACCACAAACATCCAATAGAACGGGAAGATGGAGACCAGTGCTCCGAGAATCAGCAGAAGATAGAAGCCCAGCTTGCCGAAGAAGCCGAGATCATCCGGTTTTTTTCTAAACATACGCAGTGTGCTCACGCTTTTTTCCCTCCAGTCTGTCTGCCGCCGCCTCTGGAGATCAGCATATTGAGGACAGAGAACAGAATCGTAACGAGGAACAGCAGAACCGCTGTAGCCGCCGCTGTACCGAAGAAGCCGTTGCGGAAGGCCTCACTGTACAAATAAGTAACCATCGTAATCCCTTCCTGCCGGGTAGATCCGGTGCCGGATTGGCCGAGGAAGACATAAGGCTCTGTGAAGAGCTGCAGCGCACCAATGGTGGATTGCAGGGATACGAAGATAATGAACGGCTTAAGCAGGGGCAGTGTGATGAAGAACAACTGCTGTCTGCGGTTGGCCCCGTCGATTTTGGCCGATTCGTACAGATCCATCGGAATACTCTGCAGGCCCGAGAGGAACAGGATCGCATTGTAGCCCGTCCAGCGCCACATGACCATCGTGGAGATGGCAATTTTGACCCCCCACCAGCCGGAGTTGAAGGCCATGCTCTCTAACCCGATTCCGTTAAGCAGCCAGTTGATCATCCCGTTATTACCGAACAGCGTACTGAATACCAGTGTAACCGCCACGATCGAAGTGATATTCGGCATGAAATAGAGGATGCGGAAGGTCTTCTTGAACCGGGTCATCCCCGAATGCAGCAGCACCGCCAGAAGCAGCGCCAGCATAACCTGCGGCACAGTACCCATCAGCCCCATAATCAGCGTGTTGCTGAAGGAGATCCAGAAGGTCGGGTCCGTGGTGATCAGCTCGAAGTTTTTGAAGCCGACGTATTTCATTGGACCTAAGGCATCCCACTTGAAGAACGATAAATAGAATGTGAAGAAAATTGGATATAGTCCGAATATCGAGAACAGAATAAAGAACGGTGAAATGAAAGTATACGCAGTGATGCGGCTCCGTCTTTGTTCAGTGAAGAAAGGTCGTTTGCTCTCGGCATGCGGACTCGTAATTACGGGCTCAGCCATGTCACACCTCCAGAGAATTCATATCTAAATCCGGATTCACAGAGAGATTACTCCGTGAATCCGGACATTTGGGGAAGTCTGTTCCCCGCATATTACAGGTTAGCCGCGTTCTGCAAGCGTTTTTGATTGCTTGACAGCATCGTCCCACTCTTTGGCCGGATCGGCTTTCTTCTCCAGCACGTTCTTCAGTGCATTCTTGAAGAAGGTATCGGTCTGGTCATGCAGCGGTCCGTAGTATACCGGCTTCACGCGGTTAGCCGCTTTGCCGAATTCGACCGCCGTCTGCTGTCCGCCGAAGAAGTCATCCTTGAAATCAACGAACGCAGGATCTTCGTACAGTGCAGGGATTGAAGGCATCAGGCCTTTGGTCTTGAAGGATTCCAGCTGGTTATCCTTGTTCACGAGCCACTGGATGAAATCATAGGCTTCCTTGGAGTGCTTGCCTTCCTTCGGCAGCGTGATGAACGAACCGCCCCAGTTACCGGCGCCCTCAGGAAGCTGGGCAATTCTCCATTTGCCGGAGGAGTCCGGCGCGTTGCTCTTGATATTGCCGGCCATCCAGGCCGGACCCATCACGACAGCGAACGATCCATCGTTCATGCCTTGGCCCCATTCAGGCGACCAGAGCATGACATTGCTGATCCAGCCCTCTTGAATGCCTTTAACGGTAAAGTCATACGCTTTCTTCACCTGCGGATTGGTATCGCCGATGAAGCTGCCGTCTGCTTTGCTGAAATAGATCTCGTCCGCCGACTGGTCACGAAGCGCATTGTACGTCAGGTCGGTCAAGTCGGAGAAATACTTGCCTGTCTTGTCTTTGAACGCTTTCGCTACCGTAGCGAATTTGTCCCATGTATCGATGGCTGCGCCGAAGCCCTCAGGATCAGCCGGCAAGCCGGCGGCTTCAGCCAGGTCAGTACGGTAGTAGACTACTGTAGGGCCGATATCCGTCGGAAGTCCAAGCTGGAAGCTGCCGTCGATGGAGGAAGCCTGCTTCCATTTCCAGTCGAGATAGTTGGCCTGGATGTCTTTGGCTCCGAGGTCATTCAGGTTGTAGAATTTGTCCTGGGCTCCCAGGAAGCGTTCCATGAAACCGATCTCAAGCTGGAAAATATCAGGTGCGCCTGAACCCGCCGAGAGTGCTGTGGTCAGATTGTTGTGGTGAGCCGTCTGGTCACCGGTATTCTGAATTTTAATAGTTACATTAGGGTGTTCCTTGGTGTAGGCAGCAGCCAGCTCTTCATAGTTCACGTTGCCCAGCGTCCAGAACGACAGTTCGACCTTCTCTGCTGGCTCTGTCTTGTCTCCTTCAGCTGCGGGTGCTGCTGTGCTTGCTCCCTTGTTACCCGAATTTCCTTCTGCAGCCTTGTTGCCGCCGTTGTTACTTCCTCCGCACGCCGCAAGTGAGCTCATGAGCATGATGGAGACCAGCGCCAGCGCCAGGTTCTTTGTTTTTTTCATTCCTCTGTACCCCTCTCAAAGGTTTCTTTTACAAGATTCAGTGTACCGTAGGCCACGATTTTTTTTGAGGAGGCATATTGCCGATTTATGGTGGAAATTATTCTGATTTAACTTCAAAGCGGAAGCTGCCGAAGTGGATTTGAAGCCTGGACCCAGGTATACTAATTGTATTTGCTGTACAACAGTTATCCCTATATAAAGGAGATTTATATCCATGCCCATCAACCGACCACTATTCACTGACCAGGATCTGCAGGAAGCGATTGACCGCAAGCTACCCGTCCGCGTCTTCCAGGATGACCATCTGGTGAATTCCGGCGCTACTATTGTGCGGTTCACGGATTCGGATGTTGTGATCCAGTCGAGGGTCAGTGATCTGACCTATTACTCGCGCAGCCGCTGTGAATTCTTCGAAGTCCGGCCTTAAGATATGACTGCCCGGGCCTTGGACACGTGTGAGCTGTGCGGCCGTTCTCCTCTTGTAACTACCGTTCATCATTTGATCCCCCGCGAGAAAGGCGGCAGCCTGCTCCCGACTGCCCTTCTGTGCAAGGCTTGCCACCGGCAGATTCATGCCTTGTATACCAACAGCGATCTCGTTGTTCTTGGCCTTACGACACTGGAGAGACTGCGCAGCGACCCGCAGATTGCCGCTTATCTGAAATGGATCATGCGGCAGGCGCCGGGCTCCGAACCCAAGCTGCGTAAATCAAAGCGCGTTCGAAGCAAACGTTAATTTGCCGGTCAGCAGAATGAAGCAGGTGCTACCCTGTCCAGCGCACAGCAAAAAGGTGCCTTCCGAGTTCCGGGAGGCACCTTTTTGCAACTTTTGCTGAAGGCTCTATGATTTGCTGCGATGTCTTCTGCATAAAATAGTTCTGCGGCTCTATTGCTTGCTTATTTCTTCTTGTCGCCATAGCTGCTCAGCTTCTCGTTAAGGACCTCCTGAAAGCTCTGGACTTTGTCTTCCTGTCTCTGCGCTTTGGGATGGACAACGGGCTGAGGTCTAAAAAACTGATGATTAAAAGCCATAAGGTTATGTACGCTCATACTCATTGAAGTTCAACCTCCTTCCATAATCTTCACCTTATTTGCGTGAGTGCGAAGCATCTTATCCCTTATATAAACCGCTCTTTCCAGTCCTAAACAGTTTTATACGAATTATAGGTAATGATGCTATAAATTCATCCAAATAAAAAGAGCAAGCGGTTCTCCCGTCATGGAGAATCGTTGCTCTTTGTTATGGCTTACAAGTCAGTCTCATACTCATCAATCAACTGGACTAAATAACGGTAATTTGCCTGCGTGATTCCAAAAGTGTTCGCCGGATTCTGCTGATAATATTCCTCTGATTTCTTTACCGTATCCTCCGGTACCTGATTTGCCTCAAGAATATTCTTTTTCCAATATTGAACACATTTTCCCGCTCTATCGTCTTTTGCAGACAAGCGGTGTTCAGCACAGAAATTCAATTCCTTGATGAAGGTATTCCAAAGCTTGAGGTTAAAGGAGGCCGGTTTGCCTTTGGGAAGATCGCCTGTATCCGGCAGCTGTGAAAAAAGCGGAAGAATATAAGGGGTTACGTCCTGCTCCTCACTAACCTTCTCCTCGAGAACGGACAGACGCATGAATCGAAGCTGCAGATCCGATAGCGCTGTCTCGATCCTGCCTTTTTCCTCACGGATGAAGAGCCTGATGTCAAAGCTGTCTTTGTGGAGATATTGCTGAATATCGCTGAGCGTCATCCCCATATCTTTAAGTGAAAGAATGACAAACATACTGGAGAAGGAATCAGAGTCATAAAACCGGTGCCCCTGCTCATTGATATAGGCTGGAGTAAGAACTTTTACTTCATCATAGTATTGCAAGGTACGGACACTAACACCAGTCAGCTCAGCAAAATCCTTAGTTTTAATATATTTTTCCATAGTCATACACTCTACTCTATCGTATTTTCTGAGATTACCTTTGCTAAATAGGACAACTTCCCGGGAATCTGCACCCAAGGCAGTTGTCCCAATTCCTTAACTTGATGTACCACTTCATAAGCAGCCTTTCCCATCAATTTGTTATCTGCAAAGGGTAAGGGCTGCATCAAAATCCCTCGGGAAGCGTTGTCCTCACCGAGTATAATATGACTTGGAAGCTGCTCACTCTGTACTGTAAAGTGAGAAAACAGCATAACAACGCTATCCATATGCGCCTCAACTGTACTAGTGTGTATCCCCGTCTCCCAATTCCCTGTAGTTATCGACACTACAGATCTAAAGTCAAATAGATCAGCGGCTGTCCCGTCAAATTTAATAATTTCAGCACTATACTCCATAGTAAACTTCGCATCAGTGATCTGGCAAAAAATAGAGACTCCTTGGGAAAGACGAAAAGAAAAGCTTATTTTGGAAGGAGCATCATTAATGGAAGAAAATAATGCACAATTCGTTATGATCTCCTGCAAAAGGCTCCGCATGTTGGCTGTCCCGGTAAACGTATTTAATGCTTTTGCAGCTATCTGGCGGGTATCCGCAACAGCCATTCTGAAATCTTGGTTCACGGACAGCATTCTTATAATATTATTCATTTGAATCACCTCTTACACCAATCGTACTGTATCACGTTACGTAATACACAACCCCTGATTGATATTAAGAAAAACTTATAACGAAAAATCAGTCACGCCTTTCTTAGCGGCATACTTCAGTGTATACGTTTCTCCGCCATCAAAAGGCATTGTGGCGATGGTGATGCGAGTATAGTCCAGCCTGTGATCTTTTAAGACTCTTTTGACCAGGGGAATTCCGCGTGCTTCATCCGTCACTACGCAGAACAGATTAAACACATATTTGGCCGGGTCAGCCATATTTTTCCCCATATCAAAGCCATCCACATAACCAAGCTCGGCATCCGCCAGGAAGAGATTCAGGTATTCGGTCACCTTCTCTCTAAGCCATTCATCACGCTTACTTCCCTTTGCGCTCTTCAAGGGATACTGTACCACCAGCCAAACCTTCTCATTCATATGCGTTCACCACCAGACTTATGGATTGCTTACGGGTTACTTCTTCAAGGCAGCCCAGGAGGCCTCATTCAGCAGCTCCAGCTCCTCCGGCTCCAGCCGGAAGGTCATGGTGCCGACATTCTCCCGGGCATGACGGACCTTGGAAGCGCCGGGAATCGCAACTACGGTGTCGCCATGATAATGAATCAGCCAATTAAGCGCAATCTGTCCCGGTGTACACCCATATTTGTCAGCCAGTGCGGTCAGGGAGGTGATCAACGGCTTGCTGCGGGCCAGGCTCTTGTCGTCCAGGCCGGACATCATCCGCCGGGACCGCGAGACTGCCTTAATCTGCGACGGATCTGCGTGGAACCGTCCCGTCAGGATACCCTGCTGGAGCGGGGAATAGGCGATGATCGAGATACCCAGCTCCTTGGCCGCAGCCATGATGCCGTTCTGATCGATGCTGCGGTGCAGCAGATTGTATTTGACCTGATTGGAGACCAGGGTAAGTCCGTAGGTCTGCAAGATACGGTGCGCTTCCACCATCTGCTTAGCTGAGTAATTGCTTACCCCGACATACCTGATTTTGCCGGCCTGTACCAGTCCCGCCATTGCTTTCATCTCACTGGCAATCGAGGATAAGGAGAACGGCTGGTGGATCTGGTACAGATCAATACCTCTGCCGCCCAGGCAAGCAATCCGCTGATCAATCGTGGAGGTAATCGAGCCTGCTGTCCGCAGCATCGGCCACCATTTAGTGGCAATCAGCGGAGCCGCATGCGGGTTGCCTTCCTGCTGAAGCTGATCCAGCACATGAGCCAATGCTTCCTCCGATTTGCCTCCACCATAGATTTCTGCGGTATCCACCCAGTTCATGCCGCCTTCCAGGCTGACCCGTACGATATCCAGAATATCCGCGTCTGTGATATTGCTCCAGTAGCGGCCTACGATTCCGCTTCCCCGGCTGAACTGCCAGCAGCCCAGGCCAAGCGGAGATACCGATAGCTCAGAGCGTCCCAGAGGTCGCAGCTGTACCTTGCTTGCCAATGTCTCCACGGTTCATCCTTCTTTCCAAGTGTTAGTTGAATACACTGTTATATAAGAGCTAATCTAGCGATGAGACAATCTGACTGTACACAAAGCTTATGACTTCGGCAGCAGCCTGTCAATGACAGCAGTGCAGGCAGGAGCTGGGGGCTTATGGATCACCTGGAACTGGATAACGGGCCCCCAGTCTCTTTTATCGTGGCCTCAAAAAAGGTTGATATGGTATAATTACCCTGCCTATTCATATCCAATTTGCAGGAAGCACAAATGAACCACAAAAGTAATGGAGGGAATTCATATTCATGATTAAAATTCTAGGTTTCCTGCTTCTGTACCGTCTGCTCGGCAATCCCTTTCTGGCCCTGATCATTCTGCTCGTCGTCCTATATTTCGTAGACCGCCGTTATGTCGGCATTCTACCCAGCTTCTCCAAGCCTTTCCGCCGCAGCCGCCAGATGTCCAGGCTGCGGACGGCCATTGCCCAGAACCCGAACGATGTCACCGCCAAATTCGATCTGGCCCGGCTGCTGATTGAGCGCAAGCGCTACAGCGAGGCCAAGGAGCTGCTGACGGCCATCGCCGACCGTTATGAGACCTCCGCTGAATACTGGGTGGAGCTCGGATACGCCAACCTCAAGCTGGGCCAGCTTGCCGAAGGCGAAGCCCAGATGCTTCAAGGCCTTGAGATCAACCGCAGAGCCCAATACGGGCAGCCTTACCTGCGTCTGGCCGAGATTTTCCGGCATATCGACCAGGACAAGGCGCTCCATTATGTGAGCCAATTCCAGGAGATCCAGACCTCCTCCAGCGAAGCCTATTATCTGGCCGGCTCCATGTACAAGACACTGGGCCGGACAGACGATGCCAAGCGCGCTTTTGAGGAATCGCTTGCCGTCTACCGTTCCTTGCCCAAATACAAGAAACGCCAGGAACGCGGCTGGGCGCTGCGCAGTTATTTTGCGAAGCTGCGTTAGGTATCTTCGCTATATTTCCAGCACAAATAGCCTCCGGTCCCACTGAATTGTGGAGACTGGAGGCTATTATGCTATTTTCCAGGTATTTGGTTTTCACATACGTTCTGAAGTTCATACTCTCTCACCAGTCGCTTGTATGGAGAGCATTGTTGCACATTTTGCGGGATTTCTCTAAAAATGTTAGTGGCTGAGGAGCAATGTTGCATCATTTGCAGGATTTCCGGTGGTTAGAGCAAGTTAAAGCTGGATTTGTTACATTTTGTGCAGAATTTCAGCATAGACAGCTTCTATGGGGCAGCATTGTTGCACTTATTGCAGGATTTCTCTAAAACTGCTACTGACTATGGAGCGTGGGAGCCATCCCTCAGCGCAGCAGCCCCCATTGTATTACTGTCCCGCTTCAAATCACTCCGGGCTGTCATGTGTAACCCCCCGCGCCGATTCCCAGATCCGCTGAAATTCAGCCAGCAGCTTCTCGCGGCCGATCTGGCCGCCGATGTAAGCCTGCATCTGCACACTCATCTGCGAGGTGGTTGCCTCGTATCCCGGGTAGCGCTGCCATAGCCAGGGAAGTGTCTTGTCGGCCTTCATGTACGACATAATGTCGTCAGCGAGTGGTCCTAATCGGCCTTCCGGGACCGGTATGCTCTTAAGAGCGGGAATCAGCCGAGCATCGTCCACGACGAACTTCTTGCCAGCTTCAGAGCTGGCCAGCCAGCGCAAGAACGCCTTGGCCTCCTCCTTCATCACCGAGTTCTTAAGCACGACCCAGTAATTCGCCACCCCGATCTGAAGCTTATCCATCTTAGCGCTGTCATCGTTCACCGGCATGGGCAGGAAGCCGATGTCCAGACCCGGAGCCAGCTTGTCCAGCTGCAGCTGTGTCCAGCTCCCCTGCTGCATCATCGCTGCCTGACCTTTGGCAAAATGCATCACTTGGGTATAGTAATCCGTCTGTAGCGGCGCCGCCTGACCATATTCCAGGGTGAGGTCAATCAGATCCAGCCAGCTGTCAAATATGCTGTTACCGGTCAGCTTGGCACTGCCGCTGCTGACCTCATCAATAAATTCCGCCGGATCAGGCTGCAGGGCAAAGGCGGTATTCAGCAGGTGATTGCCGAGTACCCACCATTCCACATAGCCGTTCTCGAACGGCCGGATGCCGGCCGCTTGAAGCTGCTCCGCCGCTGCTCTCAGCCCGCTGAGCGTCACCGGCGGGGTTTCAATACCCGCCTTGCGGAACAGGGTCTTGTTGTAAATAAACCCCCAGCCTTCCATAGCAAGCGGCATCCCGTAGATCCGCCCGTCCTTCATTGTGGCGGGTCTGGCCAGCTCCTGTATCTCCTCCGCCCACGGTTCACTGCTCAGATCCTCCAGGTACTCCTCCCAGAGATCAAGATCCGTATACCCGGCCACGAAGAACAGATCGGGCTTGTCGCCGGAGTTAAACCTCGTCTTCAGCTCCGCGCTGTAATCGCAGCCCCCGCCGCAGGTATCCAGCTCAATGGGCACGCCGGTTTCTTCCTGATACTGCTGCGTCAGCGCATTCAATTGCTCCGCCATCTCCACCTTGAAGTTGAAGATTTTCAGCGGCCGCCCGGAGTTCCCGGCATCTTCCACCTGAGTTCTCCCGGCATCTGACTCATAGACGACGCCGTTTCTTCCCCCGCAGGCCGTCACTGCAATAGTGAGCAGGAGCATGACTGCGATTAGCATCACCTGCCTGGAACTCATTATCTCTCGTCTGGATCTCATCATCGCCCGCCTGGATCTCATCGCATCGTCTCCCCCTTCGCCGCAAGCTGGCTGGCTTTACAACCAGTATAAACGCCATTCCCAGCGGGAAGATACGAAGAAATATTTACCTGCGCTTTATCTCGGCCTGCGCCTTATCTAGGCCAACGCTCTTCCTTGGACGCCAGCAGCCCGAACGGCTGGTGCGGCTCCGTCTGGTACCAGTAGGCAACCGAGGCCACATCGTCTTGACGCTCGAACAGGCCTTTTTTATAGACTCCAATCTGCTGTACCGTCACTTTAAAATCCTCATGGAACCGGATCGGGTCCAGAATATGCCAGCGGTAGAACCCGCGCATCGGCGGCGCGTCGTCGTTATGATAGAAATTATGAACCTCCTCATCGTGAGCGGAATAATACGGGTAGCCCATGTAAGGCGTACAGTACGTGTTCTCCACGGTCCTGCCGTTCTGCTGTGTTGCAAAGCTCCAAGCGCCCCCGAAATAATCCTCCATCCCCGTGCCGCAGATCGTCGGATATTCATCGTCTCCGTCGATGTACATCTTCAGTTCGCCTTCCCCCCACCAATACCGCTCCAGCGTCGTCAGCGCGATATAGGTTCCCACGTACTGTCCGCGGCCCTTCACATGGTCCAGAATAACGTAATCCTCCGCTTTGCTCGTGATCCGCTGCCGTCTCCACTGGGCGTGAAAATAGGCGGTCTCTTCAGGAAGTTCATCATGCAGGCAGTAATCGACCTGATAAAAAAGAGCCGGAATCGGCGCTTCATGCTGGTTCTCAATTTCAATTCTCGCCTTACGCCGGAACGGCATCGGGAAGTAGCAGTTGAAGCCCCGTGTCGGATTGACGACCATCGCCTGGGAATTGACGGTGCAGCCCCTCCCGAAGCCGTTGCAGAAGAAATCCCCGAGTGGACTTTCCACGGAAGGCTCTGTCTCATCGTCCCAATACATGCGCAGCACCAGGTCCCGTAAGACAAAGGTGTCCGCTTCCGTCCGGTCAGTGACGGTAATCCAGATATGTTCAATAATGCCCGGGCCATCAATGTCGGTCAGCAGGGCAGTGGCTCCAGGCGCAACATCCCGGATGCAGGGCGAGCCTTTGCGGGAAGGGCCGAGATGGCTGGCCGCCATACCTCCCTTGCCCTTCTCCCCTTTCGGATTCTCTGCGTTAACGGCCCGGCTGCGTCCGGTTTTGAGCAGGGGAAGCGCCGACAGCCCTCCCAGAAACGGATGTTCAACCATAGTAACAGACTCCTCTCATCTTCTTTTTCTAATCATCAGCTAATCAGCCTTTAACTCCGCCGGCCATAATTCCCTCCATAATCTGTCTCTGGAAGATCGCTACGAACACGATAATCGGCAAAATAATAATCCATCCCATCGCGCTGACCAGATCCCACGGCACGGCATACATATTGTCTCTAAGCGGCAGCTGTGTAATGGCCGTGGACAGCACCGAGATTCCGTTAGAATAGAACAGCGGTGTGAAGAAGTTATTCAGGCAGGTAATAAAGTTGACGATACACACTGTCGTCAGCGCCGGACGGAGCAGCGGAACGGTAACGTAAATCAGGGACTGGACAAATCCGCACCCGTCAATCGCCGCCGACTCCTCGATCGAAACCGGGATATCGTTCAGATAGTTTTGCAGAATCAGAATGGTGAACGGAAGAATGCCGCTGATATACAAAATAATCAGTCCGGTATGCGTATCGTACAGATGCACGCTGCGCAGGAAATCGTACAGCGGCCGGGCGGTGACGACGTCGGGAATCAGCATGGAGGCCAGCAGGAAGCCGGTGGCAATGGCAAGCCCCCTGGTGCGGAACCGGGCGAAGCTGAAGGCAGCCATCACGGACACGATCATCCCGATCAGAATCGACAGCCCGACGATAATGGCAGTATCCCAGATTTTCGGCAGCAGTCCCACGTTCTCAATCAGGTAGCGGTAGCTGGCAAGTGTCGGATGGTCCGGCCAGTATTTAATGGGTTTCGAGAACAGCTCCCCCGCCGGGGTAATAGACGAAATAAAAATCCACCAGAGCGGAAAAAGAATCAGAAAGGCAACGATCAGCGCCAGTCCCCACATGAGCAGGGTGAGCGGCAGCGGTCTGTGGTTGTGAGTGGTCATCATACATCGCTCCTTAGTAATCTACGCGCTTGGCGGCCGACATGCTGAGCCCGCTGAGCAAGGCCATGACCAGAAACAGTACGACCGCAATGGCGGCAGCATAGCCCGTGTTGAGATTCGTAAATGCCTCGGTCGTTACCCGGTAGGCGATCAGTGCCGTGCTCTCTCCGGGTCCCCCGCTCGTCATCGCATACACGACATCAAAGGACGTAATCCGCCACATGGTGAAGAAAATGCTCAGCATCAGAATGTTGCGTGACAGCAGCGGCAGGGTGATGCTGAAGAAGGAACGGACCGGGCCTGCCCCGTCGATTTTAGCCGCTTCATACATTTCCGAAGATATAAACTGCAGTCCGGCCAACACCAGAATGGCGAAGAAGGGCAGATCCTTCCACAGATCAACGGCAATAACCGCAAAACGCGCCGTATTCGTATGGATCAGCCAGTCCAGCGTAAAGCCCGGGTTAAACCAGCGGACAAAATCGTTAATCAGCCCGTACTCGTTATTGAACGCCCACTTCGAGGCCATAGCGATGACCACCATAGGCATAGCCCAGGGCAGCAGCACTATCGTCCGCAGCACCTTTTGCCCGGCGAATTTCATGTTGAGAATCAGCGCCAGCGCAATGCCGAGCACGATGTGGCCGAGCATGGAGCCTGCAACGAATATAGCTGTAAATTCAATAGAAGTGATTACCTTGGAATCCTGAAACAACTGAATAAAATTATCGAAGCCAACGAACTCGTGAATCCCCCGCAGCAGCTTGACATCATACAGGCTGATGCGGAACGTTTCAATGATGGGATAGATCGTGGTGAACACCCGGATGATCAGCGCGGGGAGCACTAGCATCCACGCTATCACCCAGTATTTTCGGCTGGCATACATGGACAGCGCCCCTTTCCTGCGGCATTACTGGTAACGTTCAACCGCATCCTGCGCTTTTTGGCAGAATTCGTCCAGCGTGATTTTATCCTGAATATAGTTCTGGAACAGCGTGCCCATCTCGGCGATGAACTCCATTGTCTGCGGCAGCATAGGGCGTCCGTGAACCTCATTGGTGGACTGAATTTCTGTATAGATGTCCTTAATATCGCCGGTCACGGCTTCGTTTGCAGCAACATCTGCTCTGGCCGGGTAGCGGTCAAAATTCTTCCAGCTGTTCAACTCGCCGTCCTCGCTGGCTGCGTACTTCAGAAATTTGATCGCCGCCGCTTTGTTTTTGGAAGCCGAATTCAGCACATAGCTCCAGGAATCCGTGAAAATGCTGCGTTTCGCAAACTTAGGCATATTGACCATATGGATTTGGTCGGGACCATACCGGTTCGCCTGCTTATAATCCGTACCTGTCCCCCACATGAACACTGAGGCGTATTTGCCGTCGATAAACTTCTGGTTCATCTGCTCATATTTGTCCGCGATCTGATCGTCCGGCGTTACCTTCCACGTGTTGGCCATGTCATACATGAACTTGACCGCCTCCCGGCTGTTCTCATTGGTCCAATCGTAGTAGTCGCCCCCGAACAAATTGACGAAGGTGGCAATTTCGTTGAAGACGTAAGTCTTTTCCCAGGAGCCGCCGTACCCGTACTGCCCGTCCTTGGTCGAAGCCTTCAGGAACTTTTCAAAATCCTCCTTGGTTTCGATCGAGGTCATCCCGGCCGCATCCAGCTTCTTCTGGTCGATCCACAGTCCGAGATACCCTGTATAGCTTGGCACGCCGAGCACATCGCCTTTAGCGGAGGTCAGCATATCCTTCATGTAGCCCTGCGGAAGCTGCTTCATAATATCCTCTGTCAGCACCGTATCCTGCAGCGGGTCCAGCCAACCGGCGTTTTTGAAAGACGTAGCCATTTCATCATTGACTTCCAGAATGTCCACCGTACTGTCCCCGGAAGAAAGAATCGTGGAAATCTTCTGCTGGCGGGTATCCGAATCGGTCGGCGCGGCGACCCAGTTGATTTTGACCCCGCTTTTCTCCTGCGCTTCCTCCAGCCAGGCCTGAAAATTCGGGTTGGTGGATTGAATGGTATAGAGCGTAATTTCATCCTTGCCGCCTGCTGCACCGGAATCCGCGCTGTTCGCGCCGCTTCCTGCATTAGAGCCTCCGTTCGAGCATCCGGCCGTTAATACTGCCAGTGACAGCGAGCCTGCCATCAGTAGAGAAGACCATTTTTTCATGCCTTAACCTCCCTGTGTTTATCTTGTAAGCGCTTTACACGATCAGTATACTAACTTTACCGGGAACGGGAATACAGCCGGTGTTGACCAAAAATGTGTAAGATTGTGACCCTATTGACCCTTCCTTGGAAGCGGTGCTAGACTGTAGACCAATCTGCGGAATAAGGAGGAACGCCATTGCGGTACCGTAGCTTCCGAGGCAGTATACGCTACAAGCTGAGTGTCTTTCTGATGGCCGCCATTCTCGTGCCGATCGCAGCCTCAATTCTAATCTCCTATTTCTACACCAAGCACTCCTTGAAGAATGACGCGATCCGCGAAAATTCAAATACGGTCCGCCAAGGGACCACCAGCCTGATGGGGCAGCTGAACGCCATGAACAATATCTCGCTGAACGCCTACAATAACCTCAGGATGACGAATAGCCTGTACAACATTCTGGTGCAGGGCCGGAGCGACTTCATGGTGGAGAATAATATATATTCCGGTCTTCATGCCATCGAGCAATCCAGCAGGGACATTCAACAGGTCTATTTGTATTCGGATCTTGCCGACCAGTCCTGGCTGCTGATTGACGGCTACCTGAAGCGCGAGCCGGGCAGCGGCGGATTAGACGGCCATTTCGTGCAGCCGGTTGACAAAAACGATCCTTATCTGGAGCCGCCCCATCCTTCACATAATTACGGCATGGAGGAATTCCCGTACAGCCCGTCCAACACCGTATTTACGATTCACCGTCCGGTGTACCGGGCACCGCTCAAGGAGCGGATCGGGGTGCTGTCAATCGACTTCAAGCTGGATGAATTCCGCAGCATTATGAACATGCTCTATGATAAAGGACAAGAGAATATCTATCTGCTGGACGACACCGGAACTGCCGTCTATACGTCCAGGGAAGATGAAATCGGCACCAAACCTGATTATGCCTGGCTGCAGCATGCCCGGTACAGCTTCGCGGGGGCCGGCCACTTCTACTGGAACAGGGACGGGGACTTCAATGGCATCGTCGTATTCGAGAAGTTCGAGCTGATCGGGCGTATCTGGACCGTCGCTAAGCAGATCCCGGACAGCTACCTGTACAGCAACGCGGCCAGCGTGCTGCGCATTAATATGCTTGTGCTGCTGACCTGTCTGTTCATTGCGATCGCAGCTGCGCTGTTAGTTTCGGTCATGGTGACCGCTCCGATCAAGCGGCTGACCGAATCGATCCGCAGGATCAAGCTCGGCAAGCTGCAGTTCGACGGCGATCCTGACCGCAGCGACGAGGTTGGCGTGCTCGGGAGCGCAATCAAGAATATGGTCGATACGATCGACAATCTGATTATGCGGGAGCTGAGGCTGGAGCTGGCCAACAAGGATAACCAGTTAAAAGCGCTTCAGGCTCAGATTAATCCGCATTTTATTTTTAATACGCTGCAGTCTATCGGCTCTGTGGCCCTGCACCATAAGGTGCCCAGGATTTACGAGCTCACCTCTTCCCTCGGTCTCATGATGCGCTACAACATGAACACAGAGGAGCCGGTCGTGCCGCTCTCCAAGGAGATTGCCCATGCCCAGGCTTACCTGGAGCTGCAGCAGCAGCGGTTCAAGGACAGGCTCCGCCACCGCATTGAGATCAGAGGGGAGGCTGACTTAAATACACCGGTTCCCAAAATGATTCTGCAGCCGCTTGTCGAGAACTGCTTCAAGCACGGCTTTGAAGGAGCGGAGCAGGCCGAGATTGGCATTGTAGTCGAAGTCAGCGGTGACACGCTAAGTATTACAGTCTCCGACAACGGTCCCGGCGTCACCCCGGAGCGCCTGCTGGAGCTAGAGCGGCAGATAGCCGGTGAACAGCCGGGCGGCACGGAAGGCGGCAGCATCGGGCTGATGAATGTCGTCTCCCGGCTGCGCTTGTTCTTTAACGATCAAGCAGATGTAATACTTGGGCATGCGGAGCCTCACGGTTTCAACGTGCAGATTAGAATCCCACTGACGGAAGGGGCGTAACACCATGAAAGTGCTGATCGTGGACGATGAAGCCGACGTAAGAGATTCTATCCGGCTGCTTGTGGACTGGGAGGAATACGGCATTACGGACATTCTGGAGGCCTGCGACGGGGAAACGGCGCTGACACTGATTATGCGCGAGCGGCCGGAGATTATCTTTACCGATATGAAAATGCCCAATATGGACGGCATGGCGCTGCTGCAATGGATTGAGGACAAGTCCCCGTTCTCCAAGCGGATCGTGATCAGCGGTTATGACGATTATGCTTACATCCGCAACACCATCAAGCATGGCGGAATGGACTATCTCCTGAAGCCGATCAACCGCAGCGAGCTGCTTGAGGCAGTCAATAGTGCCGCAAACGCATGGCGCAAGGACGAGGAAGCGCGCAGTCTCAACATCCAGCGGGAGGTAGAGATCAACAAAACGCTGCCTATGTATTGGGACAAAACACTCTCGGCCCTCGTCTCCCAGCCTGGCTCCCAGGCGGGAGCCGCTGACGAGCTAAGTGCTGCCTTCGGATGGCCGGCGGGGGCGGAATGCCGGGTTGTCCTGCTGCTGACCGATCCGCTTCCGCGCACCGTCCTGGGCAAATTCGGGCGCAATCCGGATCTGCTGCATTTTCTGATGGGCAATATCTGCAACGAAGTAATCGGCCCGGTCCGTAACGGTTATGCCTTTAAACATACAGACCCGAATTACGGGCTTGTCCTCCTGCTGACCGGGGAGCTGGGGCAGACCGATGCGAAGCTGAAAGCGATGAATGACGCGCTCTATAAGGTGCTTGGGGCACGTTTCCGCTTTGCCTGCGGAGGCATTGTCTCCTTCCCGCACGGCGTTCACACCGGCTTCCAGCAGACGCTGCAAACGGCGCGCGGAATCTCCTTCCTGGACGATACTCCGCTGATCTATCATTATGGCGGGAACCCGTCTACGCTGCACGCTGCAAGGACTGTGCTGGCTGACTATGCCAGCCGGATCACGACAGCGGTCCACCGGGGGGACACTGCCCAGATTGGACAAGTAATCTCCGCCTGGATGGATGCGGTAGGCAAACGGCAGGCGGTCACATGGGAGGATCTGAAATACTGGCGTTACGAATACGGGCTGCTCAGAAACCGGCTGCTTCAGGACAAGACACCGATGGCCGGCGAGCCTGCCCCCTCTTCCTTCCCCGGGCTGTTCCCGCTGGATGAGAACGGTCGTCTGTCCCTGGGAGAATGGCAGCGGGAGTGGACGGAGGCGTTCACAGAAGTCGCTGACACCCTCAAGGAATCCCGGCTGCAGGAGAACAACGCGATTTATGAGATCAAGCGCTATATTGACCAGCATTACATGGATAATCTGACGCTCCAGCAAATCGCCGGCGAGTTTTTTCTTAGCCGCGAGTACGTTTCCCGGCGCTTCAAGCAGGTGTTCCATGAGAATATTTCGGAATATCTGGAGCGTGTCCGGATCGGTCATGCCAAGCTGCTGCTCGCCGGAGGGGAGCATAGAATAACCTCCGTCGCCGAGATGGTCGGCTACCAGGACGGCCGGTACTTCAGCAAAATCTTCAGTAAGCATACGGGGATGACGCCTAGGGAGTGGCGTAAGGAGCCGGAGGCTTAGGCTGGATCAGAAGTTAAGCATCTCGGCATTCTTTCTAAGCAAATAGCCTCCGGTCCAAGTGTATTATGGAAACCGGAGGCTATTTGTGCTATTTTACCGGAACAGTGACCTCCAGCTCGGGAATGTACAGCTTCTGTCCATCCTTCCAAATGGTAGGCTTAATGGTGATGCGGTCCGGGATCGTCTCAAACGGTTCATAATTAAAATTCTTGTATAAGAAATTGCCTTCGCCCGTCCCGCCTTCGCCGCCGAGTTCCCTAACTTCCCGCCCTTGCTCGTCTGAAAGCTCAAAAAAGACCGAGAAGTGACCATTCACCTTATATTTATCCGGAATGTTTGCTTCTATTGCCGTAATGTGCGCCCCTGGTTCTCCTTGTATTTCTGCCGTCAGCTGAGTTGAAGTAGTACTTACCTCCAGCCGTTTAATCATCAGTTTAATGTGATCATGAGTTTTCAGGATATCCGGTGTAAGAACGAAGCTCTCCGATACTTGGCGGGTTACGGGGAACTCAAAAATGAACGGGTCGGCAAACCCGGGAAGATAGACAGACATTTTTAAATCAAAGGTGTCCGGAAGCTGCAAATTCCCTGAATTTAGAGCTGTAACAATGACAGAATCGGGTGCCTCCGGCCCTCCGGGTGCAATCCCCCCTCCCGTATTAACAAGCTCTCCGTTGACATAGAAATCGATAGGCCGGTTGAGACTGCCTGTCTTCGGATCAGGGATAGCCCATGAATCTGAAAAAGACTTGTGCTCATACACGCCCTTCGACCGGGTCAGCACCAGCGACAGACGGCTTCCGTCATACATTTGTTCCGATACGGTTAGCGTCATCCCGTCCTGTGTAACGGTCTGCTGAACATTTGTGGTTAACCCTGCTTCATTTGCTTTTCGCAGCCCGGCATCTCCTGCAAGCTGGAATACGCTTGACATGAACGGCAACTGCTTCAAGGTCTCTGCCATGGCCGGGGAGATGAATCCCAGGCTAATCAGGAGCACCAGCCCTCCGGCCACAGATGCTGCACTGATCATCACCCGGGACAGCCACCGGGGCATTCTTTTACGTCTAACGGTCTCTTGATGCTCTGAAGCCGCCTCCAAGCGAGTCTCATCCTTCCCACTGATGATCTGGTAAGTCTCCTCCATACGCAGATGCACAAGCTCCGGCAGTTCAGGAAGAGTCTCTTCCTGAAGGTCTGCCAGCCTGCTCTCCAACCGCTGCTGGCTCATCCGTTCACCTTCCTTTCTACAGGTTGCTCCAGGGTTTGCTGTAACGTCTTACGGGCGCGGTGCAGCCTGGTCTTGACGGCACTCTCGGACAGCTCAAGCAGCCCGGCAATCTCTTGCACGGTTAACCCCTGATAATAATGAAGCTTAACAATAGTTCTTGATATCTCTTCGAGCCTGCCAATGGCCTGACGCAGATCCATCTCTTCTGCGAACGAAGATATGACTTGTACGCTCTCCGGCGGATCGGGCATGACGACTACCCTTTCCCGTCTGCGCAGAATCAAGTTGCATTCGTTGATCAGAATACGAAATAGCCATGTGTTGAAATAAGCCGCTTCTTTCAGTCCTGAGATGGCTTTAAAAGCTTTCAGCACCGTCTCTTGCATCGCATCTGCACAATCCTCGTCACTCCTGACCATGGACTTAGCCATACTGTACATCCGCCGCTCCTGACTCTTTACCAGCTGGATGAAGACCTCGCTGTCACCCGCCTGGGCACGCCTGACCAGCTCCTCTTGTCCGTTATTCAAATATGATTGCCCCCCTTCTTCTGGGAAGCTGCCGCATCCCCATTCAGTGTTTATTTCCATATGCTCTTTAGATGAAGTACAAGCCGATAAGGTTACGTCGGCACGGTGATTTTTTATTTTTTTCTGCGTAAACAGCCAAAGAGCAGGCCCCATATAACCGGGAAGCCTGCTCTTTATTTTCATCTCTTGTAATGCAAAACGTTACATATCCAGCGTTCTAGGCTGATCCTCCCCGGCCGCCGGACGGAATGGCCACCAGTTAGCCCGGCCGAACATCCGCACCATCACCGGCACGAAGAACGGCAGGAATACCAGTGCATACAGCGCCAGACCGGACAATACAACCGTCGCAATCTGCATCATCGACAGGACCCCGGAAGGATACATCGAGGCGAAGGTACCGCCCAGAATCACTACGGCCGAGAGAATCACAGTTCCCATATTGCGCATAGCATGCAGAATGGCTTCACGCACATCCCAGGTTTTATTCTCGTTGAAGCGTGCCATCAGGAAGATACTGTAGTCCACCCCGAGAGCAATCAGCATGACGAAGCTGAAGAACGGAGTCGTCCAGGTGATCCCTGAATAGTTCAACAGATGAACGAAGATTGCTTCCGTTACCCCAAGTGCAGTGAAGTAAGTGATCAGGAGCGAGACAATCAAATACACTGGCATAACAATCGAACGGAACAGTACCACCAGGATGATGAAAATACCGCCCAGCATCAGAATCACCGTACGTGTGTAATCCTCATTGGAGATTTTCTGCAAATCGCTGTAGGTGCTGGTCACACCACTCATGGCTGTCTCCGCATTCTCCAGCTTGGTGCCGGCCACGGCACGGTCCAACGCTTCCTGAATCTGTCCGACGCTGTCAATAGCCTCCGCGCTGTATGGATTACCCGCGAATACAACATCAATCGTCATGACCTTGCGGTCCCCGGACAGATAGTTATCGAATACCTGCTGCATGCCCTTAGCCTTAAGCGCCTCTGCCGGAACCAGGAACCCGCTCAGCTCATCATCCTTGGCGTCCTGAATCTGCTTAAGGTAATCCTGCGCAGAGCTTAGGCCGCTGGTGATTTGTCCCAGACCATCTGCACTTTGCGTCAGTCCGTCCGTCAGCTGGCCAAGCTGGCCCGTAAGCTCGCCGAACCCGTCAGCAAGCTGTTTCTGCCCGCCTTGCAGCTGTGTAAGCCCGGTGGTGATCGCCGGAAGCTTGCCGACAATCTGCCCCTGGCCGTCTGCCGCCTGCTTCAGGCCGGTTTGCAGCTGGACGATACCAGCTACCAGCTGATCCAGCCCTTTCGCCAGCGCCGCCTGGCCTGCTGCCGCTTTGGAGTAACCGGCATTGGCCTCGTTCAATCCGGCCGCTGC
The DNA here is from genome assembly GCF_000517965.1 of Paenibacillus sp. FSL R7-277. Taxonomy (NCBI): domain Bacteria; kingdom Bacillati; phylum Bacillota; class Bacilli; order Caryophanales; family Paenibacillaceae; genus Paenibacillus; species Paenibacillus sp. FSL R7-277. The sequence continues at coordinate 357,317 of NZ_ASPX01000080.1, forward strand.
ACCGCTTAGCTGGGCCGAAATCTCACCCAGTCCTCCAGCCAGTCCCGCAGCTCCGGTACCGCTCTGCGTTACCGTGCCTTTAATCGTCTGGTAATTCACATCCTGTAGCAGCTCAGGGTAGGCGGCTTCCAATCCCGTGAAGGAAGCTCCCAGACCGTTAAGCGCATCCGCCACGCCTTGAAGCTGTGTCTGCAGACCGGCGAGGCCCCCGTTCAGCGCGGTCAGGCCGCCGCCGATCTTCTTATAGCCTTCGAGCAGCGCAGCATTTGCATCGGCCAGCTGCTTCGCGCTGGCCGCCGCCTGCGTGAGGCCCGCTTTAATCTCGCCGGCTCCGGCCGAGCCGCTGCGGATGCCGCTCTCGATCCTCGACAAGCCATCGCCCAGCGCATCAATCCCTTTTTTAAGCTCGGCTGTGCCCTCTGTCAGCTTGGCGCTGCCAGAAGCCGCTTCTGTAAGCTTAGGCTCATTCTCCTTCAGCTGCTTACTCGCTTCGCTCAGCCCGCTCTGGATTTTGGTTAAGCCTTCATTACTTTGATCAAGACCGTCTGACAGAGTTGCCACCTGAGTAGGAATCAGGAAGTCATTAATTTGCTCCCCGGTTGGCCGTGACATGCTGCGTACAGCTTTGACACCCTCTACCTTTTCCAGCTCACGGCTGATCTTCTCCGCAAGCCCTATATATTCAGCGGTATCCATCCGGTCATCGTTCTTGATCACTATCTTGCCAGGCATGGATTCGCCCGGACCGAAGCTCTCGGAAATAATATTGAAGCCTTTAACCGAAGCGTAATTCGGTCCGATCTCATCCATGTTGTTGAACGACAGCTTCCCGCTGTAGGTAAGCAGGAACGGCGCAACAATGGCAGCTACAATCAGCAGCGCAGCCCAGGGTCTCTTCAGGGAGAACGAACCGGCCGCTCCCCAGATCCGGCTCTCACTATGTTCCAGCTTGCCGCGTGACGGCCAGAACAGCTTTTGACCCAGCACCGCCATGAAGAACGGAACCACAGTCACGAGAGCCAGCAGCATAACAGCTATGCCGACAGCCACCGCCACCGCCGAACGGTAGAGCATGAACTGGGACAGGCCGATGGCCAGGAAGCCGACGAAGACCGCCAGTCCTGAATAGAAGACTGTTCCTCCGGCTTTCCGGTAAGTGGCGATAATGGCACTGGCAGTATCCTCAGACTGGACAAGCTCCTCCTTGAACCGGCTGATCAGCAGAATGCAGTAATCGGTCCCGATCCCGAACATAACGGCCACCATGAAGATCTGTGTGAAGGTCGACAGCGGGAAATCAAACCGGTCCACCAGAAAAGCCACAATCGACTGGGACACGATATAACTCAGCCCCACCGTCAGCAGCGGTACAAACGGCGCCACGACCGAGCGGAACACCACGAACAGGATCAGCAGAATAAACACGACAGTGATGTATTCCGACTTCTTCAGCCCGGCTTCCGAGCTGGCAATCGTATCCTCTGTAATCAGTCCTTCACTGGTCATGTAATGATCCGCAGTGACGTTACCCAGCAGCTCAGCAGACTTTGCCGGAAGCTCCTTGACCGCATCTTCTCCGCCTTGCACCGACAATGCGACCATAATCGTCTTGCCGTCCCCCGCAATCAGCGTATCCTTAAGCTCAGGCTGTGAGAACGGATCTGTGATCGTGCTGAGCTTCAGGGAATCCTTATTCTCCGCCAGCCGCTCCACACCCTGCTTAATACTCTCGGTGTCTGCGGCTTCAAGCCCCTCCGGTTTATGGAACACCAGTGCAACCTGATGCACCGTTTCCCCGTCTTTGGCAGATGCCACTTCCTTCATAATCTCGGCCGCCCTTGATGAAGTGTAGCCAGCCGGTACTGAGATTTGCCCCTTCTCCCGGACCAGATCCGACATCCCGGGTGCTGTCAAGAATAACACTACTGCCACAGCCAGCCATACCGCGATAATGGCCCATCTTGCCTTCAAAATCGTTCTCAATTGCTTCTCCCCCCTGCATCCTGCATCAGAAATGCCAGCTTCTCAAACATCGTAATAAACTGCTCAATATTGTTATCCTCGAAATGGAACAAATAAGGGGAGATAACCTCCTGCATTTGCTTATCAGAGGTATGGTAGACGCTCTTCCCATGCTCCGTCATGGTCAGATACACCTGCCTGCGGTCATTCTCGTCCCGGGTCCGCTGGATCATCCCCGCTTCATCCAGCCGGTTGATAATGGCAGTAATAGAGCTTTTGCCTACGGCGACAGCTTCAGACAGATAAGTCGAGGTGCACTTCTCCTGCCCGCTGATCAGCCTGAGAATAAGGAATTGATCCGTCGTCAGGCCTTCTCCAAAAATCTCCCGGAGCCTCGCGTTGATCTGCCTGGTGACAACCATATAGGCGTCTACGTAGCGGTTGATCCATTCCTCTGCATCTTTCTTCAAAGCTGCTTCCACCTTTCCGGATAATAGTTCACCTATAGAATAGTTTTATAGTAAAACTATATTGTCCTGTGCGTTAAAAGTCAACTGGTTTCATGAATTTTACATTGATATTCATCAGGGGGATTAAATAAGCCTCTTGGACGCAAAAAACCACCCTGCACGCAAAGTGCAGAGTGGCTAATATTGTAATTTTCACCTATTGCCTCTCCCGATACCGCTCGGCCCGCTTACTCCTCGTCCTCCGTCTCTTCCACCTCATAGACACAGCGGAACATTTCGATGCCGGCAGCGTTCTCGCCCAGGCTGTAGACCATGAAGCCCAGACTGCGGTAAAAGTCAGCGGCAATCTCGTCCTCTGTCTCCGCTACCAGATAACGCGGCTGACGGGAGGTGACCAGCTCAAGAATCATGCCGCGCGCATATCCTTTGCCCCGGTTCTCCGGGAGCACTGCGATATGGCGGATGTCGAGCGAGCCGTCTTCGGTCTCTTCGTAGCCGGTCAGTCCGACCAGCAGCCCGTCCTCCTCCCAGCCGCATAGCTGCATCGCCGCCTGCTCCCTGTATTCTGCCGAAGTGCGCTCCAGCGCCTCCGGGTCATCTATAACCGCATAAGCCAGCAGCTCATTCACCTGCGGTGTGCCGACAAGCGGCTTCAAATCAATCAACATATGTCTCATCCTCCTAAAAGTATACCTGGCCCCAGACTACAGCTATCCCCGCACCAGCCGCAGCAGCGCGTACCCCGTCCACACACCCAGCAGGTTAAGCAGCAGATCATCGATATCCAGACTCCCGACATGCAGCAGCATCTGCAAGAGCTCCAGCACCGTAATACCCATTGCAGACAGAAGCGTCAGCCGGATAAAAGAGCGGTAGCCAGTGACCACCAACGGAAGCAGAATGCCAAAAGGCGCAAATACCGCCACATTCCCCAGAAGGTTCACCAGCCTGTTTGCGTACGATAATCCATTGGCCATATCAAAGTATAAACGCACCGTACGCAGCGGTTCAAGATTGTAGCGGAGCGGCCCGTCCAGCTGAACGGTCCGTCCGAACCCGATGAACATCCAGTACAGCAGCATTCCGCTATAGGTAATCAGCAGCAGCCTGGCCAGGAACCGCCGTCCGGGCGGCAGCGCCTGCTTGGCTGTGGAGGCCTTCCCCTTCCGGCGGCTGGCCTGCGGCTTAGCGATCCTGGCCACCTTCAATAATCTCAATCGTGCCGTCTTTCTTGCCGATAATCGCCAGATCTGCAATTCCGATGAAGAGGCCGTGCTCGACAACTCCCGGAATACGCTGGAGGGCAAGCGCCAGCTCTGCCGCCGATTCAATCGCTTCAAAACGGCAGTCCGCAATATAATTGCCGTTATCCGTCTTGTACAGGTCTTCTCCGCTGCGCCGCAGCTCCGTCTTACAGCCCAGCTTAGCGAGAGCGGCAACCGTCCACTCCCAGGCGAACGGCACAATCTCCACCGGTAACGGGAACTTCCCGAGCGTGGTCACCGCCTTGCTCTCATCGGCCACAACGATCATGCGGGCGCTGCCCATAGCGACAATCTTTTCCCGCAAAAGCGCACCGCCCCCGCCCTTAATCAGCTGCAGCGCCCCGTCCAGCTCATCCGCCCCGTCAATCGTCAGGTCGAGGCTGTCCACATCACTGAACGCTACCAGCGGGATGCCCAGCTCACGGGCCTGATCCTCAGACGCCTGTGAAGTAGCAACGGCTGTAATCTGCAAGCCCTCGCTTACCCGTTCCCCCAGCTTGCGGATGGCCCAGTAAGCAGTGGAGCCTGTTCCCAGGCCCACCCTCATACCGTCCTTCACATATTCGACTGCCTTCTCCGCTGCCAGCTGTTTCACATTGATACTCATTTTATTCCCTCCATGTTATCCGTTATAATGAACGAAGTGGAATGGGCTGTGCCCGTCCACAAGGAATTCTTAGCCTTACTAATCAGCCTGACACTAATAATCCATCAGGAGGCATCCGCATGAGAACCGAGAACCAAATCCAATCCAAAATCAACGAAATGACGCTCCAGCGCAGATCCCTGGAGTCACGGCTGGCTCCACTGCCCCCCGGTGACCCGCAGAGGGCCGCGCTAGACGCCCAGCTGACCAGGCTAGAAGATCTGATTCTAATGCTGGAATGGGTATTGAACGCACCCGTAGGCAAGTATCACGCCTGACTTCCGGGCTTCTGCCCCGACAGGCTTTTGCCGTAACACATACTATCCGGATCACCTGTTCAGCTATAATTCCCAAGCATGGCCCCATATAGCCCGGCATTCTCATGCTCGAAGCAGACGAAATCGATCTGCCGCAGCGGGAGCTCTGCCGGGTTCTTCGCGCGGACATATAGAGCTACGGCCTCCAGCGCCGTCTTGCAGGCCAGCTCCTTCGGGAAGTTGTAAATGCCCGTACTGATATTCGGAAAAGCGAGGCTCTTCACCCCATGGGCGCAAGCCAGATCAAGGCTGCTCTTATAGCATCTCGCCAACACAGCCGCTTCACCAGCCGTACCGCCCTTCCAGATCGGCCCCACCGTATGTATCACCCCGCGAAAAGCAAGCCGTCCCGCACTGGTGAGCGCTGCTTCGCCGGGAAGAATACCGCCCTGCTTCTGGCGGATTACCGCACATTCCTCCGCAATTTCCGGGCCCCCGGCCCGGTGTATAGCCCCGTCCACTCCCCCGCCTCCATACAGACCGGAGTTCGAGGCATTGACGATCATCTCGCCCTGCCATGAGGTAATGTCGCCTTCATGCACCGCCAAGACTACATCATTAATGTTGATCTGCATAGCTGGTCTCCTCCTTCGCCGCAGTCTCCAGCGCCTGAATCAGTTCCTTCTCGCCCCTGCGGGCAGCCTTCCCCGAAAAAGAATCATACGTAAGCCGGCCCCCCTGCACTGCGGCCTGGCGGAGAATGCCCAGCATATAATTCTGCGCATCAGATAACACCAGCTCACCCGTACCAGCGGCAACCCTGCACAGGGCACGGGTTGTCCCCGCCTCTGCCTCCGGCAGGTCCTCTTCCCCGGGCTCAACCACCGTGAATTGGAACAACGGCACCGCCTCCGGCAGCTCCTCTCCCGCAGAGAACCTCTGATTATATACCGAATACATCAGATTGCCGGTATGTGCTCTGGAAGCATCCGTCTCTTGCTCCGCAAGAATTCTGCTGTTCTGATATGCAATAATTCCGGCTGTGACCAGCAGAAACAGCACCACTCCCGCAATTAAAGTATACATCCCTGTCACCAGCCCATCGCCTGTAATGAACAATACCGCTTCTATAGTATCATGGACAGAAGTACCCGTGAATGGTCCTTGCCTGTGTAAAAAACATTTTTTGCGCCGATTCCATAAAGTTATTTTGAGAGATTCAAATTAACAGTTGAAACTTCACGTGGCATGTCTCATAATGAAGTGGAGCCTGCTGTTTTGTCAAATCCATACGAAATCAAGGGAGGATACCTGGAAATGAAATTTTTCTTGGATACCGGAAATATTGAGGAAATCAAACGTATTACCCGCCTCGGATTAGTGGATGGCGTAACGACGAACCCGTCGCTGATCGCCAAGGAAGGCAGATTGTTTAAGGACGTAATCAAGGAGATCGTAGCAATTGTTCCTGGTCCTGTAAGCGCTGAGGTTATCGGTCTTACGGCTGAAGAGATGCTTAAGGAAGCTTACGAGATCGCAGAATGGGCTCCGAACGTGGTCATCAAGCTGCCTATGACCGAAGATGGTCTGGAAGCTTGTTATGAACTGACCAAAAAAGGCATCAAAACCAACGTAACCCTCGTATTCTCCGCTGCTCAAGGCCTCATGGCCGCCAAGGCAGGAGCTACTTATATCAGTCCGTTCGTCGGACGTCTGGATGATATCGGTGTAGACGGTATGAAGCTGATCAAGGATCTGAAGACGATTCTGACCAACTACGACCTGAAATCCGAAATCATCGCCGCCAGTATCCGCAACATCGCTCATGTGGAGCAAGCTGCCATTGCCGGCGCTCACATCGCTACCATCCCGGGCTCACTCCTGCCATCACTCTGGAAGCACCCGCTGACCGACAATGGTATCGAACGCTTCCTGAAGGACTGGGAGAAGGTTCCACAGGTTTAAACAAAGCAAATCATTCAAGCCCCCTTCCGCATGATGCGGAGCGGGGCTTTTTTGGTGTTGTCAGATTGGAAGAACCCCATTCATCCTTGACTATTTTACTTGTTATGCTTATTATTGTTGTAACAAGTAAATACAAAGGAGCAGTTCATTTATGACTCTTTCCTCTCCACAGCAATTCCTCGGCTTCCTGCTGGGCTCGACCCACCGGAGAATCTCAGTGAGCTTCGCCCGGGCGCTGAAGCCGTATGACATCACACCCGAGCAATGGTCCACCCTGCTGATGATCTGTGACCGCAGCGGAGTCAACCAGAAGGAGGTTGCCGTTGCCTCTGCCAAAGACCAGCCGACCACCGCCCGGATCGTGGAGCTCCTGCTCAAGAAAGGCTTCATTACCAAAACGGCCAACCCCGAGGACCGCAGGGCGTTCCAGCTCTCTGCCACCGGAGAGGGACGGGCGTTAATTGAGAACACTATAGCACTGGAACAGCAGACTATAGATATGGCTGTAGCCGGGTTACAGCCGCAGCAGCTTGAAGATCTCCGCAGTATGCTGGAGCAAATCTATCACAACACCGGAAATATACATCAGGAATAGGAGTCTACCCACTTGAATCAATCCTCTGAACGTCTATGGACCACATCCTTCATCACACTCACCCTTTGCAATCTTCTGCTGTTCATAGGACTGCAGATGACCTTATCTACCCTCCCGGCTTATGCGGAAAGTGCCTTGCATGCTTCACCCGTGCAGGTTAGCCTTGTCACCAGCCTGTTCGCCTTCAGCGCGATTGCCTCCCGTCTCTTCTCCGCCAGGGCCTTGGAGAAGGGCGGGCGCAACCTGCTGATCTTCCTCGGCCTTGCTGTTTCCCTCTCTGCGGTGGCGGGCTATTATTTCGCAGGCAGCATCTTCACCCTGCTGCTGTTCCGCATGCTGTTCGGCGTAGGCTTCGGCATGGCCAGCACGGCGTTCCCGACCATGGCCTCCGATGTCATCCCCATCCGCCGGATGGGTGAGGGCATGGGTTATTTCGGATTATCCACTAGCCTCGCCATGTCGGCTGGCCCGCTAATCGGACTCAGCCTCCTGCAAGGACCAGGCTTCGGGTCCCTGCTGCTGGGGACGGCTGTCGCGCTTGCTCTGATCCTGCCGATGGGCTTCCGCCTGGCGAAAACACTGCCTGGCGGACATCTGGAGCCGGCCGCAGTTCCGGCTGCAGCTGCGGGAAGCAATCCATACCGCAGGCTGCTGCTTCCCTGCCTGCTTAACTTCCTCCTATCCATCTCTTACGGCGGGCTGCTGGGCTTCCTGGCGCTCTACGGGCAAGAGAAGCACCTCCAGCATATCGCTTACTTCTTCCTGTTCAATGCCGTAGCCATTGTCGTGATCCGGCCGCTCTCCGGCAGAATCTACGACCGCTATGGCGCGGCTGCCTTGCTCATCCCAGGAAGCCTGTTCATTATCGCCGGTCTGCTGCTGCTCTCCTTCGCCTCCACAACGGCGGGCTTGTTCCCGGCCGCTCTATGCTACGGCTTCGGCTTCGGCTCCATGCAGCCTGCGCTCCAGACCTGGATGATCCAGTCTGTCGAACCGCGCCAGCGCGGGTTAGCCAACGGAATGTTCCTGAACTCCCTGGATCTCGGTGTCGCCATCGGCTCCATGCTGCTTGGCGCTGTCGCCATGTTCACCAGCTACGCCGTAATGTACCGGTATTCGATATTGGCGCCTCTCCTGCTGCTCGCTGTCTATCTTCTGGTACTCGTGACCCGGCAGAACAGTAAGCGTAAAGCTGCCCTACAGGGATAGCTGGATGCTACACTTCAGTGGGATAGACAAAACCGCCTCGCGTCACACGCGCAGGCGGTTTATTTTGTCTATACAACTGTTACTCACTTCTCCTGCATACCAGCCGTAACCGTTTCACGCACAGCAGCAGGCAGGAACGGGCTTGGCTGTCCCAGACTGTAGATATGAAGCAGATGCATCGCCCGGGTACAGGCGGTATAGAACAGCTTACGTTCATGTTCACGCCCGTATTTCTCAGCGGAACCGTCATAGATAATTACGGCATCGAACTCGACGCCCTTGGCAAGGTAGGCCGGAAGCACCAGCGTCCCTTTTTGAAAATTAGGCGTTTCCTTCGTGACCAGCCGCACCGGCAGCCGCTTCTCCAGTTCACGGTATACCTGTGCGCTCTCTTCTGCTGTCTTGCAGATTACGGCCACATAATGATAGCCCTCCGCATGAAGCTTAAGCACATCTTGCTCCACTGAGGAGAGCAGATCGTCTTCACTGTCCACCAGCGTCAATAGCGGCTCCTCCCCCCGGCGGTTAAAGGGTACGATCTTCTCGCCGCCGGGAATCATCGCCCGCGTGAATTCAACAATCTCATACGTAGACCGGTAGCTGCGGGTCAACGAGATCACCTCGGTGTTCTCTTCGCCGTAGATGCTCACCAGTCCGGCCAGATCTCCCAGCACCTCGCCTTGGGCATAGATGGCCTGATTCAGGTCGCCCAGCACGGTCATTTTGGCCCGGGGAAACAGGCGGCGCATGAATTCGAGCTGGAACGGCGAGTAATCCTGCACCTCATCCACAATAACATGACGGATCAGTGTGTTCGTCCGGAAGCCCTGGCTAAGCTCCTTCAAATACAGGAACGGTGTGGCATCTTCGTAGGCCAGCTCATTCCCCCTGATCGCAGCCAGCGTCTGCGCACAGATCTCATCCCATGCTTCAGGCAGCGGCTGGCGGGTATCCAGGCTCTCTATCAGCTCACGACCCTCGAATAAGCGGCTGTACAGCGCCTTCACATCCACGAAGCGTCCGCGCTTGGTCCAGCCGCGCAGCGGCTTGAGGCGCTGGCTGACCACGTAGCGGGCAAGCAGGATTCGCTCCGCATCATAATCATCGAAGCTGTCGTTATGCCCTCCGCCCTTACGGCGCATCTGGTTATAGGCCCGCTGATAATCGCTGTTGTCCATCAGCTCAATCTGCTCATCTACCCATGCCGCACTCCGCTCTTCTGCGCCGAAGGCCGCAATTTTTTTGAGCAGCCAGCCCGTCATCAGCTCAATCCGGTTCGCCAGCTTGATGCCCGGGTCATAGCTGTAGAATTGGCGCTCCATCTCTTCCTTAGTGGCAACAGCCTTCCCCTGGAACATCAGCGGCTTGAACAGCATGCCTTCATGCTCCAGCAGATTCACGTATTGCCGGATGGCGCTAAGGAAGGCTACCGACGATTTATATGCAATACCTTCCCGGCGGATGTAGGCTTCCTCCCCGTCCGGGGCATTCAGCAGACTCTCCGTCTGGCTGAACACATCCTCCAGCTGAAATTCCTGGCCCAGCCGGTGCTCCAGGTACATCTGGAAGGTGGTCTGCTGCATGTTCTCTTCCCCCAGCTCAGGCAGCACAGTAGATACATAGCTATTGAACAAGGGATTCGGCGAGAAGAGCAGCATCTGATCCGCCTGAAGCACCTCACGGTACTTGTAGAGCAGATAGGCTACCCGCTGGAGCGCCGCTGACGTCTTGCCGCTCCCGGCGGCTCCCTGCACAACCAGCATCCGGCTCCGGTCATTGCGGATGACTGCATTCTGCTCCTTTTGGATGGTGGCTACGATCGATTTCATCCGGTCATCGGCGCTGTGGCTCAGTACCTGCTGAAGCAATTCATCGCCGATAGTGACGCCCGTATCGAACATGACTTCAATCTCACCGTTATCAATCACGAATTGCCGCTTAAGCTCCATGGTGCCTGTAATCTGTCCGCCCGGCGTCTCATAGGATGCAGGTCCCGGCGCCCCGTCATAATACAGGCTGGAGATTGGCGCACGCCAATCGTAGATCAGGAAGGTTCCGTTATCCTCCATTAGCGAACCGATGCCCAGATAGATGGTGTCAGCCGCAGCATCCCCCGCCTCCGAGAAATCAATCCGGCCAAAATAGGGCGATACCACAAGCTTTTTATATTTTTTGAGCGCCTTGCTGGATTGCAGATGATGGCGTTCGCGTTCGTTCAGAATCTGTGCCTGCTGCCGCAGACTGGTTGAAGTCTCCCCCAGGTCGTCGGGGCTGCTGAAGTTCACTGTAACCTCTTCCCAGAAGTCTTTGCGCATATCCACGACATCCGTGCGGTGGAGTCCCAGCTCCTCTGACAGCAGCCGGATATGGGTAGACAGCAGCCTCGTGATACCGTTTACCCGCTCCTGCTCCTTTTGCCACTCGTGATCATGTTTATCCAATTCATTTCATCCCCTTCGGAAGGTTGACTAACAATGTTACCAACTCTGTAGTCGTTTTACAAGTTTTTGCTATATTCAGCTTGTGCTCTATATTTTCTCGCTCAGCACTGCACTTTCCTTGTCGTCTGCGTTCATCCGGTGGATCTGGTCAGCCACCTTATCCAGACGCTCCAGCTGATAGCCGTAGTCATAGATGGCCGCAGCCACCACCGACAGCCGAAGCTGCCCGGATTTCTGCGGATCATACCCGTTGATGGCGGACTTCAGGAAGCGGTCATTGTCCTCCCCCAGCGGCTCGGAGTCATTGGCTCCCGGCTTCAGTTTATCCTCGAATTTCAGCAGAATGTACTCATGATACTTAATCAGCTGCTCCAGATGGCGGTCGAACAGCTCATCCGTTTGCTCCGTCCGGTCGGCCTGGAAATAATGCCGGTCAATCGCCTCAAGCACCTGATAGCCCTTTTGCAGGGAATTCAGCAGGTTTTTGTAGACTACCATCTGCCTCGTCTGACTGTATTTAGCCCTGCGGAGCTGCTTCTGCTCCTCCTCGAACAACGCGTATTTGTCAGCCAGAGCTTTAATCGCGCCCTCCAGGCCGTTCTTCTCATCCCGGAATACACTCTCCTTCATCTCATGCGACACCGCTGTCCGCAGCAGCAGCGACAGGCTGGTGAACACATTCTCGATCTGCTGGATGTACTGCTTGCGAGGCTGGGGCGGAAATACAGAAATATTGATAATAAAAGCCGACAGAATCCCGGTCAGGGTCAGCAGGAACCGGGTTAACGCGAACTGCCACTGGCCGGAAGCCTCCATGACGGAGATGACGGTGACCAGCGTCAGGCCGATAGTGTCGGCGCGGTTCATTTTCATGCTAATCATAATCACCAGGATGCATACCAGTCCAACCGCAATCGGTTCATTGGAGAGCAGCATTCCGCCAAGCAGCGCTATCACCGCCCCCATCGTGCTGGTCTGGATCTGATCGAGGAAATACCGCCATGATCTGTATATGGAGGGCTGCATAGCAAAGATTGCCGCAATAGCCGCACCGACAGGAGAGGCGAAGTTGAATAGAACGGACAGATAAAGAGCAAGCGTTACGGCCATTCCTGTTTTGAGTATGCGGGCACCGAAAGCCAAGTCCATCCCTCCCAAGAGCTTGAAGCTTATCATAATTACTGCGGATGTTCATCCTTTATGTATATCTTGTTATTACCCATGAACTGCGCTGGCGAATTTTAGTATGTCTTAAGCCGGGCTTCAGGATTCTTTCAGCTTTCAGGGAATACTGTTATACCGGGTAGTAACTACAACCAACAGAAGAGGTGTATCCATGAAAAAAACGACCCGAACCCTAACCGCATGGGCAGCAGCCATGATGCTTTCCCTGTCTCCAGCCGCCGCCTTCGGTGAGCAGCTTCCCAAAGGCAGAGCCACCCCTCCCCCGGCCTCACCGCATACCGGCAGAGAGCATACCCCTCCCCGCAGCGGGGACCGGAATCTCAGGGCCGGAGGCCATTTCATTATCAGCGAAACGGCCGAGCTGCTCGGAATGGGCCGTGAGGAGCTGATTGCCAGCCTGAAATCGGGTAAGACCCTGGCGGGTCTGGCCCAGGAGAAGAAGGGCTGGAGCGAAGAGCAGTATGTCCAGAAGCTGAGCGATGCCGCCAGCCTGAAGCTGGATGGATTCGTCAAGGATGGGAAGCTGACGCAGGAAGACGCGGCGAAGCTGAAGCCGGGCCTGCCAACGCTGATCAAGCGCAGCCTCAGCCGCGTAGCCCAGCTTCACCAGGGCAAGCCGTCACCGCCGCCGGCTGCAACGAAGGCCCCCTGAACTATAAGGCATCGTCACCAAGGAAGACAAGCCAGACCGTCCTCCTAATGATAGAAGCAGTATGCAACAGAACAGGCACCGAATGCCCGGAGTAACTACTTCCGGGCATTCTTTGTGTTACGCGGATTCGCCTTGTAATTCCGGTAAGCCTCGAAGCAGGCTGCCGACAGCATCAGCCAGGCTCCGCTCGCGGCGTAGCCGCCGATTACATCACTCGGATAATGCACCCCCAGATAAATCCGGCTCCAGCCGATCCCCCCGGTCATCAGCACAGTGAACAGAATCAGCAGTAACCGCTCGCTCCGATTATGCATATGCCGCCACAGCAGGTAGGCAATGACCCCGTATAACGAGAAGGCCGCCATTGAATGTCCGCTGGGGAAGCTGTAGCCTGTCTGCTCAATCAGCCTGTGAATGGTGGGACGCTCCCGGTGGAACCACAGCTTCAAGAGCGTGTTCAGCAGCTGGGAGCCGAGGCCCACCCACAGGAACAGGGCAAGCTCCAGGCGGTGCTTCAGCGCGAAGAACAAGATGAGCATAGTCAGCAGAGAGATCCCGACCGCCAGCTTCGAGGAGCCGACCAGGGATAAGCCTTTGGCCAGCGCCGTCAGCGGCGGAGATTCCATCGATTGCACGAACCGGATCACCGCATGGTCGAAGCCTTCGGCCCCACCCAGCTTAACCAGCAATGCGATCAGGATAAAAGCCAGCAAAAACCATATAAAACGCCGGAATCCGCGGGACCAGTAATGATAATATAGCATAACTACCCCCTTGTCTATTTGTGAGGCCTTATGAACACATTTCCTGGGAAGGTCTGTCCCGTGTTATAATGGCCTGGAGAAATTATTTTAAATAAAGATGGAGTGCTGCCAAGTGGAAAGTCTAAAATTGCAGGAACGTTTGTTGAACCAGTGCATCTCAACAAAGATGCCTGTGACGATCTTTACAACTAACGGAGTCAAAATGCAGGGACTGGTAACCTCTTATGACGCTTATACGATCACCTTGCAGGGTCAGGGTGACGGGAGACAGAATGTACTCTTCAAGTCGGCAGTCTCTACCGTGGTGCCGCTGAAGCCCGTCTCACTCAAATAAGCTGTCTGCACGGCGCACATTCTAACCTAAGCTACTACAAATGAACCGTTCAGGAACTCAAAAGGAACACCGGAGCAGCATCCCGGTGTTCCTTTTGCCGTTGTCTCCTTAGGGCCAGGCTGCCTGTCCTACGCAGGGAAGACCGCCGGCATCACGCACACCGGCTTCGACAGCTCAGCTGTATTGCCGGTGAAGCTCAGGCGGCCGCTGCCTTCGTCCAGGGAGAAGACAACCAGATTATTGCCGTCCCGGTTGGCAACAATCAGATATGCACCATCCGGTGTAACCGTGAAGTGGCGGGGATGTCCGCCTCTGGTGGATACATGCTCTACCAGGGTCAGCCCGGCCGTCTGCGGATTCACAGCGTACTGAACGATGCTGTCATGTCCGCGGTTGGAGCCGTACAGATATTTGCCATCCTTGGAGAATGTGATCTCTGCACAGCTGTTCTGGCCGGCCCCATATCCATCAGGCAGTGTGGATATGGTAGCAGCCGTCTTAAGGGTTCCTGCCGCAGCATCATACAGGAAGGATGTCACCGTGCTATCCAGCTCATTAATGACATAAGCGGACTTCCCGTCTGGATGGAACACGAAATGCCGCGGTCCTGCCCCCGCATGCAGCGGAGTATCTCCAATCGCTTCAAAGGTTCCCGCTTCTGTATCTATCCGGTAGCTGCGGATCAGATCCAGTCCCAGATCCGAGACGAACAGGTAGCGTCCATCAGGGCTGAAGATGGCCGAATGCGGATGCGGACGGTCCTGGCCCGGAGTCGCCCCATGTCCTGTATGCTGAGCGATATCCGTCAATGCTACAGGCAGTCCGTCCTGATCCAGCTTCAGCAATCCGATCGATCCCCCGTGATAGCTGCACACGACCAGATGTTCATTCCTCGCGTCCCGGTTAATGTTACAGGTCGTGCTCTGGCCTGTGCCTTCCGAAGGCATAGTCTGAATCCGCTGCAATTCGGTCAGCTTGCCTGTCTCAGGATCGATAGCGAAGGTTATAACCTCCCCTTCCTTGCCGCCCGTACCGTTCGGCTTCTCCCCTATGGCATACAGCTTCCGCCCGGAAGGGTCCACATTGACAAACGTAGGATTCGTCAGGCCTTCTGCGGTATCCAGCCGCTCCAGCGTGCCTCCGGCTTCACCGTCAAAGGCAAACACCTGCACTCCGCTCTCTTCTGCGGTGGCATATGAACCGGTAAATAACAGCAGCTTCGTCTTCTCGTTCATCTAGAATTCCTCCTCAAGTTAAATAGCCATCTATATAATTTACATTTTTTCGTGAGAGATGACAAATGCAACGGAAAAAATGACAAAAAACATTTCAAAAATAAGACTTCTCAAAACAAACAGAGTATGATATAATGAAAGCGCTAACATTAATGTTATTAATCAAGATAAAGGGGGAACACGAATGAGCAGCCTGCTGGAAGCCAGAAATGTATATGAGGACTTCGAGGTGGAGACAGACATTCTGTTCTTTAAGGTCGGGGACCATGACCTGGTCATTTTTCACGGCAGAAACTACAATATTAAAAAGAGAATGACTGCCGAGCAACTGAACCGCTTATTGTCGAGCAACAGCTATTATCATGTGTACGGCGGCTGCTACGTGAACCTGAACAAGATCAGTTCCATCGAGGACGACTGCATCTACTTCGGTGAAATGGGCCTTTATGCCAAGTCTGTACGGGTTCCAAGACGCAAGCAGGAGAACATCCGTCATCTGCTTAGGGGACTGAGCTCTTAAGCCGGAGCGTTATCCGCACACCTCTTACACCTTGGTACTATTCTATTCGAATCATTACAGTCTCTCTCATCAGGCCGGAGCGCATATGGGGACACCCGTGCTGCTCCGGTTTTTCCTGTGTTTTACCTGTTTCTTAATGGAATCTTAAAAAGTAATTGTGCTTTTTTATACTTTCTTAAGGTTTGGAATTCTGTTTTCTGGTAAAGTTGTAGAAAGACAGGCACCACCTATATTGAAGGGAGTCATTAATTATAATGGACAAAAAAGATTTCAATGAAAATGACAAGCTAGAAAACGGCATTACGCCGGAAGAGAACGACGCTTCTGTGAGTACTCCGGAAGAAGTTATTGAACCTGCCGGAACAGCCCCTGTACCGCAGGAACCTGTACGAACAGCTCCAAGAGTTGAAGAAAGCGTTCCCGTGATGAACAAAGTCGGCGGCGGCGGTACTCCTCCTTCCTCACCTGCTCCATCCGGCGGCGGCAAAGGCTGGATGATTGCATCGCTCGTACTGGCAGCAGCGCTAATCGTAGTGCTGATTGTACAACCTTTCAAGAAAGATGACAGCAAAATTGCAGTTGCTTCCGTGAATGGAACAGACATCACCAAAGCGCAGCTGTATGATAAATTGGTTGAAGCCGGCGGGGAATCCACCCTGCAAAACCTGATCACCACTACACTGGTGGGCCAGGAAGCCAAGAAAGCCAACATTAAGGTTACCGATGCAGACATCAATGAAGAGATCGAGAACCTCAAAACCCAGTTCGGCGGCGAGGAAGCTCTGAATAACGCTCTGCAGCAGAGCTCGATGACCATTGAAGACCTGAAGAAGCAAATGCCGCTCCAGGTTGAAATCCGCAAGCTGGTAGAACCGAAGGTAACGGTTACCGATGATGAAATCTCCAAATACTTCGAAGAAAACAAAGCGAAATACAATCAGGAGGAAGAAGTTCGCGCTTCCCACATCCTGGTGAAGACCAAGGAAGAAGCTGATGCCATCGTTAAGCAGCTCAAAGAAGGCGGAGACTTCGCTGCACTGGCTAAGGAAAAATCCGCTGACACCGGCTCGAAGGACAAAGGCGGCGATCTTGACTTCTTCAAACGCGGAGACATGGTTGCTGAGTTCTCCGATGCTGCCTTCAAGCTGAAGGTTGGCGAAACCAGCGGTGCAGTGAAATCCGATTACGGCTACCACATTATCAAGGTTACCGACCGCAAGGAAGCCAAGGAATATACACTGGCCGAGAAGAAAGACGAGATCAAAAAGACGCTGATGTCCCAAAAGGTATCCGAGATGTCCGCTACCTGGCTCGCTGATCTGAACAAGAATGCCAAAATCACGAATACTTTGACCGATAAACCAGATGCATCTGCTACTCCGGCAGCCAGTGAAGCACCTGCTGCTGCAACGGAAGCTCCTGCTACGGAAGCTCCTGCAACGAAATAACGAATAGCGCATTGGTGTACAAGCTATACTTACAAAGAGGACAGGCGGATAACCGCTTGTCCTCTTTGCTTATGTCCAGATGGACGCCTCACCCACGGAGTCCAGGCAGAGCGGTCAGTGATCCTTTTTGCGGATCTGCTTATCGTGATTCTCGCCCCACTCCTTGGCTTGTGCAGTGGCAATGGCGATGGCCCGCCCCTCCTCATATCCGTCCTCCAGCAGCGCATTGGCGATCTCTACCGCTTTATTGCGTACAGGCGCCGTGAAATTCTTCAGTGAATCCGGGTAGTTCTCCTTGTTCCATGGCATGACAAAAACCTCCTTGATCGGGCTATACTCATACTTAGCCGGATCAGGGAGGTTCTAAACTGCTTATCGCAGGATTTGCTTATTTAATTACCTTCACGCGTTCTTCAATCGGCTGGAATTCCTTCTCGCCTGGAGGGGTTAAGATGTTACCGAATGGCATCTGCGCAATCAGCTTCCAGTCCGCAGCAATACCAAAGGTCTCCTTCACTTCATCATCGATCAGCGGGTTATAGTGCTGAAGGGAGGCTCCCAGACCTTCTTCCGCGAAGGCAGTCCATACTACGTATTGCAGAATCCCGGAGGACTGGTTGGACCAGATCGGGAAGTTCTCAGCATACAGTGCAAAATTCTCCTGCAGGTGCTTCACCACTGCCTGATCTTCATAGAAGAGCACAGTGCCGTAGCCGGCTTTGAAAGAGGAGAGCTTCTGAGCCGTGCCTTCGAATTGTTCAGTAGGAACGATCTTACGCAGGGTTTCTGCTGTAATATCCCACAGCTTATCATGTTGTTCGCCCAGCAATACTACAGCTCTGGAGCTCTGCGAGTTGAAGGAAGTTGGGCTATGTAGAACAGCCTCTTCTACAATCTTCTGAATTTGTTCATCAGAGATTGGGGATTCTTTACTGATGGCGTATATGGAACGTCTGCCTTTTACCGCTTCAAAAAAAGTCTTAGACATAAAATAACTACCTCCATTTAATTAAGTAACTTACTTTTTTTAATCATAACACTTTTCCGGCCTGAATACAACTCATCATTCACAAGTTTTTCCTGTACCAGCTCTTTATTTTGTATATCCGCTCTTAGTGTCGCTGAATTGCCTTCAATTATGCACCTTCCACTATTTTCTATAAGCTATTATAGAGGTTTAGAAACAACGGCTAACATATCGTATATACAACCCGGTCATAAATAAGCTACAATGATTCAGCTAAAATATAGAAAGAAGGTTAAGCTATGCGCGTCTCGCTTCATAACCGCACAATCCATGCGGTGAAGCTCACCTTAATGATGCTCCTCTCCTCCATCCTCATCCTCAGCGGGTGTGAAGACTCCGCTTCTTCTGCCTTGAATACTGTTCCAGCAGTTGCTGAGGCCGTGACCCCTGCTGCAGAACCCGGAGAACCTGTATCCTTCTGGGTCGCCACCGATATGCATTATCTGGACAAAGCCCTGGAGGACGGCGGTCAAGCCTTCCAGACCTATGTCACAGGCGGCGATGGCAAAATGCTTCCTTACAGCGATGAGCTGACCGAAGCTCTGGTCCGGGATGTGGAACAGAACAAGCCGGCCTTCCTCATTCTGAGCGGCGACCTCACGAATAACGGTGAAGCTGGCAGTCATAAAGAGCTGGCCGCGAAGCTGCACCGGATGGAGGCTGCCGGAACCCGCGTCTACGTGACTCCGGGCAACCATGATATCAACAACCCCTGGGCCAGATCGTTCGACGGTGACAAGCAGGTCGTTGCCAAGCATATTAATGTAGAGGATTTCCTGCGCATCTATGATGATTTCGGATATAACGAGGCGGTCTCGCGGGATGCGGACAGCTTAAGCTATGCGGTGAAGGCAGCACCCGGCCTGTGGCTGCTGATGCTTGATAGTGCCCAGTATGCACATAACGAAGAATATAATTTTCCGCAGACCGACGGGCGCCTTCTGCCCTCCACCCTTGCCTGGATCGACGACAATGTGAAGCGGGCCGCTCAGGAGCATGCGTCTGTGATTACCGTGATGCATCATAATCTGCTGAGCCATACCTCCATGGCCGTCTCCGGGTTCAAGCTCAACAACAGCCAGGAGACGATGAAGGCTTTTCGCAGGAATGGGCTAAACCTGGTATTATCCGGGCATATTCATATGCAGGATATCCGCCGCGATCCTCCGGAAGCCTCGATAGATCCGGCCTTGCCTGTCTATGATATTGCTACAAGCGCCATGGCGGTGAATCCGCACCAGTACGGAAGAATGACCTTCGATCCCGCTTCACGGGCCGTGACCTACCACACCGCTCAAGTGGATGTTGACGGCTGGGCCAAGGCCAACCACAAGACTGATCCGCACCTGCTGAACTTCAAAGCGTATGCGGAGCAGATTTTCGCAGAGAACTCATATGACAAAGCGATGAAACGGCTTAAGGAGAGCAGCTTCACGGAGGCGCAGAAGCAGTCGATGGCTGAGGTGATGTCGAAGCTGAACGTGAAGTATTTTGCCGGGAACGCTGCTGATTCGCTGGAGGAGATCCGGGCGATGCCGGGATTCAAGCTGTGGGAGAGTATGGAGGGCGGCTTCATGTCCGGATATATCCGCAGTATGGCGGAGCACGCAGAAGTGAGCAATACCTCGCTGGAGATGGTTCTGACTACACAATAGCAGACAGCAAAGCCTCCCTTACGTTCGGCAATTCCTTGTGTGAATTGGTACATAGTTAAGATTTGAAATCCAAGCAGGGTCGGCGCTGCGGTGAACATTTGGACTTACGGCCGCTGTTGTCCCCAGATTTCTTGATTTAAACCACTCTTCGTGGTAGAAATCCGGTGACAAAGGCGGTCGCTATCGCTCCTTCAGTTCCAAATTTCCCCTCCGCTTCTCTTTGCTTTTAATTTACGGATAACAGGGCTATGCCTTACGCTTACTTTGCGGTTCGCACTGGAGTAATTAGAAAAAAAGTTGAAGAAAGATCATTCTTCGGGTGTATGACCATCGGGCTCATTTTGCCGGTGAATCGCAAGCGTACGAACTCACTACTCGTACCATGTAGGATGTCTGCCACATACTTTCCATTTAGCGAGATCGTGAAATCCTCCCCGTTCTTCTCGAGTATAGATACCTCGTCCTCAATATCTCCGATTTCTGCGGTTTGGGATAACAAACGTAGTCTGTCGGCAGTGGTCTCTAACCTTATAATACTTTCACTCGCCAATACCGTCGTCCGTTCGACGGCTTTTAACAGAGGCGCTGTTCCAATTGTAATCTCTGATATAAAAGTGTGCGGAATCACATGGTGCAGGGACGGGTACTCCCCCTCAATTAAAGCAGATTGAACCATAATATGGTTAGCAGTGAATCTAACATGACGGTTGGTTACTTCAACTTCTGTTGTTCTGTCCTCGCCATCCATGATTTTAACCGCTTCAACTAAATTTCTGCCAGGTACAATAATATGCCTCTCTATCTCAGCATCATGTTCCACATCTATAGTCCGGGAAGCCAGACGAATACCGTTAGTAGCCGTTAACTGTAACCGATGATTTCTATACTGAAAAGATACCCCGGTCAACACAGGCCTATGTTCTGATAAAGAAGCCGCTCCTGCTACTTGTAGGATAGAAGCCTTCAATAGTTGATTATTAACTGCTAATTTAAGTACAGCATGATTCTCAGCAGGATGTATCGCCGGATAATCTACAGCATCCATTCCGCATAACCGAATTTGTGTATGTTCTGAGGAGATAGTGAGCCGTAAGGATCTGTCGACTTCCAACGTAATCATCCCAGCATCAGACTTACGTATGATTTCGCAGAAATACCTTGCCGGTACAACCACTTCTCCAATTCTCTGAACCGTCAAAGAGGTATCTTCCCCGGGAATTCGATACTGGATAGTCATACTGCTATTGCATGTCGTAACTACTAGTTCATTGGTTAGAGCTTGTATATGAACCCCTGCCAGTATGGGAATCTGTTGGTTTGCAGGTACAGCCTTAAGCACTTGCTGAAGAGCTTTGAGAAGAATATCCTTGCTTACGTTGATCCGCACTGGCTTCACCCGCTTCCATAAGCTACATTACAAATCGGTAGACTCAATCAGAGATCGGATAAGCTCCGATCGGGACAATTTATGCTCTGCGCAATGTTGTTCAACCTTCTCCCAAAGCTCACTAGTTAAGGTTACCGAGACTTTTTTCGTTACACCTATGTTCTTGCGGCCTGCTCCCTCCCGGGGACCTCCTCTTGCAGACATGAACCCTAATTGACCTTCTTTATTAGAAAGACCTATTTTTAGATCATTTTGAGTCAATTTAATTAGTCCTCTCATTTTTTTGATTTAGGTTACCTATTTCAATATTTCTATTATTATTTTACCACATGACTTATGGGCTTACAATGTTACGAATGAATGATGAACCTGGCTGTATACCAAAAAACTGACCTCGCAATTAAGCAAAGGCCAGTTCAACATGGAGCGTTCCATGAGTTATACGGTTAAGTCACCATCCGATCACCATTCCTCCCGCCGCACCGGCCACCACAACCAACCAAGGCGGCAGCTTCCAGAAGACCAGCATTACGAACAGAATGACAACGAGGGCAAAGTCCAGCGGCGCGAGGATGGCTGTCGTCCACAGGGGGTCGTACCAGGCGGCAAGCAGGATTCCGACCACAGCGGCATTGATTCCGGTTAAGGCTCCTTGCATCCGGGGGCTCCTTCTTAAGCTGTTCCAAAAAGGCAATGCGCCCGCAACCAGCAGAAAGGCTGGCAGGAAAATCGCGAACGTGGCCACGATGGCCCCGGGAACACCGGAGGTCATTGCACCGAGATAGGCTGCAAAAGTGAACAACGGACCCGGTACAGCCTGCGTGGCCCCGTATCCCGCCAGGAAATCAGCTTGGCTCACCCAGCCGGCAGGAACAACTTCTTGTTCCAGCAGCGGAAGCACGACATGTCCACCGCCGAACACCAAAGCACCGGAACGATAAAAGCTGTCAAATATCGCTAACGGTCCCGCCTCAGCCGTCCCTCTAAGGAACGGGAGCATTATCAGGAGTACGCCGAACAATGCTAAACAAACGATACCTGACGACCGGCGGATGGGGATCGGAAGATTTGTCACGTTCTCCGTAGAACTGTGGCGGTACAGCCATACCCCGGCTATGCCCGCTACAGCAATCGTGAGAATCTGGCTGTAGCCCGTCTGCCATGATAATGTAACACCTGCCGCTATAACCGCGATGCCTACTCTTTCCCGGTCCGGGGTCAGCTTCTGCCCCATGCCAAGGATGGCCTGGGCAACAATTGCTACAGCTACGATCTTCAGACCGTGAATCCAGCCTGCATCGGCAATATCATAGCCCTGCAGCAGGAAGGCAAACGCGACCAGCACAAGGACAGAGGGCAAAGTGAAGCCCAACCAAGCGACCAACCCGCCCAGCCAGCCTGCCCGTATCATCCCGATGCCAATCCCCACCTGACTGCTCGCAGGACCCGGTAGGAACTGGCAGAGCGCTACCAGATCCGCATAGCTCCGTTCATCCATCCATCTCCGGCGGCGGATATATTCATTGTGGAAATAACCCAGATGGGCGACCGGTCCGCCGAAGGAGGTAAGACCCAATTGGGCCGATACAAACAGGATCTCAAGTAAAGCTCCAGCCTTCCCCTTCCAATGTTCTCCCGGTACCGTCTGTTTCTCTGCTTGCATACCTGTTGCTCCCTTGACCCCAGAATGTGTACCTCATTCCAGATTATCATCCGCGTTCAAGCATTGGATAAAAGGTGCAGCAGTGTTTCGTAAATATGCTGTGAAAATCGGCATTTAAGGAGTCAGCTTGACACTCTCCATCCGGTCAATCAGCTTACGAAGGCCAGCTTCATCCGCTCCATAAGGGCGGACATCCTCTCCAAGCAGCTTATCCATCTCTTCTCTGGCGAACGTGAAGCTGTAAGTTATACCTTCATCAGCAAGTGAGTAATTAATAATATCCGCGTTATCAATCAGGCTGAACAGCAGGATCGAATTATGCAGGAGAGGCTCCCGGCTTAACGCCTGAAGCTCATCGTTCCACATTCCCTTAATATCGTTCACTGTATAATTGATGGTTAACTCATACGGGCGGGAGCCGGTTGTCAGCTCAATGCCTGCCCTCTCCAGTCCCTGGGGCAGCGGCATTGCACCAAGCAGCGCTGTGACCTTGCTGGCGTCGCCAATATACTTTGTCTTATTCTCCAGCAGCTGATCCACCGTATAACCGGAATAAAGCAGCTGAGACGGACGCTCCACAGGCTTGGGATTAGCGGTACATCCAATCAGCAGGATCACAAGGACGAGGGTAAAAGCGGCCACACTCCCCGAGGTCGGCTGGCGGTAAGCAAGAATATGCTTAATCCGTGCCTTTACACTGCTCTCTCCAAAAGCCAGCGGACTGCCGGTCATAAGACCGCTCCGGCGGGTTGAAAATCCAAGCAGGGAGCCTGAGTAGCTGCTTTTAACCTGCGGACCCAGCTTCCGGATTACCGCCTCATCGCAGGACATCTCCATATCCTTGCTCATGAGCACAAAAGACAGCCACATCAGCGGATTGAACCAATGGAGAATGACCAGCAGGAACATCAGCGGCTTGATCAGGTAATCCCGCCGGTTAATGTGAGTCTGCTCGTGCAGCAGGATATGGGACAGCTCCTGTTCACTCATCCCGGCCGGGATGTAGATCTTTGGCTTCAAGAAGCCGAATACGAACGGAGTCATGATCTGGTCCGTCTCAAAGACATGCCCCTTCACAATTGTTGCTGTACGGACACTGCGCATGACTCTCATATAAGAGAACACGCTGTACAGGAGCAGTACTATGACACCTGTCAGCCAGATCATACTGCCGGCCCACAGGATGACTTGCACCGGATTCACGCTTGCTGACGGTGCTACGGGCGGAAGCAGACTGTTCCACAGCCTTCCTGCTGAACCTGTTCCGGTGTCCAATGCAGGTTGCGCTTGCCTCCCTATATTTTTCGGAACGAATTGCAGCTGCCCTGTGCCGGACGAGCCTGCAGGCCCTGCCAGCCTCAGGATACTGAAGCTTGAAGTGAAGCTGACAGGCAGGATCAGCCTGATCATTACTGCGGACCATAGCATATAGGAGAAGATCTTGGGGGCGCGCCGCAGCAGAACTCTCGCCAGCATTACGGCGACGGCTACATAGCTGGCAGTAATGCTCATGTTCAGAATGCTGATCCACAGATCTGTCATTGGGAGGCCTCCTCGATAATCCTCTTCAGCTCTGCCGCTTCCTTCGCGGACAATTTCTTATCCCCGAGAAAAGCAGTCAAAAACTGCGGCAACGACCCGCCAAAGGCTTTGTCCACTACCGTCTGGCTCTCATGCCGCTGCGCCTCCGACTTCGGGATGACAGCTGTGACCATGGCCCCCTCGTTTCTGAGAATTCCCCGCTCACATAGCTTTCTTAACACGGTATAGGTCGTGGATTTCTTCCAGCCCAGCGCCGAGAGGCTCAGCTTCACCAGCTCTGTAGAATTAATCGGCTCATGATCCCAGATCAGGCAAGCGAATTTATATTCAGCATCATATAATTTGTAGGGCTCCATCCTGTTCACTCCTTATAAGTTTATTGCAGTAGACCTAATGACGTTAAGTCTATTGCAATAAACCTATATTGTCAAGGAGGCGCCAGGTAATCCCGCAAAAAAAAACCGGAACCGCCTGATTGCTCAGGGGTCCCGGTTTTTTGACTTTAATGGTACTTCTTACGGACGTTCAATCCAGATATAGCCGTCATCATCCACTTCAACCGTGGCGTGCAGGCCTTCAGCCAATACACGCAGCGGCACATTAGCATCTCCGTACTCATCTACGAATACGGCTAACGGAAGCTTCACGGTCTTGCCGGCAATTTGTGCCTGCGCGGAACCGATTTTGAATACGAGCTGATCGCCGTATACATCGTCGGTAACCTTGATCGACTTGTTAGGCCCATCCCACTCTACCTTAGCGTCCAGATCCTCTGCCACATAGCGCAGCGGTACATAGGTAGTGCTATTCTTCACGACCGGATAATAGTAATCGTCGTCCGGTGCGATCATCAGGCTCTTCGAGGTAATTGCCATCTCCTCTTTGAGCAGCTTATAGACGGATGAATTGGCATCGAAGCTTCTCAGCGTCTCACCCGGCGTAAGATCTCCCTTGGAGTAATCAATTGCGCCTGTCGTGCTGATCGGATCAGCTGTTACCGGACCATTTACATTCCAAGTCTCGGACACCAGCTTCATGTTGATGCTCTGCAGCGGCAGATATTCATCGGCCGGAAGAGCAACACTCAAGTCAATGTTCTGTTTGCGGACATGGAAGCCGTTATCTACGAAGATATCCGCAGTCAGCTTCGTATCCTTGCCGAGAACAGTCTTGAGTTCAGGGGTCGATTCATAGAGGTTCTCCAGTTGCTTGTCATAGACGAGCAGGAGAGCATCCACCGCCAGCTTGGCCGCATCATGAACTACTGTGACTACCCCTTCTTTGTCTTCCAGCGGAATATCGCCCAGACCGATGCTGTTCAGATCTTCAGCTCTGTCTTTGATGAGCGGATACATGTAATCATACAGACCGCTGATCAGGGCAGTGAAGCCTTCGGTATCCTTAGATACAGATCTCAGGAAGCTCTTAAGCAATACCGGAAGCTCTTCCCCTGTAATTTCCGTATGTAGCTTCGTCAAGCTGGTTGGCTGGCCGTATACGGATTCATTTACTGATGTCACTGTGATCGCACCCGGATTCGGAAGATTCTTGATCACAAACTGGGAGGCCAGCTTAGTGAATTCCAAGGTCTTGGCAGGATCGGTTGCTTCCAGGCCGAGCAACATTTCATTGCTCTGAAGCGGCATGTAGAACGGCTGCTTCGCGCCTTCTGCGGTGAAGACCAGGTTCTTCTGGTCGGTGAAGAGGGAGAAAGGAATCTTGAACTCCTTGTAACCCACAACTCCCGTGGCCGAGACATTGCCGTTATCCTGAACCTTCACATGGCCGAGCGTAAGCGATAAGGAATTAATAAGATCAACAACTTCGCGGTCCTCTGCGGTGATGCCTGCAGCAGGAACAGCGCTCAGGGTCATCGTAGTGCTGGATTCAGAGGATTTGACATCCAGATCCCCCAGCAGTGCCTTATTGACATCGAAGCCGCCAACCGCCTGGCAGCCTGACAGAATCAGCAGCAGGGCGAGAATCGGCACCAGCCATTTGGTTCTTGCTTTCATTTTCTTCATAGCATGTCTCCTCTAGCTCATAATTTGGCAACGTACCCATCATCTCAGAGGAGCATCAATTTGTAAATACAGCACCTGGAAATGATGAACCCTCATACGCTAAATAAACTCCGCCATTCTATAAATACCCATTCTTTGAAAAAGAGAAACTTTACCAACGCAAGTATTGCTAAATGGGCCGGATAAAAGCACCACCAGACCCAGCGCGGCAGACGCTTCTTCTCCAGCAGCACCCAAAAACTCGGGGTCAGCGCAATCAGAAGGGTCGGAATAATGCTGGCCATCTGCACCAGCCAATTATA
Organism: Paenibacillus sp. FSL R7-277; assembly: GCF_000517965.1. Lineage (NCBI taxonomy): Bacteria > Bacillati > Bacillota > Bacilli > Caryophanales > Paenibacillaceae > Paenibacillus > Paenibacillus sp. FSL R7-277. Next base: position 383,865 of record NZ_ASPX01000080.1, read on the forward strand.
ATAGAACAGATAGAATACATTCAGCGCCAAATGCGCCAGCACCAGCACATAAGAACGGGTATACCGGAAGATCAGCACCAGCAGCAGGCCGTAAGCGTTATAGTCCAGCGGCAGAGCATCCATCAGCAGCACAGCTACAACCACTACCGGAATACCCGCCCACAGATTCGGCAGCTTATCGAGCAGGGCAAGGACCAGCGCTGAGATCAGCAGGGTGAAGACGACGTTCCAGCCTCCCGGATGAATCGCCAGATTGTACGGAATCTGTGCCAACACCGCAATGACAAGCAGCCGCCGCAGATAGCGGGGTCTGGAGGAGGTATGGATATAGCCTTGCGCCAGCGCGTAGCAGTAGATCGGGAAGGCAATTCTCCCCACATATCTCCAGGCAAGCTCACCCGGGAAAAAGATCAGCCCAACATGGTCAATCAGCATGGTCAGCATGGCAATAATCTGCATCTGTAGCCTCCTGTTACTATCATGAAATATAAAGCACCTTAGGTGCTATTATCCATGCCAGAGCCGTATGCTGCAAGCTGTGCGGGAGAACTTGTACGACAGGCAAGCCGGAGCCGCTCCCTCTGGAGCAGTTCCGGCCGGGTTCTATCTTATATCAGGCTGTCTTCGACTTGTTATAGATATCAAAGCCTACCGCCAGCAGCAGCACCAGTCCCTTGATCCCCTGCTGCCAGTCTACGCCGAGGCCGACGAGCGACATACCGTTGTTCATGACGCCCATGACCAGACCTCCGATAATAGCACCGACTACGGTTCCGATTCCCCCGGACGCGGAGGCTCCGCCGATGAAGCAGGCAGCGATAGCATCCAGCTCGAAGTTCGTACCGGCCTTAGGGGTAGCCGAGTTCAGGCGGGCCGCGAAGACCAGACCGGAAAGGGCAGCGAGTACACCCATGTTGACGAATACCCAGAAGGTCACCCGTTTGGTTTTGACGCCGGAGAGGCTTGCCGCCTTCTCATTGCCGCCCAGGGCATAGATATGCCGCCCCATGGTCATGTGGTTCATGACGAAGGAGTACAATACGATCAGCACCATCAGAATCACAAGGATATTAGGAATCCCGTTATATTGTGCCAGAACATAGGTGAACAGGTTGATGACGATCACCAGCGCAGCAGCCTTGGCAACGGACATCCAGACCGCAGACCGCTCAAAACCGTACTTCACCGTGATCCTGCGGCTGCGGATTTCCTGATAGATCACCAGCAGCGACAGCAGAACGCCGATGATCAGGGTCAGCACATTCAGCGAACCCACGCTTGCGACATCGGGAATGAACCCGGAGCTGATCTTCTGGAAAGTCTTCGGGAAAGGTGCAATCGACTGCCCGTTCAGCACGATCATCGTCAGGCCCCGGAACAGCAGCATGCCCGCCAGGGTAACAATGAACGCCGGGATTTTGACATAAGCGACCCAGAAGCCCTGCCAGGCCCCGACCAGCGCGCCCATCAGCAGCGAGATGACTACGGCCAGCACCGGATTCAGCTCCATATCCACCATCATAATGGCCGACAGGGCACCGATGAAGGCAGCTACCGAGCCGACCGAGAGGTCGATATGCCCAGTGATGATTACCAGCACCATCCCGATAGCCAGCACCAGTATGTAGCTGTTCTGCAGAATGAGATTGGTCACGTTCAGCGGCTTCAGCAGAATGCCGTCGGTCAGAATTTGAAAGAACACCGAAATAAAAATCAAGGCAATGATCATGCCGTATTGGCGGATATTTTTTTTGAACAGTTCACTAATGGCTCCCATGCGGTGTTACCCCCTGCTTCGTGTCATAAATTTCATCAAAAGCTCCTGCGACGCATCCTTCCGCTCGACTTCCCCGCTGATCCGCCCTTCACACATGGTGTAGATCCGGTCGCACATCCCGATGATTTCCGGCAGCTCGGAAGAGATGACCAGCACGCCCTTCCCCTCTGCGGCAAGGCTGTTGATGATGGAATAGATTTCGTATTTGGCCCCGACATCGATACCCCGCGTAGGCTCATCCAGGATCAAAACATCCGGCTGGGCGTAGATCCATTTGCTGAGCACCACCTTCTGCTGGTTGCCGCCGCTGAGATTCACGGTTTTTTGCAGGATGCTGGGGGTCTTGATATTCAGCTTCTTGCGGTATTCCTCTGCGACCAGCACTTCCTCGTTCTCATTAATGACGCCATGGCGGGAGAGCTTCTTCAGGCTGCTGAGCGAGATGTTCCGCTTGATATCGTCGATCAGGATCAGGCCGTAATGCTTGCGGTCCTCGGTCACGTAGGCTAACCCATGCTCTATCGCCTGGCTGATGTTATTCAGGTGTACTTCCTTGCCGTGCATAAAAGTCTGGCCGCTGATCCGCTTGCCATATGACTTGCCGAACACACTCATCGCCAGCTCCGTGCGCCCTGCGCCCATCAGCCCGGCAATGCCGACCACCTCACCCCGCCGGATGTGGAGATTAATTTGATCCAGCATTTTGCGGTCTGCCTGTGTCTCATGATAGACATTCCAGTCACGGATCTCGAAGATCGTCTCTCCCAGATCCGGTGTGCGCTCAGGGTAACGGTTCGTCAGATCGCGCCCGACCATGCCTTTGATAATGACATCCTCTGTAACAGCATCCTGCTTCATATCCAGGGTCTTGATGGTCTGTCCATCCCGCAGAATCGTGACGGAATCCGCTATTTTCTCGATTTCGTTCAATTTGTGGGAAATGATAATCGAGGATATCCCCTGCTTCTTCAGCTCCAGAATGAGCAGCAGCAGGTTCTCGCTATCATCCTCATTCAGCGCCGCTGTCGGTTCGTCGAGAATGAGCAGCTTCACTTCCTTGGAGAGCGCCTTCGCGATCTCTACAAGCTGCTGCTTGCCGACACCTATCGTAGAAACTCCTGTAAACGGCGATTCCTTGAGGCCGACGGTGGTTAGCAGCGCCTTGGTCTTGACCGTCGTTTCGTTCCAGTTGATCACCCCGCGTCTGGCCTGTTCATTGCCGAGGAAGATGTTCTCCGAAATCGACAAATACGGAATCAGCGCCAGCTCCTGATGGATAATGACGATCCCCAGGCCTTCGCTGTCCTTGATATCCTTGAACTGGCATACCTGCCCCTGGTAATAGATATCCCCTTCATACGTCCCGTGCGGATACACTCCGCTAAGCACCTTCATCAGCGTGGACTTGCCTGCCCCGTTCTCTCCGCAGAGGGCGTGGATCTCGCCTGCCTTCACCTGCAGATTGACTGACGAGAGCGCTTTGACGCCGGGGAATGTCTTGGTAATGCCTTTCATCTCCAAAATAATTTCACTCATGTGCCTCTCACCCAGCTTTCCTTGTGACTGTGCAGCGGTTCTCCGGCGGATATTATCGTTGTTAGATGCCGCCGGGAAACCGCGAGAATTGCTGCTGATTATTGTCCGAGTTGCTCTTTGGTATAGTACCCGCCGTCCACCAGCACTTTATCCACATTGCCCGCATCCACAGAGACCGGCTCCAGCAGGTAGGACGGGACGATTTTGACCCCGTTGTCGTAGGTGGTGGTATCGTTGACTTCAGCTTCGGTCCCCTTCAGCACACTCTCCGTCATCTCCACTGCCTTCTTGGCCAGCTCGCGGGTATCCTTGAATACTGTCTGGGTCTGCTCTCCGGCCAGAATGGACTTCACGGAAGCCAGCTCGGCGTCCTGTCCGGTCACCACCGGAAGCTTCTTGTCACCGGAGCCGTAGCCTACACCCTTGAGCGAAGACAGGATACCGATGCTGATGCCATCGTATGGAGACAAGACGGCGTCCAGATTATCGCTCGCATAGTTCGCACTCAGCAGGTTATCCATCCGTGATTGGGCGGCAGCGCCGTCCCAGCGCAACGTAGCTACTTTATCCATCGTAAGCTGCTTGCTGCGGACCACCAGTTTACCGGAATCGATATATGGCTTCAGAATCGACATGGCGCCGTCGAAGAAGAAGTAGGCATTGTTGTCATCCGGCGATCCGCCGAACAGCTCGATGTTGAACGGGCCTTTGCCGTCCTTCAGGCCAAGCTTCTCTTCAATGTAAGAGCCTTGCAGCACACCCACCTTGAAATTATCGAAGGTCGCATAATAGTCTACGAATTCACTTTTTTTGATCAGACGGTCATAAGCGATCACCTTAACGTTGGCGTCATGCGCCTTCTGCAGCACGTCCGTCAGCGCCTCACCGTCAATTGAAGCGATTACAATTGCGTTCACACCTTTGGTGATCATGTTCTCAATCTGCGACACTTGATTCTCGACAACATCCTCCGCATATTGCAGATCCGTCCCGTAGCCCAGCTTCTCGAACTCCTTGACCATGTTGTTACCGTCATTCACCCAGCGCTCCGAAGATTTGGTCGGCATCGCGATGCCCACCTTGCCCTTCGATGTATCCCCGCCGCCGGAAGAGCTGCCAGCGCTGCTGGATGAATTACCGCTGTTGCCGCATGCAGATAAGATGAGTACCAGTGTTAGCAGAAGCGTGATCATTGAATATTTTTTCATTCCTGCACTACCCCCTGAACTATTCTGATGTCTTCCACAGGTGTTCCCGTGTGACAAATCGAGTATAGCAACCGGGGGCAGGTGCCGTATTTACACTGAGGCTACTGTTTTTGTGAAAATATAACTTTTTATATGCAAAAAGGAATGCCCTCTCGCCAATAGATGGCTACTGAAGCATTCCCCACTATTCATCCAGTATCTTCAGTTACTTGCGTACCTCAGCCTGCACCCCTTTACGGAACTGCAGCGGCGCCACACCGGTCTGCTTCTTGAAGGCTGTGCTGAAATAATGCTGGGTCTCATAGCCCGACTGCTCCGCCACCTCGTTAATACTGAGGTCGGTTGAATGCAGAAGCTGGGCGGCCCGGCGGATACGGGTCTGGGTCAGATACGTGCCGAAGGATTGGCCCAGCTCCTGCTTGAACAGGCGGCTCAGATAGACCGGGGAGGCTTGAAGCAGGCCTGCTGTGGCCTCCAGGGTAAGCTCGCATTCGCTGTAATGCTCCTGGATATGCTGCTTCGCCCGGCGGACGAGCGGGGACAGCGGCTGCTCCTTGACCAGCGCCACCCGGCAGCTCCGGTAAGCGGCAGCAAGCTCTGTAATCTCTCCCTGGATCAGCCGCGTGCCGACTTCAACAGCGATTTTGAGATGGCTGCGCACCGCGGCCTCCACTCCGGCCAGGATGCGCTCACTGGCGGCATCCCACAGCAGGATAACGATCAATCCGGCGGCGTCCCGGAACATCACCTTGGGATACGGGTCCAACAGCTCGGCAGCGATATTCTCTATGGCGAACAAGAAGAGCTGCCGCTCCTTCTCCTTCATCGCCGGATGCTGGCCCTCCCACCGCCAGCGGATGATGCCGATCAGCTCCGGCCGCTGCGGCGGAAGCTTGAGGAATTGCAGCTGCTCCCGGATCTCCGCCTGGCTCAGATTACCGTCCAGCCATTCCTGGCAGAAGCGCTCGCGCAGCAGCGGGAAGTTCTTCATCAGCTGCCGGGAAGCCTGCTCCAGATGCTGGCTCTGCTCCCGCTCGGACTCCAGCTCATCGCGGACGCCCCGCAGCACCTGCATCAATTGCTTCGGCTCCGCAGGCTTGAGAATATAATCATTCACCTGCAGCCGGATCGACTCCTGGGCATAGGCGAATTCATCGTGGCCGGTGATCACAATAATCTTGCAGCCGGGCAGTGCCTCCCGCAGCCGCTTCATCAGCTCCATGCCATGCATTATCGGCATGTTCAGATCCACCAGGGCGATATGAATGGCATTCTCCACGGCCAGCTCCAGCGCCTCTTCCCCGTCTTCTGCCTCTGCCGTCACCTCCATGCCCAGGCTATCCCAGTCCACGCATTGCCGGATCCCCTCCCGGATAATGCGCTCATCATCGGCAATGATTACTTTCCATTTCTCTATCATCTGCGGATCATCCTCCTCTGTCCTAATCCTTCTCAGGGTAATGCTCACGAACAACCGGATGACATACAGTTACAAGGGTTCCCTGCCCCGGTCCGCTCTCAATCTGGATACCGTACGGCGCTCCATAGGTCAGCCTGATCCGCGCCTGCACATTCAATATGCCATAGCCGCTTCCTGCGCTGCCCGTTACAGCCACGTCCGTCTCCGTACGCTCCAGTTCTTCTGCGCCAACCGCTTCGAGCCGCTGTCTGAGCTCCTTCAGCTTATCTGCTGACATCCCTGCACCATCATCGCGTACGGTAAGATACAGGTCGTTGTCCCGTTCCACAACTGCAATGGAGAGGTGGCCGGGGCCGCGCCGTTCCTTGATGCCGTGATAGATCGCGTTCTCCACCATCGGCTGCAGCAGCAGCTTAAGCACATACAGCTCCTGTAAGTGCGGCTCCACTTCAATGGAATAGGTCAGCTTGGTGCTATAACGGACATGCTGAATTTTCAGATAGCTGACGATATGCTCCAGCTCATCGGAGAGCGGTATGATATCGCTCCCTTTGCTTAAGCCGAGCCGAAACAGCCTGGAGAGGGACTGGACGACCTCGGCGATATCCTCCGCTCCCTTGCTGCGGGCCATCCAGTGAATCGTATCCAGCGTATTGTACAGAAAATGCGGCTTGATATGCGCCTGGAGACTGCGCAGCTCCGCCTCACGCTTTTGCCGCGCCTGAAGCTCGGTCAGGGATAGCAGCCGGCTAATCTGGGCCAGCATCGTATTGAAGCTGCGGCCGAGCAGCCCGATCTCATCGGAACGGCTGCCCCAGTAGCGGATTGTCAGATCACCGGACTGCGCCTTGCTCATGAAGGAAGCCAGCTGGCCGATAGGACGGGAGATCGAATAGGCCAGATAGAACGAGGCGGTCATGCCCAGCATGCAGACTACAAATACAAAGGTAACAACATTGAACGTAATCTCGCGGATTCCATAAGCCGACTCATCCATCGGGAACACGCCCATCGTGGTCCAGCCGGTAAACGGCGAGGTCCGGTAGATCAGCTGAAGCTTGCGGCCGGCTACCGTCTCCGAGGTAATGCCCGAGGACTCGGTGAACAGACCTGCCGGGATGTTACGCATTAAAGGGTGCTGCGGCGCGTAAATCATCTCTCCGCGATTGTCCACCACCGTAAGATATCCGGTTTTGCCGAGCGTGACATCTCTAGCCGTCTCCGCGATTACCCGCAGCTTCAGATCCACCAGCACCACGCCCTGGACCACCTGCGTCTCAGGATTCACAATGGCCCGTACAGCAGAGACCACCTCGCTCTCCTTATAGTCCACATGGGACCTGACCGCACGGCCATACGGATGCCCGACGATCAGGAAGATCCCCTTATTCTCTGCCGCCTGCTTGTACCAGCTCTCCTCCGTCAGCCGGGTACCGGAACGGGTATACATCTCGTTGCTGATGAAATCGCCTTCACGGTTGACCAGCATGATGCCGGCTATCTCGGAGCTGAGTGTGGTGAAGCCCTGCAGAAATTTGCGGATATTGTATTCCGCCGATTCCCCGTTGCCAGCTGCGGGGTCCGGCTGTGCCGGAGCCGGTGACGCCCCCTTCAGGAACTTCTGGACGCCCGGATCGAACGAGATCAGGTATGTAATTTTCTGCAGATTCTCCACATCACTCTCTATGGCGGTATTTACCTTGCGGATGAGCTGCATCGTGTTCTCGGTACTCTGCTCCTCCACGATCCTGTCCACCGTCCAGCCAATCAACAGCCCCAGTCCAATGGAAGGCAGAATGCTAATCAGCAAAAAGTGAATAATCAGCTTATAGCGGATCGGCATATTATTCAGCTTCAGCTTCTCCATGCTCACGCCGGTCTTGTGCATCACAGGCTCCCCCTCTGCCGGCTATTTGGCATAATAATTGTCCACATTCTGCCGCGTGACCACATCAATTCCGGTATCTACAGAATCGGGGACAGGCAGGGGCTTGTTATTGGCATAGGCCTCAGGATCAGCCTCCAGATCGCGGTGCAGATGAAACAGCTCGGTCAGCGACCAATAACCCATATTCCAGGTGCCCTGGGCCATGGTTGCGGCAATCTTGCCTTCCTTCACCAGATCGAGTGTGCCTTTATCCGTATCGAAGCTGATAATCTGCGGGACCGGTCCGCTGCCATGGGCGGCATCCACAGCTTCCGCGACCCCGATGCCTCCATTACTTTCCGTGGCAAAAATTCCCGCCAGCTGCGGATAACGCACCAGCAGCTGCTCGGCAGCCTCCCTGGACGCCACCTGATCTCCCCGCCCATCCTTAACAGCCACCAGCTTCATCTGCGGGTATTTGCTGCGAATTGTGTCCGTGAAGCCGTCCGTCCGCTCCTGGTGATTATGCTGATCCGGTGTGGTTATAATGGCTACCTCGCCCTTGCCCCCGGTCAGCTCGGCCATCTTATGCGCCGCCTTCGTTCCGGCATTATAATTGTCCGTTCCCAGGAAGGAATACGCCTTGCTGCCCTCCGCTCCCGAATCAAACAGCACCACCGGAATACCACTCTCCACAGCCTTGTTAATCGTCGCTGTAAGCAGCTTGGAATTCACGGCCGAGATGGCAATTCCCGCCGGCTTCTTGGCGATGGTCTGCTCCAGCACCGTCATCTGTTCACTCGCATTATGCTGGGTGGAGCCGTGATACTCGACGGATACATTTAGCTCCTCTGCGGCGTCCTCGAAGCCCTTCAGCACGCTTTTCCAGTAATCTATGCCGATCTGGAACGTAACCATCACGTATTTGTCCTCAATATTGCCGCGCAGTCCCGCAGTCTCCCACGGGTCTGCCGCATTCCCCTGCTGCTTGTAATTCAGCACGTAGAGCACGAAGATGCCGATTAGCAGCACGTAGACAAGCCCAAGCTTTTTCACATATGTAACCCCTTTCATAACAATGAATGCTGAAGGCCCTAGGGCCCCAGGTTCTTCCATCTATGTCCAATCTAGTCTACTGGCTTGGCAGCCGTTCCGTCAATTACGTTACTGGGCCAATAGTTAAAAACTCGTTATCTGCTACGACATTTTATGTCGTACCGCTTGTTCTATACTGGACAGGTACCATCAATTCAATGAAACGAGGATTACAAGAATGTCAAAAACCAAACGCGGACGGGTACTCTGGACCCTTCCTTCCCGTGGACGCGGCACCTGTCCGGTCTGCGGGACCACCCGGATCAAGCTGCTCTACACCAAAATAAAATCCGACGGCAGCGCCCTGAAGGTCTGCAAGCGCTGCGACAAAGCGACGCAGGTTAGAGTGGACGCAGCAACCAAGTAAATTGACGCAAGGATGCTCCATGCTTCATGCTTCGTGCATGGATGCCAGAGCATCCTTGTTTCTTTGAGAGGAACGCTCACGCTGGTCTAAAGCACCATCTCCAGCTATACTGGAGGCTGACAGAAAGGAGCGGGAGCAGCATGAGCCATATTCACCGGATTCAGTGGTTTGACCAGCAGGTCCGCCAGCTTACTTATCCGAACAGCAGCAAGCTGGCGGAGCAGTTCGAGATTTCCAGGCGCCAGGCCCAGCGGGATATTGAATACCTGGCGGAATCGCTGCGGGCCCCGCTCCGCTATGTAGCGAAGCAGCGCGGATATATCTATGAGGACAACAGCTTCGTGCTCCCACATCTGTACATTACGGACGAGGAGCAGCGGGTGCTGAAATATCTGGCTTACCGGTATAGTCACTATGATTATGAGAACGCCCAGACCATCCGCAAGGTGGGCGGTCTGCTGGAGCGGTTCACGGCGCAGCCGCTTGCGGACAGGGAGATTAAGCTGCCTGTATTTGAAGTGAATCCCCACCGGCTGCAGGTCATGGAGATGCTGGAGCAGGCTATTCAGGCCCGCAGGGTGGTCCATGTTCTCTACCGGAACGGGCAGGATCCCCCGCAGGAGCTGTATCTCTGTCCCCTACAGCTAAGCCGGCGGATTGAAGATGATTATCTCGTGGCCGCTGTGGAAGGAGACGGGCGGAGTGAGTATTACAACCTGTCGGGCATCCGTGAGCTAACACTGACCAGCAGGGTTTTTATAGCCGGGGAGAACGGCCCTGCAGCTCCAGCCGGGCAGGCCAGACCCTTGAAGCCGTTCACGGCAAGAATCCGGTTACCCGGAATACCCCGGGAGCCGTCTTGGGGAGGTTACCAGCTTCGCGCCGCTGACAAGGATATCTACGAAGTTGATTTTTATGATACCAGCGCGTTCATTGCACATCTGCTCCACTCGGAGTGGAGTGCCCTCCTGGCCCCGAAATGGCTGAAGGAGAAGCTCCGCAGCATCTGTGAGACAGTAGTGAGCCGCCTGGATGAACAGGAGAATGAACATTGAGCAAACGAACAGGTGTAATCCTTGACGTCCGGATGCAGCGTGAATCGAAATCCTTTACCGATGCGCTCTATGCCGTACTGACTGCCGCCGGGTTATTCGAGGGTCCAAAATTCATGCTCTCCGGGCTAAGCGGCATGGCCTTCAAATTCACCGTACATGAGAAGCTCCTCCCCATGTCTGTTACGGCTTACGGACAGTGGGGCACAGAGCATCGCCGGGCTGTCGACAACCTCGGGATCTTCTTGGTGGATGACGGCGGGAGAACCAGACATGATTCCTTCGGGGCGTATCAACGGATCGCTATTGACTGTGTCAAGCAGAGTCTGGACCGCGGTCTGGCCTGCCTCTACTGGATACCGGAATTCGGAGTGATTCATGGTTATGATGAGGATGACCGGGTGTTCTATGTACAGGATGGCTGGTCCGGTGAGACACAATATGTGCTGTATGATAACTTCGGCCTTAACTTCACGCCCTTCTGGGACTGTATGTATGTCGGAGAGCGGGTGATGATTCCGTTGCAGGATACTGTACTTGAATCACTTCGGCTTGCGCTGGAGGATTGGGAGACTCCTCACAAAACACTTCCTGACTTAAGCCTCGGTTCAGGCCGCCTGGCCTACAGCTTCCTGATCCGGGCGCTTCAGCAGGGCGGATTCGACAGCTATGGCGCTATTTACATCCTTGAATCGTACATGACTTCACGGATCGAAATCTCCGCTTATCTGCGGGAGGTTCAGTCCGTATTACCGGGTCTTAAGGAAGTCAGCCGCTTGTATGATGAGCTGGTGGAGGGGCTGAGGGGACCGCTCGCGGCTGCAATCTCTGAGAAGAACAGCGGCAAGCTGCTAATGCAAGTTCAGCTTCCCTCCCTCTGCTCTGCTTTGAAGAAGGCCTTGGAGCTGGAGGAACGGGCGATGCAGCAGGTTACAAAAATTTCTGGGCAGTACCCGGACCGGAAGCGGTCCACACTGCCCAGATGGGGGGCGCACACCGCACGATGAATGAACATCATAATAAGCACGCTTCAGCCGCTGCGGATCAGCCGCGTGTGCCGCCCGCTTCTTCTTTTGCAGATGCGATGCACCAGGTCCTGTCGGCCAAAGGCTGGTTCACACTCTCCAAGCCCATGCTGGCCGGAATGACGGCCTTATGTTTCCGTCTGTCGGTACACAGGCAGCTTCACCCGGATTCTGCTACGGCATATAACTGGGCGGCTGAACATTGCGTAGCAGCAGATCTGATTGGTATTATCGCCATGCAGGGTGCAGGCTTTAACTTCAGCCCTACCTTCCCTCTCTATCAGAAGCAGGCTATTTCAGAAATCCGCAGATCACTTGAGCAAGGCACTGGTGTGGTCTGCTGGAAGGACCGTTTCATAGTGATTACCCGCTGTGATGATGAACGGCAGCTTTTCTATTACACAGAGAATGCTTCTGCCGCAGAACTGGAGCTGCCTTACGAGCAATTCGGAAGGAATGAATCGCCATATTGGTATGGCCAAATCTATGAAGGCCAGATCCGCAAGGATATCGTTCAGGTGCTCAGAGAGTCCTTCATCCAGGCGGTGTACAAGGCAGAGGTTCATGATCTGATGCTGCCGGAATCGCAATATGCCTGCGGCCTGCGGGCCTATGATGCTATGCTGGAAGCCTTGGCGGACAACACCTATGATGCTGCCGGAGCTTATGAGACGCTGCTCTTCTATGCAGGGTTGAAGCAGGACGCTGCGGCCTACGCAAGGGAAACCAGCCAGTATTGGCCCGAAGTTGAAAGCGTTGCAGAGCATTATGCAGCTCTAGCTGCTGTCTATAATCAAATAACGCACACTCTATGCAAGCAGACTGTACAAGCTCCAGAGGGTCCATGTTCGCTGGATGCCCAATCTCTGCTTCCACTCCTCCGGGAAGCACAGCGTATAGAGACCGCAGCGATCCAGTCCATCCGCATACTGCTCCGTGAGCCGATCGAGAACCGCTTCCATGATGTGGGGCTGCGCTAAGCCACGGCGGAGTGCTCAGAACATCAGAGACTCCGCGTATTTCTCCCCTTCGAGCAGATCATATTCGACTAGACGGTAGTCAGCCAGCAGCGCCTGCTGCTCAGGGGTCAGCTCCTTCAGAATTCCGGTATCGCCCGGCCCGATTAGCACCTTCTTGCTAAGTCCCGGAATTTCAGCCCGTACCTGCTCCAGCAGCTTATAAAAGGCCGGCAGCGTCTGCCCGGATAACCGGAAGACCGCAGGGCCGAGAAAGGCCGGGCTAAGCGTCCCGAGCGGCTCCTTCCCGATCTCAAAGTTAGCGAGTACCAACAGCTTCGTCTCATGCTTCAGCCTTGGCTCCTGATCCCAGCCTGCTGCGGTATAGATCCCGGCGCTGAGCGCAGGCAGATGATCTCCCCAGAACACCGCGATAGTGGGCCGCTTGATCTTCAGCAGCTCCTGCTGGAGATCAGCCATGGCCTCGTCTGTCAGCTTGGTATCCTGTACATAAGTCTCCAGCTCATCCTTCTGCTCCGGCAGCCCGCCTTGGACGGTGATGGTGTTCGGTCCGTTCACGCCTTTGACGAATGGAAAATGATTCTGCATCGTCACCAGATGCAGGAATGCCGGGCCCGATGCCTCTTGAAGCTGCCGGACCGCCTCCTGTACAGCTGCTTTATCCGAGACATACCCCTCTGGAGTCAGGCGGTCAGCGTCCGGCAGATCCTTCTCACTTGTGAAGCGGTCGAACCCCAGCACCGGATAGACACGGTTCCGGTTATAGAAGGTCTCATCGAACGGATGCAACGCCAGTGCCTCATACCCTCTGTCCTTCAGAATGCTGACGATCGACGGTAGGGAGGACATTTTGACGATGCGCTGTTGATAAGGAATCGTTCCATCCCCCAGAAAATACATCGACAGCCCGGTCAGGGCCTCGAACTCCACATTAGCCGTATTGCCGCCGAATTCCGGAGACAGCAAATAACCGGACGGCGTCTGCCCCGCCACCCCATGGATGAACTTCAGCGGATCTTCGCTAAGCGTATATCCGGGCAGGCGCGTAGGGTCGAAGAACGCCTCATTCATCATAAACAGAATGTTCGGCTGTTCCCCTGGCGCGGCCTGTACCGGCGCCTCCGGCAATGCCGAATACTTGGCAGCTAACGCCTCAACCGCTTCGCGGGTGTAGCCCTCCGGCTTGTCCATCAGGCTCTGCCGCAGATTCCCGGCGAACGCATAGACGAACCCGTTCTGCGTATAATTGACCTTCTGATTCCAGAAGATGTTCTGATAGCTCATTGCTGCAACCACAGGAGATTGACCAGTGACCAGCACAAGAAACCATGTGCTTAGCCCCACAGAGATCCCCGCCAGCGTCACGCGCAAGGACAGTCTGATCCGGTTCTTCGGCAGCTTAATAATCACAAGGACCAGACCGGCAACCAGCAGAACAGCGGTCCCTATAGCAAACGGAGAGATCATCCCGCTGGTAATCTTGCTCATTCCTTCGGCATTCTTCAGCAGCATCAGATCCCACGGAAACAGCGGTTCGCCTCTCGTAGCCAGCTTCTGATCACTGGCAATCCCCAGCAGCACGAACAGCGCCGAGACCACCGCCGGCCCCGCATACGCATTCGGTACAATCACTGAGCTTAAGAGCAGGATGAAGAAAATAAACAGACTTCCGGTACAATACAGCCAAGGATAAGCGCCAACCCACTTTAGCGCATGAAGCACATCCATCCGAAAAGAAGCAGCCTGCAAAAACAAATTCAGCCCAAATCCTATAACCAGTAAAATGATCAACAAATACAACAAACGCTTCGATGGCAATATCCGAGACAAGTTCATTCACTCCTAACTATTAAAGGAGTAGTATACGCCTTTAAGCTTAAAACCTCCTTAAAATTCATTTCCCAAATGAGTACAACGCTACAAAAAAGAGCAGCATCCATACATCAGACGCTGCTCTTTTCTTTTCTTTTCTATTCTCATCCCAGCGGGATAGACTGAAAAGGATAATAACAAATTAGGCCAAGGATTGGAGGGGGATTTTGGAACTGTAGGAGCGGTAGCGTCCGCCTTTGTCCCCGGATTTCCACCGCGGTAAGCGGTACAAATCAAGAAATCTGGGGACAACAGCGGCCGGAAGTCCAAATATTCACCGGAATGACGCCTGTGCCTAAGCCTACTTCACGTATATCCGGCTGCTCTCCTCCCAATATTCCCCAGGCTCCAGCCCGAACAAGCCGATGTCATCAGCAGGCAGATCCACCTTTGGCGCATTCACCAGGTTGATCTGCGGCTCAGGACAGAAGAAGCCTTCGGTTGCTCCGTTGTTCCAGATCATCCATTGCTTATACGAGGTACCCACATCATACACCAGCGTAACTCCGGCCTTGCGGTCGGTCAGCTCCATCCGGTTCCGTCCATTCTGGGCGGCTGCGGTATAGTGGTTGTCCATCGATGCATAGAACGGATACACGCCTTCGCCGCGCAGAGCCACCTCATCAGCAGTCAGCTCCTGGAATTTGCCGGTCGGCAGCATCCGGTCGCTGCTCAGCTCCCAGCGCTCGCCGATAGTCACCTTGACGCGGTAATCCTGCGCGCTGCTGCCTGGGGCGAACGGAGCATTAATAGCGGTATGGAACGCCAGCAGGCAAGGCATCAGCACATCGCCGTCATTGTGGACCAGCAGCTGCTGGGACAGGCCGCCTTCACCGAGCGTGTAGCGCAGCTTGATCGTATATTTGAACGGCAAATACTGATAGGACGGATGGTTCTCATCCACCTTGATCGCTACAGTGACGAAGCTTTCGCTTGTGCCGGTGCCGAATTCCTCTACCTCCCATGCTGCTGTATGTAGGAAGCCATGCAGATGATTGCCGGTTTTGGCTTCATTGACAGGCAAATGATAGGTCTGTCCATTCCACGGGAACTCTCCATCCTCATAGCGGTTCGGCGGAAACAGTACAGGAATACCGTGTATACCCGGGTTCGCCTTGAACGCTTCCATCTCTTCCGCGCCAGGCTCATGCAAGAAACGGTAACCGCTCTCAGTATCCCGGAAGCAGATCAGATTCCCGCCGATGCCCGGCAGAATAGCCGCTTCATAACGGCCGGCCTTCAGCCAGACAGCGGCCTCTCCCTCATAGTGTCCTTCAAATGCTGTAATCGGTGTCATTACAATAATCCCCTTCCATATGATCAAAATGACTCTCTCATAGATAGAGTACCACATCTGCCGGAATGGCAACATGCCATTTTTACAGCTGCTCGACTTCGACACTCATGACATGCTCGATTTTTTTCACATCATAATAGATTTCCGTAGCATAATCCTTGTCTGGCGCAGAAACGACCATGTCGATCATCTGCCTGCCATCCTCAAGATCCTTGATCTTCATTCGCCGGATGGTCCGGCCGGTTTTGCGCGTTTTGCGCTGGTCGGTCATGACATGCCGCTGCTCAATCTTCTGAATCACATCCGTCAGGATATAGTTCGGTTCCATAATGATTTTGATGGAGATCTCGTGCTTGTTCAGCACTTCAGGTCCGATGGCTTTGATAAGCAGAGGCACAGCGTTAACCGCGAACATAAGCAATATAACCGCATAACCCGCCTCTACATAAAAGCCTGCGCCAACTGCAATTCCGATACCAGATGCCGTCCAGATCAGCGCGGCCGAGGTTAAGCCGGAGATCGCATCTCCGCCTCTGCGCAGAATAACACCCGCTCCCAAAAAACCGATACCGCTGACAATCTGCGCTGCCAGACGCATCGGGTCCATATTGGGATGATCCGGTCCGCCGAATTTGTCATACGCATGAATAGATACCAGAGTTACCAGACAGCTAGCGATGCTGATGACCATACTGGTCCGGATTCCCAGCGGTTTCTGTTTCAATTGGCGGTCAATGCCGATGAACAGCCCGAACAGCATGGCCACAAGCAGCTTGATGATTGATTCCATATGCAGCAGGTCCATATTCATAATTTATTTTCCTCCTTCCTCGCCCGTCATGGCACATAGAATCAGTATACCTGAAATGCGCTGCAACTTTTACTGAAATTTTCTGCTGCCCGGTCAAAACAAGAAACGGACGCCTATCCCCGCTAACCGGGAGCTTCAGGCAGTACTGCCTAAGGCTCCGGCAAGGAACATCGTCCGCTTCAGAGAAGACTTCACTTATCCCATCATATGAGCAATGAGTGACTTATAGAAGGATTAGCCGTGCAGGAGGGATTCCGCTCCATCACAGTAGATTTCCGTACCCGTGATATGATCCGAATCCTCAGAAGCCAGGAACAGCGCCAGCTTAGCCACCTGATCCGGACGCCCCGGCCCCTTCTCCAGCGGCTGCCCGCCATCCGGGAATTCCACTTCAATCTGCACTTCCTTAAGATCATCCGAAGGATAGGTATTATCATCGATATTCGTGGTAATCGCTCCCGGACAGATAGCGTTTACACGTATCTTGTACTGGGCCAGCTCAAGAGCAGCCATTTTCATAAAAGCCACCTGACCAGCCTTGGTCGTACTATAGGCAGAGAACCCGACATTGGAGAATACCCGGTTGCCGTTGATCGAGCTGTTGATCAGAATACTGCCGCCCTTCTCTTTGAGATGGGGAATCGCATACTTGACGGTGGCGAAGGTGCCCCGCAGATTAATCTGAATCGTCTGGTCCCAGGACTCGATGTCCATCGTCTCAATCGGTGTCATGGCCCCGTTGATCCCGGCATTGGCGAAGACTACATCCAGCTGCCCCCACTTCTCCACTACCTGTTTCACAGCATGCTCCACTTGCGGCGGATCAGCGATGTCGCATTCAAACACTGCGGCTTCTCCGCCCTCCTGCTTGATCTGAGCGGCCACCTTCTCCGCATTCTCTACCGTCCGGTCCAGAAGGGCCACCTTGGCCCCGCTTCTGGCGAACTCCAGCACAGATGCCCGGCCGATGCCCGAGCCGCCTCCTGTAACAATCGCTACCTTGCCTTCCAGTTTGTTCGCAGTCATATGTGCAGTCGCCTCCATTGGTGTTTGATGTTCAAGTCAAGTTCTTTCCCTTAACTTTACCTCTCATACCCGGATATGAATCGGACCAGCGCACCTGAAATGGCAAAAAGCTTGACCCGCTGCCGGATAAACCGGCGGCAGATCAAGCCATGAAGCTCAGGAATGATGATTCTGAATCAGCCCAGCATCATCCGGTCGTCAGCCAGCTTATGTCCGCTGATCGCTTCGAATTCGCCAAGCAGACGCTCTACCGTCAGATCCTTTTTGCGCGTCTCATCGAAATCGAGGATGATCGAGCCTTTATCCATCATGATGAGCCGGTTGCCCAGGCGGATCGCCTGATCCATGTTATGGGTAACCATCAGTGTAGTCAGCTTCATCTCACGGACAATAGATTCCGTTAGGGTAGTGATCAGCTCGGCACGCGAAGGGTCCAGCGCAGCCGTATGCTCATCCAGCAGCAGAATCTGCGGCTGGGTGAAGGTCGCCATCAGCAGGCTCAGCGCCTGCCGCTCGCCTCCTGAGAGCAGCCCCACCTTGGCCCGCAGCCGGTCCTCTAGGCCGATGCCCAGGCGGCTGAGCTGTTCGCGGAACAGCGTACGTCTGTGCGTATTAACACCCAAGGACAGCCCGCGGGGCTTGCCCCGCTTGTAGGCCATAGCCAGGTTCTCCTCAATCGTCATATGCGGCGCAGTCCCGGCCATCGGGTCCTGGAAGACCCGGCCGATCCAGCGTGCTCGCTGGTACTCCGCCAGATGGCTGATCGAGCTGCCTTCAATACGCGCTTCCCCCAGATCGGGCTTCATCACGCCTGAGATAATATTCATCAGTGTAGATTTGCCGGCACCGTTACTGCCGATAATCGTTACGAAATCGCCCGCGTTCAGTTCAAGATCGATCCCCAGCAGCGCGACCTTCTCATCCGGCGAGCCGGGGTTGAACAGCTTACATACATTGTCAAGCTTCAACATTGGCGGCCCCTCCTCTCTGCTTACTGCGCTGAGCCAGCTCAGCAAGCTCTGCCGTCCGTCTGCGGGCCGTGCTCTTCTGCTTCACATACCGCTGAACCGACGGGAAGACGAGGGCAATAATGACGATAATTGCGGTGATCAGCTTGAGATCGGAAGGCTTGAGCCAAGACACCCGGAGTGCCAGAGCGACAACGATCCGGTACACGATGGAGCCGAGCAGCACAGCCAGTGTCGCCCGGAAGACGTTCTTCGCACCGAAGATCGCTTCCCCGATAATCACCGACGCAAGCCCGATAACAATCATACCGATCCCCATCGACGCATCGGCGAAGGAAGAATACTGGGCGATCAATGCGCCCGAGAGCGCCACCAGCCCGTTCGACAGGCTGATCCCCAGAATGGTTGTTGTATCTGTGTTCACCCCGAAGCTGCGGATCATCCGCGAGTTGTCGCCGGTGGCCCGCAGGGCCAGTCCCAGATCGGTGCGCAGGAACAGATCCATCAGGATTTTGACCAGTACAACGATAAAAGGCATGACCAGCAGCGGATTCATGGAGCTGAACAATGTGTCATCTCCCATCAAGGAGACATTCGGCTTCACCAGAATCCGCAGATTGATCGAATACAAGGCAATCATCATCAGAATCCCGGACAACAGCCCGTTGATTTTACCTTTGGTATGGAGCAGACCGGTACACATCCCTGCCGCCATTCCCCCGAGCATTGCGCACAAGGTCGCCAATAGCGGAGAATAACCGCTGCTGATCATCACTGCAGCAATCGCGCCGCCGGTTGTAAAGCTTCCATCCACCGTCAGATCGGGAAAATCCAGAATACGGAAGGTAATATACACCCCAAGTGCCATGAATGCGTAGAGCAGGCCCATTTCCAGAGCCCCGATTAATGAATTATACATTGCTGACTTCCTCCCTCAAGCGGCAAAGGGCGCCCAGCTCGGACGCACCCTGTTTATGAACTCTGTAGGTTATTGAATAATATTATTGCCCGGATCAGCCACTTCAGCCTTCATAGCATCCGTTACTTCAATTCCCTGTGCCGCCGCCGCCTTGAGATTAAGGACCAAGTCCAGCTTCTCCTGCATCGTCACCTTCATATCACCGGGACTTTTTCCGTTCTTAAGCACTTCTACCGCCATTTGGCCGACCTGATAGCCATGATCATAGTACTTGAAGCCTACTGTAGCAAAAGCACCCTTCTCCACCGTATCACGGTCTGCCGAGAAGAACGGAAGCTTGTTGTCGTTGGCCGTCTGGATAATGGCGTCTACGCCGCTGACCACGGAGTTATCGAGTGTAATGTACAGCGCATCCACGCGCCCTACAAGCGATTCCGCAGCCTGCTTCACTTCTGAAGTGTTGGTAATCGCCGCCTTCACCAGCTCGATCCCGTGCTTGTCCAGCTCACCCTTTGCGATATCAGCCATAACTACAGCATTGGGCTCCCCTTCATTAATAACCAGACCAAGCTTCTTCACCTTGGGGAACTGCGTCGCAATGAAGTTCATCAGGCGGGTAATCGACTCCGGATTAGTATCCGATACGCCGGACACATTGCCTCCGGGATGCTCAAGATCACTTACAATCTTGGCATCAAGAGGGTCGGTTACGGCAGCGAAGAGAATCGGAGTGTCCTTCACATTCTGCACGACAGCCTGAGCCGAAGGCGTTGCAATCCCCAGCACCAGATCGTTCTTGTCGCCGGCAATCTTCTGGGCAATGGACAGGTTGTTGGCCTGATCCGCCTGAGCGTTCTGAAGATCTACCTTCAGGTTCTCCCCTTCGACAATCCCGCCATCCTTCAGCGCAGCCAGGAATCCCTCACGGGTAGCGTCCAGTGACGGATGCTCCACATATTGCGAGATGGCAATCTTGTAGGACTTGGCATCGCCGGAGCCTGCACCCGAGGCAGGAGCTTCCGTCGCTGCGGCCGGGGCATTCCCGGTACCCGGGTCATTCTTCACTGCTGCATTATTGTTCCCGCAACCGGCAGCTACGAGCATCAAGGCCATACTTAGCCCCATCCAAATCTTCTTCGTCTTCATCAGATTACCCCTCTTCTTGTACGGGTTCAGCGCGAGAACCTGGGCTAGCGGTCCAGCATTATCGCTTTCATCTTTAAAAGCATTAAAGCGAAGGCCCGCAGCCTGTCCCCATCCGCTCCCCGAATCTATTAAACATATATTATATGTAGGTTGATTTCCCGTCAATCATTTAAGTGAGGTCCATATTTTACAAAATACGCACAATGAGTGCCTCCTCGCTTCAACAATCTGCGGTTTCTCTTGACATTGTTTGCTAAGGCCTGCAGCACATAAAATAAGCGGTCCTGCACAAACTTACCTTAAAGTTTGAAGATGGAGCGTGCCCCATGCCAATAATCAATCTGCGTACCAGCAAAATTTTATTATCCTCCGCCATCCTAGCTACCGCCATTGCCGGAACAACCGCCTGCAGCTACACCAGCAAGGACAGCACTCCCAAGGTTAACTCGCTGACGCCAACCGGAACGTTCGCAGGCAGCTATTATGAGAAGAATTCTTTTACCGACAAAGAAGGCAAGTATTGGATTCCGCTCAAACCGGCTATCGCCTCTATCGGCTTCCGGATGAAGGATGACACGGCAAGCGGCGGATACACCAAGCTCGGCTATAGTGATGTCATGTATATGCTGCGGCCGGATTCCAGCCAGGTGTTCTCATTGGGCCAGAAAATCACCCTTCCCGATGTTCCCGTCCGCCGCGAAGGTCAAATCTATATCACCCCCACCGCCTTGTCCAAGCTGCTGCAGACTGAGGTCGGCTGGAATCCCGTTACTGGCGAGATCAATATCGCGACTCCTTCTGATAGGGAGAATACAGAGGACTCCGCCAAGGTGGAGGCTGCGAAGCCGCTGCGGATTCAGAGTGTATCGAATGTGGACACGGGCGAGCTGGTCTCTTATGCCAAAAAATTTCTCGGTGTGCCTTATGATTTCGGTGCCGGACCGTATGAAGAGACCAAGCGCTTCGACTGCTCGTCCTTTACACGCCATGTCTTTCAGAAATTCGGGGTGGATCTGCCCCGGCTGGCCAAAGATCAGGACAATATCGGCAGACGGGTATCGCGCAGCTCGCTGGAGCCCGGCGACCTGATCTTCTTCACCGTACCCGGACGTTTCGAGAGCGACGCGGTTCCCGGTCATGTCGGTATCTACATCGGCGGCGGGAATTTCATTCACACCTGGGGTGACCCCGGCGTGCAGATCAGTGAGCTGGACAGCGGATACTGGAGCAACGTAATTCTGCACATGCAGCGCGTGCTCTAGAACAGGACACAATAAATGCAAGGCAGCTTGCCCGGGCTCGCTCACTTAGCGACCGGTCCGCTTCCTTGCATTTTTTTGCTGCAAATAAATGCTATTCCAAAGGTTACTCCCGGCTCTTCATGGAGGCATTCTCCGTTCGCTTCAACAATCACCCGCTATCCCTCTGCATCCCTGCCCGCACAAACCCTTTGAACCGGCTGCCCTGGTATGACAGCTCCCCCCGGTCCCCCTCTACAATCATGGAATATGCCCTCGGCTTCACTTCAAGCTCTCTGCGGCTGCCATTATGGAATTCAAAGGTCACATAATAACTCGTATGCGTTCCCATATGCCCTCTTCCGCCCCAAACCTCTGTCCGTTTGGCAACAGCCGTAACTACCCTTGATTGCAGAGGGCTGGTCTGGTTCGTCATCCAGGTCTTGAGCCCTCTCCAAATCGTGTAAGTAACAAAGCCCGCGATCAGCAGCAGAATGAGCTTTAACAAGAATGGCCCCTCCGTGAAAAACCCGCTCTGGCTGCTGGCAACGGCCGGGTACAAACCGTTAAATACGCCTGCATTATGCAAATTAACCGCTCCTTCCGAACATTTTTTCACAAAAAGTTCAATTTACTAGAGAATACGCAGCGTAGCAGCTCCGGTTTCGTTATTCCGTAGTCGCAGGCCTTGAAATAATAGCGTATTATATTTGGTCCTGCTAAGATCCTATGATATGCTTTAACTGCGATGTACAAAAAAAAGGGGGGGTTCTCATGAGGAGAGATTGGACGCGACTGACGCTGCTGGATCTGCTGAAGGCTGTGTTCCTTCCGGTGCTGCTGCTGATTTTTCTGATCATGGCCCTCCAGATGCTGCATGAACAAGAGCCTGAGATGCATTCTGTAAGGCCGGACCGCTATGAGCATAAGCTGGCCCAGCCAGTGCGCGTACATCATACGCAGATTTATGACACCCAGGCCGTCCGGCTTGCTCCCCGTGAGAACCCGCTGACGCTGGAGTCCGGACCTCCCGGGCTGCTGCTCTGTGTATCCCTGCTCCCCTTCATTTACATTCTGCTGAAGCGGCTGCTGCTGATTCCGCTGAAATATAATTCACATTTCGTAGGAGTACGGCTGTACGCTGAATGAAGCTGCAAGCGCCGTTATCCGCAACACAAATTCCGGTTTCCTGCTGAAAGGAGGAAATCTTATGAAAGTCAGATTTAGAAACGCTGCACCCTTACGTTACTCCAAGACCTTGCGTCTGCTGTCCACTGTAGGCGGAGGATTACTTGCAGCCGTGGGTCTGGAGCTATTCCTGATGCCGCATAAGCTGCTTCCGGGCGGCATTGCCGGATTATCCGCCCTGTTGTCCCATGTGACAGAAATGCGGCTTGGATTATTCCTGTTCCTGTTTAACCTTCCGTTTATTCTGATGTCGCGCAGGCAGATTAATCTCCGCTTTGCCTTGTATACGATGCTCGGCCTGATCTGTCTGACGGCAGGGTCTCTGGCACTGCACCATTTCCCGGCGGCAATCAGTGAGCCGCTGCCCGCGGCTATTGCCGGGGGACTATGTCTCGGGTTCGGCCTGGGCATCTCTGTACGCTTCGGTGGGCTGACCGCAGGAAGCGAGAAGCAGAGCGTACGGCTGCTGAACGGAGGGCCGCCCAAATCGGCTGAGATGCCGATCATGCTGTTCAACATGCTCATCCTGCTCTACGGCGGATCATTATTCGGCTGGGATCAGGCGATGTACAGTATCATTGCGTATCTGCTTGCCTTTGAAGCGCTGCGGTTCTCCTTAAGGGACCTCTCGCTCACGCAGGCGGTGTTCATTACCAGCAGCAAATGCGAGGAGATCCGCCGCAAGCTCCAGCAGACACTGGACCGCGAAGTGAAGCTCGTAAGATCCACAGGACCGGAGGGCGAGCCTGGTACGGTCTTCTGCCTGGCAAGCAGGCTGGAGGAAGAACAGCTCGCCTCTATCGTGCATGACTGTGATCAGGATAGCAAGATTGTGATCAATGCCGCGCGGAACAACCGCATCTCAGCGCTTTTCCGCAATAAGCCGCCGGGCTAAGCCGAATAGCCTTCAAGAATGGCGAAGAACAAGTAAAAAGCGTTCCCGTATGTTACTTACGGGAACGCTTTTTGGATTACAAGCCTATCGGAGCTTCCTGAAGCCCGCTATTTGTCAGCGGAACATCCCCCATAAGCGGATTAAGTGAAACGTATTGTTCGGATCAATCTTTTGGGCAATGACGAATTTCACAATTTGCTCTTCCTGTGCGTTCGTCAGCTTCTCATGCATCACCGACGAGGCATTACGCACCAGCTTGCGCACGACTGCTGTATCCTGCAGCTCCTGTTTGGAGATGCCGGTAATCATATTCTTGACGCGTTCCTTGACCGCCGGATTCTTCATTTTCAGCTTGATGCGATCCACCAGCTGCGGACTGATTCCATATTGCTGATAACCCAAGTACAGCACCTCCTGTCATATCCAATCATTCACAGTATATGAAGGCAGGTGCCCGGATGTGCCTGTTCAGTCAATTAAATCCCCCTGGAAAATTTGTTCCTGCTGCAAATACCCGCGCAGCGGCGCAACATCCGCAGAGGTCCAGAATGAAGCCTCCCGCAGCAGCTCAGCGGCATCATCGCGCGCCAGCTCCAGCGTCTCGAAGTCAGCGGTCATATCCGCCAGCCGGAATTCCGGCAGGCCGCTCTGCTTCGTCCCGAAGAAATCCCCCGGTCCCCGCAGCTCCAGATCACGCCGTGATACCTCGAATCCGTCATCCGTATCTGTCATCGCGGTCATCCGTTCACGCCCGATCTCCGACTTCGGATCAGCCATCAGCACACAGTAGGAAGCATGCTCCCCTCTGCCGACCCGGCCGCGCAGCTGATGCAGCTGAGACAGCCCGAAGCGGTCAGCATCCATGATGATCATCAGCGTAGCATTCGGGACATCGACACCGACCTCTACGACCGTTGTAGACACCAGAAGCTGCAGTTCGTTACTGTAGAAGTTCCGCATTACTTCATCCTTCTCAGACGGCGTCATTCTCCCGTGAAGCAAGCCCACCTTATAATCCGGAAAAGCCTGCGACATCTGCACATGCAGATCAATCGCATTCTGCACATCCAGCTTCTCCGACTCCTCAATCAGCGGACAGATCAGGTAAGCTTGCCGCCCCTGCCCGATCTCGCGGCTGATCAGGTTCATCACCCGCTCCATCAGATCCGGCTTCACCCAGTAGGTGGTGATCGGCACACGCCCCTTCGGCCGTTCGGACAACGTAGACACATCCATATCGCCAAAGACGGTGATCGCCAGCGTCCGCGGAATCGGAGTAGCGGTCATCGTCAGCACATCCGGGTTGTACCCCTTGCGCCGCAGAACACTGCGCTGGTTCACCCCGAAGCGGTGCTGCTCATCCGTAACCACAAGCCCCAGGCTGCGGAAGAAGACATCCTCCTGAATCAGCGCATGGGTTCCGACGACCACATCCAGCATACCCATCTGTAGAGAGGCCAGCAGGTCCTTCCGTTTGCGGCCGGACACGCTCCCGGTCAGCAAGCCCACGGTGATGCCGAACGGTTCGAACATGCTCGTGAGCGAGCGCATATGCTGCTCTGCCAGGATTTCAGTCGGCACCATCAGCGCACCCTGAAATCCGGATCTTACAGTCGCGTAGAGCGCTATGGCCGCGAGTACAGTTTTGCCGGAGCCCACATCGCCTTGAAGCAGCCGGTTCATGCAATACCCTGAACGCATATCCTGCAGAATCTCCAGCTCTACATGCTTCTGGGCATCGGTCAGCTCAAACGGCAGGCTGCGCACGAATTGCCTTACTGTTGCATTGTCCACCGTATGAACTACACCATCCATCCGGCCACGGTTCAGCACGCGGAAGGCTTGTACCTTGAGCTGGAACAGAAACAGCTCCTCATACACCATCCGGCGCCTTCCCTGCTGGCCCTCGCGCGTATCCTCCGGCTGATGGATCGTGGCAATGGCCCGCTTGCGTGACATGAAGTCATATTTGCGCATAATGCTGTGCGGCAGAATCTCCGGGATCAGGTCCCCGTACTGCTGTAGAGCCTGGCCGATAATTCGGCGAATCCAGGACTGTGTAATTTTGCCCCCGACAGAGTATACCGGTTGCAGCGTCCCTGTCTTGCCTTCCCCGCGGTCCGGGAATTCATAGTTGGTCACCGTAATCTGATTGCGCTTCTGGTCCCACTTCCCCGTCAGCACCACTTCACGGCCGACCGTCAGTTGTTCACGCGCATAATGCTGGTTGAACCACGTAGCAGTGAACATCCACGGCTCTGCCACCATCTTGCAGCTCATGCGTGACTTGCCTCCGAAGCGCTGGAGTACCGGAATACCGATGACCTTCGCTACCACGGTTGCCTTATCGCCGTGCTTGACCTCACTAAGAGATTTCGGACGGAAATCCTCATACCGGAAAGGGTAATACTCCAGCAAGTCCTTCACTGTAAAGACGCCAAAGGCGTGAAGCTCACTTTGCTTTTGAGCGCTCACGCCAGTTATTTGTTTCACTTGAATTGAATCCAAAGTAAGCACCATGTTCATCCCCTATACTTAGGCGGGCCAGATGAATACGGCTAAGGTTCCGTTCCCGACATGGCTGCCCACGACAGGGCCGACATTGGTCAGAACCTTCTCTTTCAAGGTGAAATGTCCGGCTAATTCCCGCAGGAACTCTTCGCCGGAAGCCGGTTCAGCTGTATGACCCACGGCCACATGTATTGTATTCACACCCGGCAGATCTGCCTTGAACAGCTCGATCATGCGGGCGACTGCCTTCTTGCGTCCCCTGACCTTCTCTACCGCATAGATAATGCCTTCCGCATCAATGGACAGGATCGGCTTGATATTGAGCAGCGTACCAAGGATGGCCGATGCCTTGCCGATTCTGCCACCCTTTTGCAGATATTCCAGGGTATCCACGAGAAAATACAGCTTGCGGGATTGGCGCAGACTCTCCACCTTCGCCAGAATCTCCGCAGGAGCATGCCCCTGCTCCGCCAGCCGGGCGGCCTCCACGACCATGAACCCGAAGCCGTATGAGGCGGAGAGGCTATCTACCACGGTGATAGCTTCTCCCTCCTCTTCCAGCATGGATTTGGCCATGACAGCAGACTGGTAGGTGCCGCTTAAGCCGGAGGAGATGTGGAAGGACAGGATTGAGCTGCCCGGATGCTGCTCCTGTATACGGCGGTACACATTCATATATTCTACAGGAGACGGCTGCGAAGTGGTCGGCAATTGCGGCGAGCGGGGAAGACGCTCGTAGAACTGTTCCGGAGTCATATCCACATTATCCCGGAATGCCTCTTCGCCGAACATCAGCGTCAGCGGAACGACTTCAATGCCGTACTGCTCCGCCAGAGCAGGCGGGATATCGGAGGTGCTGTCGGTAACGATTACGGTACGATTCATAATGTTCCTCCCCATGCTATGATTTGGCTGCGCCACTCATTTAAGAGATTCTACGGCTCAACTGAGAAAAGATAATAGTACAGCGGCTGGCCGCCTTCATGAATCTCTACCTCAACCTGCGGGTACGTCTCTTCCAGCCAGCTGCCGAGGGCATCCGTAATATCCGCCTCAGTGTCTGCACCGGTCAGCACAGTAACGATCTCGTCACCATTCACCAGCATGCTTGACAGCAGCTGCTTGCTGACCGTAAGCAAATCATCGGCAGCTGCAACAATCTTGGAGCTCTCGATGCCGATATACTGACCGGATTTGATCTCCAGATTCTCCATAACGGTATCCCGTACAGCATTGGTAATCTGTCCGGATTTGACCTGGGCAATCGCCTCCAGCATATTGCTGGTGTTGGTATCAACCGCATCCTCTTCCTGGAAGGCAAAGGCAGCCGAGATCCCCTGAGGGATACTCTTGCTTGGAATCACTGTAATCTCACGTTCGCCCTCCAGCAGCTCCTTGGCCTGCTGCGCAGCCAGGACGATATTGGAGTTATTCGGCAGAATGTAGATATGCTTGGCCGAAATGGAAGAGATCGCATTCACGAAATCCTCTGTGCTGGGATTCATCGTCTGGCCGCCGGCCAGGATCGCATCCACACCCAGACTGCGGAAGATATCCGAGATCCCGTCTCCTGAGGAGACCGCAATGAAGCCGTACGGCGCCAGATCATCCGCAGGAGGAACCGCCGGCGCCGGCACGCTGGCCTTCTCTTCCGGGATATCGGCGAAGACATCCGGCATCGGTGCGATGTCCATGCCGGCAGTCAACAGATCGCGGTGCTGCTCACGCATGTTAAGGATGTGAATCTGGGTAATCTCCCCGTGGACGAGCGCCAGGTTAAGCACCTCTCCGGGAGTCTTAGAATGCACATGCACCTTGATTGTCTCATCATCCGAGATGACGATGATTGAATCCCCGTTAACTGATAACGCTTTCCGAAAAGCTTCCTCATCAAAATCCGTTTTCACGGATGCGCCAAGCTGACGGTTAATGAAAAATTCCATATCATATAAAAATTCAATGTCTTCCGTATGGAGCTGTGATTGCGCGGAAGATTGTACGGAGGACAACGCATGCTCAGGTTTGGATAGCACAGGCGCCGGCACAGCTACAGGGGCCGCAGCTTGTCCTTGCACAGGAGTCTGTACAGGTGCTGAGACTGCTCCGCTGGTCAGATGCTGGTGGAAGCCTTCATAGATGTAGACCAGACCCTGGCCACCCGAATCCACCACGCCCACTTGCTTCAGCACAGGCAGCAGCTCAGGTGTATGCGCCAAGGCTTCCTTGGCTTTGGCCAGAACTTCGGTCATCAGCTCGATAATATCCGTTGTGCGGCGTGCATAATACACTGCATGTCTTGCAGCTTCCTTGGCAACCGTAAGAATGGTGCCTTCAACCGGCTTCACCACTGCCTTATAGGCGGTATCTACCCCGGTCTGCAGTGCTGCAGCGAACTGCTGTGTGTTAAGCTCATCATATTGGGCCGCATAACGTCCAAGACCTCTGAACAGCTGTGACAAAATAACGCCGGAGTTCCCCCGCGCGCCCATCAATAGTCCCTTCGACAGCACTCCCGCACATTGACCGACAGAGGCTGTGTTGTTTCTCTTCAATTCGTTCGCGCCTGCGGTCATAGTCAGATTCATGTTCGTGCCCGTATCGCCATCCGGCACCGGAAACACATTCAATGAATTGACATGCTCGGCATGCTGCTGCAGCATTTCCGCACCGGCTAGTACCATTGCGGTAAAATCTGTCCCGTTTATAGAACGCTTACTCAATGAGAATTCCCCTTCCTAACTTCATGCCTAATCAATTCGATGATCAACTGGACATAATGCACTAATTTATATTGTACTATAAGAGTCTGCAGAAATAAATGTTTTTGAATCGGTTGACGAAGCAATTTTTGCTGTGATATGATATTCAAGTATTGTTTTACGCAGGTGTAAGTAACAAGGAGGTGTAATCTATGTCCCGCACATGTACAGTAACAGGCAAGAAACCGGGCAGCGGTAACCACGTGTCTCACGCTAACAACCGCAACCGTCGCTCTTGGGGAGTTAACGTTCAGAAGGTTCGTATCTTGGTGAACGGCAAACCGAAACGCGTGTACGTCAGCACCCGTGCTTTGAAATCCGGTAAAGTTGAACGCGTCTAGTTTCCGATCATTACCGGGCCTGGCGATATCTCATACCAAGTAGAAACGGACATGCCGTTCTTACACAGACGGTATCCGTTTCAGCGAGAATAGAAGAGATATTATATTTGTAGCAAAAAGCACCCTTTACATTCGTAAGGTGCTTTTTTTCATATTTACTTGTCTTCTTTAACCTAACTCTTCTGAAACGTGTTCAAAATTGCTTTAACAAAACCTCCCAAAAATCTTGGCAGCTTGAACGTATAAAATTTCATAATTAACCCTCCCATCAATTCATGCCGTGCAGTAGGAGACTATCCTGTCTAGATGAAAAATATACCATCGATTGCAGACCTCCGCAAAAAAGGCTACATGAGATTTCTGCTCATGTAACCATATTTATGCGACCACAACTTGGCCTATACCTTCCGTATGCGAATGCAGCAGATTGAGGGTCAATTCGTTCAATAGTAAATGGGCGTCATCACCTATTGCCGGACAGCGCTGTCCGCCGCCTCTCGAATGGCCTTGATCGCTCCTGCGCGGTCGCTGCGGCCGAACACTGCATTACCTGCCACAAGCACATCCGCCCCTGCTTCAGCAACAAGCGGTGCCGTAGCTTCGGCTACTCCGCCGTCTACCTCGATAAGCAGACCCTTGTGATGGATCTCTTCAGCCCACTCCCGGAGCTGCGTAATCTTATGCAGTGTGCGCGGAATGAAGGCCTGCCCGCCGAAGCCCGGATTGACGGTCATCACAAGCACCATATCCACATCCTCCAGGACCTCACGCACCGCAGCAGCCGGCGTAGCCGGATTAATGGCCACCCCTGCCATCAGGCCGAGCTCCTTGATCTGATGGATTACACGATGCAGATGCACGCAGGCTTCGGCGTGTACTGTAATCACAGAAGCGCCCGCTGCCGCAAAATCAGCGATATAGCGTTCCGGGTTCTCAATCATTAAATGTACATCCAGAGGTAAAGAAGTATGGGATCTCACCGCGGACACAATCGCGGGACCCAGCGTAATATTCGGCACAAAATGTCCGTCCATCACATCTACATGAATCCAGTCCGCACCGCTGGCTTCCGCTTCGGCCACCTCTGCGCCCAGCGCTGCGAAATCTGCTGACAATATGGAAGGAGCAATTTTTACCATAAGTTTAGTACCTCCGCTTTTTATCTTTCATTTCATTAAAGAACAGCTTGTAATGCTCGTAACGGCTATCTGCAATATCCCCAGACTTCCAGGCTTCTATCACCTTGCAGCCCGGTTCGTGCAGATGGCTGCAGCCGCGGAATTTGCAGTTCTCCGCATAAGAGGCGAACTCCCGGAAGCACACGGACAGCTCATCCACTCCCAACTCCAGGAAATCCAGCTGGCTGAAGCCCGGAGTGTCGGCCACAAATCCTCCATTACCTATATCCATCAGCTCTACATGGCGTGTGGTGTGCCGTCCGCGCCCGAGACGGAGGCTGATTTCTCCTGTCTCCAGCGCCAGGCCCGGTACAAGGCGGTTGAGCAGTGTGGACTTCCCTACGCCCGACTGTCCCGAGAAGACGCTGATGATACCGGCCAGACGCTGACGCAGCTCATCCGCACCTGATCCGTTCAGCGAGCTTGTGACCATGACCTCGTAACCAATCTGCTCATATAGAGCTTTGACAGCTTCCGTAGCCTGCCCTTCATCATCGGCCAGATCCTGCTTCGTGAGCACAATCAGCGTCTCCAGGCCGGAATGCTCGATATGAACCAGGAACTTGTCCAGCAGATTAAGATTCATATCCGGCTCCCGCACGGAGAACAGCAGCACCGCGAGCTTCACGTTAGCCACCTGCGGGCGGATCAGCTCCGATTCACGGGGAAGCAGCTCATCTACCATGCCCTCCCCGTTCTCGGTCAGCACATAGATTACCCGGTCACCGACCAGCGGCGCAATTCCTTTCTTCTTCAGAATGCCGCGCCCCCGGCACTGTACCGCCTCTTCCTCAGTTACAATCTGTTCATCCTTGAGCGGCTTAACATAGTAATATCCGCTTAACGCTTTGATTATGATTCCTTCAGGCATACATGCTGAGCCTTCCTCTCCTGATATTTACGCAAATGACCCAAGTGTGTAGAACCCCGGGTCATTTCGCTGCTTCAGCCCTGCCCGTATTCCCGGCAGCCCGGCTGAAGCTTATCTCTGTTCTATTATTTATGGCCTTTATCTTTGCCTGGCTTGTTGTCAGAGCCCTTACCGTTAGCTTTTCCCTTACTGTTGCCCTTGCTGAGGGCGGAAGCCAGCTCATTGTTATTCTGTCCGTTACCCGGAACATAACCCGTCTGGTCCGTCTCGCCCGTCACCTCTCCTTCTCCTGTGTCCGGCGGAATAATCGCCGGCTCTGCTGTCGGCTCGGGAGCCGGAGTCTCAGTAGGCTGAACAGGCTCGGTAGGAGCAACTGTCGGTGCAGGCGTCTGTGTCTCCACCGGAGGCGGTTCAGGCTGCTGCACCGTGTTATTCTTGACATCGACATAAGTGATCGGATAAGTCTCCAGGAACTCCCCGTCCCGGTATACAGATACCATGCCGTCTTTATTAGGGGCAAGCAGCATGTTCACGGATAGGGTCTGGCTTTTGCCAATCGTGCGCGTGCCCCACTCCTGGTTCTCGCCTCCGTTGCGCGCATCGGCAAACACAATACGGATCTTGCTCTTCTTGCCTTCCGCAGCCGGTGCTACCGGCACATTGAACGTAAATTCCAGAGCTTCCGGAGGATATCCTGTGCTGATATAGATCGTGATCTTCTCACCTGGAGGAACCAGATCCCCCGGCTCATAGGCCCATTGCTTCGTTACCTTGCCCTTCTCGTGGATGAAGCTTGGCTCTTCCTTGACCGCGTCCAGCACTAGACCTACACTCTCCAGCGCAGCCTTGGCTTCCTTCTCCGTCTTCCCGATGAGATCCGGCATTTGGGTGCTTTCTTTACCTTTGCTCACGATTAGCTTGATAGTTACCGTATCAGGATCATATTCAGTGTCTGCGGCAGGCTCAGAGCTAATGACCTTACCCTTGGCAAATTCCTCACTGAAGCGTTCATCAGGAGTGATTCTGCTCTGGGCTATGCCAAGCGCGATTAACTCCTTGACGGCATCGTCATAACTCAGGTTAGAGACATCCTTAAGCTTGGGAAGAACCTTGGCGGCACTTACCGTCAGAATAATATGAGTTCCTTCTTTGACCATCGTATTGGTCTTGTTCTGCTTCCAGACAATATTCTCTTCGAAATTAGGATTATACTCAACCAGTGCGGGCTCCTCGGCAAACAGCCCCACAGCCTCAAGCTCAGCCTTGGCCTCCTGGAAGGTCTTCCCCGTCACCGCAGGCACCGAGACTTCATCGACCGACAGCTTGGAATTGACATACCATACAATTCCGGTCATGGCGATTAACACGACCAGCGTAAGGCTGATCCACAGCGCTGCACGGCTCTTGCGCTTCACAGCCGCAGGCGGCGGAGCTTCCTCCATACTGCGGATTCGCTCCTCTCCGCCGCCACGGCTGCTAAGCCCGCGCTGCAGCGGCTTGATCGCCGGAATGATGCGTGTTCTGTCCTCATCATCATCGTCCTGGAACAGCATCTTGGCTTCGCTGCGCCGTTCAGGCAGCAGACAGGTCTCCAGATCCTGCAGCATTTGCTTGGCCGACTGGTAGCGCTCCTCCGGGTTCTTGCGCATCGACTTCAGGATTACATTCTCCACGCTTTGCGGAATCAGCGGATTCAGCAGTCGCGGCTCCTCGAATTCCTCCTGCAGATGCTTCAGCGCCACGCTGATCGGACTCTCCCCTAAGAAAGGCAATACACCCGTAAGCATCTGATACAGTACGATGCCCAGGGAGTAGAGGTCCGACTTCTCGCCTGTAGTTACGCCCTTGGCATGCTCCGGCGAGAAATAATGCACGGAACCGACCACAGACCCCGTCTGGGTAATCGTAGTGGACGTAACCGCCCGGGCGATCCCGAAGTCGGTAACCTTAACCCGCCCGTTACGTCCAATCAAAATATTATGAGGCTTAATATCGCGGTGAATAATCTGGTTCATATGCGCATGGTCCAGCGCATCACAAATCTGCGAGGCAATCCGCACGGATTCATCCACCTGCATCGGTGCCCGCTCTTTGATAATCTCATTCAGGTTCTTGCCTTCAATATATTCCATAACGATATAATGGACTTCATCTTCCTGGCCGACATCGTATATGCTGACTACGTTGGGATGAGATAATGATGCAGCTGATTGCGCCTCCCGCCGGAACCGGCGGATGAATTCCTCATCATGCACAAATTGATTGCGCAGTACTTTGATAGCAACATTCCGGTTAAGCAGAATATCATGGGCTCTATAGACAAGCGCCATGCCTCCTCCGCCGATCCGTTCGATGACTTGGTAACGGCCGCCCAATTCGTGACCGATCATCTTTCCCACTCCTTTGTCTCGGGCACTGCGGCCTCTCCTTGGTGTTCCAGCATAGCAACGCTTATATTATCGCTGCCGCCCGCAAGCAATGCCAGTTGAAGTAATCGCTCTGCTCTTTCTTCCAGAGATATTTCATTAATTCCGGCTACCTTGCCCAGATGCTCCAGACTGACATAATTGCTGAGTCCATCACTGCACAGCAGCAGGAGCTCACCAATTGCAAGCGTAACATATGCCAGATCTGCGGATACCACTGTATCCGTCCCCAGCGCCCTGGTAAGCACATTGCGGCGCGGATGATTATCCAGCTCCTCCAGACTGATCTGGCCGTTCCTGAACAGCTCATTCACCAGCGTATGGTCCTCGGTTAGCTGCCTGGCTTCACCGTCCCGGATCAGATAAGCCCTGCTGTCTCCGATATGGCCGATATAGCCTGCCGACCCTTTCAGCAGTGCAGCAACAATGGTGGTCCCCATATTATGGAGCTTCTCATCGCTCTGAGCTTCTCTGTGAACTGTGTTATTGGCTTCCATGATGGCGGTAGTCAGCGCTTCCTTCAGCTCTGCCTCCGGGAGATCAGGCTCCAGCTGGTCCAGAATACCCCTGACCGTCTCAAGTGCAAGCCTGCTCGCGGTATCGCCAGCCAGATGCCCCCCCATCCCGTCGGCAATAATGCCGAGGGTATAACCGTGGCGCGTAGCGCCGATCCAGACTGAATCCTCATTGACGGTACGTACCCGGCCAATGTCGCTGGCTTGAACTGTTCTGATCAAATATCCTCACCCCAACTCCATATGTTTGGCGCGCAGCTGTCCGCATGCGGCCGCAATATCATGGCCTTGCTCACGGCGGATGGTAACATTCACGCCATGATCGGCCAGTATACGCTGAAATTCAAAGATATCATTGCGGGAAGTCCGGACATACTTGCGCTCAGGCACATGATTGACCGGAATCAGATTCACATGGCAGAGCATGGTCTTGAGCACACCCGCCAGCTCCTCTGCATGCTCCTTCTGATCATTCACGCCGCCGATCAAGGCATACTCGAAGCTGATCCGGCGGCCTGTCTTAGCCTGATAGTAGCGCAGGGACTCGATTACATCGTCGAACGGATAACGGCGGTTCACCGGCATCAGCTTGGAACGGAGCGTATCGTTAGGAGCGTGAATCGAGATCGCCAGATTAATCTGTGTATCTTCATCCGCGAATTTGTAGATGTTCGGCACAATTCCGCTGGTGGATACGGTGATATGGCGCTGGCCAATATTCAGGCCCTTCTCATGGATCATCAGACGCAGGAATCTCATGGTTGCATCATAGTTCTCGAAGGGTTCGCCTGTCCCCATAATGACAATGCTGCTTACACGTTCGCCGCGCGCATCAAGAATCTGCTGGGAACGGACAACCTGGGCAACGATCTCCCCTGCAGTCAGATCCCGCTTGAGACCGCCAAGGGTAGATGCACAGAAGGTACAGCCGATCCGGCAGCCTACCTGGGTGGTCACACACACGCTGTTGCCGTAATTATGCTTCATAATAACTGTCTCAATCGCATGATCATCATGCAGACCGAACAGGAATTTCACGGTGCCGTCCTTGGACTCCAGCTTCGTAATCTCAGTGAGTGCCGAAATACTGAACTGATCAACCAGCTTGGCTCTGAGTGCCTTGGAGAGGTTGCTCATGGATTCGAAGTCATTGACCCGCTTCACATACAGCCAGTCAAAGATCTGCCCGCCGCGAAAAGCAGGCTCTCCATTGTCCTTGGCCCATTGCTGCAACTCTTCTAAAGAAAAATCATATATTAAAGGTTTCATTGTATTTTTGCACCTGTGCTTTCATAAATTATATGCGTATTGTTTCTCATTCTTCCTATTTTAACACAAAACTCAGAACCGGTAAAAGAAAAGCCCGCCGCGCGGAGGAATCTGCGGGCGGGAAGCTGTAGTTCTGAAGCACAATCACTATATTACAAGAGTCGCTCCAGCCGGGCAATATAGAAGCCGTCGCTGCCATAATGATGCGGGAGCAGCTGCATGCCGTCACCGGCAGCAAGTGCGGTTCCCTCCAGCCGCTCCCAGACGGCTGACTTGAAGCTGACCTGCGCGAAGCCGGGATTACGCTCCAGGAAAGCAGCGACAACCCGGCTGTTCTCCGCCTGCTCGGTAGTACAAGTGCTGTAGACCAGCACGCCTCCCGGCTTCAGCAGCCCGGAGACCGATTGCAGCAGCTCAAGCTGCAACGCAGCTACGCTTGCAATATCCTCCGGCTGCTTGCGCCATTTCAAGTCAGGCTTGCGGCGGATGACCCCAAGCCCCGAGCAAGGAGCGTCCAGCAGAATCCGGTCATAGGATTCCGGCTGGAGGGCTGCACCCAGCTCCAGGGCATCCCCGCTTGCGGTGGTAATGCATTCCAGGCCGAGGCGTGCTGCCTGCTCGGCAATCAGCCCCGCTTTATGCTCATGCAGGTCATTAGCCAATATGGAGCCTTCGTCCTTCATCAGCTCGCCCATGTGGGCACTTTTGCCGCCGGGGGCTGCGCAGCAGTCCAGCACCTTCATTCCGGCTTCGGGAGCGACAACCTCGGCTACCAGCATCGAGCTCTCATCCTGAACGGACAGATAACCGTCCCGGTACCAGGAGGTCAACGCCAGATTGCCGCCGCCTCTGATAACCAGCCCGGCAGGACTCACCTTCGATTCTGCGGCATCCAGACCAGCTTCAAGCAGTTCTGCCAGCATGGCCTCCCGGCTAATCATTGTTGTATTGACACGGACACTGACTGCGGGCGGCTCATTATTCGCCGCACACATGGCTTCTGCCGTATCCGGGCCGTATTCCGCCGACCAGCGCTGCACCATCCACAGGGGATGGGAGTGCAGGATGGAGATCCGCTCTTCCCGGCTCAGCCCCTCAGGCAAGACCGGCAGATCTCCGGCCCGCAGCACACTGCGCAGCACGCCATTGACCATACCCGAGATACCCTGATGGCCGCGTCTCTTGGAGATATTCACAGCCTCGTTAACGGCTGCATGCGAAGGCACACGGTCCAGATACATGATCTGGTACAGACTTAACCGCAGCAGGCTCCGTACCCAGGGCTGCAGCTTGGCCATCCCTTTGCTGACGAAGCTGCTGAGGACATAATCGAGGGTAATCATCCGTGAGAGGGTTCCGTACACCAGCTCTGTAGCAAGTCCCGTATCCTCCCGGCTGAGGCCCGCTTTCTGGAGGCTGCTTCCCAGCAGCAGGTTGCTGTAAGCACCCTGTTGCTCTACGCGCACCAGAATATCAAGAGCAACCTCACGCGCAGAAGCTGGCGCAGTAGGCTTGCCGCCCGGCCGATTCCGGCCCGCTCCGCCGGTTCTGCCCGAGGCAGGCTTTGTGCCGGAGGCCGTAGGCTGATTGCCGGAAGTATGCAGACGTTGTCCGCCGCCTCCCTTACCGCCCGCGCTCAACCGAGCACCGTGCCGGGTGCGAGGGTTGCACCACGGCTGAAGTCGGCTGCACTCATGGCTTTTTTGCCGGCAGGCTGGACGCTTGTAAGCCGAAGCGTCCCGTCACCCGTCTTCACCTCAACGCCGCGTTCGCTCACGGACAGCACGGTGCCCGGAGCCGCGCTACCGCCCGGCTGTTCCTCCGCCTGCGGCTTCACCGCTGCCCATGCCTTGAAGGTCTCGCCGTTCCACAGGGTGAACGCACCCGAGAACGGCACCAGGCCGCGAATCTGGTTGTATAGCTCCAGCGAGCCCCGGCTCCAGTCGATCCGTTCATCTTCCCGGTTTAGATTCGGCGCATAGGTTGCTTCACTGTCATCCTGCACGGCAGCTTCTACACGGCCGGCTGCCAGTCGCGGCATCTCTGCCTTGAGGAGCTCCCGTCCGGCCACGCTTAGCTTCTCGAACAGCGTGCCTGAAGTATCGTCATCCTCTATCGCTACCTCCACCCGCGAGATCATATCTCCGGTGTCCAATCCTTCAGCCATATACATCAGTGTCACACCGGTCACCTTCTCGCCGTTCATGATACAGCGCTGTATCGGAGCACCGCCCCGGTACTTGGGCAGCAGCGAGCCATGAACATTCACGCATCCGTTCGCCGGCAGCTCCAGAACGCTCTTCGGAAGAATCTGTCCATAAGCGGCGGTAACAATCAGATCCGGCTCATAGGCAGCCAGCTCAGCCACCGATTCAGGGCGGCGCAGCCGTTCGGGCTGAAGAACAGGCAGTCCCAGCTCCAGGGCAGCCGCCTTCACCGGGGAAGGGGCAAGCGTCTTCTTGCGGCCTTGCGGCCGGTCCGGCTGAGTCACCACAGCCACTACCTCATAGCCCTCTTCCAGCAGCATCCGCAGGGAGGGGACTGCAAAGGCCGGTGTTCCCATGAACACTATTCTCATTTCATTCACTCCTCAGTTTCACTGCGTTCTGCTGTGTATTCATAGACCTTCTCAGCAATGTCTGTGAACAGCACGCCATTCAGGTGGTCGATCTCATGCTGAAAAGCCCGGGCCAGCAGGCCGCTTCCGGTAATGGTTACTTCCTCGCCTTCGCGGTTCAGGCCGCGTACAGTTACTGTCTCTGCACGGCGGACATCGCCGTTCAGGCCGGGAATACTCAGGCAGCCTTCGGGTCCGAATTGCTCCCCGTCCATGCTGAGAATCTCGGGATTGATCAGCTTGATCAATCCATGCTCCTCATCGGCATCGATTACAATCAGCCGTTTCAGAATTCCTACCTGCGGGGCTGCGAGACCTACGCCTTCCGCGTCATACATCGTATCTGCCATATCATCGAGCAGTTTTTGTACATTGGGGGTAACGGTGGTTACCGTCTTCGCTTTTTTGTGCAATACTTCATCCGGTTCTTTCACAATCAGCCTGATTGCCATTTACACTAACACCATCCTTGTTCAAATATAAGAATGTATATGTTTCACGCTATACATTATCCTTCTATTTCTCGCCGAAACGGCAGGGCAAAACCGCCTTACCATTGTAACACGCCCGAGAATTACATCAACATCTGCGGATCGACATCGATGCTGATCTGCAGCCCCTTATCGCGGACAGAATCCTCCAGCTCCTCCGCCACCTGGCGGGCCAGCGCAATGGCGTCAATCGCACCGCGCCATTTGATAATACACTGGAACCGGTAACGCCCCTTCAGCCGGGGCAGCGGCGAGGCCACCGGTCCCAGCAGATCCAGCGCATCCGAGGAGAGCTTGTCCAGACTGCCGTACCAGCGCAGCTGTCTGGCTTTGCCCTGAATGCTGAGCGCATAATTCTCCGCAAGCTTCAGCAGCAGCGGAAGCTGCTCATGCGACAGGGTGACCAGAATCAGACGGCAATAGGGCGGGTAATGCAGCTCTTTGCGGTGCTTCAGCTCATCCCGGACGAATGAACGGTAATCATGCCCGCTGGCATGGATAATCGAATAATGCTCCGGTGTATACGACTGGACCACCACCTCGCCGGGGAGCTGATGCCGGCCCGCGCGGCCGGCAACCTGTGTCAAGAGCTGAAAGGTCTTCTCCGCCGCCCGGAAATCAGGCAGATTGAGTGCAGAATCCGCAGTAATGACCCCAACCAGCGTTACATCGGGGAAGTCAAGTCCTTTGGCGACCATCTGTGTGCCCAGCAGCACATCGGCCTTCTTGTCCCTGAACTGGTTCAGGAGCTTCTCATGCGAGCCTTTCTCCGTGGTCGTGTCCACATCCATACGTATAACCCGGATACCGGGGAACAGCTTGCCCAGCTCTTCTTCTACCCGTTGCGTCCCTGTCCCGAAGAAGCGGATATGCTCACTGCCGCATTCCGGGCATACCTTGGGTGCAGGTTCTGCATGCCCGCAATAATGGCAGCGCAGATTGTCGCTTCGGCTGTGATAGGTCAGCGAGATATCGCATTCCGGGCAGCCGGCAACGTAGCCGCAGCTCCGGCACATGACGAAGGTCGAGAAGCCTCTGCGGTTGAGCAGCAGCACTGTCTGTTCGCCACGCTCCAGCCTGCTCACCAGAGCGGCATGCAGACTGCGGCTGAACATGGAGCGGTTACCTTCCTTCAGCTCCTCACGCATGTCAACGACAGCCACCTTCGGCAGCTCGTTGCCCAGTGCGCGGCTCGGCATCTCCAGCAGAATCGGCGAGAAGTGGATGTCACTCTGCGATCTGGCGGCATGATAGCTCTCGAGTGAAGGTGTTGCAGAGCCCAGAATTACCACGGCCCCGCCCTGCTCTGCCCTGCGGACAGCCACATCACGGGCATGATATTTCGGGTTCTCCTCCTGCTTATAAGAGCCTTCATGCTCTTCATCCATGATAATCAGGCCCAGATTGGCGAACGGGGCGAATACGGCTGAGCGTGCTCCGACCGCAACCATCGCCTTACCTTCGCGGATCTTGCGCCACTCGTCATAACGTTCGCCGACAGACAGGCGGCTGTGCATCACCGCCACCCCGCTGCCGAACCGGCCCTTGAACCGTTCCACCATCTGCGGTGTCAGCGCAATCTCAGGCACCAGCACCACTGCCTGCCGACCCTGCTCGATACAGCGCTGGATCGTCTGGAGATAGATTTCCGTCTTCCCGCTGCCGGTCACCCCGTGCAGCAGGAACACTTCATGCGTCTGCTGCTCGACAGTACCCACAATCCGCTCATAGACCCTCTCCTGCTCCGCTGTCAGCGGAAGCGGTGTGCTTGGCTTGAAGTCCCGTCCCCGGTAGGGGTCACGGTAGACTTCGATTTCGCTGATCTCTATATACCCTTTGTCCGCAAGCGTCTTGAGCGTGCCCGCAGTGACCTGAAGGATCGCCAGAATATCCTTGAGCGGCATCGGCAGCATGGCTTCCATATCAATCAGGTAGGAGAGCACTTCCTTCTGGCGCGCTGAACGCGCGGGGAAGCTGGAGAGCGACTCCCGGGCTGCTGACAAGCCAATAGCCAGGTCAACGGCCTTGAGCTTCTTTTTGCCCATCTTATCCTTGATCGACTGGCTCTCTGCCAGGACTCCGCGCCGCACCATGAACTTAATCGTCTCCGCAGCCTCGGGGAAGGTACGGGTCAGCAGCTTCATGGATACTTCACTGTGACGCCTAACGAAGTCAATGATCTGCTGTTCTTCGTTGTCCGCCTCAAGAAAGAGCGGAAACAGCTCATCTGCGGGGGCGCTGGACGCTTCCTCTGTATCTCCAAGCGAGATCAAACGCTCCGCTTTGCCCTTCAGGGCAGTCGGAAGCATCGCCTGCAGTGCGGAGATCCGTCTGCAGGCGTATCTTTGGCTCATCCAGTCGGCCAGCTCAACCAGCTCCGGCGATAGGGGGGGAAGCAGATCCAGTACTTCTACAATCGGCTTCATCCGGGAGACACTGCCGGTCTCCCCTGATTCCAGGGACACTACGAACCCCTGGACCGTACGGGGGCCGAACGGAACAGCGACTCTGCTGCCCACTTCAATCCACAGCTTCAGAGCATCCGGGATAATATAGTCAAACGGCCGGTCGGTGCTGCGTACAGGAACATCGACAATGACCTTGGCAATATCCATTATAATAAGGCTCCGGCAACACGCTCAGCCGCCAGCCGCAGAATCCGCCGCGCCACCTCATCCTTGGAAGCCAGCGGAAGATCAAGCACCAGGCCTTTGGCATCATACACTTTGACGATGTTGGTATCCGTACCGAATCCCGCACCCTCCATGGCCACATCATTGGCTACAATCAGATCGAGGTTCTTGCGGACCAGCTTGTCCTTGGCATAGACCTCGGCATTTCCGGTCTCGGCGGCAAAGCCGATTAGGAACTGCTTGTCTTTGATTCTGCCTAGGCTCTCCAGAATATCAGTCGTCTTCACCAGCTCAAGCGTCATGGTGCTGCCGCTCTTCTTAATCTTCGAGTCACTGCTCTCGCGTGGACGGTAATCCGCAACCGCCGCTGCTTTCACAAGAATATCGCAATGACTCCAGCGGGCCATGACTGCATCGTGCATCTCCTGTGCTGACTGGACGCGGACCAGATCGATACCGGCATCACGGGGCGGCGCCTCATCGGTACGCGCGGCAATCAGCGTCACCGCAGCACCCATGGCGCGCGCGGCGCGCGCGAGGGCGAAGCCCATTTTACCCGAGGAATCATTGGAGATATAACGGACGGGATCAATACGTTCTACCGTGCCTCCTGCGGTAATTACCACTTTTTTGCCGGCAAGCGGTCCGGAGGTCTTCTCCTTCTGCAGTACAAAAAAGTTCTCAACCACCTTCACGATCTCTTCCGGCTCCTCCAGCCGTCCCTTGCCCACATACCCGCAGGCCAGCAGCCCTTCACCGGGCTCAATAAACTGAACACCCCGGTTATAGAGGGTACCCATATTGCTGAGGACCGCCGGATGCTGATACATATGGACATTCATCGCCGGAGCTACCATAATAGGCGCTGTTGTAGCAAGCAGCGTGGTGGACAGCATGTCGTCTGCCAGCCCGTGGGCCATTTTGGCGATAATGTTGGCCGTAGCCGGCGCAATCAGGACCAGGTCGGCAGCGTCAGCCAGATCAATATGTGAAATAGAAGACGGGTCCCGCTCCTGGAACGTATCACTGTACACCCGCTGCTTCGACAATGACTGGAGCGTCAGCTCCGTAATGAACTGCTTGGCCGATGCTGTCATAATGACATGCACCTCGGCGCCCTTCTGGGTAAGCTTGCTGGTCAGCGCCGCGGCCTTATACGCAGCAATTCCGCCGGTAATTCCGAGTATAATCGACTTCCCTTGTAAGCTCTTCAATCTGATCTCCCTCCGTTCCTCAATCTGCACCCATTCTAAATCCAGCTATGAAAAGAAGAAATGAAAATCTTCATATTTACGGCTTCGTTATGTCATATTTACGCTAAAAGAAGCCTGCGCTTCAAATTTTCTTTATATATAGAGAAAAAAATAACAACCTTCCGGTTGTCAGGAACAGCCCGGTACGGGCCATTATCACTTCATTGTGCAGCTTAAGCGGGCAGAAACGGCTGCGCCGCCCTTATTCAAGGGACGGCACCATTTCAGGGGACTATTCCTCGCCGCGCGTTACTATAATGCGGTCTTCATAGATTTCTTCAAGTGCAACACCGACATACTTATGCGATTTAGGCGCAACGATATCGGTCTTGCCGCCTTCACGGAGTGCTCTGGCCCGGCGGGCTGAAGCGACTACCAGGGAATACTTGCTGTCGACCTTAGTCACCAGTTCGTCAATGGATGGATATAGCATGTAAGGCACCTCTTCATCTTTTACTGTAAATATGGACCAATCCTGTAGAACTTGTTCATCGCACCTTACAATGTTCGGCGATAATAATGCTTTCTATTCGCTTGCAGGCCAGATCAATCTCATCATTCACCACGGCATAATCATAATGCCGGATCAAACCGATCTCGTCTTCAGCCACAGACATGCGGTGGCTGATTACATCAGGATGCTCTGTTCCGCGTCCGCGAATACGGTCCTTCAACTCGTCCATGGACGGGGGAAGAAGGAATACAAAGATCCCTTCGGGAAATTTCTCTTTGACCTTGAGAGCTCCCTGAACCTCGATCTCCAGAATAATATCTCTTCCGCTCTCAAGTGTTCTCTCTACAAAGTCACGCGGAGTACCGTAATAATTGCCTACGTACTCCGCATATTCCAGCAGCTTGTCGCCTTCAATCATATCGGCGAACTGCTCTCTGGATTTGAAAAAATAATTGACTCCGTTCTCTTCACCTGCACGCGGAGAGCGTGTGGTGGCAGAAACGGAATAGACGAGTTCAGGCATCTTCGGCCGCAGCGCTGTGCATACCGTACCTTTGCCGACACCGGAAGGGCCGGATAGTATAATCAGCAATCCTTTTGACATAGTACACTCCAATTGTTGTTATTCGTCGTTATCGTCGTCTTTGCTGGATAGGCGGTGAGCTACCGTCTCAGGCTGTACAGCCGAGAGAATCACATGGTCGCTGTCGGTAATAATGACAGCCCGCGTCCGCCTCCCGTAGGTGGCATCGATCAGCATATGCCTGTCTCTGGCCTCCTGGATAATTCTCTTAATCGGTGCCGATTCCGGGCTGACAATGGAAATAATGCGGTTCGCTGACACGATATTCCCAAAGCCGATGTTGATTAATTTGATTGCCATGTTCCGGTTGTTCCCCCCATAAGTAACATCATAGCTTGCTCCCTGGTTCCTGTCATTCCAGGTTCGCCGCCTGCTCCCGAATCTTCTCGAGCTCCGCCTTCATATCAAGCGTCAGATTCACAACCGCCAGATGACTGCACTTCGACCCTATTGTGTTGGTCTCCCTGTTCATCTCCTGGATGAGAAAATCAAGCTTACGTCCGGCAGGCTCGCTGCCCAGCAGCAAGGCCCGGCACTGGCCGAAATGGCTGTGAAGCCGGGTCAGCTCCTCATCTATATTGCAGCGGTCGGCGAAAATAGCCATCTCCATGCCGAATTTATGCTCATCCCAGGGGAAGCTCCCGTCATTCAGCAGGTTAAGCCGTTGCCGCAGCTTCTCGCGCTGCTCCTCCACAACCAGAGGCGCATATCTGCTGATTCCGGCATGCAGCTCTTCCAGACGGTCAAGTCTGTGCGTCAGATCGGCCGCCAAATAGGAGCCTTCCCGTCCGCGCATCTCCAGCAGGGCCTCCAGACCAAGCTGGAGACCCTGCTCCAGAAGATCTGCAAGTTCTCCGGAGGAGTCAGCGGCAGCCGTCTCTTCCTTCGGTT
Source organism: Paenibacillus sp. FSL R7-277 (assembly GCF_000517965.1). Lineage (NCBI taxonomy): Bacteria > Bacillati > Bacillota > Bacilli > Caryophanales > Paenibacillaceae > Paenibacillus > Paenibacillus sp. FSL R7-277. The sequence goes on from NZ_ASPX01000080.1 coordinate 428,341, forward strand.
CCATTACACCGGGCATAGCAAGGATATCCCGCAGGGACAACTCTCCCTTGAAGCCATACTCCCGGACCAGTACCTCCGCTGCATCAAGATAGGAGCTCACCCTGCGGCGGTCCAGCACATGCGTGTCAGCCGCCCCGTCGGTGAGTTCTCTATTAATAATAACATCTACCCGTCCCCGTCTGATATGAGCCTGAACCATTCTGCGCAGCCTATCCTCATACCCCGTCCATTCCCTGGGCAACCGCAGCACAACTTCGCAGTATCGGTTATTCACCGATTTGACCTCGAACGTTATCTTGTGTCCGCCGTATTCCAGGGCTGACTGACCGTATCCGGTCATACTATATGACAACGGAATCACATCCATTACACTATTGTAATTGATTATTACTAGCGAAACAAGGGGGATAACTTACGTCCCTGCTTCTCCCAAATATACTCCAGCAGCTGCACGCTCATATCATAGAACATAAACGGCGTAATCAGATAGATTCCGTTAAAATGTGCAATAGCCGCATCCAGCAGCTCCTTGGCGATCAGCACCCCTTCGGCCCGTCCCGCTTCGCCTTCGAGTCCGGCCATCCGGCTGCGGACCTCGGCGGAGAGCTGAATGCCGGGAACCTCATTATGCAGATACTCTGCATTGCGTCCGCTGGCCAGCGGCATAATGCCGATGAAGATCGGAATATCCAGGTGCTCAGTAGCCTTGGCAATCCGGGCAATCAATTCAGGATCATACACGGGCTGGGTCATAATATAATCCGCACCCGAGGCAATCTTCTTCTCCAGGCGCTCGACCGCTTTGTCCAGATGCTTGACATTGGGATTGAACGCTGCGCCGATGACGAACTTCGCGTTCTGCTTGAGCGGCTTGCCGGAGAAGGCCACGCCGTCATTGAGCTGCTTAATCATACGTATAATTTCAAATGAAGTCAGGTCATAGATCGAGCTTGAGCCGGGCAGATCCCCGAATCGGGCAGGATCTCCGGTCACGGCCAGCACATGGTCAATCCCCAGCGCGTCGAAGCCCATCAGATGCGACTGGGTGCCAATCAGATTGCGGTCACGGCAGGCAATATGCACCAGCGGCCGCAGGCCTGTGCGGGCCTGCACCAGATGCCCCAGCGCCATATTGCTCATCCGGGTGACAGCAAGCGAATTATCGGCCAGCGTCAGCGCATCGGCTCCGGCCCGGCGCAGCGCCTCTGCCCCCTTCATGAACTTCGCGATGTCCAGATCGCGCGGAGGGTCAAGCTCTACGATAACGGTGTGGCGTTCCTTGACCAGATCGACAAGCGTCGGTTCACCGCCTCCCTGTCCCCCGTCATCCGCCAGATGCTCCTGCACCGCAATTCTCTCAGGCGCACTGAAGGCAGCGGGCTCAGGCAGCGGCTCCACCACATAGCCTTTCAGCGCAGCGGAGATCTCAGCGATATGCTTGGGGGTAGTCCCGCAGCAGCCCCCGATAATCCGGCTGCCCATATCCGCGAACACCGGAGCCATCTGTCCGAAATACTCCGGCGAGGCGCCATAGCGGTACTGGCCGTCTACATAATCGGCTACCCCCGCATTCGGATAGATCGACACCGGCAGCGCCAGCTTGCCCTGTAGCGTACCCAGCGCACGCTTGATCCCGTTCGGTCCGGTGTTGCAGTTGAAGCCGATCACATCGGCTCCGTCCTGCTGCAGAATATGGAACGCTTCCGGCAGGGTTAACCCGTCCAGCGTCCGCGCCGAATCGTCCACAGCCAGCTGGCAGATCACCGGCAGCGTGCTGAGCTTGCGCACAGCCTTCAGCGCCAGATGAAGCTCCTCGACATCATAGAAGGTCTCCAGCATGATCCCGTCCGGCGCTTCCTCCAGAAGCGCGGCAATCTGCTGCGAGAAGAACTTCTTCAGCTCGGAGGAGGACAGATTCGCCCGTTTGCCGGCGCGGATCGAGCCGATCGCACCGACAACATACCCGTTCTCGCCGGCAGCCCGGCGGGCAATGCGGACTCCTGCCCGGTTGATGTCCGCCACCTTGGCCTCCAGTCCGAACTTAGACAGCTTGTCGTAGTTCGCGGAGTAGGTATTACTCTCCAGCAGTACAGCACCTGCATTGATATAGCTCCGGTGCACATCCTCAATGACCTCCGGTGAGGTCAGATTCAATTCCTCGTAGGAGATGCCGACAGGGAAACCCTTTTGATACAAAAAGGTTCCCATCGCTCCGTCTCCGACCAACACGTTATTCTCCCATGCAGAGCGCAAATCCGGCTTCACCGCAAGAACCTCCCCTTACTGACAACATTAGTTTCATACTAATGTAACATAAATCGGGATGGATGATAAGCTTTAGCAGACAAAAGAGACGGGTGTCCAAAATTCTTGTATGCCGGTCCGGCAATTGATTCATACTACGCATAATCTTGGCAGAAGGAGAATGTAGGAATGAAGAAGCAAATAAGAAGGCTGCTGCTGCGCAAATATGCCGTAATCCTCCTGCTGTCGGCGCTCTCGCTGCTGTACCTGTACCTGCTGGACTGGATGTTCGGCTACGGGACGGAGAATATCCGCTATATACTGAATTATCTGCTCTATACTACCTCGGAGAAGCTGACTGCGGCTGTGCTGGTGCTGCTCCTTATCATACCTGATGTCATCTATTGGGTTAGCGGCCGTCAGCCCGGCCGGGGGGCGGAGAAATGATCGCGGACCGCCGTTACTATTACCAGCAGCACCGGAACGACTATCATTAAATAGGGATACACCCTGTACAGCAGGGTCCCGCCCTCATCCAGATGTTCAATGAAGCTTCGCGCATCCAGCATGGAGGTGAAGAGGATGATCAGTCCGCAGGGATAGAGCATTCTCCGGTACGGCAGCTTGAACAGGTCCGAAATTCCGATAAGCGCGGCAGCGAAGAAGACGGCCATTTTGAAAAACACCCCGATGATCAGCACCATAACCACAAAAATATCCACCCGCTGGATGATATCCGAAATGGAGATCTTGCTGATCGTCGGCATCAGCGGGAGCGGCGAACGCTCTACAATGTCAGCACCCAGAACCGAAACATTCAGCGCCATCGTGAAGCTGAGCAGCAGCGCGGAGAACACCATGGCGGCGGCGATGATCCACGGTCCTTTTTTGACACTGGACAGATACGGCATCAGCATCGTGAAGCACACCATCTCCCCGAACGGAAACATATAATTCTGATGAATCACCGAGCGAAGCACGGGCTGAAAGCCATTCTCCAGTACAGGCAACAGTCTGTGCAGATTGATTGTACCGGAGAGTATCAGCATCACTGTCCCGAACAGGCCGATCCCCAGAACGACAAACGCAAATACCATGGACGTTCTGCTCAGCACCTCCAACCCCTTATGCAGCACATAAGCTCCCGAGAGCAGCATCAGGGCGCTTAAGATAAACAGCGGAGTATGATGCATGGTCGACATTGCGAGCATGGTGCTGCCATCGCGCAAATCCCTGGCAGCCAGGTTTATGTAGAGAATAATATAGAGCAGGCCTACCGGTGCCCCGATATATTTTCCGAGAATTTGCCGTGTATAGGCTGTAAAAGGCTGGTCCGGGTGCTTACGGTACAGATAGGCGTATCCCGTGAACATGATCAGCCCCGCCGCGCAGCCGATCAGAATCGAGAGCCAGGCATCCCGGCCTGCCCCCATTCCCAGATTAACCACCAGCGCCGTGCCCAGCTCGAACAGCACCGTCAGGCTGAAGAATTCGACGAGTCCGATTTTGACCTTCCCCATATTCTGTGGACCTCCTCACCCGGTTACCCTACCGGCAGACTTAATGAATCTGAAAAGAGTGGCTGCGCATATCCGTATGCCGGATGACCACATCCGCATCGAACCGGATCTCACAGTCTGCGAATACGTCCTCCCAGTGGTCCCTGACCTTCTTCCAGCCGCGCGGATCCTTCCGCTGCAATGCCCGTCCAAAGCCGAGATAATCACTGCCCAATTCTTTGGCTGTGCTTATGGCTGCTTGGATATGCTTGACGCTTTCTTTTATGAGCCGGTCTGACAGCTCTTCCAGCACTTTAGGCGAGGTAAGATCGAGCGGATTCGGAGCTTCCTTGAGCGCAGCCTGCTGCGTGATTTTGACCGTAAAGACAGGATGCTCCGGGTCAGACGACTCGACGGCAAGTGACACCTGGGACTGATAGATGTTGAAGGAGAGATAACGGCCCTCCTGCTGCTTGAGCAGAACCGGGAACTCTTTGATCCGATTATGCAAAAGAACGGTACCGAGAGCAGCGTCACCCGTAAGCCAGCCCTTCAGCTTGTCATCCTTGAATGCCGCAAGGGAGGAGACTCTCAGGATCGACCGGGGTTCGATATTCTTCAGGCTGTCATTGCTGCCCGATGAGGGAGTCCACTCTCCTCTGGTGTATACCCCGTTGATCACCGGACCGCCTCCTCTGATCTGAATGCCCCGGATCACATCATCCACGGCCATCCGGAAGTTATAGCCGAACTGCTTGGAGGTCGTCTCCAGCTTCTCCACAAGATCATTGGCCGGGATTTTGCTGAACACGGTCATTGTGGACATGATCTCACGCGCAGGCTGTCCCTTGGAGATGAAAATCAGGCTGTTCAGCCGGGTATCGCTCTCCCGCTCCAGCACATCCAGAAGGTCCTTGATGCCTTCGCGGGCGAACGCCTCCGAGATCACCAGCACCCGCACATGTCCCAGGGAGAGGAAGCGTGCCGTCTGGCGGGAAGCGTCTGCCAGCGCCTCGAACATCGTGCGGCCTGTTCCTGTGTACAGCGCAACCGGCGATATACCTCTGCTCTTCTCTCCGGAGATTTCCTCCGCCACAATCACTTGAAAGGACAGCTTGTACCGCTCAGCCTCAGAGTCGCCCTTGTCGATCGCTACCCCCGAGACAATTGCCCGCCGGTTGAGTTCAACACTGTCCCAGCAGCCGGTAAGCAGCAGCATTGGAAGGACAAACAGTACACCTATGCCGCCGAAGATTCTATTCCTCACGGTTCTCCTCCTCAGTCCTGCTATTCTTGCGGATTAACGGGGGGAGCTGCTCTTCATGACCAGTCGTTAGCAGCATGTAGTCCGGCATTTCCTCGCGCATTTGTGCCGGCGGCTTGTCCGCGCCGTTCAGCCAGAGCGGCATTCTGAACAGTGTGTCCTTATGCCCTTTAATGGAGAGCGGCACGAAGGGGAAGAGATAAGGAACACCGAAGGATCTTAGGCTGCTCATATGTGCCACCAGCAGGATCAGGCCCAGAGTAATTCCATAGAAGCCGAATATACTGGCCATGATCAGAAAAGCAAACCGGATAATTCTCCCGGCAATGGCCATGTTGTAAGCCGGTAGGGCAAAGCTGGCAATCCCGGTCAACGCCACTACGATAACCATGATAGGTGTAATTATGCCGGCCTCTACCACCGCCGTTCCCAGGATAAGCGCACCGACCACAGAGACCGTCTGCCCGATGGCGCGAGGCATGCGTACCCCGGCTTCGCGCAGGATTTCAAAGGCCAGCTCCATCAAGAGCAGCTCCACAAAGGCCGGGAAGGGTACATTCTCCCGCTGGGAGAGCAGATTAATCAGCAGCGTGGTCGGAATCATCTCATAATGATAGGTAGTCAGCGCAAGGTAGACCGAAGGCCCCAGAATCAGAACGAGGAAGCTCAAATAACGGACCAGCCGCATTAATATGCTAATGTCGAACCGCTGGGAATAATCCTCGGCAGACTGAAAAAACTGCGTAAACACCGCCGGAAGAATCAGCACAAACGGCGTGCCGTCCACAATAATAACCACCCGGCCTTCGAGCAGATTTCCTGCAGCCACATCCGGCCGTTCCGAGTTGTAGATCGTCGGAAACGGTGTAAAGGTCTTGTCCTGAATTAATTCCTCAATATTTCCGGATTCCAGAATCTCATTAATAACAATCTTGTTCAGCCGATCTCTGGCTTCGCGGATCAGATCCTCCCCCGCAATCCCTTTCATGTACATCAGCGCCACATGGGTATGGGTCTCCGAGCCGATCTTCAAGACCTCCAGGCGCAGCTTGGCGGATTTGATTCTGCGGCGGATCAGCGAGATGTTCGTGGCCACCGACTCGACGAACCCGTCCTTCGGCCCCCTGACCACGAGCTGGGAGGAAGGCTCACTGACCGCCCGCTGCTCCCCGCCCCTGGTTCCGCACAGAATCGCTGACCGGCAGCCCTCCAGCAGAATCGCTGTGTCCCCGGAGAGAATTGCGAGCATGATTTCCTTCCAATTCTCCTGGAGCTCCGCATCACCTATCTCCATTGCACGGCTAAGTATCTGCTGCGGAAGTGAAGCTTCTTCCCCGCGGCTATCAGCACCGCCATCCGTTCTGTCAAGGAACAGCTCCTCTGTATGATTCAGCAGTGAACCGAGTACGAATTCATTCACTGCCGCAGGGTCCGCCAGTCCACTCAGATGAACAGCGGCCGCTTCCAGGCGGCGTTCTCCCCCGATCTGGATTCTGCGGATCTGGAGATCTGGACTGCCGCCAAGCTCCGTCTGAATGTGAAGCAGACTTTGGGCGACCGTATCCGCGAGGCCCAAGGGAACGCTGCCCTGCGGCTGTCCCGGTCGCGGTGCAGGATCTGCTCCCGCATTCTGTGCTTTTCGGTTGGACCCTGACTTCATTTCCGCTCCTCCTCCCTGATTCTATGCAGAGTTCTATTATTCGCGGATATGCCTGCCATTATTCGGCTTTCATTTCATACTCCAGTTCCATACCGGCTCTGAATTACATAAAAAATCCCCTGCATCCGGTATGCAAGGGATTGTAAATAGTTATATGGCAATCAGATATCAGATATCTACTGAGCCGGTGTATACCACCTGTGCAGGGCCGGTCATATAGACATGATTGTCTTTCTCGTTCCATTCGATGAACAAGTCACCGCCCTTCAGGCTGATGACCGCCGAGCGGTCCGTCACTCCGTTCAGCACGGAGGAGACCAGCGTCGCACAGGCGCCTGTTCCGCAGGCCAGGGTAGGCCCGGCACCACGCTCCCAGACGCGCATGTCCACGTGACTGCGGTTCACTACGGTGGCGAACTCCACGTTGACCTTACGCGGGAAGAGCGGGTGAACCTCCAGCCTAGGTCCCCAGGTTGCGAGATCGAACGATACCGCATCGTCCACATAAATGACTGCATGCGGATTCCCCATGGAGACTGCGGTGAATCTGAACGCTGTGCCGTCCGCTTCAATCGGCTGGTCGAGCACAGGCTCCGCGTCGATCGCTACAGGAATCTGTAGTCCAGACAGGACCGGCTCACCCATATCCACCGTTACGCTCTCCACAATCCCGTCCTTCACCTTCAGAGAGACCTTCTGTTCTCCGGCGCCAATCGTCTCAATGACAATCTGCTCCGATTCCACCAGACCATGCTCATATACATATTTGGATACACAGCGGATCGCATTGCCGCATTGCTCAGCCTCAGAGCCATCGGAGTTCATGATACGCATCATGTAGTCGCCGCGCTGCGAAGGGAGAATGTACACCAGTCCGTCTGCGCCGATGCCGAAGAACCGGTTGCACAGCGTAACTGCCAGCTCCGGGGCATTGCCCGGCAGCTCATCCTCGCCGAATACGATAATAAAATCATTGCCCAAACCGTGCATTTTAGTAAATTCCATTGTCAGGTCCACTCCTATAAGTAAGATCAGCTGTTTCCACATTCCTGGTTCATCATAAACCAAGCTTCTCAGTGAAACCAGCATACCTTATAGGAGTGGAGTGAGGCTATTGATTTTATGCTGAAAACTTTGTACTTTTTATCATCTGGCGTCCACCGCTGCGGCTGCGGTTCTTCTTGCCGCCCCAGACGCTGCCCGCTCCCATCAGGAAGGTCGGGATTCCGGACATCACCAGCACCAGGCACCATTCACGGAAGCTGAGCGGAACGGTCTTGAACACCGGCTGAAGCACAGGGAGGTACATTACAGCCAGCATTAAGAGGACAGAGGACAGGACAGCCAGGACCAGATATCTGTTCTGGAACGGATTCCGGTAGAAGACCGAGCGCGAGCTGCGGCAGTCGAACACATGAATGAGCTGTGCCATCACAAGGGTGGCAAAAGCAACCGACTGCGCGCGGATCAACTGCTGCGCACTGCCTGGATCAATCCGCAGCGTGAGCCAGAAGGCGGCCAGCGTACAGAGGCCGATCAGCAGCCCGCGGCTGACAATCTTCCAGCCCAGCCGCCGGGCAAAGATGTTTTCTTTTGCACCGCGTGGCTTGTGCTCCATCAGATCCTTCTCCGGCTGGTCTACGCCCAGCGCCATTGCAGGTAAGCCGTCTGTAACCAGATTGACCCATAGAATCTGGATCGGAACCAGCGGCAGCGGCAGCCCGAGCATCATGGCGAAAAACATGGTTAGAATCTCACCGACATTCGAGGCCAGCAGATACCGGATGAACTTGCGGATATTCTCATAGATATTCCGTCCCTCTTCAATGGCGGCCACGATGGTCGAGAAGTTATCGTCCCCGAGGACCAGGGCCGAAGCCTCCTTCGTCACATCCGTACCGGTGATTCCCATTGAGATCCCGATATCGGCGGCCTTAATTGCAGGCGCATCGTTTACTCCATCGCCAGTCATCGCTACGACATGGCCGTGGCGCTGCAGCGACTTGACGATCCGCAGCTTATGCTCCGGAGATACCCGGGCGTAGACGAAGACATTGTCCGATACCTTATCGAGCGCATCATCGTCCATCCGGGTAAGCTCGCTACCAGTCAGAACCCTGCCGCCGCGCTGCAGAATGCCGAGCTGATGGGCAATCGCCTCTGCGGTCGTCCCATGGTCGCCGGTAATCATGACCGTCTTGATGCCTGCCCGACGGGTCACGCTGATCGCATCGCGAACTTCCTTGCGCGGCGGATCGATCATCCCGGCCAGACCCACGAAGACAAGCTGGCTCTCCGCTTCCTTCTCGCTGCCGGCCGTTTCTCCGCTCCGCAGATCGCGGTAAGCCATCCCCAGCACACGCAGTGCGCCGGAAGCCATCTGTTCATTGGCATCCAGCACCTTCTGGCGCAAGGTCGGCGTGCAGGGCACGACTCCGCCCTCCCACAGCATATACGTGCAGCAATTCAGGAGCACATCGGGTGCGCCTTTGGTGCAGATCATCCGGCCGCCGGGGTGATTTACAACCACCGACATCAGCTTGCGTTCAGAATCGAACGGAAACTCCGTCTCCCGGGTATAGGTTACAGCAAGCGTTTGGGCAGTTAGTCCCATTTTGGCAGACAAAGCGACCAGCGCTCCTTCCGTAGGATCGCCCTTCAGTTCCCAGACCGGCTGGGCGTTAGCCCCTTTATCGGCCTCTGCGCCTTTGCCTTTCTTTTTGCTGCGCGTCTCGGGGAAGCTCTCATAAATCTCTGCGTTGCTGCATAATGCACCCACCTGAAGCATGCGCCGGAGACTCTGGTCATTCTTTAGATCAACGGGCCGGCCTTTCTGGAGCACACTGCCTACCGGAGCATAACCTTCCCCTGATACCTCAAGGGTCCGTCCGGCGTTCCAGAGCTGGGTGACTGTCATTTTGTTCTGCGTCAGGGTTCCTGTCTTATCCGAGCAGATGACGGAGGCGCAGCCCAGCGTCTCTACCGAAGGCAGCTTGCGGACAATCGCCTTGCGCTTGATCATCCGCTGGACACCCAGCGCAAGCGCAATCGTCACAATGGCCGGAAGTCCTTCGGGAATAGCTGCCACCGCCAGACTCACCCCGGCCAGGAACATCGCCGTTGCCGGCTGACCATGCATAATTCCTGCCAGGACCACAACAATGGTCAGCCCCAGTGAGACGTAGATCAGAATCTTACCGAGCTGCTCCAGACGGTGCTGCAGCGGGGTCTCCTGGGATTCGGTGTTCTGGATCAGATCGGCAATCTTGCCCATCTCGGTAGCCATACCGGTGCGGATGACCACAGCCCGGCCGGTTCCCCGGGTCACCATCGTACCCATGAAGCCGATATTCTTCTGATCGCCCAGCGGGATGTCTTCAGCATAGATCGCCGAGGCATGCTTGGAGACCGGCAGCGACTCCCCTGTCAGCGCCGACTCTTCGGCATAGATGCTGCTGCACTGCAGCCAGCGGACATCTGCCGGTATCCGGTCCCCGCTCTCCAGCAGGACGATATCTCCGGGGACCAGCATTCTGGCGGGAAGCACCTCCTGCTTCCCGCCGCGCATCACTTTGGCCGTAGGCGCGGAGAGCTGCTTCAGTGCTCTTAACGAACGCTCGGCGCGGAACTCCTGCACGAATCCGAGTACCCCGTTAAGCAGAATAATCGCGATAATCGTAATGGCGTCTAAGTATTCGCCGAGCAGGCCGGATACCAAAGTCGCCCCCATCAGCACCAGTACCATGAAATCCTTGAACTGATTGAGCAGCAGCGTAAAAGGTGATACCCTTTTGCCCTCAGACAGCTCATTGTACCCGCTCTCTTTGCGTCTTGCGGCGGCGTCCTCGGCGCTTAGCCCCGTTCCCGGCTGAACGCCGAACATCTCCTGCAGCTCCTCTGCACCGAGCCGGTGCCAGCTTTTTTGTTCCATAACTAATCTTTCCCCTCCCGGTCGTTTCTTGACTTCCGGCGGCGCACAGCTTTTCCACCTGTTCATGTCCAAGTGTATTCATGGTCGTCCCAAAATATCACCGCATCTAGGTTTCTCCTTTTGCGCGAACCGGTAAAAGTATGGCATCATAGAGGGAGTACTTTATTATCAGGCGACAGGAGAACCTTATCATGGCATTAGACGGCATTGTTACCCAAGCGATCGTGCATGAGCTTCAGCCCTTCATCGGTGCACGCGTCGGCAAAATATATCAACCCAGCACACATGACCTCATCTTCACCCTGCGCGGTGCGGGCGGCGGCGGCAAGCTGCTGCTGTCGGCGAACCCGACCTACCCCCGGCTGCACCTGACCGAGAGAAGCAGCATCAACCCGGCAGAAGCGCCGATGTTCTGCATGCTGATGCGCAAGCATTGTGAAGGCGGCACCATCGAGAGCATTACCCAGATGGGGCTTGAACGAATTATTCATATCACCATCAGAACACGGGATGAGCTGGGGGATGTCTCCGCCAAAAAAATCATCATCGAGCTGATGGGACGCCACAGCAACATCATTCTGACCGAGCTAGCCACGGGGACGATTATCGACGGCATTCATCATGTCACCCCGTCAATCAGCAGCTACCGGGTCGTTATGCCGGGAGCGGCTTATACCCAGCCGCCGCAGCAGCATAAGCTGAATCCGCTGCAGATCAGCCAGCCGGACTTCCTTACCCTGATAGCCTCGGCAGAGGAAGCGGCCCGCTACGCCGCCGAGCATCCTCAGGAGCCGGAGGAGGATATGATCGAGGGCGAGATCGCCGGACTGCTGGCCTCACTTGAGGCACCGCAGGCTGACGGCTCCGGCGGCCCGGCCCCTTCAGCCGATCCGGCCGGCTGGCTGGTACACGCCTTCAGCGGCCTGAGTCCGCTGATCGCCGGAGAGATCCTCCACCGGTACAAGGAGATAGGCGGAGAAGCTGAGGATTTCAGCAGCGGCATGGATAAGCCCGATCAGCTCTGGGAAGCCTTCCATTCCGTCATGGAGCCGGTCAGCAAGCTGGAATTCGCTCCAGTCACCGGTTGGAATGCCAAGGGCAAGCCGGTATTCTCGGCCATTCCGCTGAAGCTCATGAGCGGGAATGTGAAGCATTACAGCTCCATAAGCTTGTGCCTGGAGGATTATTACGGGGACAAGGCGGAGAAGGACACGGTTAAGCAGCGGGTTAGCGACCTGATCCGCTTCCTCAGCAACGAGCGCAGCAAGAACATCAAGAAGCTGGCCAACCTGCAAAAGGATCTGAACGAAGCCGAGGATGCAGACCAGTTCCGGATCTGGGGCGAGCTGCTGTTCGCTTCCCTGCACACCGTGAACAAAGGCGACAAGGAAGCAAAGCTAGTAAACTACTATGATGAGAATCAGGCGGAGATTACCGTTCCGCTCGACCCGCTGCTAAGCCCTACGGACAATGCACAGCGGTATTTCAAAAAATATAACAAGTACAAGAACAGCCTGCGGGTGATCGGCGAGCAGGTCAAGAAGACGCACGAAGAAATTGCCTATATGGAACTGCTGCTCCAGCAATTAGCCCATGCCTCACTGAATGACATTGAGGAGATCCGCGAGGAGCTGGTCAGCCAAGGCTATCTCCGCGACCGCAGCAAAAAAGGCAAGAAGAAAAAGAAGGCTGCCAGACCTACGCTGCAGGTATTCACTTCCTCTGAAGGGGTTGACATCTATGTCGGCAAAAACAATCTGCAAAACGAATATGTTACCAACCGCCTCGCTGCTCCGAACGATACCTGGCTGCATACAAAGGATATTCCCGGCTCGCATGTGGTGATCCGCAGTGAGGAATTCGGCGATGCCACCCTGGAGGAAGCTGCTCAGCTCGCCGCCTATTACAGCCAGGCCAAGCAATCCAGCAGTGTCCCGGTGGACTGTACGCTCATCCGTTACGTGCGCAAGCCGAGCGGAGCCAAGCCGGGCTTCGTCATCTACGATCATCAGCGGACACTCTTCGTCACGCCCGATGAAGAGCGGATCAAGCAGCTGCCGAATGTGCTGCGGAGTTAAGCGAAAAACCGAACAGCAATGAGTTCGCGAAAGGCGCACGGGCCAAAAGTATGTGGAAAACAGCATACATTGGGTTCGCTCAAGGCGCACGGGCCAAATGTATGCGGAAAACCGAACACAATAGTAGGTGGTTTCCTCTTACTAATCATGCGCTTTACTAACAGTAAGGATTGCTCCTACCAAAAAACCTCCGTCCTGTAGCGTCTGCGCTAAGGGTCGGAGGTTTTTATTGTCTTGTGTCTTGTGTCTTGTGTCTTGTGTCTTGTGTCTTGTATCTGGCGTTTTGTGTTTTTGTATCCTGCGCTCTTTGCTGAGTCCTACAGTCAGCCTCTGGCAGCCTTAAGCTGCTCCAGCACAGCGGCAGGCACACTCACACTGCCGAGATCCCCGTGGAAAACAACGCCCTGCCGCGCACCATGGAAATCCGAGCCGCCGGTTACCCGCAGGCCGAATTCCGCAGCCAGTGCAAGGTAGCGCTCATGCTCTGCCGGGCCATGATCGGAATGATACACCTCGATGCCGTCCAAATCACATTCCTCCACAATTCTGCGCACCAGTGCGTCATCCCCGTAGATTCCCGGATGGGCCAACACCGCTGCACCTCCTGCTTCACGAATCCACTGGCAGGCCGTCTCCGGGGTAATGCGCGGAGGCGAGACATAGGCCGCCGCACCTTCGCCCAGATACTTATCGAAAGCATCCCGCATATCTCCGGCTGCACCCAGCCGCACCAGCTCATCCGCGATGTGCGGGCGGCCGATGCTCTCATCAGGCTTCAGCTCCCGGCCAAGCCCTGACACTACCTGCTCCAGGGTGATCGCAATGCCCAGCCCGCGCAGCTTCTCCAGAATTGCTTCATTACGCCCGAGCCGGATACCCCGCTGCTCCTCCAGGCGGGACAACAGCAGTTCCTGTTCTATGTCGATATAGTAACCGAGGACATGGATCTCCTTGCCGCTCTGCCGTGTGCTGATCTCTACACCGGGAACTACAGTAATCCCGTACCGCTTTCCTGCTTCCAGTGCTTCCGCTACTCCGCTGACCGTATCATGATCGGTAATGGCTAACGCTGCCAATCCAGCCTCGTAACCAAGCCGAACATTCTCTGCCGGCGGCTGCATGCCGTCCGAGGCCTGGGTATGGGTGTGCAGGTCGCATCTGCCGGCTGTATCAGCAAAACCCGCTGTAGCTAACTCCGCCTCTGAATGCCAGCTATGACTTGTAGGGTCTGTCATGGAATTCCTCCGTTCTTTCAAGTAAGTTTACATGCTTTCATGCAGCTACACGCAGCTAGCTATGCATATCCGTTACTGTCCGCCGGCATGCTGGCGCAGGAAGCTTAGGAAGGTTACCGCCGAGATCGGCAGTAAGGTCGATTTCAGATGAATAGCGTAGAATTGCCGTTTGAAGGAGGCATCCGTCAGATTGACAATCTTCAGCAGGCCGAGCGCTACTTCATGCTTGACCGAGGAGGTCGAGATAATTGTAATCCCCAGCCCTGCCTCTACCGCCGACTTCACCGCCCCGGTACTGCCCAGCTCCATCACAATCTGCATCGCTGCAGGGTCAAGCCCGTTAGCCTCAAGCTGCTCCTCCATCACCCGCCGTGTGCCCGAGCCGCGTTCGCGCAGCACGAATGGATAGGCGAGCGCCTGCGCCAGCGTCACTTCCGCCTGACCGGCCAGCGGATGCTCATGGGGCACGATCAGCTTCAGCTCGTCGCCCATTACCGGCTCAATCACCATGTCCGGGTGGGAGACCGGCGCTTCAATCAGCCCGAAATTCAGCTGATGCTTATGAATCTCATCCATAATCTGTGAAGTGTTCATCACCTTCATCATAATCGAGATATTCGGATATTCCTTGCCGAAGGGCCCCAGCAGGCGGGGAAGCACATATTCACCGATGGTCAGGCTGGCTCCGAGCATCAGGCGTCCCTCCAGCATGTGGGTGAAGGCCGACATCGCCTGATCCGTCTCACGCATCAGCTGCATGCTGCGCACCGCGAACGGCATCAGCGTCAGGCCGGCCTCGGTGAGTATGATTTTTTTGGTGGAACGGTCGAACAGCTTGGTTCCGAAATAATCCTCAAGCGCCTGAATCTGCATCGTCACCGCAGGCTGGGTCATATGCAGAGTCTGCGCCGCCGCCGAGAAGCTGCCCCGTTCGGACACGGTATAGAAAATATGAAGCTGATGAAAATTCATACGTTACTGACTCCTTCGCTAATTTCAGTCTTCAAGCAAAAAGGCACGCAGCCCTAAGCCGCATGCCTCCCTCGTTTCAAGTATCCTACTTGCGCCTGCGGCGTTTCTTGGACAGCTTCATGCGCCGGGAATGTCGCAGCCAGGAATAGTATCGCTTGAGATCCCGGAGCTGCGGAGTCACCGATATTTTGCCCAGAAAAGATACGATTACCATGACATACAGCGGCTCTCCGGAGAGGGCCGTAACGCCCTCAAGCTGCCTGAAATCAACCACGATCACCGTATCATTATCGATCAGATAGGCATTATAATCACTGCTTGAGTAAGGCCTCAGCCGGTTCTGCTTCAGGGCCTGCCAGATCCAGGCGGTCACCTCCACATTTCCGCTGTCCTCAGCAGCTACCCGGTCCGCATAACGGCTCTTGGCATGCCGGGTCAGCACGATGTCGGCAATCCCGTAGTTATTCAGCATGATATGGAAGGGTTCGTGCACCCCCCACCAGTCCATCCCCTTGCCCTGCATAGTCATCACACTCCACGTAAAAAGGGTCTTGGCATGCTCTTATTGTTGTCAATCTTACCGCATTGACGACCGTTGTTCAAGCATACCGCCATCCCGGGAGAGTTACATGGCGAAACCTCAGCTGCCCGTCCGGTGCATACTGATATCGCTGTCATCGACATAGCTGCTGCCTCTGATCATTTTGCAGCTTTTTTTGAAGCGGGCCGCCTCTACAGACAGCTCCTCAATGGAAGCAAACCGGCGGCTGCGGTTCGTGACCACGGCAATCGAGATCGAGACCAGCGGGAACTCCTCCAGTTGTCCCGAACGGCTCTCGGTCAGCACGTATTTCTGGGCCAGATGTCCGGCATGATAGAAATCCTCAACCGCCGTATCGAACGCCGCGATGATGCTTCTGCAGCATTCCTCGTAGTGATAATCGCTGATAAAAATAATAAAATCATCCCCGCCGATATGCCCCAGGAATCCGTTCATCCGCAGTGCCTCATGCTTTAGCAGCTCTGCAGTGGCCTGAATCATACGGTCGCCTTCCTTGAAACCGTAGGTGTCGTTGTACGCCTTGAAATGGTCAAGATCGATGTAGAGCACACTGAATTCATCCTGCAGCAGCGTCTTCACCATCCACTCAGTAATGCTGATATTCCCCGGGAGCCCTGTTAATGGATTCAGGAAGCTGGCGGCCACCGCCTGAATCTCCGCGAAGTTAAGCAGCAGATCCCGTACGCTAACCGCTCCGAACAGGGCCTTCTCATGAGTCACGATCACATAGTCGTACAGATTCTCATCCTGCCTCGACATCGCCTGCCTGCTTACCTCGATAATGGGCGTGTTATAGTCCACCACCAGCGGATTTTTGTCCATCACCAGTTCCACAGGTCTGCCCATATAGAGCGTATACCCATACAACGTACCTATTTTCTGATAAAAGCTGATCCTCATAATCAATCCGGCGGTGCGCCCGTTTTCCGTGACGGCTACGCCTTGGAGCTGGGGATTGCTTTTGAAAATCTGGTCCACAAACCCGCATTTGTGATGAATCGAAATGTCCGGGATTTGTTCAGCGATTTCACCGATCTGCAGAAACATGCTTACACCCTCCCTTGACTGGATACTGGAGCACCGGAGACGGAAGCGCTCCACGCTCAGGCCGATGAGCCGGTCTCCCGAGCGCATAGCCAAGGGTCCCTGTCTTATTCATCTAATCCCCCGTATGCTTGTCTTCGTGAATTCAATAACTTCTCTTCAGCATAGATTGGAATTATTAAGCAGGGATAAACTTCGGGCCAGGGCATTGCCTTCTGCGCACCTTTTTTCACACTAACGACCTATTTCGACAATGTTCCTGCCCGGTTAATCGTATACAGCACAGGGATCGCCGCTCCAATGAGGATCACCCCCATGAATGCCGGTGCAGCCGGTCCAAGCGACACATAGAGCTGTCCGCCAACCAGCGGCCCGATCATTCTCGCCAGCGCCTGAATCGATTGGCTGCCCCCTTGAACCCGTCCCTGCTCGCCCGCTGCGGCAGATTTGGACAGCATTCCGTTGAACGAGGGCCCGAAGACCGAATCGCCGAAGCCGAAGATAAACATCCCTGCGATAAAAAGAGGATAAAAGGCGAACAAGGCCGACAACGCAAACAGGACATATCCAACAATTTCCGAGACCATTCCGAGGAGGGCGATTTGCCGGTCACTGTATCTTTTCAGGAGCTTCGGCATAATGAATCCTTGGGACAGGATATCCTGCAAGCCCATGATAGAGAACATCAATCCGATGATCACCGGCTTCCAGCTGAAATTATCCAACGTGAACTGTGAAAAAATAGCCTGGAATGAGCCATTCGGTATCCACAGCAGGAAGGCGGAGACAAACAGCCTATTGAGGTTCTTCATGGACAGCAGGTTCGCAAGCTGCGAGAAGGGATTCAGCCTGACTAAGGGGATTACCTTCAATCTCTTACTTTTCTCCAGACTCTCGGGCATGAACAGGAAGCCATAACCCACATTCAGTAATGTTACCGCTGCTCCAGCATACATGGGCACCGAATACCCGAACTTGGCCAGCAGCCCGCCCATCGACGGACCAATAATAGTACCGGCCCCTACCACCGCGCTCACCCAGCCAAAGTACTTGGTCCGTTGCTCCGGCGGAAGAATGTCTGCAAAATAAGCGAAGATTGTACCGATGCTCCCGCCTGTAATCCCTTCAATGATCCGCCCGGCGAACAGCACCCATAAAGCCCCTCCAAGGCCAAATATGAAGTAACCGGCAGCAGAACCCAGCAAGCATAGCAGAAGCAGCGGACGTCGTCCGTATTTATCACTCAGCGCACCCAGCACAGGCGCCGCACAGAACAGGCAGGCCGCATACACTGAGGTCAGCAGGGTAATCATCACCGCTTGTTTTCCGGGATCGCTAATGTAAGGCTGGACGAGGAATGGAACCACCGGAGCTATGATACTGAAGCCTATTCCGCATAAAAATACTGAAATTAGACCGAATATAAGCGCGTGCTTATCTACTTTTGGTTCTGAAGGTTGATCTTGATTGTCAGCTGGTTTGGATGTGGACATGTATCTTCTCTCCTTAGAGTTCATGATTTGTTTCCTAAGAAACAATATCATCCTAGCACATTTTTGATTCCAAGGAAACAAATTATTGAGCATAAAAAAACACCCTGCCGGGTGAAAGTAACTCTGCCTGTAATATTCTGCTGAAGTATAGAGGGGAAATTAATCTTCTTCCATGCTGTTCTCCAGCTCCTGCTCCTGCTTCTTAATCTCTTCATCCAAATGCCTATTGTACCTCTCCATGAAGCTGAGCATACCGGCATACTGGCTATCGGTCACCTGCTCAAACACGGGTCTGTCCCGCTCCCGAAACTCACGGTGCAATTCGTCATGGATCTGATACACAGCCTTCCCTTGACCAGTTAGCCTGAAATAGATTTCCTTCTGATTGTCCGGCTTCTGGTAGCTCTCGATAAGCCCCTTGTGCAGGAGCTTCCGTGTAATCTTGCTGATCGCCCCTCTGGTCATGTACAAGGCCTCTGCAAGCTTGGTCACGTTGACGTCTGCATGTCGTCCGATGTATTCAATACAGTGCACCTCAGAGGGTTTATTACCCTTAAGACTGATCTCCATCTTGGACTTATTCAGCCAGCTCATCTTATTGAATAATTCCCGGAAAGCGGTTAAGACCTGTTCCTCTTTGTTCATTGGTGGTCCCCCTCTTAAAAAAACAGACGCCAGCGGCGTCTGTCTAAATAACCCTTATCCTTGAACTACAGACCGTAGTACTTGGACTTGTCCGGTCCGTTGCTGGTATATTCCGTCTTCAGTTCATTGCGGTACGAACGCTCAATCTTGCGCACATAAGAAAGTCTGCGGACATTCTTCATGACTTCCTCGGCGCGCTCCGCATTGACGTACATTACCGCATAGTGCATTTTACGGGAAACGTAGTGCAATGTGCCGTACTTCTCCAGGTTGCGCGCCGCCTTGACGTCGCTAACCCATACAATATAACCTGTCCGTTCCGCAAACATAAGCTCATCCGCCTCTCTTTCTCTATCTCCTCACGGGTCAGCTTATCCGCAGGAGCATTTGCCGCCGCTGCCGCATCCGCCTTTGGGGGACGGATCATTGCTGGGAACCTTAATACTGTCCGAGACCGAGAATGCGATCGCCTCAGACATGGAATGAAGAATATCATCCAGCGTCTTCTCCGCATTCTTGAAGCGGACCACCGCTTCGAACTGCTCCAGCTCCCGCTCTACAGCCTCAACCTCATCCTTGGCCGAGTGATAGTTCGGGTGAAAATGACCAAACCGCTGTGTCTCGTCAAACAGCTCCTTCTTGCCTTGCAGCCGCTTGATCATGGCCTGGATTTGGGGATGGTTATCTACCTGTCCCTTCCAGTATAGGTAATCCGACACTTCTGCGGATTGATTAATCATATCGCCTAATTCATAGGCGTATGTCAGCACTTCAGCCATATCGACCGTATTTAATTCCGCTACGCTCATGAACTTCAACTCTTTTCTGCATTTAATGTTCTACCGCAGCGATAGACTACCTTATCATAACATATCCGCCCGCCTCAGCAGAAGAAGAATTTCTGTGCTTAAGCGGATGCAGCAGCTGAATTTCCTGCCAGTCCTCCGCTGCAAGCTCCGTCTCCTCTGCCGTCTCCGTTCCCGGGAGCAGCAGAATGCCCCGTACCTTCCATGGGCGTCCGCTGATCCGTTCAGGAATGAAATCCGCCGCCTTGCCCCCGTAGGAGAGCCGGACCTTGATTCCCCAGCTTAGGGCCTGCTCCATTACCTTTTGCGCTGTAGTGACATGATACTGCCTCCACTGATTGAACCACATCTGCGGCATGGCCTCCTCACCCGGCAGCTCCAGCATCGGGGGGCCGCCCCTGTCCAGCGGCAGGAGCTTCGGGGACGGTCCCGTTCCCAGCAGGCCCCGTTCCCCGGCTGCGGCAGGGAGCTCGTAGCGCAGCGCTGGCTCGTCCGGCCCAGACAGCTCGAACAGCCGCTGCTGGCCCGCAGCCCCGTTCAGGTCTCCGGCCCTTACGGACGGCGCCAGACCGGCGGCTGCAAGCTCTTTGCGCAGCTGCCCGGCAGCCTCCGGCCGGACGATGAAGTGGAGCGGGCCGATGCGGGTAACGATGTCCTGCAGCCGGGGATGGGCGGCGATTATCTCGCCCTCCTGCTCTCCGGCGCAGGACAGCAGAAGAACCTCCGCCAGTTCGGTCCGCCCGATCGCTCTGGCCCACTGCCTTAGCGCCAGTATGACCTGCTCCGGCAATCCTCCGGCGGCATGGGCGTTCAGCCAGGAGATCACTTCACCCGGGGCGAACCCTTGGTCCGCCGCGGCTTCCAGCCGCTCACGGGTCAGCCGGAAGCTCCAGAGATCCTCGTGATGCAGCAGCTCCGCACACCCGGCCAAGGTCCAGCGGACCGTATAAGCGACCTCCGGTGGTACCAGCACCTCGAAATCAGGCTGAACAATGAAGCCGGGGGACGGGGAAGCCGATGCCTGCGGCGGCGGGCTACATGCGGCTTCAGCTGCTACGGGTCTCTGCGGGCTGAGGACGGTATCTGGAGCTTCGGCAGCGCTGTCCAGGATTGCTTGGCTGTGTGAGGCTATGCTTGGACTGCTGCTGGCTGTTTCCGGGTTACTGTCCGCTTCTTCTGCACCCTCTTGATGCTGCGGGGTTATTCCTAGGCTATTTCTGTTCAGTTGCGGCTTCCTTGCCTTCCAGCGGAAGCACTCCGCTCCTTCTGCTGAATACCCCAGCTCACACCAGCCGAAGGCGGCCAGAAGGCGAATCCAGGCAAGTGACGCCTGCTTAAGCCCTGAGTCTGAGCCTGTCCCTGCTGCCCCCGGCACAGGCTGCTCCCCGGCTAGACCATTCTGCCTTATCCAGCTTAGAACAGGCTCTACCGCAAACCACTCGTCCGTCTTAAACTCTGCTGCCGAGAACAAATGTCTGAAATGCTGCTCTTCAGGCAGCGGAGCACCGTAGCGGCTGATTACCAAGGTGTAGAGCGTATCCGTCATCTCTTGTGCGGTAAGAGCCAGCCAGCGTTGCAGCATCGGTCTGTCTACTCCATACCCGCTGTTATCGCGGGTAATCAGCCCCAATACGCTCAGCAGATCAATGATTAATGTAACCGGCAGCGGATAGCTCTGGTGACCGGACGAGGACTCAAGCAGAGTCAGATACTCCCCCGGTATGGACAACTTTCCGGCTAACCGCCCAAGCTGCTTCTTATGTATCACTCCCTTAGATGTCAGAGGCAGGCCTTCCTGGGCTATGAACAGCAGTCCCTGAAATAGCTCCCCTGCCAGTTCTGAACACGCTGCATGCTCCACCCGGACTGCCCCCTCCACCCGCACCTGCGGACAGCCCGTCCAGAAGCTCCGCAGGATCAAGGGATACTGCTGCTGCGGAATCTGATACAGCCGCTCCCCCCACACCTTCTGACGCAGCTCCAGCATCCCGGTGTGAAGCAGTTCCTCCAGGGCCAGCAACTGCTCGGCTCTACACAGGAATTCAGGCCGCAGCCGCTCTGCAGAATCCGCTGTACATGGCGAAGCCGCATGCTCTGCCGCTATCCGCAGCAGCACTTCACAAGCATCCGCAGACAGCTTGCCGATATCATCTGCCGGTTCCAGTTCCATCAAAGAACAGCTCCTTCCGCCGGGTTCAGCATCCGGACCCCGTATTCGTAGCCTTGCTCTGTCAGGAACATCCGGCGGCGCAGGGCGAAGTCCTGCTCCCGGCTGTCTCCCGTGACCAGCGTGTAGAAATACGCCCGGTTATCCCCCGGCTTCGGACGAAGGATGCGGCCCAGCCGCTGAGCCTCCTCCTGCCGGGAGCCGAAGGCGCCGGATACCTCAATTGCTACCGAGGCATCCGGTAGATTCACAGCAAAGTTCGCAACCTTGGAGACAATCAGCACCGGCAGCTTGCCATCATTAAATGCAGCGTAGAGCGCATTCCGCTCCTTCTGCGGAGTCTTGCCCGTGATCAGAGGGGCCGCCAGCTCCAGCGCCAGCTGCTCGAGCTGGTCGAGGTACTGGCCGATCACCAGAATCGACGCTGCGGGATGCGCCGCAGCAATCTGCGCTGCAGCCTGCGCCTTAGCCTGATTAACGGCCGCCAGCCGGAACTGTTCCTTCGCACCGGCATACATATATTGCTGCCGCAGCTTCTGGTTCATCGGAACGATGACCTCGATGCAATCGACAGCTGCAATCCATCCCTGCCGCTCCAGCACCTTCCAGGGCAGGTCGTAGCATCTCGGGCCGATCAGGGAGAACACATCCCCCTCCCGCCCGTCCTCCCGGACCAGCGTTGCTGTCAGCCCTAGCCGCCGCGTAGCCTGAATATCTGCGGTTGCCCGGAAGACAGGTGCCGGAAGCAGATGGACCTCGTCATAGATAATCAGCCCCCAGTTTCGCTCATGGAACAGATTCATGTGGACAAACGCTCCTCCCTTGGAGCGCCTGTGGGTCAGCATCTGATAAGTTGTAACGGTTACCGGCCGCACCTCCCGGTGCTCTCCCGTGTATTCCCCGACCTCATCTGCGCTCAGCGTGGTCCGCAGCAGCAGCTCCCCGCGCCACTGTTCTACTGAAGTCGTGCTTGAAGTAAGGATCAGTGTCTCGCACTGCAGCTGCTCCAGCACCGCAAGGCCGACAACTGTTTTGCCTGCCCCGCAGGGCAGCACGACCACACCGCTGCCGCCATGTCCGCCGGTTCCCTGGAACTTTCGGACAGCCTCCCGTTGATAATCCCGGAGCCTGAATTCGGCGCTGCTCTCTTCACCCGTTCCCCTTAGAGTTTCCCGCCAGGCCATCTTCAGCATCTGCCCGTCCCGGTACCCGGCATAGTCAAGAACCGGATAACCCAGTCTGGCCAACTCCTGCTTCAGCAGACCCCGGTTCATCTTCGGACAATGGCTATGCAGCTCCCCGGTCCGGCGCAGGCCCAGCTCCTTCAGCTTCTGAGAGTCATCCAGTTCATCCAGCCGGCTCGCCCGGTCAGCGGTTAACGTAACATGCTGCGGATCACTCTCATCCGCGTGCAGATGCAAGCTTCCGTAACGGGACATCAGCAGCTCCATCTCCCCCTCTACCCCGGAAGGAATGCCCCACCTGGACAGCCTGCGCAGTCCTTCAATGACCTCTGCCGCTGTCTGTCCCCCGGCTGCGGCGTTCCATAGGGACAACGGCGTGATCCGGTAAGTGTGGTAGGCTGGAGGACTTTTGACAAGCTCGGCAAATCCGCTTAGAATCGTCCGCGCCTCCTCAAATCCCGGATGTCCGCATTCCAGCAGAATTGTCCGGTCATTCCGTGTGATGCATGGCCCCGCCTCTGCTCCGCTCATCCTATTCCCTCCTTGTGTGCTATAGTGGTTCACATTTGTCCCTACAACGAAAAAGCCCACCTCCGTAAACGGATATGAGCCACTCGTCAGTCTATTAATGCAGCTGCTGCCGCTGTAGATTTCATGGAGCGGCTTCGCAGCCTCATAGATATTGTCCAGCAGAGTAACCGGCACCGGCTGCGCGGTCATCACTTCTTTGACTGTCTTCAAGAATGAACCCTCCTGTCCACGTTACCATGGCATTTGAGAGTAGTTTTTCCTGGAGCGGTAACATTTATACGGATAAGGACTCATTCAGACAGGAATCGGCCATAGCGACCAGCAGCTTCACGCCATAGAGCATAGCATCCTCATCGAAATCAAATTTGCTGTGATGGTGCGGATAGACGGCATCCTTGACCGCGTTGCCCGCACCGACGAAGATGAAGCAGCCGGGAATCTCCTGAACATAATAGGAAAAGTCCTCCGCCGGCATAATCTTCTCCATCAGCATCACTTGGGCATCTATACCCAGCGCCTCAGGGGCAACACGGGCGAAGCGTTCATACTCAGCAATGTCATTCACCAGCGGCGGGTACCCCATCAGATAGTCCACCTTCGCCTCCGTCCCATAGGCTGCGGCTATGGACGCCGCCAACTCTTCAATGCGGCGGCGGATCAGATGACGTGTCTCTTCATCAAATGCCCGCACCGTCCCGGTAATCCGGCAGCGCTCGGCAATGATATTCTGGGCGGAACCGCCTTGCATCGTTCCCACGCTGACCACAGCAGGACGCAGCGGATCAACGTTGCGGCTGACAATCGTCTGCAGCCCGGTAACCAGTGCCGCACCGGCCACAATGCTGTCTGCTGTGCGGTGGGGCATGCCGCCGTGTCCGCCCCGGCCGGTCAGATCAATGAAGAACTCATCGGCCGAAGCCATCAGCGGCCCCGGCGCACTGCCTACCGTCCCGAGCGGGAACGGCGTCCACAGATGCAGCCCGTAGACAGCATCCGCACCCGCAAGCACGCCTTCCGCAATCATGTCCACTGCACCGCCGGGACAGACCTCTTCCGCCGGCTGGAACAGAAAGCGGATCTCCCCCCTCAGTTCCTCCCGGCGGGAGCTGTAATACGCCGCCGCAGCCAGCAGCATGGCGGTATGCCCGTCATGCCCGCAGGCATGCATAACCCCGGGATGCTGGGAAGCATATTCCCGGCCGCTCTCCTCCGTAATACTCAGCGCGTCCATATCTGCACGCAGGACTACCGTTCTGCCAGTCTCCCGGCCCTTAAGTATGCCTGTCAATCCGTAGCCAGCTGCACTCCGCCGGACCTCAATCCCGAGCTCCGTGAGCCTTGCCCCGACATAAGCGGAGGTCTCCTTCTCCTGATAGGACAGCTCCGGATGACGGTGCAGATGGCGGCGCCATTTGATCATTTCCGGGAGCAGTTCCCCGATCTCTAACCTCTCCATAACTCTCCATTCCCTTCTCTGACAGCATCCTGCGGATAAGCCTGCGGGGCAAGCCCTTGAGCTCTGTCCGCTCCGCAGCCTGCCAACTTTCTTTTATTGTAGCAGAAACGCAAAAAAGTGGGTATTAATCAGCCTGTTCTACCTTGCACAACCCCGGGAAACAGACTATCATGAGGAAGAACAATAACAAATTTTAATTACAAATGAATCATTATACTTCATTAAGGGGAGTTGTGCGCTATGATATTTGAGAACACGGGCCTCGAAGGACTGAAGAGCGACCTTCTTTATCTCGACGAGAGTGCAGCAAGGGCAGGATTCATCAGATGGCAATGGGAATACTACCGCGCGACTTATGACTGCAAGATAGAAGACCGCAAGGACGGCGGCGAATACTTCCTGCGCATTAATACCCGCGCTGTGGAGGGGAAGCTGGAGAAGTCAGATGCGGTGCTGGCGATTGAAGCCGTCTATCTGGGCAAGGCCACATTCCCCCACGGGCTGGAATATGAATCCCCGGTGCCTCAGCCGGTGCTTGAGGTAGCCCGGAAGCATATCAATGAATTGAAAGCGCTGCTGGAAGTTTGAGTGCCGCGAAGGGAAAGACGGCCTCCAAAGCCCGCCCGCCCAAAAGAGGAACGCCCGATTTCCAGCTGCTTATTCTCACCCTGCTGTTCGTGGGCTTCGGCCTGCTGATGGTGTTCAGCTCCAGTTCCAGCTTAACCCTTGCCAGTGAGAAATACAGCAACAATGCATTTTTCTTCGTCAAAAAACAACTGGTCTGGGCCGTGCTGGGCAGCTTCATCATGTTCGTCGTCATGAATATCCACTACAGCAAATTCAAGAAATGGTATGCCCCGATCTTCGTGATTACACTTGTCCTGCTGCTGTTCGTAGCCACCACCGAGGGGATTAACGGCGCCAAGAGCTGGATGAGTATCGGAACCCTTGGGATTCAGCCTACCGAGCTGGCCAAGCTCTCCATCATCCTGTATCTGGCTGCCCTGATTACCAAAAAAGGTGAGCGGCTGCGCGATTTACGGACAGGGTACATCCCGGTCATGATCATCGTAGGCATCGTAGCCGGACTGATTATGCTCCAGCCGGATCTAGGCTCCTGTATGATTCTTGTCGCAACCAGCGGACTGATCATCTATGCAGGCGGCGCCAGTATGAAGCACATTATGGGCTCGATTGGCCTACTGATTCTGGGCGTTGCTCTCGTCTGGGGAGCCAAGACCGCCATTGACTCCCTGTCGCCGCACACCGAGAAGGCTGAGATTAAACAGGATTACCGTCAGGGCCGTATTGAAGCCTTCCTTGATCCGGCGAAAGATGCCTCGGGCACCGGCTATCATATCA
The DNA here is from genome assembly GCF_000517965.1 of Paenibacillus sp. FSL R7-277. NCBI lineage: Bacteria > Bacillati > Bacillota > Bacilli > Caryophanales > Paenibacillaceae > Paenibacillus > Paenibacillus sp. FSL R7-277. Next base: position 454,474 of record NZ_ASPX01000080.1, read on the forward strand.
TGCAATCCCTTATCGCCCTAGGCGAAGGCGGAACACAAGGCTCCGGGTTTGGTAAGAGCATCCAAAAGCTTCACTACCTTCCTTACCCTTACACTGACTTTATATTTTCCGTCATCGGTGAGGAGCTCGGCTTCGTGGGAACAGCCTTGTTCCTGCTGCTCTATCTATATTTTATCTGGAGAGGGATTCTAATTTCACTGCGGTGTACCGATCCCTTCGGCACCCTGGTCGGCATCGGAATCATGGGGCTCATCGCCATTCAGGCCTTCATCAATATCGGCGGTGTGACCAACACCATTCCGCTTACAGGGGTTACACTGCCCTTTATCAGCTACGGCGGCTCCTCGCTGCTCGTCACCATGCTCTGCATGGGGATCATGCTCAGCATCTCACGGGAGACCAACCGTCCGGCCAAGGAGGAAGTGGTGAAGTCTGTGACTACGGTCAGACAGGTACGCAACAACAGAAGTGCAGGCACCCGCGCACGCTAAGAGGCTACCTACATACAAAAGAGGGTTGAGCCAACAAGTAGAAAGGCAGTCCGGAATATATTCCGGACTGCCTTTTGCATGGATGCCTAATATAATTGTGCTTAAGAAATCTCGTCGTTCTTGAAGGCTACGCCTTCGACCTTAACGTTAACCTCTACGATGTGAAGACCGGTCATACTCTCCACAGCCTCGCGGACATTCTGCTGAAGCATGCGGCACACTTCATGAATCGGCGTTTCGTACAGTACGATGATGCGCAGATCTACTGCGGCTTCCAATTGGCCAACTTCGACAGTAACACCCTTTTGCACGTTCTTGCCGCTCAGGCGCTTTGCCCAGCCCTCTGACAAACCGCCAGACATGGCTGCAATTCCGGGAGTCTCAAGCGCGGCCAGGCCGGCAATTTTTGAGACAACGTCATTCGATATCCGTATATTTCCCAATTCCAGTTGAAGCTGTTCTGCCATGCCATATCCCCCCTACTCTCATTATCAATTATTGTAATTCCAAAGCGGCCTAAAAAGCAAATGACTTTCTCTCACCCCCGTTTACAGTCAGGAACAATTTGGGTATATTGATTATGAATTCAACCTACATATAGAGACTGGAGAGTGCTTACCCTTGAAAAAATGGATCTCACCGGCGCTGCTGGTCATCAGCTTCATCCTCAGCGCCATAGGGCATTATGCGAACTGGGATCATACCCTTCAGTTCATATTGTCTGCCGTTTCGGTCATCTTCGTGGCCGGGTTCCTCGGCCGGGCCACAGAGAGTGTAGCCCACTATGCCGGACAACGGCTGGGAGGGTTCCTGAACGCAACCTTCGGCAATGCGGCCGAGCTGATCATCGCCTTCTTCCTGGTCAAGGAAGGACTGTTTGACATGGTCAAAGCAAGTCTGACCGGCTCCATCATCGGCAACCTGCTGCTCGTCCTCGGACTGAGTATTTTTGCTGGGGGCCTGAAGTTCAAGGTTCAGAACTTCAATGTCACACTCGCCGGTCTGAACGGCTCACTGATGATCGTTGCGGTTATCGCCCTGTTCGTCCCCGCCATGTTCTTCAACACGCATTCCATCACCGAGAAAGACACCAATGTGCTTAGCCTTGTCGTTGCCGGCCTCCTGATTGCCGCCTACCTCGCCTGGCTGGTCTTCTCCATGATCACACACAAGAAATACCTGGCGGATGTTACAGACGATACTGCGGAAGAGCTGCCGAATGAGCATGCTCCTGTCTGGTCCCGGAACCGTTCAATCCTCTACCTGGTCCTTGCCACAGTCATGGTCGCCTTCGTCAGTGAGTGGCTGGTCGGCACGCTGGAGACTCTCACCGAACGCTTCGGCTTCAGTGAGCTGTTCGTCGGCGCATTCCTTGTAGCAATTATCGGTAACGCCGCAGAACACAGCGCTGCCATTATGCTCGCCATGAAGAACAAGATCGGCGCCGCAGTCGAGATCGCCGTAGGCAGCAGTCTGCAGATTGCCCTGTTCGTCGCCCCTGTGCTGATCTTCGCCAGTTACTTCATGGGCAACACCATGTCGATTGTCTTCACCACCATTGAGATTGTAGCGATTGCCGTATCGGTGTTCATCGCCAAATCGATTATTCAGGACGGCGCAACCAACTGGTACGAAGGTCTCCTGCTGCTGGCGGTCTATTTGATTCTCGGTGTATCGTTCTATCTGGTCTGAAACACAAAACTTATAAATAATTGTAAAAAAACGCACATGATCGACCCCCGGGTCTTTCATGTGCGTTTTGTTGAAAATATAAGAATTAAACGGTACCGTCCTTTAACAAGGACGGCAAAGCCGTTTCCACTTGATGACCGGGACTTACATCTCCCGTTCCTCAGCCTTCTTGTTCAGTGCCTCGTATAGTACAGCCAAATTACGTTCCAGCTTGCTCAGCACCTGCTTGCCGGTAAGCTCCGGTACCAGCCCCGCTCTGACCGCAAAATCGACCTCTCTGGAGAAGCCGTACATCTGGGTATCCAGCACTTCCTCATAGAGAGGGCAGTAACGGGTTGCCAAATTCTCCATCTGTACTTCAATGAGCTTCTGAATTTTATCGGCATCTTCTTGAAGAAGATTGATTGCTTTGATATTGAGCTGTTCCTGCAAATCCGATGAAGTCATGCATTTTCCCCCCCATGTCCAAAAGTTACAGCAGCGATTGCTTATTATTCTTAATATTAGTCGAAATTAGGACCTAATACAAGATTGCAGTTTGGGTTATTCCTGAAGTTCCTGCAAAATCACCTGGTTCCACAGCAAAGACGCCCAGCCGCAAGGCCGGACGTCTGAGAAGAAACTGGAATTACTCTGCTACTACTGTAAAATTCAAATTGTGTTTGGCGAAAACTTCACTCATGGCTTTCTTGGCTTCCTCGGCATCTGTGCCATGTACATGCAGCTCATAGCTTTGGCTGGATACCAGGGTGGTGAACAAGCCCAGGATGCTCTTCACATCAATGTACTTGTTGTCCGCTTGAAGAACGATAGATGAATTAAATTGGCTTGCTGTCTGTGCAATATCCACGATTGCCGCATTGTTGGACATAGGAATCCCTCCGCAACTTGATTATATACTTATGTTCACTTGTTACCAATTCCATGATACATTGAATCCGCTTACTCACGCAAGGTGTTTCTTGGAAACCGGCCTTTACGTGCTTTTGGAATCCGGCTTTTGTACCATTTTATTTCAGGTTCTCCGGATTCAGACCTTCCAGCTCCGGCACCACAAAAATTCCGTCCTTACGGATCAGCACATCGTCGAAGTAAATTTCGCCGCCGCCGTAATCAGGACGCTGAATCAGCACGAGGTCCCAGTGAATGGACGAACGGTTGCCGTTGTCCGTCACATCATACGCCTGGCCCGGTGTGAAGTGCAGACTGCCGGCAATTTTCTCATCGAACAGAATATCCTTCATCGGATGCAGAATATAAGGGTTGAAGCCGATGGCGAACTCACCGATATGGCGCGCCCCGTCGTCGGAATCCAGAATTTCATTCAACCGCGCGGTATCATTGCTGGAAGCCTCTACGATCCGGCCGTTCTCGAACGTAAACTTCACATTCTCGAAGGTCACCCCGTTATAGATCGATGCGGCATTATAGCTGATCGTTCCATTCACGGAATCGCGGACAGGCGCGCTGTACACTTCTCCGTCCGGGATATTTTTCTGGCCGGAGCATTTCTCCGCCCCGATTCCCTTGATGGAGAATGTAAGGTCTGTTCCGGGACCTGCGATACGCACCTTGTCGGTTCTGCGCATAAGCTCAGCCAGCGAATCCTGGGCTTTATCCATTTTGGCATAATCCAGGTTGCAGACTGCGAAGTAAAAATCCTCGAAGGCCTCAGTGCTCGTGTTGGCGAGCTGAGCCATACTGGCGTTAGGATAACGCAGCACCACCCATTTGGTGTGCTTGACACGCTGCTCGCTATGTACCGGGTGGGAATACAGGGAGTTGTAGAGCTTCATGTTCTCTTCCGGCACATCGGACAGATCATTGACATTCTCACCTGCACGGATGCCGATATAGCAGTCCATCTGCTTCATCCGGTTCAGGTCGATCTCCGCCCAGGTCTTGATGCCTTCAGGTGTTGCATATTTGAGCATACTGCGCAGAACAGTGCGGTCGGTCAGCTGCACAAATGCACGGCCTCCGGCCTTCCCCACTTCCTCCACAACGGCTTTGATCAAATCTCGTTCACTGCCGATCATTTCGACGAGCACATTCTCGCCGGGCTGTACGTTTACGGAGTAACCTACAAGGTTCGCCGCAAGCTTTTGAATCCGGGGATCATTCATCAGTCTCTCTCTTCCTTCCTCTTGCTGAAAATAAACATACCGTTATATTGTAGCACGCCTGTCATAGAGCGCAAGCCATCTGCGGGAAGGGAACCGCTCACTTATAACCATAGAAATCCACCTGCGTAATGTAGGCTTCTTCCGTGGTCGCACCGCCCTTTCCGGGGTAGGTTAGGGTGCGGTTCGAGGTCAGCCGGGTGGGCAGATTCCGCTTCGGGTCAACCTTAAGATAATATACCGTGCGGATATCCGCCTGGTTCAGCCTCTGCTGCAGCTCTGTCTGCTTCTGTTCCCACAGTGCGGTCTTAGCCGCAAGTGCCTTAGCCTGAGTGTCAGCAGGCGCAGCAGCACCTATTCTGGCAGCCGGCTTGATTGCCTGCATCTTCTGCGCAAGCTCTGCCGAGAGCTGTCTGCGCGCCTCCTCTGCCGTTAATTCAATCCGCAGGACCCGTGTCCCTCTGGCGCTGCCCGCTTCCTCCGTCACCTTCTTGCCCATCTTCTCCAGCTCCTCCAGCTGACGCAGCGGATTCAGCGCCTCCAGGGGATTACTGCCGGCCAGGGCCGGAGAGGCCTGCTTCATCGTCCATTTCCCGTCCTCCTTCACCATCCGGGTATAGTAGACGGGCGCATCTCCCGAGCCCTGCTCCAGAGAACGCGGACCGGACTCCGCCGCAGAAGCGGGATGTCCGCCGTCCGGCAGGAGCGAATAGAGGCTGACCCGGTTATGATCTGCTACCTTTCCCCCATAGTAGAGCGAGGATTCCGGGATCGTTTTCCCGTCGATCAGCAGGGCAGCCGCCCCTTCAAAGGACACCCCGTCAGTGCCATCCATCCCCGCCATTACCAGATTCAAATCCTCCGCAGCCGGTTTGTCCTTCACACCCGCGCACCCGCTGAATGCAAGGCTGGAGAGCATCAGCAGGGCAAGTGTTCCCGTGCGGACGCATTGTAAGTTCATCATGGCCATCAAGCCCTTTCCGCAAGAAAGTAGAGTGTACCTGTATTCTACCTAGGGTCTCCTTGAATGCAGGGCTTATACGCCGGATGACGCCCCCCCACAAAGCAGGCTTTTGCACAAAAAAATCCTTAAGGCCTAAGCCCAAGGATTCTTCGAATTATTCTCTACGGTTTTGTTATCGATCACTACCTGGTTGCGCCCGTTGTTCTTGGCTTCGTAGAGCGCCATATCCGCCCGGTAAAAGAGAGATTCGACACTGACCCGGTCATCGGTCCAGCTCCACTCGGCGACTCCGCAGGACACGGTCACACGCGGCTCTGTCTCTCCCATCACACGCTTGCGGATACGCTCCCCTACGAATACGGCCTGCTGCACCCCAAGCTGAGGCAGATAGACTGCAAGCTCTTCCCCTCCCCATCTGGCGGCGACATCCCCCTGGCGGATCGAGGTCTTCACGATGTCGCTGACCTGCTTCAGAATTTTGTCCCCCTTCTGATGTCCATAGGTGTCGTTCACCATCTTGAACTGGTCAATGTCCACCACGATCAGGGTTCCGCAAAAATCACTCGACTGCCGCTGCTTAATCTCTTCATCCAGATAGTGCCGGGCAAAAAGTCCGGTCAGCGTATCCCGGTTCGCCAGGCGGTGCACCTCGGCATGAAGCCTCGCATTTCCGACAGCCAGCCCGATATGACCGGCCATCGCCTGCAGCAGCCGGTAGCTGTCATAGGAGAAGAAGTGGGCCTGCTTATGCGCCAGCATAATGGCTCCCCGCACTTCTCCCCCCACATTCAGCGGAGTAGCGATCAGCGACTGTGAGCCGGTAGCATCCATCAGCGTCGAGGTCTGCCCCGCAGCATACTTGTAATCGGACAGCAGCAGCGGCTCTCCCGTAGCATAAACCTTACCGCCGAGTCCCTGACTGCCATCCAATATTTCACCCAGCAGCGGCAGATAATTGCAGGCGATTACCTCAAGCCCGCCGCGTTCTTCATTCTTATGGAGGATACAGCAATAATCCGCCTCGAACATTGCCAGCAGCTCTTCAAAAGCAAACTGGAAAATATCGCCGAGCCTGAGGCTCTGATTCAGCCGCTGGGTAAGCTCATTGCTCATGCGCAGCTCCCTGATCAGCTGGTTGGAGCGTTCATACAGCTTCGCATTCTCAAAGGCTGTACCGGCGGTATCCGCGACCATGGTCAGGAAGCTAAGATCCAGCTCATGGAAGGACGCTTTGTCCATAATCATATGAAACACACCGTATACCCCCTGCTTGCCGCCGAGCGGAAGCGCTACCTCAACCGTCCCGTTCTCATCACGCCCGGCATGAAGCGTGACCCGCCCATCCTTGAAGGCCCGGTCACAGACATCATTGCCTGCCCATGTCAGCGGAAGCGGCTTGACCTGAGGATGCGTGCTGCGGTGGTCCTGGGACATGAACAAATCAAGCCGCGCCCCCGGATACATCGCAGCGATACTGTCAATGACCTCCGTCAGCACGGCATCTACATCAATGTTGTCATGCATACGCTGGACAATCTGAAAAAGCAGCGAACGGCGGCTGCCCTCACGCTCGGCATGCAGATGAATTCCCGCAAGATCCGAGACAAACACATGCTCAAACCGGTGATAAAAGCAGGTCTGGAAATGCATCGACATCGCTTCAGCCGTATGCTTCCCGCCCGACTCGTACTGCTCAGCAGGCATTCTGCAGCCAAGCACGGCAAAGATTTCCCGGTGCCCGCGCGTAAATACCGGCAAAGCCAGAAGGGTATAGGCTTGTCCTTCCTCCAGAACCTCGGCGGCATACATCCCGCCTGTCTGCAGGCAGATTCCCGCCGCTTCTTCCCACTCTGCTCTCCAGCGCCCCTGCCGGAATTCAGAGCCGGGTTCAATCCAATCACCTTCATAATTCAGCACACACCAGCTCCAGGCCTTCGCGAAGGCGGGGACTCCCTGTCCTTGCCATTCCCTGAAGCTCTCGGCAATCAAGCTGGCGGCGTAGGGGAAATCGTGAGACACGATATCCGTCTCCTTCAGCCAGGCGGCGGGATCTACATCTTCTCCGCCGGATTGCCTCATGTCCTGTAACAGCATACGGCTGTCCCGATCCTTATGGCCGTATGCCTCCTGCTCTGACATAAAGAGGACCTCCTTTGCATCTTCAATCAGGCCAGACCGGAGTACGCCCCCTGATTCTATAGTAGAGACATTACCAATCCAGCGTAAATATAGTCAGGATATTTGAAATCACAGTTTTCCGATAACATCCAATTAGTTATATTTTACTCCCTTTCTTGAGGTATTGCATTATATTTTCCGCAAAACCGGGATTTTTTTTAGGACCAAAGAACTAACGACAAACATAGACAAAAACTCTTTTAAGTTGCGCTTGACTTTGACTGCCATTTTCATATAATATTTATTGTTGAACAAGACTGTAACAAGTCTTATTGGGCGTAACGTTGTGTCACCCTCTACGCATTTCGTTACTGCCAGGGCAGCGGCTGAACTTCCCTCGGCAGTGTGAAACCATTTAACGCTTTCACGGATACGAATTGCGGCGCAAATAGGCCCTACAATACATTTTTTCATTAAAAGGAGTCTACTATAATATGGCACGTTACACCGGACCTAAATTCAAACTCAGCCGTCGTCTGGGCATTTCCCTTAGCGGTACAGGCAAAGACCTGAAACGCCCTTTCCCACCAGGACAGCACGGCGCTAACCAACGCAGAAAAGTAAGTAACTACGGAATGCAGCTTTTGGAAAAACAAAAACTGCGTCACATGTACGGCCTGGGCGAAAAGCAGTTTAAAACTCTTTTCACTAAGGCACAAAAGCTCCAGGGTATTGCGGGCGAAAACTTCATGTTCCTGCTCGAAAGCCGCCTGGACAACCTGGTTTACCGTCTTGGATTCGCTAACTCCCGTGCAGGCGCACGTCAGTTGGTATCCCACGGCCACGTAACCGTTAACGGCAAAAAAGTCGACATCGCTTCTTACCGTGTAAGCATTGGCGACGTTATCGGACTCCGCGAAAGAAGCCGCGCTATGACTTCGATCAAGGAAGCTCTCGAGAACCGTAACCACCTTCCGGCTTACCTGGAATATGCTGACGGATCGTTCGAAGGCAAATATATCCGTTTGCCAGAACGTGCTGAGCTGTCCCAGGATATCGATGAGAAGCAAATCGTCGAATTCTACAACCGTTAAGATTCGCTTAGAGCGGAATCTGATCAAAGCTCCCGGATTTCTATCCGGGAGCTTTTTTTATGATAAGAATGTATATGTTTTTGGGCCCCCGCAAAGTTTTTGGGTCATCATCGCAAGTGGAAACGGCTTGGCCGTCTTTTTAGAGGACGGTACCGTTTCAACGAGAAATAGAAGGATAATTTATCGTGTGCAACATATAAAGTCTTATATTTAAGCAGAAGTCCCCACTTTGTGGGGTTATTTTAAAAATCCTCTCCGGCAGAAGCGCATTCAAAATCGCCAAATTGTGCTATAATAGTTCCGTTAAAAGGAGGATTATCGTCGATGGTTGAGGAGAAGAAAAAGAAGACCGCAAAACAGCGTCCACCGCGCAGATCCTGGCTCCGCAGGTTCGGTTCAGTTGTGAAGTGGATGTTCATACTCGGTATACTCGGCTGCCTGTTCGCCGGCGGCGCTGTAGCCGGCTACGTCACTTCAATAGTGAAGGACGACCCGGTCCGGCCCGAAGAACTAATCCAGCAGCAGGTTGGGCTGAACGCCATTACCGGCTTTGCCTATTTCAGTGACGGACAGCCGATCGGCCAGCTCCGCACAGAAGAAGACCGCAGACTTATTGAATTCAACGATATTCCGCAGCTTGTGATTGATGCCGTTCTCGCTATAGAGGACAATAATTTCTACAATCATAAAGGGGTGGATTTCAGCGGCACCCTGCGGGCCGTCAAGCAAAAGGTACTGAATGAATCCGTTCAGACCGGGGGCAGTACCCTGACCCAGCAGCTTGCACGGCGCGTGTTCCTGAACCTGGACCGTACGGAAGACCGCAAGGTGAAGGAAATCCTGCTCTCCCTGCGGCTGGAACGTTTCTTGTCCAAGCAGGAGATTTTAACGGCTTATTTAAATAAGGTTCCTTTCGGGAACGGTTCCAACGGCTATAATGTATTTGGTATCAAGGCCGCCGCCAAAGGCATCTTCGGCCTGGATGATCTGGAGAAGCTGAATGTGGCCCAGGCGGCGTATCTCGCCGGCTTGCCGCAGCTCCCTTCCAAGTATTCTGCGTTCAACGGCGTAGGCGAATTCAACGAGACGGCCTTCGGCCGGGCGATGGACCGCCAGAAGCTGGTCTTACGGCGGATGCTGGAGGAGAACAAAATTACCACCTCCCAATACGACGAGGCGCTGCTCTTCGACATCAAGAGCTCTCTTGCACCGCATACGAAGAAGGCCTATGCCACCTTCCCTTATCTCATGATGGAGACCGAACGCAAAGCGTCCGAGATCCTGCTGAAGCTGAACCAGGGCACGGCAGACAAGGCGGCCACTGCTGCCGATTCCGCCCAGCTTCTGGAGGAAGCCCGCCAGCAGCTGATGACCGGCGGCTACCGGGTGTACACCACCATAGACAAGAAAGTGTACAGTGCGATGCACAGTGTCTCGGATGACAGCAGCAATTTCACCAAGGACAGCAAGGCTAGAGGCAAGGAACAGACAGCCGGCATGATGATCAACAATAAGACCGGCGCGATTCTCGGCATGATCGAAGGGCGCGATTTCAACATCGAGCAGATGAACTATGCCACCCAGATGATCCGCCAGCCCGGCTCTACCATGAAGCCGATTGCAGCGTACCTGCCTGCACTGGATGCAGGGCTGATTCAGCCTGCCGGCATTCTGGATGATGCGCCGATTGTCATGAAGGACGGGGGTAAAGGCTACCACATTCCCAAGAATGCCAACAACCGTTATCAGGGTCTGGTTACCGCCCGGTATGCCCTGAACAAATCCCTGAACCTTCCCGCCTTGAAGCTGTTCAACGACAAGGTGGGAATTGAGAAGGCCTGGGCCTTCTCCAAGAAGCTGGGGATTACCACCATCCAGGACAATGACTATAGCGCTCAGACCGGGGTTATCGGGGGGCTGCGTTACGGGGTATCCGTGGAAGAGCTGACTAATGCTTATTCCTCCATCGGTAACGGCGGTGCCTTCAATGATGCTTATATGATCGAGAAGATCGTGGACAGTCAGGGCAAAATCGTCTACCAGCATAAAGTCAACCCGGAACAGGTCTTCTCCAAGCAGACCGCTTATCTGATGACGGATATGCTGCGTACCGTAATTACTGACGGAACAGCAACTACAGTGAAGAGGAACTACAAGCATTTCAAGGAAGTTCCAATTGTCGGCAAAACCGGCTCCACCCAGAACTACGGGGATGTCTGGTTCATGGGCTATTCCCCGGATGTCACCCTTGGAATTTGGGTGGGCTACAAAGAGCAGGTCAATACCCTTCAGGGGGATACGCAGAAGCGTCAGGCGCAGACCCTGTGGACCAAGGTAATGAATACAGTGATTGACAAGCGTCCCGAGCTGTTCACCACGAAGGAATTCGCCCAGCCGGAGGGTATTGTCAAGGCGACAGTCTCGGCATACAGCGGCAAGAAGCCTTCCAAGCTGACGGATAGATTCACAACGGATCTGTTCAACGCGAAATTTGTTCCTAAGGAGAGCGATGACGGAATCTCCAATGCCAAATACATCACTTATAACGGGGTGAACTACATCCCCCTGGAAGGAACTCCTGAGGATTTCTTGAAGGAGAAGATCGTAGTCAAGCGCGAGAAGCCGATTCAGGAGCTGGTCAAAGAGCTGCTGGCCGCCTTCCCGGCGATGAAGTCGCATGAGTCGCTATCGTACTACATGCCGCAGGATGCCAAAACCGACTATCCGACCGAGGTCGATCCGCGGGTCGATGACGGCAACGGGCCAAGTGCTCCCGGTGAAGTCATGGTCTCCTACAGCACAGGCAAGGCTGTAGTTACCTTCACTCCAAGCGGTTCGCCGGATGTTGTCGGCTACCGCCTCTACCGTTCCCTGAACGGCGGATCTTTCCAGAAGCAAGCCGTTCTCGCGGCTGGAGAGAGCACCGTCTTCAGGCCGGGTACTCCGGCAGGCGCTAATGCTAGCTTCTATGTGGCTGCCGTGGACGTAGCCGGACATGAGACTGCTTCCGGCAGTGTGGCTGGCGGCATTAAGCCTACACCTGAGCCGACACCAACTCCGGAACAGACGCCGGACGCTGAGCCGACACCGGACGCCGGAATCATCCCGGACAGTACGGAAGACCCTGGCATGATCATTGTTCAGCCGCCTGCTGTGGATACTTCTACTCCATTAGGCGGTACCAATGCTGGCGGCGGGAATGCCGGAGGCAGTACCGCTACTAACGCACCAGGCAACTCCGGACGTTAAGCTCATCAGGCAGACTTCAGTAAAAGCTTCAAAAGCCCGTTCCCCGGGATAAGGGGAACGGGCTTTTTTAAATTCTGCCTAGTCTTCGATGGTAGACAGATCGCCTGCCGGAAGATGCAGCTCCCAGGCCTTAAGTACACGGCGCATAATTTTACCGGACCGGGTCTTGGGCAGCTTATCCTTGAACTCGATTTCGCGCGGTGCAGCATGGGCAGACAAGCCCGCTTTGACAAATGCCGCGATCTCTTCCTTCAGCTCAGCAGTTGGACTGTATCCATCCCGCAGCGAGATGAAGGCCTTGATGATCTCTCCGCGCATGACATCCGGCTTGCCGATTACCCCTGCCTCCGCGACAGCCGGATGCTCCACCAGCTTGCTCTCGACCTCGAAGGGTCCGATCCGCTCCCCGGAGGAATTGATCACATCATCAATCCGGCCCTGAAACCAGAAATAACCGTCTTCATCCATGTACGCCGAGTCCCCAGAGATATACCATCCGGGAATTCGGAAGTATTCATCGTATTTAGCCTGGTTATTCCACACTTTGGCCATCATAGACGGCCAGGGAGTGCGGATGGCCAGATTACCCATGGAATACGGCGGCAGTACGTTGCCGCGGTCATCAAGGATAGCTGCTTCAATCCCCGGCAGCGGCCGTCCCATGGAGCCGGGTTTGATGTCCATTCCCGGGTAGTTGCAGATGAGCTGCGCTCCCGTCTCGGTCATCCACCACGTATCATGAATCCGCTGCTGATAGATTTTATCGCCCCAGCGCACGACCTCCGGGTTCAGCGGCTCGCCGACAGACAGCACATGGCGCAGACTGCTGAGATCGATCCCCTCCAGCGTCTCCTTGCCAGCCCCCATCAGCATCCGGAAAGCCGTGGGCGCACTGTACCATACCGTCACCCCGAAGCGCTCGATCGTCTTATACCAATCCAGCGGACTGAAGCGGCCTCCCCGGACTACATTGGCTACTCCATTCAGCCAGGGAGCAAAAATTCCGTAAGAGGTTCCGGTCACCCAACCCGGATCGGCCGTGCACCAGTACACATCATCCGGCCGCAGGTCCAGAACTACCTTGCCTGTATAATAGTGCTGGATCATGGCTCTCTGCACATGGTAGATGCCTTTGGGCTTCCCGGTGGAGCCGGAGGTATAATGCATAATCAGACCATCCTCCAGGCTCAGCCATTCCGGTTCCAGCTCGGCGGAGGCATCATCCATTTCCGCTTCATAGCTCAGCAACCCCGCATCCTCATCAGCAGAGGCTCCGACTACAAAAATATGGCGCAATCCGGGGAGCTGCTCCCGCTTCACCCGGTGCAGCAGCTCCGGCGTGGTCACCAGCGCCACCGCTCCGCTGTCCTCCAGACGGTCCTTGACCGCCGTCTCCATGAATGCCTCGAACAGCGGACCTGCCACTGCTCCCGTCTTCAGAATGCCAAGCAAGCTGAAATACAGCTCCGGAGTACGCGGCATGAAGATGAACACCCGGTCGCCTTTTCCGATTTCGTATTTGCGCAGTACATTACCGAACTTATTCGAGCGTTCCCGCAAGTCAGCGAAGGTGTAACGCTCCTCGCGCACCGCATCGCTGTAGATCAGTGCCGTAGCAGCCCCCCGCCCCTCTTCGACATGACGGTCTATAGCTTCATGTGCCATATTCACCTTACCGGTCCCATGCCAGGAGAAGCTGCGCTCGACATCCTCCCACCGGAATTCATCAACTGCCCGGGAATAATCCTCCATATTCGAATGCTGCACCCGGCCCGGTAAAATTTCGCCTTGAACTTGCCCCATTACTCTTGCCTCCCCTACTGGTTTGCTTTAAGCTTTAAGGGTACCCTCTAATTCTATTAATTCCGTCAATGCTCTAAATGTGAATATTCCGTGTCGGAATCAGTATATCACAGGAAGCGGTTACATTCCATATTATAGTGAACTGGAAGGGAGCCCAAGCATGGAGCACCATAAAATCCCTGTATCCCATACCATAGGGCATCAAGGCCGGCTGATTTCTGTCCGAGGACCCTTATCTCCCGAAACGCTCCAGACCTTAAGCATGCACCGCGATCTGGACGCCTTCCGTAAGCCGCAGGAGCAGCTTGAAGCCTTGATCGAGATATCTGGCTTACCCGAAGGACGCATCGTAGCAGCAGTGGTCTCAGACGTTATCGTGGGCTATGTTACTTTTCATTATCCGGATGAACTGGAGTTATGGTCTCAGGGCGGGATGGAGGATCTGATTGAGCTGGGAGCCATCGAAGTGGCTGACGAGTATCGCGGAAGCGGGCTTGCGAAGCTGCTGGTTTCAAGCGCTTTTGAAAAGGGACAACTGGAGAACTGCATCGTATTCACAACCGAATATTATTGGCACTGGGACCTCAAGGGGAGCGGTCTTAATGTATGGGAGTACCGCCAGATGATGGAGAAGCTGATGAAGACGGTAGATATGGTGTGGTATGCCACCGATGACCCGGAGATCTGCTCGCATCCGGCGAATTGCCTCATGGTCCGCATGGGCCAGGATGTGCCGCTGTCCTCCCGCGAGACCTTCGACCGTGTGCGCTTCAGACAGCGGTTTATGTATTAATTCAGGCGGCCTGCCTGCAGGTTACATAGCCTTAAGCATATGCTCCAGAATGGCATGGGAATGCTGCGAGGCCGTTACGGTGAACTCACTGTAATTCACATGGGCTGAGCCGTCGGCTTTGTCCGACATTGAACGTACGATTACAAAAGGGATCCCGTTCATATGGCAGACTTGGGCGACCGCCGCACCCTCCATCTCTGCACAGGCCCCGTCCATCTGCTCACGCAGCATAGCTACTGACGCTCTGCTGGCAATGAATTGATCCCCGGACAGCACAATGCCTGTTACAGACTTCTGCTCCAGCTCTAGACAGGCCTCTTCTGCTAACTTCACCAGCAGCGGATCTGCCTGGAAGACGGAGATCTCCTGATACGGAATCACTCCTCTGGCATAACCGAGCGCTGTAACATCCATATCATGCTGAATACAGGATGACGAAATAACAATATCCCCGATGTTCAGCTCAGGGTGCAGCGCCCCGGCCACACCAGTGAACAGCACCTGCTCCACGTCGAAGCTGTCCAGCAGAATCTGTGTGGTTACTGCGGCGTTCACCTTCCCTACCCCTGATTTGCAGACTACAGCTGCCTTCCCGAACACTGTCCCTGCATAAAAGATAATTCCGGCCTTCACCGTGGTCTGCCGATTCTCCATCTCTTCCAGCAGCAGCTTGATTTCTTCATCCATTGCGCCAATCAGCCCCAGTACTCCGCTCATTTCATATCCCCCTCGAACTTTGTGTCCGCAAACATAAAAAGCTCCCGAAGGAGCTTCTTAAGAAACCTATGTTCACGTGCTAAACGTACTGAACTTATTTATTGACATGGTTGACAGACAGACGAAGAATGGTCTCATGCGGCAAAATAACCCGCGGATTCTCAACTGTCTCCTTCTTCATCAGTTTCGTCAGCAGTCTCATCGCTACAGCACCGAGATCATACATCGGCTGTGCTACAGTAGTGAGGAGCGGACGAACCATTGAAGCCATCCGGATGTTGTCTACACTGATAATCGAGAAGTCATCCGGCACCTTAAGGCCTTCATCCTGAATACTGTGAATGGCGCCAATCGCCATCTCATCGGTAGCAGCAAAGATAGCCGTCGGCTTCTTCTTCAGACCCAGGAAGTACTTCATGGCTTCGACACCGGATTCGTAACGATAGTTACCGATGCGTACCAGATCCTCCTGATACTCGATACCTGCCGCCTCCAGCGCCTTCTTGTAGCCGTGGAAGCGGGCATAGCCGTTCGCAGGGTCCTGCAGCGTACCGCTGATCATTGCGATCTCGCGGTGTCCGTGGCGGATCAGCGTATTCACTGCATCAAATGCAGCCGTCTCATGGTCGATGTCCACGGAAGGATACGTTCCCTTCTCATCGCGGGTCGCACAGAGCACGATAGGCACAGCAGAGGTCTGGAACGCCTGAATATGCTCTTCCGTAACGGTTCCGCCCATGAACAGCAGCCCGTCCACCTGCTTCTCGAGCAGTGTGTTAATGACACGAATCTCCTTCTCTTTACGCTTGTCAGCGTTACAGAGAATAATGTTGTAGTGATACATATTGGCAATATCTTCAATCCCGCGTGCAATTTCCGCAAAAATCGAGTTTGAGATATCAGGGATAACAACCCCTACGGTTGTCGTTTTCTTGCTGGCGAGACCTCTCGCCACCGCATTCGGACGATAGCCCAAACGCTCAATCGCTTCAAAAACCTTCTTCCGGGTCTGCGGTTTCACGTTGGGGTTATTATTCACAACCCGTGATACCGTAGCCATAGATACGCCTGCTTCTCGAGCTACATCGTAAATGGTTACCGTCAAATTACTCTCTCCATTGCGATAAATTTTATCGTTCGACTAATTAAAATTATGATACGACACTTTGTACAATTGTGCAATGATAACGCTTCATTTTCCTTTCAAAATTTCTTTCAAAGGTTGAAACGCCAGTCCTGGCGCGGCTTTGACGCCTTCCGCCAATTCCTGATTCTCCAATAGCTTCCAGTGGAAAGCCCTTAAAATTTCAAGAATTCTGTATGCTTTCTCTATCGTATCAAAAAGCGCGTGAAAAATCCAACATTCGTTGAAAGTTTTTCATTGTTTTTGCAGACTTTTTTTCAAAATGTCAAAAAATGCTCTTTATTTGGCACTTTCTGCCGAATGAGCCGTCAACTGGGAGAGGCGCAGGCCGATCTCTTCCATCCACTTCTTGTCGGACAGATCCGCCGCTGTGCGGTATACATCCAGCAGCAGATCAATCCGGCTCTGCATAGCCTTGCGGATAGCCTCCTCCAATTCCGGCAAGCCGCCGGCAAACAAGCCCGCAGCAAAGGTATCCTTCAGCACACTGGCCCACTCATTACGGTCCGCAAAGGACAGATGCAGCTTGCCCGCAGGGCGCTCTCCAAGCTCCCGGATCAGCAGGCCCAGGTCACGCTTAATAACCGGCAAGGGCTCATAACAGGCGCATTGCCCGCAGGTATATACAGGGACATTCGTAATTTTGATCTTCGCACTATAAATCAGCGTGTGCATATGTATGGTCATGATCCCGCCGCAGCCACAAGACTTCTTCATTAATTGTTCGTTATACATCTCCCACACCTCAGAATGATCTTTTAAAAACGCATAGCTTTGCCTTTTCCCTCTCTAGTATTCGACTTCATCCCCCTGAATCCCTTCAAGTTTGCATATAATGTTTTAATTGGCAATAGTCTTAGGAATTTCCATATCGAAAAGTGACTTCAACTGTCTCTTTTGATAGAATGACATAGATATCAGGAAGTTAAGCCGAAGGGAGCTGTACAGAATGAGACTGTCTGGTAAAAAAGTCATTGCGCTGGTGGACGATGAGTTTGAAGATCTTGAGCTGTGGTATCCCGTATACCGCGTGCGTGAGGAAGGGGCGGAGGTACATCTGGCCGGCCTTGAGAAGGGCAAGACGTATGTCGGTAAATATGGCGTACCTGCCACCGCTGAATACAGCTGGGACGAGCTGAAGGCTGCCGATTATGACGGCATCCTCGTTCCCGGAGGCTGGGCACCCGACAAAATCCGCCGCTACAGCGCAGTACTGAAGCTGGTGCAGGATTTCAATACTGCGAAGAAGCCGATTGGCCAGATCTGCCATGCCGGCTGGGTCTTAATCTCCGCCAAAATTCTCGAAGGTGTAACGGTCACCTCCACGCCGGGCATCCGTGACGATATGGAGAATGCCGGAGCCATCTGGAAGGACGAGCCGCTCGTCCAGGACGGACACATCATCTCCGCCCGCCGCCCGCCGGACCTGCCGCCTTACGGCAAAGCGTTCTGCGATGCGCTTGCCGGTGAGTAGCAGGCAACATGAGATCTGCTATAAACAACAAGCCCTGCCCTGTCGTCTGACAGGGTTCAGGGCTTGTTGCCGCTTTTGCTTTTATATGGGGGATTAGCGGATAGGGACAGACAGCTTCTCTTTGATCAGGGCAGGATACGCCTCAATAGTGAACGTCAGCGGCTGCGGGTATTTATTGCTGCCCAGACCCCGGTAGTACATGTGAGGGATGGACTTCGCATTCTCCGGCTCAGTGCGCTGCGGAATATCGATATCAAATTTATCTGCTGAATGAACTGTACCTGCTCCATCGGTAAATGTTTGTCCCAGCATAAGGTCATTGTAGATGCTGTTACTCTGTGCTTGAGAATCATATTCCAGCACCATCGTGGAGCCCTTCTCCGTGTTGTGAATGGACATTTGCAGATTGTGATCCGGAGCCTTAATAATTTGTTGCTTATCCGTATCAATAATTAATTGGGTTGCCTGCTTATCCAGCGCCAGAATTCCATTGATTTGCAGCTGGAGCGATTGTGTCGAGCTCCTGTCGTTGGCAAATATCAGTCTGCCTCCACTGTCCGTAAAGCTGGCGGCGCGTAAAGCCAGATACGAATAATCACCGCTGCCGCCTGCTAAGAACCCCGGTTTGTACATAGAGAAGATCTGTTTGGAGTTCAGCGGGTCGCAGGTATAGTCCAGATAAATGCCGGAGGCGGCCAGATAGACCTCATTAATTTCAATTTTCTGACCGTCTATTTCCAGTGTTTTGTCTACATGTATGGTTTCTCCTGCCTTGGCGAGCTGCTCCCGGTCCAGCGGAAGAGCTACAGAAAATTTAGCGAGAGGGCTATCTGCTGAAGCTGGCGTGAACTGCTTGTACTTACCAAGCTCAAGCTCAAACTTAATTTGATTGGGAAGAGCGCCTGCATCATCACTCTCCCACTGCCTTACCTCATAACCGTAGGTTATACGTTTTGGGGAAATTGAATTATCAGGCCCCAGGGATGTATGCAAAGGATTTGAAACAGCTGATGTTAACTGAATATGTGCTACTCGGGCATTCTCATCAGTCTTATTCTGTAATGAATACAAAACGATAATCCCCTTCTGATCCGCAGCAATTCCATCTACAGTCAGAACAAATCCGTTATGCTCCGCAGTAACACCCGTGACGCGCTGTACAAGGCCATCCTCGATTGCCGAAGATACAGCGTTTGTGGTCATCACAGCTGGAATATACTTTTCAAAGGGTCCGTAGCTCTGAAATATTGCTGCCTGATCCGGAGCTGCCCCCTGTGACTTCAACACCTCACTCGCCCGGGGAAAGGAGAATAACAGCACAAGTCCAAGTACTGCCGCCGCTGTAGCCAGAGCATAACGCTTCCTTAATGACATAGAGCTTCTCCGGGAACGTGTTATGCCTCTGCGGATTGCCGTGTTCAGCCGCATTTCCGGGACCTCCTCCGCTTCTGCCGACAGACTGTGGTAATACTCCTTCAGCAGCTCTTCTTCTGTCTTGACCATGCTATAGTCCCCCTTTGATTTTCATTTTGTCACGTAACTGCTTAAGTCCCTTGTTCAGCCAGGTCTTGACCGTTCCTTCCGGCTTGCCCAGCACCTCGGCAATTTCTGTCAGTGTCATATCCCGGTAATACTTCAGCACAAGCACCTGACGGTATTTGGGCTTTACCGCTTCCAGAGCCTGCTCCATATCCAGCTTACGGTCACTGGTCATCTCCTGCAGTCCAGCGCTTGCCTGTTCCGGCACAGGAGCCGCCAGCCGCTTCCTCCGTTTCAGTTCGTCCTTGCAGCAGTTGATCAGAATCCGGGTCAGCCAGGGTGCGAACCGGACCTCATCCTTCAAGCTCCTGCGCTTTACCCAGGCCCGGTATGTAGTTTCCTGAACCATCTCGAGTGCCTCCGCCTCGCTGCGCAAGTAGCTGTACGCAATACTGTAGAGTATTTTCTTCTGCTCCAGTACCCGGTTGATAAACAGCTGCTCCTGTTCATTCAAGTGGCGCACCTGCTCAGCCTCCCATGTATGCTCCATCCAGGCTTAGTCTCCCCTTTCTTTTTTTGAATTCTGTATATACTGACTGTCCAGCAGTCCAAACGGTTTTACTTTTTTGCACGGCAGGCCTGTTCCCTCAGATCTCAAAACAAAAAGTCCGGTGTGTGGCCCCCTTGACCCTCACCCGGACTTTATTTAGATATTCTTGCTGCTTGTCCTTGAAAACCCGATAACGTTCAGCCGTTACCCGGCTATGATGTCTTCTCTTTGGAATCACCGCCGGCGCCCAGCGGGAATCCGCTCCGTGAGGCAAAAGCAGTAAGCTGCTCCTCTGTCTCGGAGCTGGTGCGGTTGCGGAAGCAGACCTTCGCAATCTCCCTGGCTTCAGAAGCCAGTGTGTTCAGTGTGCGGTGCTTCACCTTCAGCAAGGCTTGCGGTGACATGCTCAGCACATGGATCCCCAGTTCCAGCCAGAGCGGCAGTGAGCGCTCATCTGCGGCCATCTCACCGCATACACTGACATCGATGCCTACGCTGCGTGCCGCATCCACCGTCATGCGGATCATACGCAGCACTCCCGGATGGTACGGATGATACATATGGGCAATCTGCTCATTCATCCGGTCCACAGCCAGTACATACTGCACCAGATCATTCGTGCCGATACTGAAGAAGTCCACTTCCTCCGCCAGCAGGTCGGCAATCATCACTGCGGCCGGAACCTCGATCATTATACCTACCTTCATGTCACGGTTATACGGTACACCCCGGCTGTCGAGCTCGCTCTTTACCTCGTTCAACACTGCTTTGGCCGCCTGCACCTCTTCGACAGAAGAGATCATCGGGAACATCATCCGGACATTGCCGTAATGACTGGCCCGCAGAATGGCTGTAATCTGGGTTTTGAACATGTCCTTGCGGTCCAGGCTGATCCGGATGGCCCGGTAGCCGAGGAACGGGTTCTGCTCCTCCGGCAGCTGGAAGTAATCCAGATGCTTGTCTCCCCCGATATCAAGTGTACGGATGACTACGGTCTCCTTGCCGACTTTTTCCGCAACCAGCTTATAGACTTCGAACTGTTCATCCTCTGTCGGAAAAGTACTACGGTCCATGTACAGAAACTCTGTACGGAACAGTCCCACTCCCTCGGCCCCGTATTTCAGTGCCATGTTCAGCTCCTTCACGGAACTGATATTGCCGGCCAGCCGCAGAGACACACCGTCCTTCGTCACGGCTTCGACGGTTGCAAGCAGCTCCAATTGCTCCCGCTTCCGCTGCTGCTTCGCACGTCTGGTGTTGAAGTCCAGCAGTGTGGATTCATCTGGATGAATCATAACCGCCCCGGTCTCCCCATCGAGCACCAGCATGTCCCCTGTCTGGATAGGAGTCAGGATCTTGTTCTCCAGGCCTGCCACCAGCGGAATGCCGAGCGCACGGGCCATGATGGAGGAATGCGAGGTTTTGCCGCCCATCATCGTCACGATGCCCAGCACATACGCCGGATTCAAATGCGCCAGCTGTGAGGGGGACAGCTCCTTCGCTACCAGAATGTACGGCTGGGTATCTGACGGCAGAGTGACCTCCGGCGCACCCAGGAGATGCTTCAGCAGGCGGTTGCCGACATCCTTGATATCCACTGCACGTTCTTTCATATATTCATCGTCGAGCAAATCGAACATCGCCACGAAGTGGTCGATCGCTTCCTTGACCGCCACCTCGGCTGCCTTGTATTGGCGTTCGATAATGCCGCGGATTTCGCTCATGAACACCGGATCATCCAGGATCGCCAGATGGGCATCGAAAATGCTCGATTCCTCCGGTCCGACGACCTCGCGGAATTCTTTTTTGATAAACTCGATTTCGTCCTTGGAGGTCCGAATGCCTTCGTACAACCGTTCGAACTCCTTAGCCAGATCCACCGGATTCACCTGAGTGTCCGGCAGACTCCATTCCCAGTTCGGCAAGACAAAGGCCTTCCCAATGGCAACACCTGCTGCGGCGCCTACGCCTTGTATCATGCTTCGATCCCTCCAACATTGCTTTCATGTAGTACCACGGACATGACGGAAGACTGCCCCTTTTTCACGTTTTTGAATGGCGCGTAGCTCCAGGATTTGACCCGGTCCGGGTTGGTAATCACCATCGGTGTCGCCAGCGAAGCGGCATGCTCCTTCAAGAAGGCCAGGTCAAACTTGACCAGCAGCTGCCCTGGCTCCACGCTGTCCCCTTCCTGTACAAGCGCCTCAAACGGCCCTTTAAGCTGCGAAGTGTCGATCCCGATATGCATGAGCACCTCCAGCCCTTCGGGCGTAGCAATGCCCACTGCGTGCATCGTAGGGTATACGTGCATCACCTTGCCGAATACAGGCGAGACCAGCTCTCCTTTTTCCGGGACAAAGGCCACTCCATCCCCCACCAGCTTCGCGGCAAAAATATGATCCGGCACCTCTTCAATCGGCATCATCCGCCCCTGGATCGGTGCACTGAACAGCACCTGCGGCAGATCGCGCAGCATCAGCTTGTCGATCTCCTCGCGAATCAGCTCCGAATACGTCCCGAAGACGACCTGCACATTGCCGCCGCCCAGCTTGATAATGCCTGCGGAGCCCAGCCCCTTAAGCGCCCCTGTATCTATGAAGCGGTCATTATGCACCGTTAATCTCAGCCGGGTGATGCAGGCCTGAACCTGCACAATATTCTCCTTGCCGCCCAGCGCCTCCAGAATCAGCGGAGCCTGATACGGGATATTGCCCGCCCAGTCGCCCAGCTCAGAGCCTTCCTCACGGCCAGGGGTAGGAATCTGAAACCGGCGGATCGCCCAGCGGAACACGTTGTAATACACAATGCCATAGCCGATCCCGATTGGAATCAGCAGCCAGGCCCGCTGGGACAGATGCATGTTGAGGAAGAAATCGATGGTCCCCGCCGAATAGGAGAAGCCGTGATGAATCCCGAGCGAGTAGGTCAGCACCATCGCAAGCCCGGACATAACCACATGCAGCGCAAACAAATACGGCGACGCGAACAAGAAGGCAAATTCAATCTGCTCCGACACACCGGTCAAAAAGCACACTAAAGCTGCACGCAAAAAAGTCTTCTTGATCTTGGGCTTGAGGTCCTCGCGCGCTTCCTGAATGATTGCAAAGGCAATTGCGGGCAGGGCGAACATCATAATCGGGAACAGTCCGGCCATGAACACACCCGCTGTAGGATCACCGGCAAAAAAGCGCGGCAAATCCCCCTGTACGACTGCACTGCCGTCAGGCGTCGTAAAGGAGCCCAATTGGAACCAGAACACATTATTCAGAATATGGTGCAGGCCAAAGGCCGTCAGCACCCTGTACAGCACCCCGTAGACGAACACTCCATAGCCGCCGGTCACCTGCACTACCCTGAACAGCTCATTAAGCAGTTCCTGCAGGAGGGGAGACACTCCGAGCATGACCCAGGCGAACAGCGCCGAGAATAAGCCCATGAACAGCAAAACAAAACGCGACCCGCCAAAAAACTGGATCGCCTCCGGCAGCTTGATATTCTTAAACCGGTTATGCGCTACACCGGCTACAATCCCCAGGATAATCCCAATTAATGTTGCAGGCTGTACAGCCCCGTCTCCCATGTTGGACACAATCCGGTCATAAGTGAACATCCCTGCGAGTGCGGCCAGTCCGGCCGGTCCGGCCTGATTGGACAACCCCCACGCCACACCGACAGCAAACAAATAAGGCATGAAATAGAATATTCCTTGCCCCGCGTACGTCGTCACTTCGGATACCGAAGAAAGTCCCCATGCAGACCACGGTAAGCTGCCCAGACTCAGCAGAATCGCTGCCGCCGGAAGCACCATGGTAGGAAGCATAATGGCTCTGCCCAACTGCTGCAAAGATCCGAGCCAGTTCAAGGCGACCCTCTCCTTTCTTTCTATATTGAATGGTAAGCGTTACAGCAGTTTTTGTCAAAAGAATCTGGGCGTGAAAAGGACGACTCCTGCGACTCCTGCGACTCCTGTGACTCCTGTGACTCCTGTGACTCCTGTGACTCCTGTGACTCCTGTGACTCCTGTGACTCCTGTGACTCCTGTGACTCCTGTGACTGGATAAGTGTAGTTTGTACAACTATATTTGGCAATACGACCTTCTATTTTACTTTAACTGCACTCTGTACAACTATTTTTGGACAATTTAACTCTAATCGCAATAATGCGTATTTTTAGTTGTACGAAGTGCGATTAAACCCAATAAACACCTTATCCAGCGCATTTTAGTTGTACGAACTACACTTAAGCCAATTATCGCATAGATTACATGTTACATCTTGAGCTCCTCCTTCACCATATTTGATCTAGCCGCATGGAATTCACCTCGTAATACCGTATCCGTTCTTTTGAAGAGACTGGTTTGATGAAACCCTTATCACTCAACGCCACCAGCAGCTTGTGTGCTGTCCGGTAATTAATGTGTAAAGATTCAATTAAGTCTTTAGGCCGAAGCGGTCTAGAAATCCGCCATGCCAGCCTTAGCACATCCATTTCTTTTGACAATAGTTGCTCCCTGCTGGACGAACTCCGCGCCAAATACGGCGCCAGCGCCAGCTGCAGCAGCATCCGGCACACTTCGGGACGCTGCTGGATGTCGTCGAACGAGAAGTGCAGCATCTTCCAGCCTATCCCGGTCAGGAAGGTGTCCCGGTTAAGCGCATAGTTGAACTTCTCCCGGTCCATATCCTTGATATGGCTCTGATAGCCGTCACACTCAATCCCGAAGCGGGTCCCGTTCTGCGGCAGAAAGGCAAAATCCAGAAACTGCGATTTCCGGTTCCAGTCATACACCTCATATTCCGGGTGCAACTGCTCCAGTGACTCGAATAGCGGCCACCATACATTCTGCAGAAATAGCTTCTCCGCATAGTTATGTCCGCGCAGCAGCCTCCCGCGCCGTTCACCCGTTCTTACAATTGTATGTGCCTCCATAAAGTTGCTGTGTGCCTGCTCAAATTCCATATCTACTTCCCCCTCCCTGAAAATACAAAAAACGCCCTTTCCCCATTTAAAATGGAGTAAAGGACGTTCTTCGTCTGTGTCAAGTATAGCAATACTTATTAGTAAAACTAATCGAGAATGCAGCAACCAGGTCTGAGGTACGTTTGGCAAAATTTAATCTGGATAGTTCTGAACTACAAGTATATCCGGATCTGTGTACCTGATCATGCATACGATTCGTCTTACCCCCGGCTCCGGCCCTTCATCGTGATCGCTTCCTCCACCTTGATGCAGCGGTCCATGATTGCGATCATATGATTTGCAGCGGCAATGTCCGCCGCCTCCTCGCTGATGATCCCCTGCTGCAGCCAGAGAACACGCGCGCCGATATCAGCAGCCTCCTGAGCTACAGCTGCGCAGTATTCGCTGCGGCGGAACACATTCACAATATCCACCGGCTCCGGAATCTCCGCCAGCGTATGGTAGCATTTCTCACCCAGGATTTCCCCGTCTACTAACGGATTGACCGGAATGATCCGGTAGCCCCGGCTCTGCATAGCGCCTGCAACCATGTATGAGGTACGGTCTGTTTTGTCGGATAGGCCAACAACAGCGATATTGCCTGCCGCAGCCAGAATCTCGCCGATTTCTTCCCTGCTTGGATTCTCAAAGCTCATGTGTATTACCCCTTCCGGTTATGAGATATACGTACATCATACTCTGCAACGGAAAAAGTTCCAAATCACCACACCGCCATCATTCGCGCCACATCGTTAATCTGCGATTAGCGATAAGCAACCTGAAGACTCAGGAGCTAAAGCAGACTCACTTCACCCATTCCACATCCGCACCCAGCAAGCGCAGATGATCGAAGTACTGCGGATAAGACTTCGCCACATGATGGGCATCCTTGATGAGCAGTGGCTGGCGTGCCCGCAGCCCTACTACAGTAAGGGCCATAATCACACGGTGGTCATAGTGGGCATTAATCGTTACGCCGCCTTCCACGCCCTCCGGTGTGCCATGCACAATAATCTCATCCCGGCGTTCCTCAACCTTCGCACCGGCCCGGGTCAGCTCTGCCAGATAATCCGTGATGCGGTCGCATTCCTTGTAGCGCAGATTCTCCACATTGTAGAAGCGTGAGGTCCCTTCGGCAAAAACCGCCGCGGCCACCATAGCCAGGACCGCATCAGTTGCCGCATCGCCGTCGAATTCCACCGCCTTCAGGACCCCGTTCCCCTGCACATGCACTGTTCCGTTCTCATGGGTGAGCGGCACCTCCATCATCCGCAGCACATCAACAATGGCCCGCTCCCCCTGCTTGCTTCTCTCCGCCAGCCGGTGAATCGTCACATCCGACTTAGTCACCGCTGCGGCCGCAAGCACTGCGGCTGATCCCGGATAATCGCCTTGCACCGTATAGGTCTTGGCAGCATAGCTCTGGCGTCCAGGCACCTTGAAGGACATATAATCGTCCGCCGCATGTACGATAATCCCTGCCTGCTCCAGCACCTCCAGCGTCTGCCCGATGACCACCTTGGATTTCAGATCATCCAGCACGATGATCTCACTGTCTTCTTCAAGCAGCGGGGTCAGGAATAAAAGTGCGCTGAGATACTGCGAGCTGACGGCACCGGAGACGGTAATCCGTCCGCCCTGCGGCTTGCCGCCGCGGATCGTAATCGGCAGTCTTCCGTTATTATGCTCTACTTCCACGCCGAGCTGGCCAAGTGCCAGAATCAGGTCGTCATGCGGCCGCTTGCCCAGAGAATCGGGATACGTATTCACGAAGGTAACCTCCGGGCTAAGCGCAGCCACCGCCATCAGGAAGCGCAGCACAGCGCCGGCATTACCGACATTCAGCTCCTTTACGTCACGGGGATGGCGGCCGAACCCCTGCACGATGATTTTCTCATCATCTTCGGTCAGGACTGCACCGAGATCAGCGATACATCTGCGGATCGCGTCGCTGTCCTCGCTGTGGGCAGGATGGTAGATCGTGCTGACTCCTTCAGAGAGAGCGGCTACCAGCAGGTAGCGCGTGGTGTAGTTTTTGGAGGACAGGGCTCCGAATTCTCCTTGCAGCGTCGGCGTAGGCCTAACAATAACGTCCATAGTATAAGCGCTCCTTCATAATATATAGTCTGTATGTACGGGCCTGTTTGACAGGGTAATCCGCAGTTGTGTTATTATTGCGTGAAGAGAATCCATTCCCATTCGGGCAGAAAAGAGGGTACTATCATGAATGAAATTCCGCAAATTACACCGCAGGAGCTGCGTAAACGGCTCGCTGCCGGCGAAGAACTTGTACTGATCGACGTCCGTGAAGAGGATGAGGTTGCCTTCGGCATGATTCCCGGTGCGCAGCATATCCCGATGGGCCAGATCCCGCAGCAGACGGAGAAGCTTCCGTCAGACACTGAGATCATCTTCATTTGCCGTTCCGGCAACCGTAGCCAGCGGGTCTGTGAATATCTGCAGCAATTCGGCATTCAAGGCTCTAACCTGAGCGGCGGCATGATCGAGTGGGATGATACCAGCGCGGAATAGCCTCATCCTGATGCATAGCGCCAACACACATAAAAGCTCAAGCGCGGTAACGCAGTAAAATGTATTGCGAGACCTCTGCCACATTTAACTCCGTTGTATCGACCGTGCAATGCGCGAAACGGTAAGCTTCTCTGCGCTGTTCCATAATGGAACGGACCCGGTTTGCCGCATTGCCGGCGAGCAGCGGCCGGTTCTCATCCCCGCTGACCCGTTCAATAATGGTATCCTCCGAGGCTGTAAGGGCCACTACGAATCCATGCTCCAGCATGACTTCGGCATTCCCCGGCGCAAGCACCGCCCCTCCGCCTGTAGAGATCACTTTGCGCTCTCCCTGCAGCATTTCCTGAAGTACCGCTGATTCAATACTCCGGAATGCCTGCTCTCCGCCTTCCGCGAAGATATCCGCAATACTACGGCCCTCTCTTCCGGTAATCACTGCATCCAGATCAACCAGTTCATAGTCAAGCTCCTCGGCCAGAATGGCGCCTACTGTGGATTTCCCCGTAGCCATCATCCCGACGAGAATGATATTTCGATCGTCCATAACAACCTCCAAGCCGCGACATTTGTCATATCATAACACAGGGTGAAAAGTTTGCACAATGCCGGCAGCCTTCATTTTCAGGCGGGCTGTGCCTGCCATGGCTATGCCTCATGGATGCAAAAAACCCGAAAGCCCTCCGCATGAAGCGGAAAGCATCTCGGGTTCCTAAGCAATAAGCTGAACGCTGCCTGTTACTCTGCCAGCCAGTTGTGGTGGAACACGCCTTCTTTGTCCACACGCTTGAAGGTGTGAGCGCCGAAGTAATCGCGCTGTGCTTGCAGCAGGTTCGCCGGAAGACGTTCTGTACGGTAGCTGTCGTAGTATGCAAGGGCGCTGGAGAATCCCGGAACCGGAATACCCAGAGTTACAGCCGAAGCGATAACCTTGCGCCATGCCGACTGGTAGTTGTCCATAACATCCTTGAAGAACGGATCAAGCAGAAGGTTCTTCAGCTCTGCATTATTGGCATAGGCATCCGTGATGTTCTGCAGGAACCGGGAACGGATGATGCAGCCGCCGCGCCAGATCTTGGCCAGCTCGCCGTATTTCAGATTCCAGCCGTATTCGTCAGAAGCCACACGCAACTGGGCGAAGCCCTGGGCATACGATACGATCTTGCTGGCGAACAACGCTTTACGCACGTTCTCGATGAATTCAGCCTTGTCACCATCGAATGGAGCCGTAGCAGGGCCGCTCAGCACCTTGCTGGCTTCAACGCGTTCTTCCTTCATGGCAGACAGGAAGCGGGAGAAGACGGATTCGGTAATCATGGACAGCGGAACGCCGAGATCCAGCGAGCTTTGGCTTGTCCACTTGCCGGTACCCTTTTGTCCGGCAGCATCAAGGATGACGTCCACCATCGGCTTGCCGGTCTCTTCGTCATACTGGGCGAAGATATCCTTCGTAATCTCGATCAGATAGCTGTCCAGCTCGCCGTTATTCCACTCTGCGAAGGTGCTGTGCAGCTCCTTGGCATCCAGACCCAGAACGTCCTTGAGCAGGTGGTAGGCTTCGCCGATCAGCTGCATGTCGCCATACTCGATGCCGTTATGCACCATTTTGACATAGTGTCCTGCGCCGTCCGGCCCTATATATGTACAGCAAGGCTCTCCGCCCACGTGAGCTGAAATCGCCGTAAGGATAGGTTCAACCAGCTTATACGCGCTTTCTTGACCGCCAGGCATAATGGAAGGACCCTTGAGTGCTCCTTCTTCACCGCCGGACACGCCGGTGCCGACGAAGCGGAAGCCTTTGTCTTCAAGATATTTGCTGCGGCGTACCGTGTCAGGGAAATAAGCGTTACCGCCATCGATGATGATATCGCCTTGATCCAAATACGGCAGAAGCTGCTCAATGGTGGCATCCGTAGCCTGGCCTGCCTGAACCATGATCAGAATCTTGCGCGGTACTTCCAGCGACCCTACGAACTCTTCAACGGAGAACGTGCCTACCAGGTTCTTGCCTGCTGCTTCTGCGACCAGATCATGTGTCTTCTCCGGGGAACGGTTAAACACGGATACGCTGAAGCCTTTGCTCTCGATGTTAAGAGCCAAATTTTTGCCCATTACCGCCAAGCCAATAACGCCGATTTGTTGTTTTGACATCTGGTTCTCCACCCTTTGCACCCTGTATTTTTGTGAAATCCATTTCTCGCAGTATAAGAATACCACCCTTTGTCAGAGACAGCAAAGTTCTGCCTGCGAAAGAGAGATCAATTTCATTGACAAACTTCGATCCATCAGGGAAATTGCTCACAATGACTATTTTAACGGTTTTGTCCGCAGAAGTGAACCCCCTCCACCAGAAAGGCACAATAAAAGGACACCCCATTATGGGATGCCCTTAATCGCCTAAGTTCACTCAGTGCACTACCACTCCAGCGCTGCCAGCTCCCTGGTCAATTGCTCAAGCCTCGCTGTGCTGGCCGCCACCGCTTCCGTATCTCGCTCACGCATAGCTTCATTCAGCAAGTCGAGCTGTTCATCCACGGCAAGCCTGCGGTCACGGATCCGCTCTTCGCCCTCTATGGAGTAGAACAGCTTCGTCAGCTCCTGATCCGACAGCAGCGGCCCCTTCTGGTACAGCACACGCTGCTGATAACCGGAAATCTCCACCAGGCGGATGACTTCACCGAATAAAATATTCTCTATAATGATCTGACGGTCGCGGAAGCGCTTGACAACGGCATGACCTCTCATATCCCCAATCAGCTTCTCCATCCATTCTGACAGGCGCGCATCACGGATCATGTAGTCTCCCACCAGCTTGAAGCCGTCCTTAATCCTCTGGAAGCGCAGCTTCACAAGCTTGCGGCCGGTGCGCACCGAAATAAGAAAAACACTCTCGTTCTCACTCCAGTACAGGGAATAACCTTCCTTGATCAGGTCCTTGATTAGATCCTGGATATGCTGTCTGTCGAACCGCAGCTCCAGATTGCAGTACTCCACTTCATCGTTTTTGTTCACGGCACTCCCCCCTAACTGCTTGATTTAAGCATAGTCAGCTTCACGGCCTAACCTAAGAGTAGAACAGACTGCCGGACCTCCGCTTGCACCTTGATGCTTTGTGTGGCTTACACTTATTTTATACTTCATAATATGTAGCGGTAACTTGGTTTATTGACTATTTTTACCCGTTTTTGGCCTTTTCCAAACGCTGGAACTCGTTTTAGGTGAGTTAGACCAGCCCTTTTATATGCAAAAACAGCAATAAAGCCGCATTGCGCCTCCTTTTCAGGCAGTCTACGGCTTATTGCATTTCCACACGGGCTCCCCCCCCCTGTGTCCGCTCTACTCAGTGCGCCCTGCCGTGCTTCAGCTTCGTCCGGTGGACGATCAGCAGATGCAGGCCGAATAACACAACCATTACACCCGCGCTGGCCAGAAAAGGGGCACCGTGGCTGACCGTATCCCACAGCTTGCCTGACACCACCGGACCGGCAACCATCCCTGAGCCCTGCAGCGTCAGGAAGAGCCCCCAGACGGTCCCGCGCTCACCCTCCGGCACCTGCTTGGCCAGGAAGGCGTTCCACGCCGGGAGAATCAGCGCATAGCTGATCCCGACCAGCGCCACCGCCACGAAGGCCAGCGGCAGCCAGCGGACCTGTGAGAAGAAAGCCATGGAGCAGGCTGCCAGCAGGAAGCCGATATTAAGGAAGATGGAGGTGCCGACCTTATCGACCAGCTTCCCGGCGGGTATAAGGGTTAGCACGGTAATCCCTCCTCCGGCAATCAGCAGCAGGCTGAACTGGTTGGGGGTGACATGCAGCTCCGAACGTGCGAACAAGGTGACCACCGGGGTCATAAGCCCGATCGCAAAAGCCTGCAGGAACAATGCCGGGAACAGCAGGCGGCTTACCTTCAGGGAGGAGGTGACCTGCTGCCAGGTCCGCTTCAGACTCTCCAGGGGCCTTACCGGCTTACGCGGCACCGGTGGCCCTTCCGCCGATATCTCTCGGACAACGCGCGGCGCATGACCGCCGATCTTCGAGGGCAGGAACAGCGCCACGGCTACAACAGCAGCAGCGAAGCCCATCAGCACCAGGAAGACCGTCCGGTAGCCCTGTCCGCCATGATCCATCATGAAGTTGACGATAATCGGACCGACGCCGGTTCCGGCCAGTGAGGCCATCTCCACCGCCCCCATGGCTGCGCCGCTGCTGCCGCTCTGGGTAGAGCCTGCCAGCTCGGTGATACCAGTCATCGTACAAGGCCACAGCGGCGAGGTGCCGATCCCCAGAATCAGACAGGCGAGGGACAAGCTTACGGCATCTTTGGCATAGATAATCAGCCCGACTGCCACCAGCAGCAGCAGCAGCGCTCCTGTCATCGTCCAGCGGTAGCCGATCCGCTCCATGACCCAGCCGAACGGGCTGCGGAACAGGTTATCCCCGAGATACTGCAGCGCGAAGGCGAACCCGACCACCGTTACGGAGAGGCCCAGAATATTCTCCATATAGACCGGCAGCAGAGCTACCAGCAGCGATCCTTTGACGAATTCGACCAGGAAAATAATGATCCACATTTTTAATATGAACGGTGAGGCTAAACTGATATGCATACGTTCCGCTGCTTTGCCAGACATTTCATCACATCCTAGTATTATGTTGATTGATTTGTTATACTGATGCTTGCTCAAGTAGAAATAGGTATTCTGTCCCTCCGGGGACGCCTTTTGCTTCAGCGAAATCAAAAAACCACTCTTCGCGAAAGGTTGTGACAGCATTAAATGAATCAACAAGCTACTCCCCTCTTCACTGCTCTCAAAAAGCATGCCGCCGGAAATCCAGTTCAATTCCATATTCCGGGACATAAGAAGGGGCTAGGGACCGATGCCGAATTCCGTGAGTTTATCGGCGATAACGCTCTATCCATAGATTTGATCAATATTGCACCGCTTGATGATCTTCATCAGCCCACCGGGGTTATTCTTGAAGCTCAGAAGCTGGCTGCAGAGGCTTTCGGCGCCGATTACACGTATTTCAGTGTACAAGGCACGAGCAATGCCATCATGACTATGATCCTCTCTGTCTGCTCAGAAGGAGACAAAATTATTGTGCCGCGCAATATTCACAAATCGGTAATGTCGGCCATTATTTTCTCCGGAGCCAAGCCTATTTTCGTCTCTCCTGTACAGGATGAGAATCTTGGGATAGACCACGGCATAACCACCAGCTCGCTGGAACGGGCTTTAAGGCGCCATCCGGATGCCAAGGGTGTCCTCGTTATCAATCCGACGTATTTCGGCGTATGCGCCGACCTCCGTTCGATTGTCGACCTGGCCCACAGTTACGGGGTTCCCGTACTTGTGGACGAGGCACATGGAGTACTGATTCATTTTCATGAGGACTTACCGGTATCGGCCATGCAGGCCGGTGCAGATATGGCAGCAACCAGTGTGCATAAGCTGGGCGGCTCCATGACGCAGAGCTCGGTACTGAACCTCAATGCCAAGACGGGTCTTGTCAACCCACAGCGGGTACAGACCATTCTCAGCATGCTGACCACCACTTCAACCTCATATATTCTGCTTGCCTCTCTGGATACCTCCAGACGCAACCTTGCCCTGAACGGCCATGAGATGGCGGCGAGAACCATCGCCTTGTCCAATTATGCCCGCAATTCGATCAACGAGATCGAGGGGCTGTACAGCTTCGGCAAAGAAATTCTCGGAACAGAAGCCACCTTCAATCATGATCCGACGAAGCTGAACATTCATGTAAGGCATCTGGGTATTACCGGTTACGAGACCGAGAACTGGCTCCGGCAGAAGTACAACATCGAAGTTGAACTCAGCGACATGTATAATATTCTTTGCCTGATTACCCCTGGAGATACTAAGGAATCTGTAGATAAGCTGCTTGCGGCGCTGCAGGTGCTCTCAGCGATCCATTACAGCAAGGGTGAGATCTATGAGCTTAAGGTACAGGTGCCGAATATTCCGCAGCTGGCCCTAATCCCGAGAGATGCCTTCTATGCGGATACGCAGCTGATTCCCTTCCGGGAGTCTGCCGGCTACATCATTGCAGAATTCATCTACGTCTATCCGCCGGGAATTCCTATTCTTCTCCCTGGAGAAGTTATTACCCAGGATAATATCGACTATATCATTGACCATGTAGAAATCGGATTGCCCGTCAAAGGACCCGAAGACCGCAGCATTACCAATATAAAAGTAATTGTCGAAGCTGAGCCGATCTCCTAAGGCTTGTCCTATAGCAGTGCGACATGCAAAACCCCGATACGTATAGTATCGGGGTTTTGCATGAATGCCTGAAATCTATTCTTGCTGGGCAAGCAGCTCGTTATAAGCTTCTTCAACAGCTTTCCATTCAGTTTCATCTTCAATGTTGTACAGAACCATTTCCTCGTCTTCTTCTTCCATACGAAGGATGATTCCGTCTGCTTCCGGATTTTCGCGCTCAAGCAGCAGGGCGTACAACTTCTCGCCTACGTCGAACGTTTCTACCAGTACCATTTCTACATCTTCGCCCTGCTCGTTCGTCAAGGTCAGCACAAACTCCTCGTGCTCATGGTCGTGATCATGTCCGCAACCGCATGCTTCACCATGTTCATGGCCATGCTCATGTTTGTGATCGCTCATTGTAATACCTCACTTTAATTGAATTATCCTACATTTGGTATCGTAACACGTAAGATAAGGACAGGTCAATTTGCAGGAGAGACTTAATTTTTGGATGAAGCCGTAACTACCTTCTCGGACACAAGAATGTAATCTCCGTTCTTCGACGCCTTCATGAAGAAGCCTACGCTATATTTGCCCGGTTCCTTGAAATCATAGGTGAATTCCGGTGTGGAGAACCAGAAATCCTCATTCTTGGAGCCGACGGCATCCTCGAGAATATCCTTCACATTCCCGGCAGGATCAGTGATTGCCACCTTCACGGCAGCGATGCTGTCCTTGAGGCTGTCCACCTGCGTTAGAATTTTCATCTTCAGCTTGCCTGTGTTAACATTGCCGAATACCGTGTCGCCTTTGAAGAGTACGATATGAACATTCGGCTTGAGGATCGTTACTCTGCCCGAGCCGTCCCAGCTGACGATACCCCCGGCCTCCCTGGCGGGAATATAGGTCTTGCCGTCAATCAAATAGCCGCCATCGGCTATTTCCTTTCCATTGCTCCATACTTTGATCTTCTGGTTCACAGCGTCCGCGAACAAATAGGAGCTTCCCATCATGAAAAACACAACCGTGCACAGAGCAATTTTTCTCCATCTCATTGTAAAGCCCCTCCAAATAATTCATGCTGTTAATGTATACTGCTAAGCCTTCGACAAGTTGCGCAGAATTCAGGGTTTTATTTCTTTTTGCAGAAGAAAAGAAAACCAAGCCCTTCAGCAACCGGTTTCGGCATGTACAGCAGACCTTAAACGAAGTATTTTCAGAGAAGCCGGAGTCCCCCTTAGCACATAGAAACGGCCAGACTTCAGCGCCTGTAAGACGCCTGTCCGGCCGTTCCCCCTGTTATCTATGCCCGGCTAAAATTGCGGAAGCTGATCCAGATTGTTCGTAGGATCTCCATCTGCATCGCCGCGGATATACATTTCGCCGTCTTTGCCCTTAAATACATTGACCCCTGCGATGCTGCCGGACTGAACCTCCTGAAGTGCCTGCTGATAATCCAGCACGCGTCCGGAGGAGGTCTGGAACCCGGTCAGGTCCCCGTCACCGTTACGTTTGGCGGCAATAAAGCGTTCCCGTTCTTGATTCATCACTTAGGATCGTCTCCTTCGCACTAGAATTAGCCAGCTCCCCTGGCCCGATTCTAGCTTGTCCATAGCAGCGAAAGAGTATGTATCCGGCAGATTACAGGGCTTTACTCATTCTTACATGTAGAATCCCGGCATCATAGAAGGGCTCCTTGGAGATTACTTCATAGCCGAGCTTGCTGTAAAATGGTTCTGCTTGACACTGGGCATCCAGAATGGAAGCCTGCAGACCCAGCTCACGTGCCCGTTCTTCCATAGCCAGCAGCAGGATACGTCCGCATCCCTTAGCGCGGAAGGCCTCCCGAACGGCAATCCGCTGCATCTTGGCAGTGTCCGCTTTATAATAGATCAGCCGGCCGGTTGCAGCCGGCTGCCCGCCCTCCATGAGCAGGAAATGATGCACATGCTCACTGATGGTATCATATTCATCGATTTCCTCTTCTACCGGCACCTTCTGTTCTTCCACAAACACCTTCTTGCGGATCTCCAGCGCCATTTGAAGCTGCTCCTCTGTAGTAACATGTACGATTTCCACTGCCATCTCCCTGGCTCCTCTCTATAGCTCCAATCAATATGGAGCATTATACAGAATTATTAATATCCTGTATAGAGCCTGAGAGCTTCAGGGCAAGGCCCGTGGACAGGGAACCTCCGGCCACCTTACTTACGGAGTCTCATAGACCTCCTCGGGAATCGAGCGGTCATACACATCCCGCAGAACCGGCGAGGTCAGGCTATCCCGTGAATTCAGACTCCCGTCTAGTCCGGTCATCCTGTGAACATCCGTATATTCAGGAACCTGCTTACCTGCCGTACATCCGGCGATTCCCAGAAGGAGACATGCTCCAATCCATAAGAAACATACTCTTGCCAAACGCATTGTTGTTAACCTCCTCATCCTTCTCGGCTCTTTACAGCTTTGACGAATCGGGAGGTTCATAAACGAAGATTTACAGATTTACATTGCCAACTACATGGACAAGATACATCATACCCCCAAGAACTCCGGCAAGGACAAAATACGCGGCCCCATATCTCCAGCGGGTAGCAGCCGGTACTTCATAGTACTTATCATTGTCATATACCGTGAAGCTGATCTCACAGGTCATCTTCATCTGCAGGCTGGCATCCACATACAGCTGATCGAGCTGCACGACTTTGACTTTTCCGATCAGCGACTGCACCGGCATGGTCGTCGTTCCATAGTAATCCAGGTTATCCCAGCGTACGCCGACAAACTGCTGGCGGTTCAAATCACTGTAGGTGGTGAACGGCAGCTCCCGCTTATGCTCGGGGCCGGGGATCAGATATCCTTGCTCCTGCAGATCCCCGATGGGGATCAGGAAGCTTTTGAGCACAGTATGCATCTGATTCTTCGTCCGCCGGCTGATGTACTTCTTATACATATCATAAGCGAACATTACCCAGATGATGGAGAACAGGATGGATTTCAGATAAATAATTACAGCCAGGCCGCCAACGAGCCCTACCAGCCATAACCAGCGTGTTACCGCCGTGGCAATTCGCCCCCCATCCAGCGGATGGATCGGCAGCAGGTTAATCAAGTTAAGCAAGAACCCGACGTATGCCAGCGAGTATAACAAAGGACTATGATAATAATAAGCTGCTCCGAACACGATCAGCGCGCCGATGCTCCCCAGTATAGGGCCGCCAAAAGCGACATAAGCTTCCTCTCTGGCATCCAGCGGCTGCTTCTTCATCGTAATCAGCGCACCCATAAAAGGAATAAACAGCGGTGCGCTTACCGGCAGCCCGATCCGCTTAGCCGCGATAACATGGCCGATCTCATGAACGAATAATAATGCAACGAAGCCCACAGCAAATTGCCATGGTGAAATCAGTGCATAAGCCCAGATCGATACCATCATGGAGATCAGCGGACCTGCGATTTTCCCCAGCTTAAGCAGAGAGATAATGGCTTTTCCCTTGAGCAGCAGCAGTACCGCCCCACTGCCCAGCCACCCCCATGCCCCCGAGCTTTTTTTCTCCTGTTTGTTTTCCTGCAATAGTCTCAATCTCCTTTTGATCACTGTGTCGCTTCAATTCCAGGCCAGGATCAGGCACTCCTCTGCTTCCTTCCCGTTAGCCCTTACTCTCTACTGTCGCACAGGAGTGCAGTGGATTGCAAATAGACTTACGGTGTTGACAAATCTCCCGGCCTGCGTATATGATATCCAGTAATTAGGATAACCACAATAGCTGCGAAGAGAAAGAGTACCCTGGCAATTCTTCCACAGAGAGCTCCGGATGCTGAAAAGGAGCAAAGAAAACCCTCGGGAATATGGTCTCAGAGCTGCGCATCGAAGCCCGCATCGCCGGGACGTAGGCTGCGCCGGAACCCGCATCCGTTACCATGCTAGGGTATACCCGCTTTAATCTGCGGACGTACCTGAAGAGGTGGATGCTGCGAGGCATTGATGAATTTGGGTGGTAACACGTGAGCACAGGCTCTCGTCCCTTTAGGGGATGAGTGCCTTTTTTGCGTTCACATCATTTGAGGAGGAGAGAAATATGACTAACATTTTTATTGGAGGGGCTTGGCCTTATGCCAACGGCTCCCTGCATCTGGGCAGACTCGCCAGCATTCTTCCGGGAGATATTCTGGCGCGCTACCACCGTGCTAAAGGTGATGCTGTGCTCTATGTATCCGGCAGTGATTGTCACGGTACCCCCGTTGCTGTACAGGCGGCGCAGGAGGGTGTAGCCCCGGGTGAATTCGCCAGCCGGTATCATGAGGAGTTCGCCGCTTGCTTCCGCGACTTGGGCTTCACTTATGACTTGTATACCCGGACCGATCAGGCACATCACCACAATACGGTGCAGGAGCTGTTCCTTAAGCTGCTGGATCACGGGTATCTGTACCAGAAATCGAGTCTCCAGTGTTATTGTGAGCAGGACCAGCGCTTCTTGCCGGACCGTTATGTTCATGGCCTCTGCCCGGTATGCGGACAGCAGGCCCGGGGAGACCAATGCGATTACTGTTCAACGATTCTCGATCCGGTGGATCTGCTGGAGCGCACATGCGCCCTCTGCGGCTCTACGCCTGTGCTGCGCTCTACTCAGCATTACTATCTGTCGCTGTCCAGCTTCCAGCAAGCACTCACAGAATATGCTGATTCCGCGCAGGGCTGGAGAGACAATGCCGTCCGTCTAACCCGCAGATATCTGCAGGAAGGCCTGCAGGACCGCGCAGCAACACGCGATCTGGACTGGGGCGTGGATGTCCCCACCCCAGGCTTCGCAGACAAGAAAATCTATGTCTGGATCGAAGCGGTCAGCGGTTATCTGGCGGCCAGCAAGCAATGGGCCGCCGAGACGGGGGGCCGCTGGGAGGATTTCTGGTCTGTAGTGTCCGCACAAGATAACGATGGGCAGCCGCCTATAACCGCTTACTATGTGCACGGGAAGGACAATATTCCTTTTCACAGCCTGATCTGGCCTGCTATCCTGCTTGGAGCTGAGGAACTTCATTTGCCGGACCGGATCTTCTCTTCTGAATATCTGACCCTGGAAGGGCAGAAATTCTCCACCAGCCGCAACTGGGCGGTCTGGGTGCCGGATATTCTCAGCCGGTATGACCCGGACTCAGTCCGTTATTTCCTGACTGCGAACGGTCCCGAGAAGCGGGATGCCGACTTCTCCTGGAGAGAGTTCATCTATAGCCATAACAGCGAGCTGCTGGGCGCGTTCGGCAATTTCGTCAACCGCAGCCTCGTATTCGTGAATAAGTTCTGGAAGGGCAGAGTTCCAGATGGAGTATTGGACGAAGCATGGGCTAGCAGTCTGCAGCATCTGTATGAGGAGGCAGGCAGGCTGACCCAAGCCGGACACTTCAAGGAAGCCCTGGAATTCATCTTCTCGCATATCCGCCAGGCCAATAAGTATTTCGATCAGCAGCAGCCATGGCTCCAGATCAAGCATGATCCTGCGGCCGGGGCTAACACGCTGTACACTTGTGTTCAGATTATTGCCAACCTGTCTAACCTGCTGAACCCGTTCATCCCTTTCTCCTGCGAGAAGATTAGAGGCTTCCTGTCCATTGAACAACCCGTATGGCACCCGGTATCCGTCCTGGCAGAGCAGCCTATATTGGAGCTTGAGCTGCTGTTCGAGCGGATAGATGTAGAGCGCATAGAGGAGGAAATAGAGCGGATGAAAGACAAAAGCGTTCTGCCTCTCATACCGCTCACGAAAGCAAGCGGCGAAGGCAAGGACGCTCCGGGGTCTTAATATTGATGAATACACAGCGGCTGTCCGCTCTGTGTGATAACTTAGTTCTGGCTGGGGTAACGTGCTCCGGCTGCAATACCTTGCGGGGATATCCGCTCAATCCGGGCGAGATCCTCTGCCGTCAATGTAACCTCAATCGCTCCGAGGTTCTCTTGTAACCGCTCCAGCCGCTTCGTGCCGGGAATCGGTACAATTTGATCTCCTTGTGCTAGAAGCCAGGCCAGGGCTAGCTGTGCCGGGGCGTAGCCTTTCTCGGCCGCCATCTGCCCGATCAGCGAGACGACCTCCAGGTTCCGGGTGAAGTTCTCTCCCTGGAACCGAGGGTAATGGCGGCGGTAATCATCCTCCGGCAGATCATCGAAGCTCTTGATCTGTCCAGTCAGAAAACCGCGGCCCAGCGGGCTATAAGGAACGAAGCCGATGCCCAGCTCCTTGACCAGCGGCAGAATCTCATCCTCCACCTCCCGGCTCCAGAGCGAATACTCTGTCTGCAGGGCGGTCAACGGATGCACCGCATGTGCCCGGCGGATCAGTTCAGGCGAAGCCTCGGATAAGCCGATATAACGGATCTTCCCTTCCTTGACGAGGTCAGCCAGGGTACCGGCGGTTTCCTCTATAGGGGTGTTCGGATCAGGACGGTGCTGATAGTACAGATCGATATAATCTGTGCCGAGATGATAGAGGCTGGCATCTACGGATTTTTTGATATAGGCCGGGTCTCCCTTGGGTCCCTGAGTATGCGTAATGCCGAATTTGGTCGCAATCACAGCCTGATCTCTCCGGCCCTTAAGTGCCCGTCCGAGAAGCCGTTCATTGCCGCCGAAGCGCTGCTGCTCGAAAGCTCCGTAGATATCCGCTGTGTCCAGCAGGGTTACGCCCAGGTCAAGCGCGCCATGAATGGTTCGTACAGACTCTTCATTATCCGGCATCATCATCGTTCCGAGTCCCAGAGCCGATACGATCAGCCCTTCGTTCCCAAGTGTTCTTGTGTGCATATGGTTGCCTCCTCTTGTCCCTGTAATAGATCTTATGAACATGACCTTATTCTAACCGTCCTGCCGTGGAGCAGCCACAGTACGTTCATGCTAGTAAGATCATTACCAGGGAGCAGCAGACCAGTAAGATATGCGCCTTCAGGTGATTCTCTGCTAGGTTAAGACAGGGGTGTAGATACAAATATGCAGACCCGGGTGATCCGCCAGATTGGCCATCGAATTGATATCGTAGACTACAGGCTGGCTCGTGCCAAGACTCTCTATGACCACACGGTTGACCTTCTTGCCTTGAATATTGTGCTGCTTCCACACCCTGGCGAAATCCGCACTGTCCTCCAAGAGCTGATCGACCATCTCCTTGTACCAGGGATCGTGCAGGTTCATGTCATAATAGGTTCTGTACACCCCTACTGAATAGATTGCGAACTCCTCCCAGTTCCGCATCCGGCGGCGCAGCTCCAGATCCAGGAACAGAAGACGCATCATAATGCGCTCTGAAGCAGGCAGACTTCCGAAATCACTAAGCACTTCACTCGCTTTATCATTCCAAGCCAGTACCTCAGACCGCTCATTCGTAATAAAAGACGGATAAGTCAATTGGCGGATAATATCCCGCCACTGCGGATTCAGCTCCGGACTGGCTGTATCTATAGAAGCAAGTGTATCCGGCAAGCCCGGATTCCATAGCTCAAACAGATGCTTACGCTCATCTGCCGACAACCGTAGCGCCTGACTGAGACTCTCCATAACCTCTCTGGAGGCGGTAACCTCCCTGCCCTGCTCCAGCCAAGTATAATAGGTGCTGCTGAGACCAGCCAGAACCGCAACCTCCTCCCGGCGCAGCCCTGGTGTTCTGCGCTGACTGTTCGTTTCCTTGATCCCTACAGCTTCAGGCTGCAGACGTTCCCGGCGTGATCTCAGGTAGTCGCCAAGACGCCTAAACCTCGTAATCTCGTAACTCATGAGCTGGGCCTCCTTTCAGCATTACGATGGATTCATAGATGCTTCACATATTCACACACTCTCGCATATAGCGTGGGGTAAATCCCCGGGTATGTCACCGCCTGCGGTAGCTCGCTGAAGCTTCGAAGCTCCGCCATTTCGTACGGGGGCAAATTTCCGAACCTTATGACATCTGCATAATACAACATCCCGTAGCTCTCTGCCAGCTCTTCACTACTGACCGAATAGATGCATAACGGATGCAGTTCATATTCTTCAGCACCTGTCTCTTCGTAAAGCTCTCTTACCGCAGCTTCCCCGGGACTCTCACCCGCCTCAATATGCCCGCCGGCAAATTCCCATGTGGACCGCTCACGGTGCCGCACCAGCACCCAATCGTTCCCTTGCTTCATAAAAATCACTACATACTTGAGACTCACCCCAGGGCACTCCGCTTCATGCAATGTTACGATCATGATAGAATTCCACCTTTTATAGTTCGTTAGAATCTTCCAGAGAAGCGCCATTATTGTAATATATTATGGATGGGGTGTCGTGGTTTTTTGTCATTCTCTAAATGCATATAAAAAAAGAAACCATAACATTGCATTAGACACGTAAAGTCATCTAACGCTAAACGTCAATAGCTTCTCTGTTTGTTGTTCTCTGTTCATAAAAACAAAGAAAGCCTTGATTATCAAGGCTTTCTGCATATAGGACGGATGGGGTTCGAACCCATGACCCCTACCCTGTCAAGATAGTGCTCTCCCGCTGAGCTACCGTCCTGCAACGAAATTTATAATAACACAGGACGTGAGGGAATGGCAAGATAATTTTTATGATATGAAGGGGCAATGCTTAGCATCTGTTAAAATTTCACTGCAACGGTGTTAACTTTGCAATATTTTAGCATCTATCAAAGGAATTACAATTTTAAAATTTCTTGTTCCGAAAGTCCAGAAACTTGTGAAATAATCTTAACTTCAAGCCCAATTCTCAACATATTCTTAGCAACCTCCACAGCCTTTTTATGTTCTCCTGTGGCCAAACCTTCAGCAATCCCCTCAGCCTTAGCCCCATTCATCCGTGATGCCTCATCACGCAAATACTTCTTCCGGGCTTCATACTCCATCCTTGTAGCGGCATCCTGACTCAGGAACTCCAGCGTATCCATTGCTTTTTTCAACATCGGTTCATTCATGGTCAGCTGCTCCTCGAGCTTCGTTAATTCCATCACATGAATCTCAAGATCGTTATTAAGAGAAATTCCAGTGTGATCTTCACGAAGATGAAACACATTATGATGACGGTCATTCGGCAGACAGGAGTAGTTCAGTATATTAATCGTTATACACTTCTTCAAACACTGATTATATCATGGCAGAACTACTCGTTGTAGACAAAGCCAGGCTTTCGGGCTCCATATACTGCTATTCTGTCCCCTAAGCTCTATGAAACATACAAGAATATGTTTTATCTTTCAGCCCCCCCTCTACCTTAATGTTATCGCCATTCGCTTATCCACCAATACAACGGCGTCTGCTTCACCCTTACCGTTGAACATGGCTGAAATTACATATATTTTCGTGTCATCCTCCGCTTTCGCCACCCACTCTTTCTCCTGCAAATATCGCTTGTTGGTGGCATCGTAAGCATAATCCAGGTTGCGCTCCATCTCCTTCAGATATTGATCGCCATAGATTTGTTTGAAGTCATCCTTAGACATGCCAATTTTAAAACCGCCAGTGGTTTTATATGTATCTTTCGATTCCTCTGCCAGAGTAATCCCTGCCACTTTATCCTCCCGGTACATAATCCTCACGCCAGAGCTATACATGACTGAATTCGCAATATCCTTATCCTCCCCCTTACCCAATACCTCTTCCGCTTCTGCACGGCTCATTCCATACTCAACAACGGCTTTATGATCGTTCACCTTTTGAATGGCTAAGTCTTTGGTGGTTACCCCGTCCTTTGAATCCGCACAAGCCGTCAATACGAACAAGAACAACATTACCAGTACCGTTTTTCTCATAATACCCTCCAGATCCTTTTATCTAAAGTTTACCTTGTTAGGAGGAATACGAAACAGTTGCATCCCTGACAGGACTGTATGAAGATTTGTTGAACCGGTCCTGAATCGATCTTAACTTCCTCCCTTGCATTCTATATAATAGAGACAGCTTACACACGGAAAGGACTGAACTATGCGCAGATATCAATAGTTGTACCTCACCAATACCATATATATTTAATGGAGGTAACTTATTGATGATTACAGAATTACAAACCGAGAGATTAGTATTAAGACAAATGCGCACCGCCGATTCAGCCAGCCTGTTCCCGATCTGGTCCGATCCTGAAGTCACCCGGTTCATGAATATCAGCAGCTTCACGGATGAGAGTCAGGCCGTGGAGATGATTGAGCTGCTTCATAAGTTAGCCACCGAGAATCAGGCGATCCGCTATTCCATCACGGAAGCAGAATCCGGCCGGATTATCGGCTCCTGTGGTTTCAATGCGCTGGACTATGACAATGCCAAGACAGAGATCGGTTATGAGCTTAGCCGCGAGTGCTGGGGAAAAGGATATGTGCCTGAAGCCCTTCGCGCACTAATAGATTATGCGTTTGATACACTGGGCTTCAATAGAATAGAAGCAAAGGTGGAGCCTGCTAATATCAATTCTATTAAGGTACTGCAGAAATTAAACTTTTCGCTGGAAGGAATATTGAGGCAGAGTGAGCGGTCCAAAGGAAGCTTCATTGATCTGTGTATGTACTCCAGATTAGCTGCAGATTAAGCTAACCTGAACAAGGGCTGACCCAAGCGCTGCAGAATAAACTGCGCAGGGTCAGCCTAATTTTATATACCATAAAAAATAAAGCTACCACTGGGGCAGCTCCACTAATTGAATATCCGATGCGGATGTCTTTACGTATTTGAGAATTTCTTTATAGCCCTTCTCTGACAGAAAACACTTTTGCTCGACTCCTCTGTGGTCTTCCCCAAAATAAGCAATATGAAACGTCTTATCCAACTGGATAATGTTAGAAACCTGAATTAACGTGTTTCTATCTGCTAGAACGAAATTATATCCTGAACTGGCCAGGGTATTAAGCCAATATTTCAGCGTACCTACTGTATAAAAGGTCTGATCGTACGTATGGACAATGATCCGATAGATAGTCCGTTCAAATTCCATAAACGTTATTTTTGCAATATCGAGTGAGAATACACCAGTGTTTCCCTCTGTGTCTCTAGTAACAGATATCGTGCTCAAAGGGATCAACTCCAATGTTATTTAAGTAACTCTTCAGGTACCTCCGGTTGATTAATGTATAATACACTTGCTGTAACCAACACGATAAGGGCAGCCAAGGCGGACAAACCAGAAGCAAGCTTATACACTACTTTGCGCTGCAAAGCTCTCATTGTCAGATGTTCACCTCCCTTCTAGCTATAATCAGACTGATGGATTGTGCCAAAAAGCTGGCTGCGATAACAGATGAGCCTATAACGATATTGGCAGCTACCAGCAGTAACGCCACGATTCTCAGCTTAGGCCAGTGCCGCCTCGGAATCCGGGTCTGTCGTTCAATCCCAATGGGCGCCAGCCATAAAACGATTAACAGACTAGTTCCATTCATTAGCATAACGTAAAGGGAACTAACT
Organism: Paenibacillus sp. FSL R7-277; assembly: GCF_000517965.1. Taxonomy (NCBI): domain Bacteria; kingdom Bacillati; phylum Bacillota; class Bacilli; order Caryophanales; family Paenibacillaceae; genus Paenibacillus; species Paenibacillus sp. FSL R7-277. Next base: position 499,292 of record NZ_ASPX01000080.1, read on the forward strand.
TCCACAAAGGATAGGACCGTGAACAAGCATACCGTAAACAAGACACAGGCAATACCGGATCTAAGATGGGCTCCGCCGGACATCTGACGTAATAAGGCAAAGGAGATCAGAATCTGCAGAGCTTCACTTGTCCTGCCCGTCAACAGGGATACTACCAGCGTCAGCCCAATAATAAACACCACATTAAGCACTACGCTAATAGCAAATTTCAGGACAGCGTAGGATGCCGGGTGCTCAGGTACGATATTTTTAATCGTAAATGCCAGCTTGCCGGACATGAATTCAAGCATCTTCCCGCTCCCTCCGGGTGGAATAATATAGAAGGAATACAGTCATCACCAGGAAAATCAAGGCATTTAGCAGAATATCATTATAGTAGAGTAGCACTGAAATCCCTATTACGAAGCCGAAAATCAGCAGAGACAGCAGGATATCTTCTATCTTAAAGCGGAGTTTATCCAAGTCGAACGTGAAGCCCTTGCCTTTGCGGTACAGAAGCCCAAAAATACCGAACACCGCTGCCGCAGTCGCTACCTGCAGAAAATATCCGTTCGCGGTACTACCAATATTCGATATAGATCCGAACATGAGCAGGGTGAGCAGCGTCTGAATCCCGGCAAAAATAGCAAATCCTGATATTGTTGCGATGATGGATAGAATGAGCGGCATCCTCACCACCGCAGCGAAGAAGAAGATAAAAATCAAGATTAAAACAAGTGGTGCAACATTCGACATGCCCAGTTCATTGCGTAACAGATAGCTTTGCAGATTGTTCAGCAAGATGACAAATAAAGCCTGCCAGATGTACCATCTCCACTTGAATCTATAGAGAGACATAATCAGATAATAGAGCGCAAGCGTCTCTATCGTTGAGAAAAACATAAAGCCTACAGGTTCCCACGACAAACCATAACACCGCCTGACTAATTTTCGTTCACAAGATTAATTATATATCCCCGCCGCACCTGACGTATACTACTTAATTACAAAATTCGACACTTTTTATCAAATCAAAAAAACATCCGTTGGCCGCTCTGAATCGAGCCTCAACGGATGTTCCTCTGTGTACAGCAGCTTGGCTGTCCGTACTAAATTTCAGACCAAATGACGTTAACCTCCACGGTTCCCTCCTGGGACGCAAGCGGACCGCCAATGATTGACCAGCTCTGCTTATCGTCCTTGGTCTTGCCTTGAATGATCAGGTTCTTGGGATCGATAGTCTTCACGGACTGATCGCCCAGCTTGGAAGCCAGATAATCATCATAGAGCTTCGTTACCGATTCCATACTATCCGTTGTTCTAAAAATCAGCAATGCCGTCTTCTTGCCCTCATTCTCCTCCGCATTCGAAAGAATGGTCTCCGTTACATTCTCCGGCATCGGGAAGTCCTCCGGCAGGTATTTCGGCAGGTCCGCAGATCCGGCAGCCGTCTCGTTACTTCCGGCCGTCGCCTCAGGGGTCTGCTCCGGCTCTGTCGTTGGTGCTGGAGTCTGTTCGGCCTCTGTTGTCGGCGCTGGAGTCTGCACAGTCTCTGTTGCCGGTGCAGTGGTCTGCATCGATTCGGTGGACGGCTTATCCTCAGCATTACCGCAGGCACTGAGGGCCAATAGGGACAACGTCAAGGATAAGGACATTATTAGCTTTTTGGTGTACATCTTCTCACTCCTCGTCAATTCATTGAAAGTTACATGGCCAGTTAGATTCACAGGCTTACCGGATAGTACCCATTTTCTTTTTCCTCAAAACAACGAATAGACAAAAAGAAGCCCGGAAGCCAAGGCTCCCGGGTCATTCGTGAATGATGTATAAGTTCAGAATTTATTTATAATACGATGTCGTAAGCGGAACGAAGACCGAGGTTCCATCCTTCACATCTCCGTTGACATACAGGCTGCTTACTCCGGCAATATCCACTTCGATGGTAGTAAGCCCGCTGGCCGGGTCAATGGTCTGCTTCTTCAACACAGTATTGGTGTCGCTGTCTTGTACCGCGAAGTCTTTAATCTCTCCGCCGATCGCGGCTACCTGGAGATAAAGCTTCTGATATTTTTTGTTCGGGTGGAGCATGAATGAAGTGCCGCGGTCACCACTGGCGTTATCGAAGAAGACATCCTTGTAATCCTTGTCCTTGAAGACCGTCTTGCCCGGATCTTTGGTGTGATACATGTCGTCAAAACCTGTAGCGATTGGTACGCCCGCTGTCTGCTCCCCCAGAGATATGGTGTTGGTTGCAGCATCGAACTTAACGGTAACTCCCAGCAGATCGGATACGGAACGGACCGGCAGATACGTTGTGTCCTTATAGGAAATTGGGGCAACCACCGCACCGCTGCCATTCTTAAGCTGTACGGGCTGGCCGTTCATCTTGAATTTGATGCTTGGATTGAGATATGCCTTGATCTCCTGCAGGTTGGCTCCGGCGTACACACCTGTGCCCATTCCTCCAAGTACGGCAAATGCAGTCAGTGCAGCAGTCATCTTCTTCTTCATTCGATCATACTCCTCTCCATTTATAACAAATTTGAATATTCCTTATTGGGAGTATAATAAATCCTGCCACCAGATGCAATCATTCAGAAATCATCTCTCCGGTGAGCCGCTTCGTAACGTTCGCGGATCTCCAGATTTTTGGAGTGATTGTACAAATCCAGCGCAATGATTCCCCTGCGGGCAAGCTTCACCACCAGCACAAATAAATATATCCCCATTCCCAGACAAGTCAACCAGAGTAAAAGAGCAAAAATACTGAACCCTCCAGCAAGCAAGGACCCAAAACCTGTCATATACACAGCTTACATCCTCCTAATTCAACATGATAAAAGTCTATATCCTAATCATATCAAGTTTGGCACGTTTGTGTAAGGAATGCAAAGTTCTATTAAATTTCACTGTAGAAATAATCCAATTTTGATATACTGGCTAAGTATGATTAAACATTTGGGGGAAATTACTCATGTACGGAAAATTATCCAAAATGACTTTAGCTTCACCTGTGATATTGAGCGGATGTGGCGGGTCTGATGAGATTACTCAAGCCGAAACGGCGACTCCTTCTGCAGCTCCGACTGCTTCTCCTACTCCAGCTCCAGAGCTGAAGAACTTCTCAGTGAAAGATAAGACGCAGGAATACCTAGAGAACTTCGGTACTAATTCATGGAATATTGAGTCGTCCAAAGAAATTGCCAATAACATCCGGATTAAGGCCCGGGAGGATAAAGAGAATACCTTCACTTATCTGGAGATTGCTGACTCTATTGAGAAAAATGATGTGCAAAATGTAAAGAAGCTTTTCACAAAAATTGGTGGAGTTCTACCTGCTTCCGTTGCCAGCCGCTACCCGGATCCCACACCTACACCCGATGAAACGGATGTACCCTCTGGCGGGGATACTATTAACACCTTTGATGAAGCAAACCAGGAGCTAGGAGCCAGATCACTTAATTTAGCCAAAAGCTATCTGGAAAAGAACCTCACCCAAGAACTTAGAGATGAAGTATTAGCAGTTATTCTCAATAGTCTGGAGTTTATAAATAAGAAAAATCAAAGCAAATTCAAGGAAATGGCCAATGCCATTCAAAAGGATGACAAGGCAACTGTTGAAAAGCTATACGCTGAGCTGCTGCCGTTATACCAAGGGATACCTAGTTCAGCCACATCCGCAGCTGCTACACCAGCTCCAGCAAAGGACGAAGTCATACATCTCAAAGGAAAAAAGGACCAGGCTACAGAGTTCTTTTATTTGAACAGCGGGATCGCCATAATTGAGGCAACAGACAACGGGGATTCTAACTTTGTGATCTATATGTACGATGAAACAGGAGATACCAAAAAAATGCTCGTGAATGAAATTGGGCCTTACAAAGGAAAATCTCTAGTCGTGATTCCTGACGGCGGGAAATATATGCTGAAGGTGGAGTCGGATGGCTCGTGGAAAGCAGATATTAAGCAGAGCATCCCCGAGAACGTCAAGAGCGCTCCGGTTAAATTATCCGGTAAGGGGAACGATGTTGTGTTTGCAAGGCTGCAAAGCAAGCTGACCCGCTTCACATCCAAGCACACGGGTGAATCCAATTTCGCTGTCAAAGTGAATGATAGCCTCTTACTGGTTAATGAAATTGGGAACTACTCCGGCTCCACAGCGGAAAAAATCGAATCCGACGGAATTTATGTCTTTTCAGTGGAAGCAGACGGGCAATGGAGCATTGATATCGAGTAAGCTTCCTTAGGTTAACCGCACCCAAAAACGATTGCCACTCTTTAAAGGAGGGCAATCGTTTTGTTCGTTTACAGGCTTAGGTTACTCCGATAGTGCAAATCAAACTTCACCCGGGAATGGGCAGCGTTTGGAAGATAGTTGTATTTTGTACAGCTAAATGACGGCGAATTGGCTGGCGCGCAGGGATAGTTGTATTCTGTACAGCTAAATTTGAGGAAAACGCTCTTTCCCGCCATGAGAGTAACTTATAAGTGTACAGAGTGCAACTAAAGCTCTCCCTGCGCAATATTTGCCCATTTTAGTTGTACAAATTACATTTAGAGCCTAAATCGCAGGGAGAGTGATGTTCTTGCCTCGTTGATCATTTGATGCTGAACCGCCGCTGATTCCTCGCAGACTAGTTACCCGCAGATTTGCTCTCCCCCTGCCCGCCTGCCCGCGTAAGTGCCTACACCTTCACCCTCATCTCACCGTCCTGCTCCTCCAGCTCCACAAACACCGGCCGTTCATCAGGCGTCTGATTCGGCGTGTGGATGGCTAGCATCAGCTGACCGCTGAACGTGCGGAAGACCATGGCGTGACCGCCGTCCTGCTGGTAGAGCGCTTGCTCCTGATGAAGCCAGGGTCCGGTTATCTCTCCGCTCCCGGAACGGGCGATGCCCAGCGCGTAGGTATTATTAATGAAGCTGGCCCACAGCAGATACAAGGTGCCGTCCGCTGAGCGGAAAAGGAACGGCCCGTCCGTGACATAATTAAGCTGATTCGCATAACGCTTGGATTCAAACGGAGTGGTCCACGGGGCTTCGGATGCCCGGAACAGAACAACAGGTTCTCCTTCGGCTTGGCGCAGATCCTTCGTTAGCCGCATGGCGCAGACCTCGCCGTCCCCGGTCTGCTGCCATTCATGGCAGAAGACCATCCACGGCTGGCCCTGCCGGTCCACATACAGCGTTCCGTCGAGTGAACTCCACTCCTGCGGAGTCACCGGCCCCTCACTATGCGGGATGAACGGACCCAGCGGATGCAGCGATATCAGAACGGCGGTGCCCAGCAGATCATTGTCCTTGCGCCGGAAGGTGGCGAACATGATGTAATTGCCGCCATAACCATAGACCTCCGGTGCCCAGAAATTCCGCTCCGCATAGAAATCCGGATCCGGCCGGAAGACCGGGAACGGGCCATCCCAGTGCTCCAGATCTGTGCCGATGTAGGCGTTGAACCCCGTGCCCGGGCCCCAGATATTGCTGTCCGTGCTGCCATACAAATAGTAGGTGCCCGCCTCCTGCCCCTCTCCGGCCAGCGGAAGTACATACGGATCTCTGATCTGCAGCTCGCTATTCGCTGTCGTTCTCATCGGGTGGTTCATTTAGACCCTCTCCTCACTTCGCTCTTATACTCTCCCTGATCTACCTGTACTCCGGCAGTACCACTCCAATATCGCTGACGCTCACAAAAACGCCGTCCGCATATTCCAGTTGCTCGTTGCCCTTGATAGTGAACGGGAGCGTCTGGCCCTCATAACACAGATTCCCTTCGATCCGGCGGACACTCATGCCGATTAGCCGCAACAGTTGTCCGGACCGGTCCAAGACTACACGTACTCCAAACGGAAAGGTCATATACTCCTCTTCATTGCGGTAGATTACAGAGCGCTCACGCGTAGTAATCAGCTCAAAGACCGCGCCGTCCACGATCCGGCGGTATCCGGTCTCATGGGCGACCTCGTGGCCGTGATCCATGTCATAGGGAAGCAGGCCGGTGAACCATAGCTCCTCCCCCGCTACCGGCACGATCCCGCATAACCGTTCCATATAATCCAGCAGGCAGAGAATGGCCGGTGAATAGGTCTCCGTATAACCCTCTTCTCCAGTCCATGGGCTTAACGTCTGCCCGAACCGGGTCATCCGCGAGAACGCTGCCAGGATCGGCAGGATGACCCAGGTCAGCTCAACATAACGCCCGTGCTGCTCGAAGGCATGCGGCGCACGGATGAGGCTGAGGAAGTTCGACGATCCTCCCCAGGTGTTATAGCTGGAGAAAGGGTCGAATCTGGGATCATCCATCGCAATGGAGGTGAAGGGATATTTGGCGAAGAACTTGCTCGTATTCAGCAGGTAACGGCGGAGGGCTGACGCAAAAAACGCCCCGTCCCCCACCTCGCAGGCCAGCACACGCAGCAGGACATCGGATTGTACACGGACGAATCGGTCCCCGCGATCCCGGTCATAGAAGAATTCATCCTCTTCGTCATAACAATGGCTGAACAGGCTGTGGCTGCTTGCCGCTGCCCGGGCACGCCATTCGTCCCCGCTCCCGCCAAGCTCCTCTGCCATCTTGGACAGGTAGAGCCGCTGGCAGTAGACATTGGCCGTTAAATCCGGGGCCAGAAAAGGCAGCAGCGGTGAATCCGGGTTCACCTGTGCCGCGTCCTCCAGATGGGGTGTATCTGGAATATGCCAGAAGCGCGGGGATAGATCATGCCCGGTATCGAACGTGCAGAACGCTTCCACGCAGCCGGTCCCTCTAGTGTTGCGGTGCATATGCAGCCAATGGTCGAACCGGCTCATCGCCTGGTACATGGCGCTAAGGAAGCTCTTGTCCCGCCCGTTCTCAAGATAATGATTCCAGACGCTGCGGGCCAGCGGAGTCACCATCTGAATCTGCCGGTAGGCCGGTCCCGCAGGCGTCACCTTGTAGGGCATCAGTCCATCCTGCCGCTGCTGGTCGGCGAACAGCCGGAAGGTCGCTCCCGCCACCTCCGGCATGAACCGCGACAGCCGTTCAGCGCTGATCGTGCCCGTGCTCTCCAGCCAGCTCCCGAGATAGACTCCGCCTTCATGCAGCACAAGTCCGCCTCCGTCCATCGGCACGATACAGTCCAGCAGCTTGTGCAGCGCAGAGTAATAGACTTTCTCCATATTCTCCGAGGATGCCGCGAAGGCCACGCCCGATTGCTTCCACTCCTCCAGCGAATCCCTGTCCGCCGCTTTCTTAAGCACTCCTATCCGGTCGTCCACCGTTATCTTCCGCAGTCTCTCCAGTACACTACCAGTCATTCCTTTCCCTCCTGTAACTTTAGTTGCTCCCCAGACAGAGAAGCAGACTGCCAGGGGCAGCCTGCTTCCGGGATATGACTACTCGGCTCCGAATAACTGCGTCGCGCCTGTATAGAAATCCTCTACCCCTTGCTTGACATCCTTTTGCTCAAAACCGATCTCCTGTACAGCGGTCTCCGCCAGCTTGGTGAATTCGGTGAAATTCGGCGGGTTATAGCTGACGGCAAACGGCTCCTTCTTCGTCGCTTCCGATACCCGGCTGGTGAAGTCGTATACGGTCTGTTCCAGCGGCGTAGCCTCCTTCATCAGCAGGTCACGCATCTTGGAGGTAACCGGCACGCCGCGGTCACTGCCCAGAATCTGCGCGGCATCGGGATCATTGATCCAGAAGTTCATCAGCTCCGCGACTTCCTTCGGGTGCTTGGTCTTGGCATAACCGGACAAGCCTTGACTGGATTCAAAGACAACCCCCGTTCCCTTCGGCCCGCGCGGCACCTGAATCATGGTCAGCTTATCTTGAGTCAGATTCTGATGAGCGGCGAACTGGTTGGACGGAATCAGGCTCATCGCCACCTTGCCGGTAACGACCAGGGATTTACTTGTGTCTCCGGGAGGATTGGATACCTGCAGGGATGGAGTGACCATTCCGCCGTTCTTAGTGATCCCGTGCCAGTAGTTGAACCACTCCTCTGCATCCTGCTGCCCGAAGCCCAGCGCGTCCTTCTCCATATCATAGACCTGCTTGCCGCGCTGCTTCATATAGATGTCCATCCCCTCAACAGTAAAGTTGTAGGTGCCGTAATAACCCTTACCCAGCTTATCGGAGATTTCCTTACTGATGCGGGCGTAATCTTCCCAGCTCCAGCCGTCTGCCGGAACCTCCATTCCAGCCTTTTTGAACAGTTCTGTATTGAGCACCATCCCCCGGGCGTTCGCCCCGGCAGAGATATGCACCAGCTTGCCTCCCAGCGTTCCGTATTCCACCATCGTCTGATCCATATCCGTCAGATCCAGCTCTTGGCCGACATAGGGCTGTAAGTCCAGCAGCACGCCTTTAGCAGCATAATCAGTTACGTTCCCTCCCAGGAAAAACACATCAGGCGCTGTGCCCGAAGCGAGCTGGGTGTTCAACTTGTCGAAATACCCGGAGTTCGGAGCAAACTCCCCTACCACCTTAATATTCGGATGCTTCGACTCGAAGGCGCGCAGCGCCTCGTTCGTCTTATCCGCACGCTTCTGGTCGCCCCACCACATAATCCGCAGCTCCACCTGATCCGCAGAAGTTCCGGCACCGCCGGAGTTGCCGGCCGCCGCAGGCTTGCCGTTATTGCCGCCCGAGCAGGCGGTTGTGGCTGCCAGCAGCAGGACACTCAGCGTAAGACCTAAGCTTTTCTTCATAAACATATCCCCCCAAGAATAATTGTAATCGCTTGCTCATTTCAGGCCGGTCGTGGCTATGCCCTCCAGGAAGTGCTTTTGGAAGAGCATGAAGATCGTCATAATCGGCACCAGTGACAGCACCGACATCGCCAGCAGCGCGCCCCAGTCGGAGGAGCCCGAAGGATCATAGAGCGAGCGTATGCCCAGTTGCACGGTGAACAGATTGATCCGGCTGAGGTAGATCATCTGGCTGAAGAAATCATCCCACGACCAGATGAAGGTGAAGATCGCCGTTGTAATCAGCGCCGGAACCAGCAGCGGAATAATGATCCGGAAGTACAGCTGGCCCTGGCCGCAGCCGTCAATCGTGGCACTCTCGTCCAGCTCCTTCGGGATGCCGCGGATGAACTGGATCATCAGCAGAATGAAGAACGAGTCATGCGCCAGCCATTTCGGCACAATCAGCGGCAAATAGGTGTTGACCCACTCCAGCTTGCTGAAAATAATATATTGCGGAATCAGCACGACATGGTAAGGCAGCATAATGGTCACCAGCATGCAGGCAAACAGCACACTTTTGAAGCGGAACTCCAGCCGGGCGAACGCATAAGCCGCCAGCGAGCAGGTCATTATGTTGCCGATGACCGACAGTACAGAGATCGTGGCAGAATTGAGGAAAAAGCGGCTAAACGAGATGCCCTGCAGCCCCTTCCATCCGTTCACGTAGTTCTCCAGCGTAAATTTCCCCGGCCACAGCCCCGGTTCCGAAAAGATCAGCGCATTCGGCTTGAAGGAGCTGGACAGCAGCCACAGCACCGGATACAGCATCAGCAGCCCGAACAGAATAATGACGCCATGCTTGCTGAGCCTAAAGATCATTTTGTCGTCTGTCATGAATTATCGCCCGTCCTTTCCGTCGCCGTAGAACACCCAGAATTTGGAGGTCACGAACACTATGGAGGTGAACAGGCCGATGATGATCAGCATGATCCAGGCCAGAGCGGCAGCATACCCCATATCGAAGAAGGAGAAGCCTTTGAGATACAGATACAGCGTGTAGAACAGGGTGGAATTCACCGGACCGCCGCGCCCGTCTCCAATGACATATCCCGGAGTGAACACCTGAAAGGAATTGATAATCCCCATGACCAGGTTAAAAAAGATCACCGGTGAGAGCATCGGCAGCGTAATCCGGCCGAACTGGCGCAGCTTCCCGGCTCCGTCCACCTGCGCCGCTTCGTACAGGTCCGCAGGAATCTGCTTAATGCCGGCCAGGAAGATGACCATGGCAGAGCCGAACTGCCAGACGGACAACGTGACGATGGTCGAGAGAATATAGCTGGGATGGGCAATCCAGGACGGGCCTTCGATCCCAAACCAGGCCAGGAAGTGATTAATCAGCCCTTCCCCGTCGAAAATCTGCCGCCAGACGATGGCGATTGCCACACTTCCTCCCAGCAGGGACGGAATGTAATACACCGTTCTGTAGATGCCCAGCGCCCGGATGCCTTTGTTCAGGACGATGGCGACCAGGAGGGCAAAGGCCATTTTGAGCGGAACCGAGAATAGCACGTACTTGAACGTCACGGTAAGAGACTTGTAGAAGTATTCGTCTGCCGTGAAGATGTGCCTGTAATTGTTCAGACCCAGCCACCGCGGGGCATTAAGCAGGTCGTACTTGGTCAGGGACAGATACAAGGAGCCCAGCATAGGCCCGAGTGTCAGTCCGAAAAAGCCGATCAGCCAGGGAAGCAGGAACAGGTAAGCGGTACCGCTCCTTCTCCACATCGCCGATCTGTGTGCTGTCTTCATATGCGCCTTCTCCTTCTTCATGGATATAGGCTCATTATAGAAAGCAACGCTGCTTGCTTGAATGCTATTTCTTCGGCTGTTGACTACTGAATTTTTCAGGTGGATGCTGGCGGAAGTCCGACGGGGAGGTTCCATACATTTTTTTGAACCTGGAGCTGAAGTAGCTGGCATTCGAGAAGCCGGTCAGCTCGGCGATGTCCCACAGGTTAAGCGTTGTCGTCAACAGCAGATGCGTGGCCTGGGCCATGCGGATGTCAGTCAGGTAGACCATGAAGCTCCGGCCCACCTTGGCCTTGAACAGCTCCGAGAAATAGGAGGAATTGTAATTGAACCGTCTGGCAAGCTGGGTCAGGTTAAGATCATACATGTAGTTGCTGTCGATATATTGCGTCGCTGTGCGGATGACCGAATCCTCGGCATCGCCGGCCCCCTGCATCATTCGGTACACGGAGGCCGCCCGCTCCAGCAGGAATTGTCCGGCCTTGTCCACCGAATCCAGCTTGTGGACCGTCTCAGGATAGAGCCATAGCTCCTGGGACTGGATGTTGACGTCTGCAGCCTCTGCACCCGCCCCGTCCACGAGCAGGCAGAGCTGGAAGATCAGCTTCACCAGGCAGGAGCGGGACTGGGAGAACGCCTGCTGCAGTTCCTGGCGGATGCTCTGCCCGAAGGCGTCCCATTCCCCCTGGATCAGAAGCCTGCGCAGGGTCCGTGTCAATTCCTCCGTAAGCACCAGTCCCGGCTCGTTTCTTCCTTCGGCCGGCGGCTGGGCCGCATTCTCCGAGAGGTTCCAGGCCAGCAAAGATTCCAGGTAGCCTTCCTTCCAGCGGAGGAATCCAAGCTTCCCGCCGCTGTAACCGATCACCGGATTGAAGCCCAGATGGGCGGCGACGCATTCCGCCAGCTCTGCACAGAAGCGGTCCATATCGGTCAGCGCATCCTGGAGAATGAAGTGGACCAGCCCCGGATAGCTCGGGTCCCGCAGCACCTGGCAGCGCTCCCCGGAGCTGCCCGCGAATTCCCTGGTCAGCAGCTCGAACGGCAGCCGCAGCTTGCCCGGCGTACGCTCCGGCAGCGCTGAACCTTTGCTGTGCCCAGGTTCCGGCACCGCCGCCTCCCCCGCACGCTCACGGAGTCCGGCCGTTACGAACCGCACCTGCGTCAGGTCCCAGCCGTCCAGCTCGAACAGCGCAGCGCGCTCCTTCAGCGCATGGACCGGCTCCACTTCCTCTTTGACAAGCTGCACCAGGAAATGCTCCTTCATCTCCTTGTAGTACTGGGACAGCCGCCACTCATTCACCGCCTGCCGGTCACGGTCATTGCGCTCCTGATCCAGCTCGTCCTTCAGCTTCTGAAGCACGGCCGTCAGCTCAGCGGCGGCCACCGGCTTGAGCAGATAATCACGCGCCTGATTGCGGATCGCTGCCTTGGCATAATGGAAATCTTCATAGCCTGTAATCACTACCAGCTTCAGCTCCGGGTACAGCCTGCGGCAATCGTCCAGGAACGATACGCCGTTCATCACCGGCATGTTCATATCCGTAATGACAATATCGACCGCCTGGCTTGCCAGCCGTTCCATGGCCTCCATGCCGTTGCCCGCCTCTCCGGTTACGCTGAGGCCCAGCGCTGCAAAGTCAGCCTTGAGCCGCAGGCCCTGGCGGATCTCCGGCTCATCATCCACGATCAATACGCGGTACATGGTCATTCCTCCTCTGAAGGGGCAGGCCCAGCGTGATGCAGGTACCCGCCTCCTTGCTTGATTCTATGCTTAGGGTGAAGAGCCCTCCGTAATACAGCCGGCATCTGGCCAGTACATTGCGCAGTCCAATCTGATGGGTCATGCTCTGCAATAACTGCTCCGGCTGCTGGCGCATCGCCTGATCCTTCAGCTCGCGCAGCAGCTCCGGGTCCATTCCGATTCCGTTGTCGGCGACGGAGAGAACCAGCCGGTCCTTGTCCGCTCTGACGGTAATCCGTACCTTGGCCTTAGCCTGGTGAATGAAGCTGTACTTCACCGCATTCTCAATCAGCGGCTGCAGCAGGAACTTGACGATCTCCAGATCGTATGGCGCCTCCTCCTCGTCCAGCCGCAGATCAAGACCCGCACCGAAGCGGACCTCCAGGATGGACATGTAATAGCGCACGACCTTCAGCTCCTCGCGCAGCGGGATCAGATCCTCGCTGATCCGCAGCGAGAACCTGAGCATTTTGCCCAGCGATTCTATGACCGTAACCGTCTCCTTCGTGCGCTGCTGGATCGCCAGGCTGCTCATCAGCTCCAGCGTATTGAACAGGAAATGCGGATTGATCTGCATCAAGAGCGCCTTGTATTCAGCCTGCTGGCGCAGGAGCTTCTGTTCAAACTCGGTGCGGATCAGATGCGATAGCTGCTTGACCATATTGCGGAAGGTGACGGTGGCATAGTCCACCTCACTCTGGATTCTGCGCTCCGGCAAGGTAAGCCGCTCGGCTTGGGCGAAGTCGCCCTTCTGCACATGGCGCATGGCCGAGACCAGCCGCGAGAGCGGCTTGGTAATGCCCGCTGAGATCCAGTAGGCCAGCGCAAAGGCGGCCGCCAGCATCAGCGAAGCGAATACTATAATGCTGTTACGGAGCTTGAACAGATTGGCGTACAGGTCCTGCTCCGAGACGAAGCCGACCAGCAGCCAGTTGGTGATGGCCAGCTTTTTGTAGACCAGAATATGGGATGCTCCCTGCTTATCCTTCAGATATACTACCCCCTGTTCGTCCCGTGCTGCCCGCACCCGCTCCACCTCCTTCGCCGCCTCCGGATGGGTGCTGTACTCCTGCTGGGACAGAATGGGACTGCCCTGCTCGTTGAGCAGGAAGATGGTACCGCTTTCACCAAGATGTATACGGTTCAGCGGCTCCAGCAGGAAATCCGCCTTGATGTTGACCTTCATCACATTCCTCGCCAGCGAAGGCTCGAAGATCCCGATCGGCAGCAGCAGGCTCACCACCTCGTATGGCTTAGCTCCCTTGATCTCCGCCTCATCGGTATGGGCCGGAACCCAGTGATTGCTGTGTTCGATGAAGTTGCGGTACCACGCCTCCTGCCTGAACGAGCTATCTGCCACCACCTGATTCTCGGCCCCGACCCGCAGCCCCTCCTTGCGGTAGATGTTGACCGAGGAGACGATCGAATAATTATTCGTCGTCTGGGTCAGGAACTTGCTCATGTTGATGCTGGCCAGCATCCGCTGCCCTTCGGTGGAAGCCGGCTGGGTAAGTATCGCATCCCACTTCTGGGTGATATCGCTGTTATAGACCAGAGAGGACAAGTCATAGCTCTGCTGGAGCGCCATATGAATAAAGGACCCGTATTCGTCCATCTTCTCCAGTGCCGACGTTTCGATATAAGAGCGGATAATCGAGCGCGCCTGATTGAACAGCAGCAGCGACATCGTGCCGAAGGACAAGACAAGCAGCACAACGAAGAATGCGATCAGTCGGTTTTTCAGCGAGTAAAAGATAGCCATCCCTCCTTCTCCTTGCTCAAATGCGAAGCGGATGCCTGTATCATGATCTGTTCCTGCCTTTCCCGTGGTACATTTTGTTTACTGCATTTATTTGTAACGCAGAACGGAGAATCCGGCAAGTGGAAACCCCTTGAATTCCGAGGCAAAAATATTGCGGAGGGCGATTGACCTGCGGCCCGGTTTATTTTACAATAAACTCATAAACGCGCGTTTACATTAGAGGGGGTACATTATGCGAAGCGAAGATATTGCCAAGCTAGCCGGGGTTTCGCGAAGCACCGTATCCCGTGTGATCAACAACTATTCCAATGTCCCTGAAGAGACCCGGGCCAAGGTGCTGAAGGTGATTGAACAGCATCAGTACGAGCCGAACAGCTTCGCCCGGGCGCTGGCCGGCAAGAAGACCGATACGATCGGGCTGTTTGCCATCAGCATGAACGAGAAGGAGAATGCGACGCGGATCTATCAGAACAATTACTTTGCCCCGTTCGTCGATGCTGTGGTAGATACGTCGAATGCCCGCGGCTGTTATGTTCTGATTCACACCGTCTATTCTCCCGACGACTTCCTGAAGGTCAAGCAGGCCTTCCTGCAGAAACGGATTGACGGCGGCATCATTGTCGGCACCCAGAAGGATATCGGGATTGTACGGGAAATGGTCGGTCTCAGCGCTCCGCTGGTGCTGATCGATTATGACATTTCAGAGATTATGTCAGAGCATCTGGACCGCAATCATCTCGCCATTGTGAATTCCAAGGATTATGAAGGTACGGTAGAAGCCATTGAGTACTTAATCGGTCTCGGCCATACGGAGATCGGCATGATCTGCGGACGGATGAATACTTATTCCGGACGGGAGCGCTACATGGCTTACGAGAATACGCTAAAGCGCCATGGACTTGCCCTGCAGAAGGACTTCGTCCTTCAGGGTGATTTTCTCAAGGAAACCGCCTATCAGGAAGTGAAAAAGCTGCTCAGTTCCGGCGGCCCGCTGCCGACAGCCTTCTTCTCTTCCAATGACGATATGGCTATCTCGGCGATGGAAGCGTTCTCGGAGCATGGCATTTCCGTGCCGGAGGATATCTCCATTGCGGGGTTCGACGATGTGCAGCTTGCTGCGCGGATTCATCCCAAGCTGACCTCCGTCCGTCTGCCGATTTATGAAATGTCCAAAGCCGCTGTCGAGAAGGTCATTGAGCTGTGTGATTCACAGCAGCCTACCTTCAGCACCATCAGTTTTCCGGCGCGTCTGATTACCCGAGATTCCTGTCAGCCGCCGAAGAAGTAGAGCTACACTCCGATTCAGACAGATCCAGAAAAATCCCTTGCCCCGAGGGAATTTTTTCTCCGCTCTGTAAACGCGCGTTCACAATCGAAAGGAGACTTGTCTCTCATGAAATTCGGAACTTTTGACGACACCCGCAAAGAGTATGTAATCAACACCCCCAAAACACCTTATCCTTGGATTAACTACCTCGGCAACGAGCAGTTTTTCGGCCTGATCTCTAATACTGCCGGGGGCTATACCTTTTACCGCGATGCGCGGATGAGACGACTTACCCGTTACCGGTATAACAATATTCCGCTGGATACCGGCGGCCGCTATTACTACCTGTACGATGGCGGGGACTTCTGGACCCCGGGCTGGATGCCAGTGAAGCGGGATCTCGACTTCTACGAATGCCGCCACGGTCTGGGCTATACTTCTATCACAGGGGAGCGTAACGGCATTTCCGTGAATCAGCTTGCTTTTGTACCGATGGGCCATAATGCGGAAGTCCACCGTCTGGTTGTTAAGAACACAGGCGATGTGAAGAAGACCGTGAAGCTGTTCTCTTTTGCCGAGTTCTGCCTGTGGAATGCCAATGATGATATGACCAACTTCCAGCGTAACCTCAGCACCGGCGAAGTAGAAGTGAAGGATTCCGTCATTTATCACAAAACAGAATACCGCGAGCGCAGAAACCACTATGCCTTCTATTCTGTAAATAAGGAAATTGCCGGCTTCGATACGGACCGCGAATCCTTCGTGGGCATGTACAATGGCCTGGATGCTCCGCAGGCGGTTGCTGCCGGTGAAGCTACTAACTCTGTCGCCAGCGGCTGGTCGCCGATCGGCTCCCACGCCCTTGACATCACGCTGGAGCCTGGCGAAGCTCAAAGTTTCATCTTCGTGCTCGGCTACATCGAGAACCCTGAGGATGAGAAATGGGAAGCCCTGAACGTGATCAACAAGAAGCCGGCTCAGGCTGTTATTGATCAGTTCGCTACAGATGCCCAGGTGGATGCCGCCCTGAAGGTTCTGGCTGCACACTGGGATAACCTGCTGTCCAAATATCAGATTAAAAGCGGGGACGACAAGCTGAACCGGATGGTGAACATCTGGAATCCGTACCAGTGTATGGTTACCTTCAACATGTCCCGTTCCGCTTCCTACTTCGAATCCGGCATTGGCCGCGGTATGGGCTTCCGCGATTCCAACCAGGACTTGCTCGGCTTCGTCCACCAGATTCCAGAGCGCGC
Organism: Paenibacillus sp. FSL R7-277; assembly: GCF_000517965.1. Classification (NCBI taxonomy): domain Bacteria; kingdom Bacillati; phylum Bacillota; class Bacilli; order Caryophanales; family Paenibacillaceae; genus Paenibacillus; species Paenibacillus sp. FSL R7-277. The sequence goes on from NZ_ASPX01000080.1 coordinate 515,782, forward strand.
CAGAGAACGTATTCTCGATATCGCCGCTACCCAGTTCCCTGACGGCAGCGCGTATCACCAGTACCAGCCGCTAACCAAGAAGGGCAACAATGAAGTCGGCTCCGGCTTCAATGATGATCCGCTCTGGCTGATCTCGGGTACAGCAGCCTATATTAAGGAGACCGGCGATTATTCGATCCTTGATGAGCAGGTTCCTTTTGACAGCAATCCGGATCACACTGCAACCCTGTTCGAGCATCTGAAGCTGAGCTTCGAGCATGTCACGAACAACCTCGGGCCTCACGGCCTGCCGCTGATTGGACGCGCGGACTGGAATGACTGTCTGAACCTGAACTGCTTCTCCACCGAACCGGGCGAATCGTTCCAGACTACGGAGAATATCGCAGGCGGCGTAGCGGAATCCGTGTTCATTGCAGGTCTGTTCGTCTTCGTTGGACCGGACTATGCCGAGATCTGCCGGATGCGCGGACTGGATGATGTAGCCGCTGACGCTGTTGCCAAGATCGAGAACATGAGTGCCATCACGTTGTCCCACGGCTTCGACGGCGACTGGTTCCTGCGCGCTTATGACCACTATGGCGACAAGATCGGCAGCAAGGAGAACGAGGAAGGCCAGATCTTCATTGAGCCGCAAGGCATGTGCGTAATGGCCGGAATCGGTGTAGAGAACGGTGAAGCAGCCCGCGCCCTGACTTCCGTGCAGGAACGTCTGGATACGGACTATGGTATCGTTTTGCAGCAGCCTCCGTATTCCAAGTACTATCTGAACCTGGGTGAAATCTCCACGTACCCTCCGGGCTACAAAGAGAATGCCGGGATCTTCTGCCATAACAACCCTTGGATCATGATTGCGGAGACGGTCCTTGGACACGGCGACAGAGCTTTTGAAATCTACAAAAAAATCGCTCCGGCCTATCTGGAGGACATCAGCGAAGTGCACCGGATGGAGCCTTACGTGTACTCCCAGATGATCGCCGGTAAAGATGCTGTACGTCACGGCGAAGCGAAGAACTCCTGGCTGACAGGAACAGCAGCATGGAACTATGTAGCGATTACACAGTCCATCCTGGGGATTCAGGCAGACTTTGCCGGGCTCAAGGTTGACCCTTGTATCCCTGCAGAATGGGACGGCTTCGAGATTACCCGCGTCTTCCGTGGCGACACTTATGTGATCTCGATCCAGAATCCGAACCATGTATCTAAAGGCGTAGCCAGCCTGACCCTCGACGGCGCTGCCGTGGAAGGCAACATTATCGCTCCTGTAGGCGACGGTGCTGTTCATCAGGTTGTAGTCACTCTCGGCTAATTATCTATCACTTCTATAAAAGCATAACAACCCGGTTGTCCGCTTAGGCGGTACAACCGGGTTGTTCGTTCATGGACAGGCGGCCCCGGAATTACTCCGGTATCCACACCTTCATCTCTCCGCTGCCGCGGTTGCCCCACAGATAGTACGGAATTGCCGTTACTTCCACCGGCTGTACTGCCGCCCTGGTGCTGCCGTAGAGTCCGCCACTCCAGCTCTGCTCCTCCACCCTGTAGCCCTCCGCCCGGATTACTACAGCTCCGCCAAGCAGCTCTTCATCGTAAGCCTCCTTGAACCTGCCCTTCTTGCTTAGAGATATTGAGCTTAGCGGCTCGCCGTTATCCGCAGATTCCAGACAATAGACCAGCGGCCCGTACTGAATAGCCGTCTTCCCGGCATTAGCCCGCAGTTCCGGGTGGGCGTATACACGGTGCGCTTCCATTGGAAGCATCAGCTCCACGATGTCACCGGGCTGCCACTCCCTGCGGATTACCGCATAGCCCTGCTCCAAAGCATCAAGTGCTGGAAGGAGCCCGCCATTAACGCTGATCCGGACCTTTCCGCTGCTCCACGATGGAATACGCAGGGCGATACCGAACACCCCGGCTTCCGCAGGATCAACCTTCAGTGTGACTATGCCCTCCCATGGAAGCTTGCTGGACTGAGTGACCTTCACCTCTGTTCCTCCAAGTAAGGTTCTAAGCTCACTTCCGATATACAGATTCGTATAGAGCGTATCGCTGTGTTCAGTGTAGATATACTGATTCAATGAGGTCAGCAGGCGCGCCACATTCGGCGGGCAGCAGGCACAGCCGAACCAGCCCTGGCGCTGCGCCTTCACATGCTGTTTGCCGGGATTACAGGTGCAGGCCTGCGGCCAGACCTCCAGCGGATTGACGTAGAAATAATGCTTGCCGTCCTGCGCCATCGAGCCGAGTACATTATTATAGAGCGCACGCTCCATCACATCGGCATAACGGCTATCTGGAGTCAATTCCAGCATTCGTCTGGCAAAAAAGATCAGCCCGATCGAAGCACAGGTCTCCGCATAGACCGTATCGTTAGGCAGATCGTAATCAAAGGTGAATGCTTCGCCGTGATGGGTGGAGCCGATTCCGCCAGTGATATACATCTGTCTCTCTGTCATATTGTTCCACAGGCGCAGACACGCCTCGCGAAGTGCTTCATCTCCGGTCAGGCGGGCCAAGTCGGCCATGGCGGTATACATATAGACGGCGCGGACAGAGTGGCCTACGGCTACCGTCTGCTCACGGACCGGTATATGGGACTGATTGTAGGCCATATCGATATGATCCGTCTGGCCGCCCCAATGTGTAACCCTGCCCCGGCTCTCCCATTCCTGGCGCAGGAAGTTCGGCTCCTGCCCGCGCTGGTCAATGAAGAAGAGGCTGAGCTTCAGATACTTCTTCTCCCCTGTCAGCCGGTACAGCTTCACCAGCGCCAGCTCAATCTCCTGATGACCGTCATAGCCCTTCAGCTTGCCTTCCTCCGGTCCGAAGACAGAGTCGATATGATCGGCCATACGGCGCATAATACTCAGCAGCTTGTCCTTACCGGTCGCTTCATAATAAGCCACTGCAGCTTCGATGAAATGTCCGGCGCAATACAGTTCATGGCAATCCTGGAGATTCGTCCAGCGCTTGCCCGGCTCCTTGACAGTGAAGTAAGTGTTCAGGTATCCGTCGGCCTGCTGTGCTTCTCCCACCAGATCGATCACCTCGTCCGCCTGGCGTTCCAGCTCCGGGTCCCGCCGGATGCTGAGGGAATAACCCGTTGCCTCCAGCCACTTGGCTACATCGCTGTCCTGGAAGACCATGCCCCCGAACTTACCCTGTCTTCTTCCGGCAGCGATTTCAAAATTGGCAATGGCATGGCTCGGTTCAGCCCCGGCCACGCGGTCATGAAGCGCCTCATATTGATAAGGAATCACTGTCTCCTGCACCAACCGGATATAACGGCCCCAGAATTCATCCTGAACGTGCACTCTGTGGCCTCCCTGATCCGAATGACCGGAATGATCTGGTTGAACGGTTGTCCGAACCTTTGCACCTTCAAATTGACTCATTGTAGCATCTCCTCTTCAGCATTTCGTCCTCGCTAATTGCCATTATAGACGGTACAATATAACAAAAACAGAAGCATAAACAACCCCGTTTTTGTACTATTTCACACAACTTTTATATAAGGCTTAGCGAAGTTAATTCAGGACACATGCCTTCCCAAGGAGCTGCTAATGACACTTAATTCTTCCTATATTCATCTGGCCGCACCGCCCTTCCCCTATTTCCTGGAATGCGGCCGTACCGTCTATTCGCCCGGAGACCAGCATCCGAACCGCAGCCGTATGGGCAAATTCGATCTGATCATCGTGGAGCAGGGATGCCTGCACATTGGAGAGGAGCATACAGAATGGGCAGTGGGCGCCGGGCATACCCTGCTGCTGCTGCCTGACCGCTACCATTATTCAGTGCAGCCGTGTGATGCGGAGACGGTCTTCACTTGGGTTCATTTTCACACGGTGGGAGAATGGACGGAATCAGCGGGTGAGCCGGTATATGCCGACCGGGAAACGCATTTCCGGCAGTTTCTTACCCACCCTTATACCATCCGTATTCCCCAGTTCGGACCGCTACCTGCCCCCTTCGCACGGAGCGGCCAGGCAGGGCAGTTGCTGCAGCTGAACCATAGCAGGCGCTCAAGCGCCGTGTGGCAGCAGCAGCGTATCTTCGAGGAGATGCTGCGGACGATGGATCTGGCCCGGCAAGATACGGCCGGAAGCCAGGCAGACGAGATTGCCGAGCAGGCGGAGGCCTATCTGCGGAATCATTATATGGAAGAAGTCACGAATACCTCTCTGGCGGATGCCCTGCATTTTCACTACAATTACCTGGCCCGCTGCATGAAGCGTGTCTACGGGCTTACGCCCATGGAGTACCTGACCGATTACCGGCTGGAGCAGGCCAAGCTTCTGTTGCTTAAGACAGAGATCCCGATCGCGGCAATCGCAGAGCGCACCGGCTTCGAGAGTACAGCTTACTTCTCCCGGCGCTTCAGCCGCAAGGTCGGAATCTCTCCGCTGCGCTTCCGCAAGCGATATTCCCGCTGAGCATGAATGCACTTAGGCGGAACCCGGGGCAAGGATACGGAACTCGTGCAATTCCCGGCAGTAGGATAACCCGCGAATCCGTACGGACTGGGGCGTGTAGGCTCTGATCGGGCCCGCTTCCAGCTGCTGCTCCGGTCCGCTCTTCAGCAACACTGCCACCGGCACCTCCGATAGTGCAGCAGCCAGCAGCTCCATATCGGTCTCCAGTATTTTATAGAAATAACCCATTTCAGACTTCACCTGCTTTATGGTCAATTGATTCGGGCGGCGCAGAATTTTTAGCTATTTTTTTCCAAATGGGCGCATAAAGATTAAGACATGCCTCAATTCCGGAGATGTTGACTATGCGATCCTTCCCAAGCTATATTATTATTCTGCTGGCCAGCCTGCTGATTGCAATAGGAACGAATTTCTTCCTAGTCCCCTATAAAATCCTCGATGGAGGAATTATCGGCATTGCCCTCATTATTAATTATATCTCCGGCACCAAAATCGGACTGTGCATTATGCTATGCAGTCTGCCTATCTTCCTGCTGGCCTGGTTCCGGCAACGGGAGATCTTCTACAACAGCATTCTGGGTCTGCTGGCTTCCTCCCTGCTGATCGAGCTGCTCTTTCCGCTTCAGTATTACTTCCTGTACTATATTGAGCTGGGCTCCATCTCAAGCGCCATTATCGGCGGCTTCCTGATGGGCACCGGACTCGGGCTGATGCTGCGGTTCAAAGCCAGTACAGGCGGAACCGACCTGCTGGCCAGATTCATCCAACGCTACCTGCCGCTGAATGTCGGCCTGATTATCTTCCTGACGGATTTCCTGATCATCGGCGCTGGCGGAATTCTGATCTCCAAGGAGACCTTTTTCCATTCGATTCTGACGATTGTTTCAGGAGGGGTCGCTACGGGATTATGCACGCTGGAAGAGTAAAAACCCGGAATTTGCCGGATGCTATGGAATAAAGGTTGAAATTTTCAGACTTTCAGGCGACAATCGAATAGATAACATTCCCGGGGAGGATCAGCGAAGTTGGATAGTACAAGCACGAATAGCAACACTTCCATACATGACATTGTCGATCTGTGCCTGCTGGCAGGCAAGATCATGCTGCAGAGCGGTGCAGAGACATACCGTGTGGAGGATACCATGAGCCGGATGGCTGCGGCACTAGGCTTCCCCGGTGCGCATAGCTATGTCACGCCGACGGTCATTATGTTCACCACCAGCCGGACCGAGCCGGTGAAGCTGTTCCGGATCGCCGAACGGACGACAGACCTGCAAAAGGTATCCGAGGTCAATGACATCTCCAGGCGGCTGACCGAACGCCAGCTGACAGCCGCAGAAGCGCGGGAGCGTCTCGGCGTGGTCGATGATGCGGCGCATGCTTACCCGGTATGGGTACAGATCGCAGCGGCAGCCTTGACCGGAGCCTGCTTCACGGTCATGTTCAAGGGCAGCCTGCAGGATGCTCTGCCGTCGCTGCTGATCTCCGGTACAGGCTTCGCAGCGGCCACTTATCTTCACCGTCTGGTGCAGTTTCGCTTCTTCGCGGAATTCATTGCTTCCTTCATTATCGGTCTGCTGGCCTTCTTCTCCGTCAAGCTCGGTGTGGGACGGGAGATGGACAAGATTATTATCGGCTGTGTAATGCCGCTCGTACCGGGGCTGCTCATCACCAATGCGGTCCGTGACCTGATGGCCGGGCATCTGGTATCCGGCATCTCCAAAGGGGCCGACGCCTTTCTGACTGCGTTCGCCATCGGAACTGGCATCGGGCTGGTCCTGTCCATTTTTTAACACCCACTTGAAAGAGGTCGTCCTGCCATGATTTTGCAATTGATCACCAGTTTCATCGCTGCCTCAACCTTCTGCATTTTATTCAACGCACCGGTGCGCGCGCTGCTGCAATGCGGCTTCGCCGGAATGATCGGCTGGATGCTGTACCTGCTGCTGGATTACAGTTCCGATACTGTCGTCGCAACCTTTGGTGCTACCGTTGTGATCGGACTGATCAGCCAGTTTTTTGCGCGTTCCTTCAAGATGCCGGTCATTATCTTCAGTGTCGGCGGCATCATCCCGCTTGTGCCGGGCGGTCTTGCGTATGATGCCATGCGGAGGTTCGTGGAGAATGATAATAACCTCGGCATCCAGTATGGGGTTCAGGCGCTCCTGCTGTCCGGAGCCATTGCGGCTGGTCTGGTGCTAAGCGAGGTGCTCGGACAGATGTTTTTGCGTATCAAGAAATTGCCCAAACAACCGTAACGCTCCATTCCACAGACAAGCCCGCTTGCAGCAAGGACCCCGAGTCCCTGCGCAAGCGGGCTTTGTATATTGTATCAGGTAAAATATATTGCAACACCGGCGTTCTAACGGTCTAATCCTCCCAGATTGAGGTTTCGAGCTGGTCGACGAACCGCCGCAGCCTGCCGGCAATCTTAAGATTAATTGCCCCGTTCTGATACATCTCCTGTACGGTATTCCGTTGCTCCTGAATCGCCTGCAGCTTCAGCTCCAGCTTGTCATCATCCAGTACGCCGTCATTGCTCCAGCCTTCCCCCTGCACCAGCCTGGATTCCAGCCGTTCGTACTTGTCGATGACCTTCTGTGAGGCGAGCCGGTTCTCATCACTCATTCCTGCGCTAACGGCGGATACTGCCGCCTGGCACATCGCAATCTTTGCCGTCCGCGCACTTTCGGCATTCTGCAGGGCGAGCTGTCCTTCTTCCCCGCTGAGCTTACCTGAGAACAGTCCAGAGAACAGCCGATGAATTTCTGTTAAAGAGAATTTAATCTGCGTATTCAGCCGTTTGCACAGCAGAGACTCCGTATGATCCAGCAGTTCCTCCATCTTCACGGCAACAGGCTCCGGCAGCGCCCCGTTGTCCATGATCCGCCGTAACTCCGTGCGTTCGGCTTCGAGCGCACTCTTGCGTGCCTCGACACCCAGACGGAGGAACTGCTCATGGGCCGGGTCATGATCCGGTCTTGCAGCACATAGTCTATCAACCTTATCTGTAAATTCCAGCAGCACAGGCTGTGTTGAACGCTCCGGGCTCTCAGAGACCAGGCTGCGCAGCATCGACATCCCGGCATCAATGACCACATTTCTGGCCGCCAGCTCCGTATTCCCGTATACAGCTCCGGCGCTCTGAACTACGGTCTCTTCACTGTCCGCAAGCAGCGGAAGGAAGATGCTGGCGATGACCAGCGACATCAGAATCACACCTGCCGCCAGCGCAATAATGAGATCCCGCTCCGGAAAAGGTGTCACCCCGTCCCCAAGCACCAGCGGAATGGAGAAGGCACCTGCAAGGGTTACAGCCCCCCTCACCCCTGAGATCGAGGTAATAATCTGTGACTTCAGCGGGGCCTTCTCTGCCTTCAGCCGCTTGCTCTCCCATAAGGAGTAACCATAGACCCACAGAAAACGCAGCACAATCAGCAGCGCCGTGATCGCCAGAACATAGCCGGCAACCATGAAGTTATTCAGCGTCTGATCCCGGTAAATCACCTCGATCACATCCGGAACGGACACACCGAGAATCAGGAAGACCAGCCCGTTCAGCACCAGCAGCAGCACTGACCAGGTACTGGCAGATACAAGCTGAAGCTTATATTGCGGAGAGACGGCCCGGTCCTTCTCAATGGCGTACATGACACCTCCTGCCACAACGGCCAGAATGCCCGAGACCCCGATCTCCTCGCTGATCAGATAAATAATGAACGGCGTAAGGATCTGCAACAGCACATGGATGGTCACATCCTCCATACCGAACCTGCGGATGAACACGCTGAGCCGGATCAGCAGGAATGACAGCACTGCACCAAGCAGCAGTCCTCCTGCGGCAATCAGCACAAAGCTAAACGAGGCCTTAGGCAGAGAGAACACGCCGGTAACCATGGCTGCAATCGCAAATTTAAAGGCGACCAGGCCGGAGGCATCGTTCATCAGCGATTCTCCTTCGAGAATCCGGTGGATGCTTTTGGGAAGATGAACCCGTCCAGCCAGCGCGCTTACCGCTACCGCATCCGTAGGAGACAGAATAGCCGCCAGTGCGAAGGAAGCTGCCAGCGGAATCGAGGGAATCATCCAGTTAATCGCATAGCCCGCCACAAATACCGTGACAAATACAAGTCCCAGCGCCAGCAGCAGAATCGGTGCCCTAAGGTTCCACAGCTCACCGCGCGGCGTCCGCCGCCCGTCATTGAAGAGCAGCGGAGCAATGAATAGTACAAAAAACAGCTCAGGCTCGAAGTGCATATGTATTCCCGTCGGAATTAGTGCAGCAATGATTCCTAGTCCGATCTGAATCAGGGGAACCGGGACAAACGGAATGAAGCGGTTCAATATATTCGATACGGCGATTAATCCAAGCATCAACAGCACAGCCAGAAAAGTCTCCAAGTCCATCATCTCCCCGTCTGATAATCAATTATAATATTGCAGTGACCCGGCCAACGTCAACAAACGGAAGGCACAGCGGAAATTACAATCTCCGCCCGTACCTTCCGTTGCCTTATCATTCACGGCTTCCGCCGCTGGTCTAGCAGTAAATAGTAACGCGATGCTGTCCGCCCTGTTATTTTAGCGTTTCACTAGCAGCTGTATGCCTATATTCCACGGGTCCCTTAGAGTGATGATACCGCCCTCTTCTTCCACACGGTATCCGGCACGCTTCACACGTTCAGCGGCTTCATGCACATCCTGAATGTTCGGGAGCAGCAGTGTAAAATAATCGATGCCCGCCGCATTCGCCGGAGCCGCCGGAGCCCCCTTGCCAGCCCAGGTATTCAGTCCCATATGATGATGATAGCCTCCAGCCGAAATGAACATGGCCGCATCGCCGTAATGGGCGGTCACCGTGAATCCAAGCGCATCCACGTAGAATTTCTTGGCCTCTGCCAGATCGCCCACATGGAAGTGAACATGACCCATTACAGTGCCCGCAGGCAGCCCGGTCCAGCTCAGGCCCTCCGATGCAGCCAGCAGACCGTCCACATCCACCGGATCGGTGGTCATGACCACATTGCCTGTTGCTTCATACTTCCAGGTGTCACGGGGCCGGTCGCGGTACAGCTCGATTCCGTTATGATCAGGGTCTTCGATGTATAGAGCTTCGCTCACCAGATGATCCCCCTGGCCCACCGATATCCCGGAATCGATCAGATTGCGCAGCACCAGTCCCAGAGAAGGCCGATCCGGCAGCAGAATCGCAAAATGGTACAGTCCGGCCACCGAGTTCCGGCGCAGCACCTGAGCCTGCTCAATCTCCCGCAGAACCAGCAGCACCTGCTGGCCGTCCGCTGTCAGCTCTACCACGCGCCCTTGCTGCCGCAGAATCTTCAGTCCGATTACATTCTGATAAAAGCTGAGCGAGCGCTCCAAATGACTTACACGGATCTGTACAAGTCCAATTTCCAGTTGTTGCGGTAATATAGCTGTTGCTGTCATAGGAATCCCTCCTGAAATGAATATATTCCAAATCCACATAATAACGGTTAGTGTTAACTGTTCCTATCCTGTCCATGCAAAGGCAATTTCAATTTCCGTTACACATTAACTTACTTAAGTATAGTTGCGATCTATATGTTTGTCAATTACTTTTACAATACACATCATGTCCAACAAAAAAGCCCAGCCGACAGGCCAGACTCCGAAGCAGTCATTTCGTTATTGAGATTCACCAAGGATCTCTATTGATACATCCTGTGCAGTAATTCTTAGTTCACTTGGCGGGGAATCCATCAGAACCCGAAGCTCGAACCCCTGATCCACGGCATAGATCTCGTCATACAGCCAATATTTCTTTTCAAGCGGTTCCGGTAAGCTTAGTACGCTCACACCGCTGAATGTCAGCTTAATCTCACACTGATAATGCATCGCCCCGCTGCAGTCCAGAATCATCTCCAGCACACCTTCTGTAGCCATAGTATAGGAGATTACTCTGGCGTCATGCAGACTCTTCTCGACTAACTGTACGGCGCTCTCCGGGAGTTCATGCTTAATGGCTTCGTACCCTTTGCGGTATTCTCTGAAGATCGCCTGCACCCGTTCATCATATTCCCTGCCCCACTGCAAGGCCCGTTGCTTGAACTCAGGCGCAGGATAAGTGGAATTTATCGTTCCGTCATGTATCGAAGCGTGGAAGTACCCGGGTAGATATTTCAGCAGATCTTTTTTCATATATTCCACAAAATCCTTGGCCCGCTCCTCATAGCTGATCCCCTCTGCCACATGCCAGGCCACATCCTCCAGCCAGTCCTGCTCCGTCTCCGGGAAGACCATGAACCCGCGCACCTGCATTTCTTCATACCAGGGTATAGTAAAAAATTTCATTCTGAAGCTTCCTCCACTCTGTAGCGATCCTTAATTCCCGGCCAGCTTCTCCCCCAGATATACCCGGTGCTCCTGCGAAGCCGCCACAATCCAGACCGTCACTTGCTGCTTGCTGAACAGGAACTCGCTATCTACTTTGAGATACGGGAGCTTCGTCCCCCCGAAGGGTCCGTCATTACGCAACATTGCATTCTCCGCCTTCAAAATATTCTTCACCTGATCTTCGCTCAGGCGCAGGAACTGCGCAGTCTCTGCAAGTGTCATCAACGGATGGTCCTCAGCTTGGCGTTCCGTCTGCGCACCGGCAGGTGTCAGCAGTTGCATCTCGTAGCCCGCTCTAATCCGATCTCCGATTACGAAGCTGCCGGCAACCAGACACAGGCCCAGAATCAGAGCAGCTCCCAGGATGGTATAATTGTTCTTCATGGGCAAAATCTCCTTATATGTATGCTTGAATCAATGTGCAGGAGTATAAGTAAGGAGCCAACAGTCCCTCCACTCCCCTTCATGCAGTTCATGCTCCGGTAAAAGCTTGCTGCGTACAAATCCGATTTTCTCATAGACTCTGAGTGCCCTGTGATTCCAGCACTGCGGGTCCATGACAATGAGGTCTGCCTGCTCTGCTTCGAGCAGATGCTTCACCATCCCACCTACCAGTAGCGAACCTATCCCCTGGCTCCATAGCTGCGGCTCACCAATGAACTGATCCATTCCGTAGACCTTTCCCGTATAATCTGCGTAGCCGTACTCCGTCAGCTCTTCCCTGCCAACAGGATAGAACTGGATATAACCTATATCCTGACCCATGAACTGCACGATCCCACGGTATAATCCCTCTTCTTCACTTTCATAAAAATTCGTCTGTACCCGTTCCAGATCATGCGGACAGTCCCGGCCTTCATAATACTCCAGCACTGCCGGGTCCGAGAGCCATCGTACGAGCAGCGGTGCATCCTCCTGTTCCAGCCTGCGGACACTGAGGTCCCCGTTCTGAAAAAGAATCATTATGAGATCACTCCTTATATTCCTATAGTCCTGTCACATATGTGTCAGTCTAAACGATAGAAATCGCAGTGTAAAGTCAGCACCAAGCAGCTGCTCATCAAAAAAAGTGGCCCCGCCGGTAACCGACAGGGCCAAAAGTCTATTGTAAGGGGGTCATGGGTCTACTATACTGAGCGAAGCTTAAGCCCAGATGAAAAACACATAAAGGTTTAATGAAAATAGACAGAATTCCGCAAGGATCAAAGAAAGACCCTGCCGAGGCACGGCGGGGTCTTCCACAAATGGTTCCACTGGGGGGTGGAGAACTTCACTATACTCCCGGAACCTTAAAAAAACATAAAACGGGGCTGAAGGTTTCCTTAAATTTACGTACATCAGATCCTGTCTCAAGCCACAGGAAGCTGATGTACGATCTGATCCAGGGTGACCTCCTGCAGCACATTCTCCATCGCCTTCTGTGCAAGAGAGAATACTGGAACAATAGCGCCTGCAATGTTCTTGCCTACCGGACACTCCGGGTTCGGATGCTCATGGACAGAGAACAGGGAGTCCTCTTCCACCGCATTCACCGCCTTATAAATCTGCAGCAGCGTAATATCAGCTGCACTGCGGGCAAGCTTCGCTCCGGCCACACCGGGACGAACCTCCACAAGTCCTGCCTTATTCAGCATACCCGTAAGGCGGCGAATCACTACGGGGTTCGTATTCACGCTGCCGGCGATCCACTCGGAGGTGCTTTTGCCGTCTTTGTTGCTGTCGATTAAGGTTAGAATATGAATAGCCACCGCAAATCGCGTGCTAATGTTCATAACAATCACTCCTTCACACTGGCCGGAATGCTTCCGCCAGATGCAACTATAATAGTTACATTTAGGACAATTGTCAATCCCATGAGGAGTGTGCAGACAACAGAACACTATTCACTGTCATACGCCTGCAATGCCACCGGCAGAGCTTGAATCACCACATTACCCACTGCCGGAAGGGGCAGCAGCACTGCGCTGATGATTTCATCACGGGTTGCGCCTAGTGCTTTGGCATGCTTAACATGAAAGGGGAGCCCGCTCTCCAGCCTAACCGCCGCGAGTACAGAGATATAGGCAATCTCCTCGGTTTTGGCATCCAGGCTGCTTGCGGCATCCAGCTTCTTCACAATTTCGCCAAGGGCCTTTTGCTGCTCCGGCGCTTCCTTCATAAATGTCATAAAGGCATGACTGACTTGCGGTACATTATCCACTTTAATTAACCCTCCGATTCTGGAAACAGATTCTTGCATTCCATATCATAACATCATCTTTAGTATGAGGGTTTCTTGCATAATGCATACATTACAACTGTTAAATATTCCTATATATCTTCAAGCACTAGTCAAAATAATCGGCTTGCCCTTGGTGACCACAATTGTGTGCTCAAACTGGGCCACGCGGCTGTTGTCGGCAACGCTGAGTGTCCAGCCATCCGGCTGCTGCTCTACGAAATCAGTGCCTGTGGACAGAAACGGTTCGATGGTAATGACCTGGCCTTCTTTCAGCACCGTCGTTACACGCGGATTATAGAAGGGCAGAATCTCAAACGGCTTCTCATGCAACGCTTTGCCAATGCCGTGGCTGCACAGGTTACGCACGACTTTATAGCCGCGCTTCCGCGCTTCGGACTCCATAACCCGGCCGATCTCGTTCACCTTCATGCCCGCCCGGAGATGATTAATCACGCTCATCATGGTCTCTTCCGTACTCCGGCAGAGGTGAATCAGCTTCTCATTATAAGGAGGCAATTGAAACGATACCCCGGCATCGCCAAAATAACCGTTCAGCTCGGCGGAGACATCAATATTGATCAGATCTCCAGCCTGAATGACACGTTGTCCCGGAATTCCATGCGCTACCTCTTCATTCACACTGATACAGGTCGTTCCGGGGAAGTTGTAGGTTACCTTTGGAGCAGATTTTGCGCCAAAATGGTTGAGAATCTTCGCCCCCACTTCATCCAGCTCCGCAGTCGTCATTCCGGGAACCACACTTTTCTTCATCTCGGCGATGGTGTGGCCTACCACTGCACCCGCCGCTTTCAGTCCTTGCATATCCTGGAGCGTATCGCTCGTCATCCCTGCTCACATTCCTCTCGTTATCAAAGCTTCACCTTGAGTATGTATCCTACAAGTATAACAGCCTTGTTACGCAGAGTGAAATCAACGTACTTCTTAGCTTATTGCACCTACAGCCTTCATCCAGGCATCGGCGATTAAGGCATGTCCGGCAGGCGAAGGGTGTACGCCATCCGCCGCCCAGTAGGCAGGTTCAGCCTTGACGGATGCCGCTGCGAACAGGCCATCCAGCGGCACGAGTACAGCGCCGTATTCACGGGCCAGCTCACGGACTACGTGGATTTTGGGGTCCAGATCCTGACGCCAGCCCTTGCGGTCTTCCGGCACCGGCAATACGAACGGCTCCACCAGCACCAGCTTTGCATCCAGATGCTGCTTGGTCCGTTCAATCAGATCACGGTAGGACGTCTCAAATTCAGCCGCTGTAGTCTCCTGCCCGGAATCATACCACCGCCAGGTATCATTTATGCCAATATAGATAGACACCCAGGTTGGCTTCAGCGCAAGACAATCCCTCTCCCAGCGCTCCTGCAGATCGACCGCCCGGTTGCCGCTGATTCCGCGGTTCAGGAACGTAAGATTCTTCTCCGCATACTGAAGGCCAAGCCGGGCGCCCGCCATCAGCGCGTAACCAACACCCAGTGATGAGGCATCGGCGTAATTGCGTCCACAATCCGTGATACTATCCCCCTGAAACAGGATGATATCGTTCTTTTGAAATGGCATGCCTGAAATCCTCCTATGAAAACATCTATAGTATGTAAACATGATCATTATAGCAAATCGGCTTTCCTGCGGACACGTTTTCATTGAAAATTATTCCTTCTATTTAAACAGAAAACCCCCTCAGGCTGTCATATGACAGTCCCAGGGGGATCTTAGGATAGAAATTTAATAGGCCAAGCTGAACAAGCCATGGATATGAGTCAAGTAACGGATATTGCTGGCTTCCTTCATTAGAGTGGCTGGCAGCCCCTTCAGCGGAGTGGAGTTACCGCCGACAATGGCTACCCCGTCTTTGCGTCCGAGACTGGCGAGTGTGCCGGAATTGACCGGGCTGAAGGCTTCCTGCGGTTTATCATTAAGATAAGCGAACAGATTGTAGCCAATCAGCTCACCCATCTGCCAGGCGATCTGTGCCGTTGGCGGATAAGGACGGCCATCCGGTGCAAAGACAACAGCGCTGTCTCCGGCTACAAATACATTAGGGTGTGAAGTGGACTGCAGGAACTCATTCACCGTGGCCCGGCCGCGGTTGACTTCAAGACCGGATTCGCCAACCAGCGGATTGCCCTGTACCCCGCCGGTCCAGACGAAGGTGTTCGCCACAATCTGCTGCCCATCCTTGAGATCAATCTTATTATCGGCCACCTTCGTAACCGGAAGACCCGGCAGGAATTGCACCCCGCGCTTCTCCAGGCTGGCTGTAGCGCGCTCAATCAGATGATCCGGCAGGACAGGGAGAATCTTCGGACCCGCTTCAACGAGCAGAAGCTTGATCTCAGCAGGATTCACTCCATATTGCTTCGTCAGCTTAGGCAGAATATCGGCAATTTCGCCTACCAGCTCTACGCCAGTCAGTCCGCCGCCGCCGATCAGAATCGTTGCATCTGCTGCGTTGCGGGTTTTGGAGTAGTCACGAATCCGGTCTTCAATATGACGGCGGATCCGCAGCGCATCTGCTGCTGATTTCAGCACCATGCTGTATTCTTCAAGTCCCGGAATACCAAAGTATGCGGTGGTGCTGCCCAGACCGACAACGAGAGCATCATAGGTCAGCATAACGCCGTCCGAGAGAATAACCTGCTTGTTCTCCGGGGAGAACGAATTGACCTTGGCGATTTTCAGATCAATATCTTTACCGGCGAACAGCTTCGCCAGCGGCATGGCAACCGCCTGTTCAGACGCACTGCCCGCTGCAAGCCGGTGCAATTCCGTAATAATCTGATGTGTCGGATACTGATTGACTACTGTTATTTTGGCTTCCGCTTTGCTCATATATTTACGAATGGTTAAGGCACTAAGCAGGCCGCCGTAGCCTGCACCTAGAATCACTATATGCTTTGACATGATAATTCCTCCATCATTAAGTATTACGGGCTTATTTGCCCGATTGACGTTCACCGCTGACCTGCAGATAGGCATTCATGAACCGGAGAGCCTTCTGTACCTGCGGGTCCTTGATCATCTTCATCATGCCGAACAGGCTGACTGTTTCGCTGCTTGCTTCCGCGCGGTCTTTCGCTTCAATAACAGTAGCCGCCAGATTCTTGGCAGTGCCCACCACAGGACCCGCCATTTCCTTAATCGCACCGACTGTATCATTCTTAAGTACTTCATCCGTGGCAACCGACTGCACAAAATCTAGTGATTTGGACAATACACTGACCATTTGTGTGATCTGCGGCAGCTGCTCTACCAAAAGAATCAGAGATTGCTGCACCTCCGGCTTCAAAAGCTCTTTCAGCACATCCTCTCTGGGAAGAGCTGCTTCTGGTATTTCTTGTTCAGGCAGGGTTTGGGTAACGGTTTCTGACATATCGAAGTCTCCTTTTACAAATCGTATTCTTGCACAATGACATCCAGGTGAAACTATGTGACTATTATAACACTCTATTTGTTATTATTGTCACAATCTTTTTGCCTTTGCAACCTATTTTTGTGATTATTATCACTTCCTCGTCGGTTTTGCCGAACTTAGCCGTTTAATCAGGTTAAATTTACAAATTATTATGTTTTTCCTCATTGACGTATACAGAGAGTCGTGATATCTTAAGCAAGTAACTAAATGTAAGTTTATTAATTAATATCAGCAATTGATTATTACTAAGCAGCATACATATTAGATGGAGGTAATGACTTATGAGTACTTTTTCCGAATTGGTGCAGTCCCGCAGATCGGCTAATAATTTCGTGGAAGGTGTTACCATTCCGCAGAGTGAGCTCGAAGAGATGTTCTCCCTGGCACGTCTGGCTCCCTCGGCTTATAATCTTCAACACACCCATTACAAGGTGATCAGCGATGACAACGTAAAGGAAGCCATCCGCAAGGACGCGTATGGCCAATACAAGATTCACACTGCTTCTGCTGTTATTGTGGTGCTGGGTGACAAAAATGCCTATCTGCAGGCTCCTGAAATCTATAGCGGGCTTAAGCTGCTGGGAGCGATGAGCGAGGATGCATACGAGCAAACCATTCAATCTATCAACGATGCTTATACCGGGAATGATGCGTTCCAGCGGGATGAAGCGATCCGCAATGCTTCTCTGTCAGCGATGCAGTTCATGCTGATTGCCAAAGATAAGGGCTGGGATACCTGCCCGATGATCGGCTTTGATCCGGAGGCTGTGAAGGCTACCCTCGGTCTCGGCGACCATATGGTTCCGGTGATGCTGATTACGATCGGCAAGGATAACCAGCATAAGATCAGACCGCGTGGCTATCGTAAGCCGGTCAATGAGTTTGTTGAATTCATCTAATAAAAAGGGTCTTCCGGCTACTACACCGAAAGACCCCTTTTTTTGTATATCATCCTGCCGTATTCTCAATCCATACTCACCGCGCATACTGCAAAATCGCCACAGCCGCACGCTCCTGCCGCTCTACATCCGTACTGTTCAAGGCTGCCTTCAGGACAGCCAGCGCCTGCGCTACTGTAGCTTCATCCACCTGAACCGGACAGGCACCGGCGGCATTCCCGCCATCCCCTGCCTGATTCCCCAGCCACAGATCGATTCGGGCTGCGGGCAGCACTCCTGAATAGGCAGTTATTCTGCTGTCAGAGGCAAGCAGCCCTGTTACAGCCGGATTAACCGCAGCGAGTGGCAGACTCTTCAGCCAGGTGACACCACGCCGGTGGGCTGTACTATCCTCTGCGCCGCTGTGCCGGGTATCATAGAAGTAATCGCCAAGGTCCCCGAGATACACCCATTCTTCATCGGCGATCAGCACATAATCCCCATCCTGCATCGCATTAATGAAGATATCCAGAGTATGGGTTGCACCCTCCAGCTCCTGCCCGTGATAGCCGGCGGCAGCCAGCTTGCTGATGATCTCTTCTCTGCTATGCTTCTCCAGATCTCCCGTACCGGGATAGCCTGCACATATATAATTATCCTCCAAAAAGGACTTCAGCAGCCCGCTGCCGAGTTCCTCAAGCTTCATTGCATACAAGCTCATTTCCGTTTCCTTTCCCTCCAGGCAAAGCTGCCGGAGTCTACGCAGCATTGAAACCATCCTTTTCATTATACAGCAAAGGCAGCGGGATTTGAATTCGGCAGATTCTAAGGAAAACGCAGAATAATAGCGCTTACAATACCTTTTTCCAAACTGGGAGTGCAAATTTAAAAATTTTGGCTTTTTACTATTCCCCGCACGGACGGTATAATTCAGGTATCAGCTCAAGGAAACAGACACTGCAGGAAGAACGTAAGCCAGGACATAATCTCCGGCAGCTAATCTTAAGCAGCGCTCCTCCTTGTGACTGAGACTATATCTTTGATCCTGACATTCCCGCCTGAAGTGAGTCCCTGCACGAAACGGTATGAGCTTCTTAAAGCTCACAGGCTTCACAATCCATCCTATCGTGGTTAGCGGATCAGTTTTGAGCAGTTTGAATGTGCAGGATAGGCAAATATACTGCCACCTCGGACCATTTCTACCCGGCTGAGTACAAAGGATAGGATAAGGAGTCTGAGACTAACATGGGTATAGTGGTAACAATATAAACCTCTATTGTTGATGTACTGATCAACGATAGAGGTTTATATGTGTCTGCACGGTCTTTCCGCCGCTCTAGGTTAACGCAGGCCTTCCGCCACTTTTAGCAGCATCTCTCTGGTGACTTCAGGCGATCCGGTCCCTACCTCATGCATTATATTTCTCTCCTCGTTCTCCCGAACCTCAATCCAGCGGATGTACGCATAATAGCCGTTGCTGTTATTCTCATAGGCTTGGCGGTTTTCAACATACAAGGCTTCCTGAGATTTTACCTTCAGATGCTCAACCTTTGTATCCGCCCAAACATCAGACATTAGCTGTGCCCACGGAGTAAGCGGGGAATAGGTAACGGAGATGAAATCATTCTCGCCCTTAGGACCTTGGTACACCAGCTCAGGACTGACCGTCCCGGCCTGTTGGTTGGGCACATTGAAGCTCTTGATCCAGGCGTAATGCTCACCGGGCTTCAGCCGCTTGGTTAGAACATTGGTGTATTTTTTAACCCAGGAGCTATCTGTAATGCCCACTGTACTGTCGGATCTTCCTTCGGCAAAATGGTATTCTTCCGGCATTCTGCCCGGCACGGCCAGCTTACCTGTGACAGGCTCTGTAGCCTTCTTCCAGCTTTCGATATCTGTGAAAATCTGCGGACGGTTGATTATACGGAGCTCCTTCATCCCGTTCGGCCTGGCAATTAACAACATAGCCGATTCATTCACTCCAAGCTGAGATTGAATCTCTGTAATCACCCGCCGGGTCTGGTTGGCAAAAGCTGTTGACTCATTAGCGCCCTCATGAATATCTACTTCCAAACTGGTTGCACCATAGGTAACCTGCCATAGCCGCTCCGCACCATAGACCACGCCTCCGAAGAGCATCAGTCCGCAGAGTACCAGGGCGATCCTCGCTGTCCCGCGCGCGCGCACGGGCCTATTTCCTCTCTGCTGCGGCTGCTGGAATTGCTCAAAGCTCGCTGCTAACCGCTGCTCCAGCGGCTCCGGCATCGTTGTATGTTGTTTATACCTGTTGAACTCCTGCTTCAGTTGATTTCCGACAGACATGTCCATTCCCCCTTCATCTCATCGTCCGCTGTAAATACCGCATTCTGTCGCAGCTTGCGCAGCGCCTTATGGTGCCTGGATTTGGCGGTTCCCAGCGGGATGCCCAGGGCCGCAGCAATCTCGTCATAGCTGCACTCTCCGTAGTAACGCAGGACAATTACGCTGCGGAGCTTAGGCGGCAGTCCGCTGACCAGCTGCATCAGCTCTCCCAGCTGTTCCTGGACCAGAAGCTGCGCGTCCGCTCCCGGATTCAGACTCTCAGATGCATGCGCCCGGGTGCGGTTCATGAGCCGCAGCCTGCGCCAGCTGCTGCGGTTCCAGTTGCTGCATTGCCTGACGATCATACCGTTCAGCCAGGCTCCGAAAGGCCGTTTGCCATCGTACTGCTGCAAGCAGCGGAATAGCTCGATGTAGATTTCATTGACTACATCAGCCACATCAGCCGGCCGGTTCACCAGCAGGCTGACGGTTCCGTACACCTGCTGCCTAATGGTGTTATGTAGTAAGGTGAAGGCTTCTTTATCTCCTTGTTCCAGCCTTTGCAGACATTCCCGAAGCTCTTCTTCTGTCATCTTCCTCTCCCCTCTCTATCTTGCTTACACTCTATATTGGTCCGCTGGCGGTGGAAGGTTCCCTTGATATGCAATTTATTACATCCTGACATATCAAAAACCGGCTGCCCATGAATTTCATCATGTGCAACCGGTTCTTTTGCTGCCGCCGGAACCTCCCTGGCTATGCGTTACAGATTACAAGGGCTCATTCCCCCATACCAGACTGCCGGAGATATAGGCCGGAAGCTTGGCCCAATCCGCAGGAGCTGTGCCTGCTGGATTGAAGGAATAATCGCCGGTCTGGGAGTAATTGCTCCAATCTGCCTTGGAGGCCCGCATCTGAATATCTATGCTGGCTCCCGGAGCAAGCGAGCCTGCTGCTGCTGTGAAGCCCAGCTCCAGGTAATGATCCGCGCCGCTCAAGGCTGCCGGAAGCTTCACGAACGTCCCAGTCACATTGGCGCTCCCTACCTGCGACCAGTCACAGAAGAAATTCTGGGCCTGCTCGCCATCACTGGTGTAATAATATCTGAGCTTCACATCAGCGAGGGAGACCGCAGCAGTACCGGTATTCACCAGCTTGATCCGCGGGCTGAAGGCATTGACAGCATTAGCCGTGCTGCTATTGAACATCTGGACCTTCAGACCGCCATCCACTGGTGCAGTCGTATCTGTCACCGTGACCGCCAGGCTCTGCGGTGCGCCGGCACTGAACTGGAAGCTCAGGGTGGTTGTTCCCACAGCCTGTGCTGCCAGATAGGCCTTGTGGATCGTCACAGCCGATCCGCTTAACGTATAATCCGTTCCGGCGGTTAACGCCGCCGAACCATTTTTAATAGAAGCTAAAGTATTTCCGTTCAAGGTCATCGTCACTTCAATGTCGTTCTGATTCGCTGCCTTCTTGTCGAAGCTGGCCGTGACCGGTGTGATGGTTGAATCATTAGCCGTTGTTGTCGTATCCGCCACCGTAACCGTTAAGGTCTTCGCAGCTCCGGCACTGAAATGGAAGCTTAGGGTGGTTGTTCCCACAGCCTGTGCCGCCAGATAAGCCTTATGGATCGTCACTGTGGAACCGCTCACCGTATAATCCGTTCCAGCGGATAATGCAGAAGCACCATTGGTAATGGAATCCAGGGTATTCCCGTTCAAGGTCATCGACACTTCGATGTCGTTCTGATTCGCTGCCTTCTTATCGAAGCTGGCCGTGACCGGCGTGATGACGGAGCCTGCTGCCGGAGGGTTCACCGGATCAGCATATAAGGTCCCGCGGCCATTGGTCCCGAGATAGACGCGGCCATAGACGCGCGGATCTCCTGTAATCGCCATATTAATTCTGGCATACTGATGATTATCATCATTAATCCGCACCCAGCTGGCTCCGGCGTCATCCGAGCGGAACACTCCTCTTACTCCGTCAATCTGGGCAACAGTATATAGGGCCATATAATTCTCACCCGGCGCGGCCTTTCCGAACCCGATCAGGTCCGCTTCTTCCACATTGCTCAGCTTGGTGAAGCTTGCCCCGGAGTTCGTAGAATGCCATATGCCGTACTTATCCTGCGGATGTCCTCCGGCAAACCAGATATCGCCTTCCACGCCCGGCATGGCTTTCAGGCTCACTTGCGCCTGGTTCGGCTGCAGGCCGTTCACGTTATTGGCTGGCAAGCCGGTCGCAGCCGTAGCTGTGAAGGTAGCTCCGTTATCTGTACTTACATAGAGCTTGCCCTCATAGAAGCCATAGAATTTATTCGGATTCACCCGGTCGGATGCTATCTTCGCTCCGGCAGGAATTCCGCTGCTCGCCGTCCAGGAGTTGCCCCCTGACTTGGAGTAAAAGACCCCGATATCCGAGGTGCTCCACAGAAGCGCATTCCCACTGGCAGATACAGCTACCTGACCCTGCCCTACTGTGGTACTGCCTCCTTTGGAGGGTTCTGCATTCGGCATGTACCAGTTCTTGCCGTTGTCATTCGAGATCCCAATCGACTTACCGTTCGGATATTTCTCTTTGTCCACACCGCCGACACGGACAACATAGGCCGGGTCCAGCTCCGCATAATCGATACTGTTCGTGCTGGCCCAGGAAGGGCTGGTCTGGAACTTGACAGGTGCCGCTGTTAGATCCTCATACCGGAAGCCGGACACATCACCAAGCGCGGTAATCAGGTGGGCACCCGCTGGCGGGCTGATCAGCCCGAGCACTGCGGTCTCTTCTACCCCTTTGGCCATCACGGATATCTTAACCTTGCCGCCGGTGTCCCAGGCTCCGAGGTTATTCGTACCGTAGATCGTAGCACCCGTGCCATACATCATCCGGTCCGAGTTGAACGGGTCAATCTCCAGATCCCCCATCATCCAGCCCAGCTTCGGCGCGGGATCAAGCGAGGTTGAGGTCAACCCGAGATTTAACCACGGTGCCGCCGTGATATCCATCTCGAACTTGTAATTGCGCTCCGGATAGAAGCCCCAATCCCAGATCCGGCTCCAGGTTTCCCCGCCGTCCTTACTGCGGAAGATGACCCCGTCCGGCCACCAGGAATTTAAGCTGGTAACCATGACTGTATTCGGATGCTGGGCATCCAACGCAAGCCCCCCGAAGCCGTAGAAGTTATCGGCCCCTGTGGAAGGGCTGATATTTTTCCAGATGCCGCTGGTTGTATTCCATTTCCAGACCTCGCCCTTGCTTCCGTCGTATGGACCCACCCCGTCACTGTAAGTAATATACAGATCACCAGTTGCGGACAGTTCACCATGATGCGGAAGCAGGCCTACAGGTTGACCGGGCAGCGCTGACCAGGTTGCACCTCCATCTGTGCTGCGGAACACACTTTTGGCGGTATCCGCGACACCGACATAGATGGTCTGGGTAGCTTGTCCGGCAGAGCCGGTGCTTTTATCAAAAGTAATCCAGGACAAGCCCACGATATCACTCTGATACTCATTCCCCGGATTCTGAACATACGTCCCTACATTAGTGAAGGAGGTAACCTTGGACCAGGTCACCCCGGAATCCACGCTCTTCCACAGGCCGTTCCCGCTCCGCGCCCCGAAGAACAGGATACTGTTCTTATTCGGGTCAATGACCAGCCGTTCCCCGGCTGAACGTCCAGGCATATTGCCTCCAACCTTGAACGGAAGCGGCGTAGACTGCCAGGTATCCCCACGGTCGCTGGAACGCATAATTTGGCCATTGCCATCCCAGGAATTCGTATACGTCCCGGTTGCCATATACACCTTGTCCGGATCAACCGGATCGGTAGCCAGCGCATCGACACCATTCTTGTTCCAATCCGCCCACCCAACGCTGTCCGTCAGCGGAATCCAGCTCCCGTCCGCCTCGTTCCAGCGGTAAGCCCCGCCAATATCCGTCCGTGCATAGATCAGATTCGGTTCCGTCTGGTTGAAAATAATCCCCGGCACAAAACCGCCGCCCGCACCGGTAACCACACTGTTCCAGCTGTAGTCTTCACTGGCTGCGGCATGGGTTACAGCGGGAGCAACGTTAAACAAAGAGCCTGACATCGCTGTCAGCAGGACGAGTATTCCTAGTCTTCGGATACGTTTTCGACTCATGATCCTAACCTCCCCAAACATACTTTGGTAACGCTTCCATTATAGAGCAGGCTTCGCCCGTTCCGTGAGAGAAAATGGTTGATTATGCGGGAATTTTGTCAGCAATTAGCACACCATTTTCACACTTGACGAAATTGGGGATTGGGGTAGTACGTAATATGAAAAAACCTCGCGATCAGCAATCGCAAGGTAGTTCAGAGCTAGTTCTCTGTTGGCGGCGGCAGCACAATCGGCTGATAACCCAACGCAGCATCTACAATCTCCTCCGGTGTCAGCTCCGGCTCATTCCAGAAGATCAGATCACTCACACCGGGATGAGGCACATTGCTCGCTACGATCTCCAGCCATTGGTCCAGCTCCTCCTCTGTTCCTTCGGCGTTCACGATCTTGGTTACGAGTGTGATTAGTTGTTGTCGGGTTAGGGACATTTCGGGGGCCTCCTTTTAGGGTGCATTTCAATCAATAAACATAACACATTTAGCGGCTTAGAATATCCCTAACATACACAGAGCATTCCTGAACCAGAGCATGTAGCATACCCGCTTCTGTACAACGCTTTTCTAACAACGGATTCTCCCAATCGTAAGCTCTAATTACATATACCGCGAACTCTTTTCTATACCAGCCAACATCAAGAGTATACTTTCCTTCGAAATAACTGACTTGAAATATATCCTCTTGATCCAAGTACCTCGTTTCATTATAAGTAATTGTACCCGGTGAAAAATCAATGTAATCAAACATAAATGCACTCCCTTATTGGAAATATTTCTGAGAGATAACTTACTTAGGGTAAGTCTTTTCAGGTCTTAGACTCCGTTATCTGCAATTATAATAAAAGGTGCTGGTAATGGATATAGTGTTAGCTCCTCAATACATTCACAGATGATGACTCCCTTTACCCTCCAAACAACAATTGGATTTCCAACACTTATTCCCTCTTTCTCCACCACAACACCGACAGCAATTGGATAAACAGCACTTAATTCTGGTCTAATTTGCTTATTATCTACTTTCGGCTAAATTAAGCAGCATTTATCCAACTGTTGGCCTGTTTGTAGGGATTTCAGCGAAAATAAATGCTGTTTTTCCACTTAGCCTCATGTTGCTTAACGGATAAGGAGCCGCGGCTTCAGCAGTATAATTTGGCACACTGGATATACCAACCACAAACAACCCCGCAGCAGATTTCACATCTGCTGCGGGGTTCTTCCATACAATTCAATCCATCACTTACGTCCGGCCTACTCCGTGCGCCCCCGGAGCAAAGCGATCGCTGCCAGCAGGAAGGAGACCAGCGAGATGCCGAGGGTAATGTAAACCATCGGCGAGGTGCCGGTGCCTTCCTTCTCCACAATGGCCTGATGCTCGTCCATGGTCATGGTGCCGTTGCCAGACATGTCTGTGGCACCGTGGCCGTGACCGCCATCGGCGCTGCCGGAGGCTTCAGCGATGGCGGTGATGGAATGCGGGGATTCCGAGCCGGGTTCGCCGGACCATTGCACGAGGCTGCCATCGGCATAGTGCTGATAGGCATCCCAGGCGATATCGCCTGCGGAGTCCGGGTTCTTGGCTGTGAAGTAGAAGCGCTGGAACTGTCCGGCCTGAATGCCGCCATCCTTGGCAATCCAGCTTACTTTATTCCCGTCCACTGTTACCTCCCAGCCGGGAGTGGCTTCATATTGCTTGAATTCCGCGCCTGCCGGAATCCGCAGATCCACCTGCACGGTGGCGCTTTCTTTTTCAGACGGCACTTTCAGGGTATACGTCTCCCAGGCCCCCGTGCTGGACTGGGCTGGACTAACGGTTACGTGGGCGCTCGCTACGGCTGCGAACAACAGTAGTGCGGCGGCGGCCGGTGCGGCCAGTGCTGCTATTTTACGAAACAATCTATTCAAATGAATCTCTCCTTGTCTCTTGTGTATGTCTATCTCTTCCCCGGAAAATCCCGCTCCCGCGAAGCCAGCCCCTGCTCCAGGGCGTACCTTGTGAGCTGCGTGCGGTTCTGAAGCTGAAGCTTCTGCAGAATGTTCTTCAGGTGATTCTTAACCGTATGCTCGGAGATCCCGAGGGTGGCGGCAATCTCCTTATTGGTGGACCCGGAGGATACACAGCCCAGTATCTCCTTCTCCCGCGCCGTTAATGCCTCCCCCTCCTCCTTGACGGAGGTAACCGCGAACTCCTTTAGAATCTGGAACGCCAGCTCCCGGCTCAGCGGCACCTCTTCGCTTACAATCGCCAGCAAATATTCGATCCAGGTAGACGGGGCCAGGTTCTTCAGGAGGTACCCCTGCGCTCCCTGCTTAAGCGCTTCGAACAGATAAGAGATCTCATCCGACACGGTGACGATGACAATCCGGACATACGGGTATTCCAGCTTAATGCGCCGCGTGGTCTCCAGACCATCCATTCCCGGCATTTCGATATCGATCAGGATCAGGTCGGGCATCCATTGCCCGGTCCAGACGATCGCCTCCGCTCCGCTGGCCACCGCACCAATCACTTCAAACCGTTCATCCAGCCCCACAATCTCGGTCATCGCTTCGCGTGCATGCGCATGATCATCGACGATCAGCACCCGGCAGCGTTCCATCCTGCGCACCCCCTTTTACAATTTCTACAGTGGTTCCGTCCGCTCCTGAGTGA
The DNA here is from genome assembly GCF_000517965.1 of Paenibacillus sp. FSL R7-277. Classification (NCBI taxonomy): domain Bacteria; kingdom Bacillati; phylum Bacillota; class Bacilli; order Caryophanales; family Paenibacillaceae; genus Paenibacillus; species Paenibacillus sp. FSL R7-277. Next base: position 542,211 of record NZ_ASPX01000080.1, read on the forward strand.
AGTTGAAGCGCCCAGCCCATACTACGGGACCGTTCCCTCATAATCTGCAAGCCATAGCTGCCGTTCACCGCAAAAGGATCGTCATGCTCAATTCCAGCACCATCATCTGCAATGGTTACACGCCAGCCATGCACATTCCCTTGGCCCGATACGGATACCTTGCCCGCACGTGTGTGCTTACGCACGTTGATAATCGCTTCACGAATGCAGGACAACAGCTCTGCCTGTTCCGCCGGTGTCAGTGCCTGCTCCTCCAGATGCCAATCCAGCGATACCTCGATCATGACTTCTCCGGCTATTGCCGCCAGCTGCTCATGGATAGAACGCTCCAGCGAGAAGCTCTCCGCGCCGCTCACCGGCACCTTCAGATTGGCAATGGCCTGACGTACATAACGGTTAACCTCGTGAACGGTCTTCTTGATCTGATCCACACTGTCCGCGCTGATGCCGCCATCCTTGCGGCCGTGCTCCAGCCGGTCGATCCGTACAGAGAGCAGGAACAGGGACTGGGCCATGCCGTCATGCAGCTCTTTTGCCAGTGCCTCCCGTGCTTCCATCGCTCCGGTTGCCGCCCGCTCCTGCTCCAGCTCCCGCTGATTGCGCTCCATGAGGCGAAAGAGCGGCAGCAGCAGAATAATACTGAAGAGAAATACCAATACAGGTGTTAAGAAGTTGCCTGTGTCCATAGAGATGTACTGCATCAGGAACTGATGTCTCACCCACTCCCAGATACCCACCATGACCGTTGGAATAAGCAGAATAAGCACTTTAATTCGGGTATACGTCACGGTTCCCTCCCTAATTTCTGTTCGTTATTTTACCATTTCCGGGTGATCTCCGGCATGACTCTTTAGGGCTATGCCCGTCCGCATATGTTACAGAATTAAGTATTTAAAAATTAAATAATTCTCTTCATAGCTCCCATCGTCCTATCATAACAGTTAGCGAAACAATATCCGATAGGTTACACTAGGAATGACATTTAATCAAGAATACATTCATACTGACACTACAGGAGAGATATTGAAATGAAACGGATTACGATTCTAATCGCCGACGATGATCCCGAGATTGCCGATCTGATCGGACTGCATTTGGAAAAAGAAGGATACCACCCCATAAAGGTTACAAACGGCCCGGCAGCGGTGCAGGTCATCCAGTCCAGGCATATCGACCTGGCGATTCTGGATATTATGATGCCCGGGCTGGACGGGTATGAGGTGACCCGGCAGATCCGGGAGCAGCATGGGCTGCCGATTATTTTTGTGAGCGCCAAGACTTCGGATCTAGACAAAATCACTGGTCTTGTCATCGGCGCCGACGATTATATGACCAAGCCGTTCAATCCCATGGAGCTGGTCGCAAGAGTGAACGCGCAGCTTAGACGTTCTATGAAGCTGAACCAGCCAGTTACCGAGCAGAAGGCCGTGGTGGAAGCCGGGGGACTGATTGTTGATCCGGACCGCCGTTCCGTAACCTTATACGGACATCCCGTGGAGCTGACGCCGAAGGAATTCGACATCCTGTATTTGCTCGCCAGCTACCCGAAGAAAGTATTCAGCGCCGAGCAGCTTTTTCAGCAAATCTGGGGTGAGGCTTATTATGAAGGCGGGAACACCGTGATGGTCCATATCCGCACCCTGCGCAAAAAGCTCGGCGATGACCAGAATAAAAATACATGGATCAAAACGATCTGGGGAGTAGGGTACACGTTCAATGGCTAAACTTGTCCGCAGCTTCCGCTTCAAAATGATATCGCTGCTGGTACTCAGCATGATTTGCTCCGGTGCTATTACCTTTGTACTCTACAAAAGCCTGCAAATGTATTATACCTCTCAGGTGAAGTATGAAGACAAGCTGACCCGCTTCCGTTATCTGATTGCCGATTTCGGCGACCTGAATTTCTTCCTGATCTTCTTCATCCCGCTGGCGCTGCTGTTCTTCTTCCTGTTCACCAAGCCGTATGCCCGCTATTTCAAAGAAATCTCGCACCATATCCGCCTGCTGGCTAACGGGGATTTCAAAAGCCGGATTCAAATTAATTCTAACGATGAGTTCGAGGATATCGCCGCTGATCTTAACCAGGCCAAAGACAAACTTGAAGAAGCGGTGGAACGCGGGGACTTCGCGGAGAACAGCAAGGACAAGCTGGTGCTGAATCTGGCTCATGATCTGCGGACTCCGCTGACCTCTGTGCTCGGCTACCTGGATCTGGTGCTGAAGGACGGGGAGTTAACCGCTGAACAAGTGAAACATTACACCACGATTGCCTACACCAAATCACAGCGGCTGGAAAAGCTGATCGACGAGCTGTTCGAGATTACCCGGATGAACTACGGCATGCTTACCGTGGAGCAGCGCCCCCTGGATCTGAGTGAGCTGCTGGTCCAGCTGAACGAGGAATTGTATCCTCTGCTGGAGAACAACGGGCTGACGGCCCGCACCCAAGTCACTCCACAGCTCAAAATTACCGGGGACGGGGAACTGCTGGCCCGGGTGTTCGAGAATCTGCTGACCAATGCGGTGCGTTACGGCAAAGACGGCCGTTATGTCGATGTCCGCTGCTACCCGGAGGGTGAGACCATCGTTGTCCAGGTCATGAATTACGGAGATAGGATTCCGGAAGAGGACCTGCCTTTTCTGTTCGATATGTTCTATACAGGTGACCGGGCACGGACCCATCAGGAAGGCAGTACCGGGCTGGGATTGTTCATTGCCAAAAATATCGTCGAGCAGCATCAGGGGACGATCTCCGTACAGAGTGACACGATCCGCACGCTCTTCGAGGTCCGTCTGCCGGGTCTGATCCACTAGTCTGGTCCAGCTATAGCAGTGTTGCCGCCCTTTTAGAATTTAGAAGGGCGGTTTTTTGCGTTGACACTTCAGGTGGAAACGGCTTTATTTTTATTTTTTAAGAAAAACTTTATCTTTCCCCCACTTCTATTTAAACACGCCCCTCTATGCTTAAGTCATTGAAACAAGGAGGACGAGAACATGAAGAAATGGTTAGTAATCATCGTAATTGCCGGACTGCTCGGAATGAAATGGATGGATAGGGACCAGGAGACCGCAACGAATGAACTGAATATAGAGACGGTACAGATGAGTGCAGATAACAGCTCCAAGAATCTGACGGTTATCCCCAAAGGGCAAATCTACCAGGGGAACCTGCTGCTGGTCAACAAGGATTACCCCGTTCACGATACAGGAGTCAGCCGGGACATCGTCCGTCTGCTCGATCATGAGGAGCTGACTTCAGGCTACCTGCTGCTGGATCACAAGACGCTGCTCTCCAGGCAAGTCGCGGAGAAATTCACAGAGATGGTACATGCTGCAGCCGGGGAGGACATCAACAGCTTCCTGATCAGCAGCGGATATAGGGACAATGACAAGCAGCAGCAGCTATACGATGAAAAAGGGGCCGACTACGCTCTTCCACCCGGATACAGCGAGCATAACCTGGGCTTGTCGTTAGACATCGGCTCCTCCCAAATGGCCATGAGCCATGCCCCTGAAGGGCAGTGGCTGCGTGAGCATGCATGGGATTACGGCTTCATTCTGCGCTATCCTGAGGATAAAACAGACATCACCGGCATCAAGTATGAGCCATGGCATTTCCGTTATGTAGGACTTCCGCACAGTGTGATTATGCGCGACAAGAACTTCACGCTTGAAGAATATCTTGAATTCCTAAAGGAGCAGAAGTCGATTGCCACTACCGTTAACGGGGTTGAATATCAGATCTCCTATATCGAAATTAACGGGAATACTCCTGTCCCTACCCCTGACGCCCAGCACGTTGAGTTCTCCGGCGACAATATGAACGGTGTGATTATGACGGTCTATCCTTAATGACTAACCCATATAACAGTACAATCTACAGAAAGCGGTGATGTAAAATGAATCAGGCACACAAGCAGACAAAGTACGGTTTGCAGGTACTGTTTACCGTCTACGTGTATATTTTGTTTAAAATCATTTTGTTCAAATTCGGGTCGATGGATCTCCCGTTTCTATGGCAGCAGCTTCAGCACAGCCCGGGCCATATTGCGGCCAGTCTGCAACGCGGAAATCTGATCCCGCTGGCCACCTTGACTAACACCTATCACCATATCAGCACTAGCACCGTCGTTAATTTCTTGGGAAATATCGCCTTGTTTATCCCTTATGGCATCTTCCTGGTGCTGCTCAACCCGAATGGAAAAGGCAGCGGCTCCTTCACCGGTGTCCTGCTGTGGTCCTTCGCGTTAAGCGCGGTGCTGGAATGCTCGCAAGCCGTCTTCTATATTGGAACGTTTGATGTGGATGATCTGCTGTTGAACACCTTCGGCGGAATACTGGGATACATGCTGATGAGGCCAATCATGATGATCTATATGTCAGGCAGACAAGGCTCCTCCGTCACCCAGAAGTAACGGGGAGCCCTGCTGTCCGTTCGCCCTGCTCACAAGGGAGAGATATAGCGGCCATATTCGATGGCTAGCTCTGTGAAGCCATTGCCTTCCTGCTTCAGGAAAAAGCTGTTCACACCCTCCGCTCCCCACCAGTTCAGCCCAAGCAGTAGTCCCTCTGCCGATTGTGCCGCGAACAGCAGGGAGAACATCTGCGGGTTCACCTCACCGCCGTCATCGACACGCCAGACTGAATATTCATTATCCGTAATCTCCGCAGGATAGTCCTTGAAGCTGAGCTTCCCGCCTTCCACCAGCACAAGGCTAAACAACATATCCTTATCTTGTCTTACGAATTGCACCAGATAGAGCTGTCTGTCCGGGCCAAGCCCGGCCAGCTTCCAGGCTGCCTGGATCTTCCGCCCTTTGGCAGTTTCTACACTCTTACGAAGCGGATCACCAGCTGCAAGCTGCGGGCCTGCCGGGTCAGCGGGCTGAAGCTCCAGCAAGGCTGCCTGCGGAAAGACCGCAGAATCAACCAGAACATAGGTCTCATCCCGCATCGCTGCGTCACCCTCTACCTTGAACAGATACCCGGACAGATTCGGAATATTATTCGCCAGCTCCCGTCCGTTGTTGTTCTCGTTACCCGTCTGCCATTTCTCCAGCTTCACAGCCAGCACCTGGCCTCCGTTCCCGATGGCAGTGTTCAGGGACTTCATCTGCTCCCCGGCGCCCTCCTCTTCCCTGGTGACCATGATATGACTCCCGGTCTCACTCGCGAATCCGAAGACTGGCTGCAGCTTGGCAGGGTCGAGCAAGGCAGCCGGGGCTGGAGAAGCCGTAGCTGACGATGATGCTGTCGGAACCGCACTTGGCGGGCTATCCGTCTGCTGAGCAGCTGGCGATGGACTGCCGGTAGACGGCCCGGCCGATGCTGCTGCACTGCTGGCAGCGTCATTGCTATTCGTTCGGGCACACCCGGTCAGGCTAAAGACTATGGCTGCTGCAAAAATAAGACTTCCGGCCGCTCTTACCCTATGCCGGAAACTGTGCTTCGCTTGATTCATAACGGTCCTCCAATATAATTTAGTCGAAAATCCCCATGCTGAGGTAACGTTCCCCGGTATCGGGCGCGATACATAACACCCGCTTCCCCCGTCCCAGGCGCTGCGCCTCCTGCAAGGCCGTCCAGACTGCGGCTCCGCCTGAAGGTCCGAGCAGAATTCCCTCGGTACGGGCCAGTTCTCTTACCATCTCCAAGGCGTCCTCATCGGATACCTGCACGATCTCATCGTAAATGCTGGTATTCAGAATCGCCGGCACGAAGCCCGGGCTGGTCCCCACCAGCTTATGCGGCCCGGGCTGGCCGCCGGACAGCACCGGCGAACCCTGCGGCTCCACGACAACCACGCGCAGCTCCGGCAGTCGTGCGCGCAGAGCCTCGCCGGTTCCGGTGATGGTGCCGCCTGTCCCGGAAGTGGCAACGAAGACATCCAGCCTCCCTTCCATCTGTTCCAGAATTTCCGGCGCGGTGGTGGTGCGGTGAATATCCGGGTTCGCCTGATTCTCGAACTGCTGCGGGATGAAGCTGCCAGGGATCTTCCGTCCCAGCTCCACCGCCTTGGCAATCGCACCGGGCATCCGCTCCGCCGCCGGAGTAAGCACCACTTCCGCCCCGTAGGCTTTCAGGATATTGATCCGTTCCTTCGTCATATTATCCGGCATGATCAGGATCGCCTTATACCCTTTCGCTGCCGCGTTCATCGCCAGTCCAATCCCGGTATTCCCGCTGGTCGGCTCGATAATCGTCCCGCCCGGCTGCAGCCGTCCGTCCAGCTCCGCCTGCCGAATCAGATTATAAGCCGCCCGGTCCTTGACGCTGCCGCTGGGATTGAACATCTCCAGCTTCACATACAGCTCCGCGTCCTCCGGTCCGGTTACCCGGTTCAAGCGTACAACCGGCGTGCCGCCAATCAGCTCTGTAATATTATTGACTACCCGCTTCGTCATGGGTGTGCCTCCTTTGTTTCGGTCCTTATCCTATGCACGATATAACACCCATTGTATAGTTACGGGATAGCATTTGTCGATTATCAGGTGCAGCAGTAAAAGCCGCCTCCCACAAAACGGGAGACGGCTTTCTGCTCTGTTTCTGCTCAATGATACCTGCGGTAGCGGTGCAGGTTCAGTGAGATCTCTTCACGTGCCTCTAAGGATTCACCGTTATCGTGAACGTGGAGGTTGTGTTTTTGATCGGCGTTACCGTGTTCAGAATCTTCAGGTTGTTGAAGACCACGCTGCCCACTGCCGGTCCCTGGCCGGGCTCCGGCAATTCATTAGCCCATATGCCGACACCGGATTTGGCGTCGAAGGCGTCACCGCTCTTGAGGGCACCGGAAATCGTAATGTTCGAGAAGATCGTATCGGCTACGGGGAACTGCGGCGTAGAGCCGGAATAGTTCGTCTGGAACATGATTCCGTGATAGGTCGGGTCGATGATGTCCACATCGCTGACCCGGATGCCCTGGAACACCTTGGAAGCGGAGAATACCCAGATGGCCGGGAAGGTCTGTGCGCCCCAGAAATGTCCGCCTGAGCGGACGACGGAGATATTCTGGAAGTTCGTCGTCGGTGATGCCCCGAAGCCGTTCATCGGATAACCGAAGTCCAGCGAGCTGATCGTAATGCCGGAGTAGCAAAGAGTATCCGCAATATAGATGTTGCGGAAGGTATTCGCATACCCTCCGTAGACGGCAAGACCGGCTGCCCGCCAGGTCAGAATGGACGTCAGATTCTCATAGACATTGTCCTTCATGTCGGAGCCGCCGGAATCGATCGCCGAGAACAAGGCGAAGCTGTCATCTCCGGTTGCCCGCGCCTCGATGTTAGACACGAGATTGTTCGTGCTGCCGTTGGTCATATTGATGCCGTCGGCAAAGGTATTGCGGATGCGCGAGTTTTTAATGATCATATAATCGGTATTCGCGCCCCAGTACATACATACCTGATGCTCCGTCCAGATGTTGTCGATCGTTATGTTCGCCACATTGGAGAAGTCGAACACCTTGCCGGGGCCGTCAATCCGTGAAGTATAGTTGCCGAAGTAAGCAAACCCCGAGAAGGTTGAGCCATTCGCTGAATCTGTCGCGCGGAAGCCGATGTCTGTATTCGACTGGTTGAGCGGTGCGTAGAACCGGGTATACCACGGTCCGGCTCCGATGATCTTCACTGCCTTGCCGTAGACCTGGAATTTATTCGAGGTCTCATAGTTTCCGGCAGGAAGATAGACACCCGCAAGATTACCCGTTGTATCCATACGGACCTTATCCAGCGCATTCTGCACATCCTGATGCGTGAATCCAAGCGGAACGGTATACTTGGCCGGGTCTGGATTGGCTATCGGCGAGACCTGCTCCAGGCTGATGAAGTCAATGGCATATTGCGAAGTATTGGCTGCATCCTTCTGCAGCCGGATCGTGCTGCCTGCCGGAATCGTGCTGTCGAACATGATATTCGCTTCGTCATAGATGTGGCGCGGGGATCCGGCACTCGGCGAATTGCCGGGACTGGCCTCCGAGCCATACAGCCAGGCGTATTTGGAGGTCAAGGTAATGGCCTTGTTGAACACTCCATTGACGTAGATATTGAGTGTAGCTGTCGTGCCGTCACCACCCGGAGCATCGGGAATAGAGAACCGGGTAACCAGGGTATTCGTGCTGGCTTTGGTCGTGAATTCAACATAGCTGCCTGTGGTATTCAGCGTAACGGCCCGTCTGCCTGAAGCTTCACCGGCCAGATCGCCGATATTCCGGTTCGGTGCCAGCTTGACAGCTCCGCCGCCGATCACTCCATCTTCTGCCTCATACATGTCGTAAGGCATATTGGCCCCGCGTCCGATGTAGAGCGACTGGTTCTGGATGTTGTTGGCCCGCTTTACCGCCAGTTCGTTGCCATCCACGGCAATTTCTGTTTTGACATTATATTTTCCGTTCACCGCCGTCCAGGTCCCAAGAGCCACAGGGGCCGTAGTACTTCCGGCAGCAATGACACCGTTATAGGAGCCAGTCAACGTTCTGAGGACTGCGCCTGTCGTAGCATCGGTCAAGGTCAGCGTAATGTTGTGCGCACCGCTGGCTGAGGCCGCCGTTCCCTGATTCTTAATGGCTACCGAGAAGCTGACCGTGTTGCCTGCTGCCGGGTTGCCGGGAGACCAGCTGACCGGAGAAGCAATCAGATCCGAGCTGGATACTGGGTTCACAGTAAGGCCCGCAGGATGGGCATAGCTGTTATTGCCCTCATTCAGCTCAATGACATTGTTGTTCTCGTCAACCTTGGCGCTTACCGTATAGGTTCCGGCATCCTTGGCTCCGAGGCTGAAGGATACATTCGCGGAAGCTCCTGCGGCGAGCGCACCCACCGGGGCTGTCCCGGCAAGGGTGGTGCCGGCATAGAAGCTGACTGTGGTTGCGGCCGAAGCCGCTGAGCCGATATTCTTGACGCTGGCACTCAGCGTAAGGGCATCTGTCTCCACCGGAGCGGACGGACTCCATGACATTCCGGTTACCGTCAGGTCAGGATTCGCCGCCGGTGTGCCGATGACCTGTAGCTCGGCTACCTGTCCGGCGCCTGAACCGGAATTCGCCGTAATTCTCAGCTGCAGCTCACTGACTGTAGCGGTGACCGGAATGGTCACTGAATTGCCGCTGGCCGGATTAAACGTATACTCTGCCGCAGGTACCAGACTGGTGAACGTTCCTGTGGACTGGTTATGTCCCAGCACCTGGATCGTCTGGGTACGGGTTGACCAGGCGGCAGCCGGATTGAGCTTCACGACCACCGAGGTGACATTGGCATTCGCGCCGAGGCTGACAGTCAGCGTATTCGGGTAGCTGCCGCCCGCACCTTCCCAGTAGGTAGTGACATCTCCATCATTGGCATTGGAGGGGACGAAGGTAAAGATAGAAGAAGAAGCATGGATAGCCTTGCCGACCGCCAGATTCGAGCCGGGACCCGTGCTCGGGGTGGCCGTTGGCGTGATCGTCGGAGCCGGAGTCGCCGTTGGGGCTACAGTAGGTGTAGCCGTCGGTGCAACGGTCGGCGCGATCGTTGGAGATACGGTTGGCGTAGCCGTTGGGGCTGCGGTCGGCACAGCCGTCGGAGCTGGCGTTGCCGTTGCCGTCGGCGTCGAGGAAGCGCTCAGCACAAGCTGATCCAGATTCACATTGCCGGAGTCAGATGCATCATATTTGTAAGCAATGGTGTTGGTTCCGGCGTTCAAGGCAAGAATCTCTGCCTGTGTCGACCAGGTATCCCAGTTCGAGAGATTGGCAAGCGAGGTCTGCTTGACCTTCGTTCCGTTCACGTAGATACTGAGGGTCTTGGTACTGCCGGATGCATTGGCATACCGCAGGGCTGCGCTGTAATTCCCTGCCGCCGGAGCCATTACCGAGAAGGTTGTGGCTGCCCCCTGAGTCAGGTAGCCGTCTACGAAGGCAGCACCGGTATAGCCGCTGTGATCGGTATTCGTCTTGGCCCCGCCGGATAAGGCGGCGGCCTCCGCTTCATAGGTTCCGGGTGGCGAGGCCGTGGTGCCGTACACCTCAATCTCCGACAGCTGCGCTGCGGGCCAGCCGGTGTTGCCCGTGAAGTTGATTTTGACATACCGGGCGGTTGCAGCTGTGAAGTTGATGGTGACGGAGTTCGCACTGCCCGGATTGAAGGCATACCCCGCAGACGCCGCCAGATTGCTGTAAGACGCATCATCCGTACTGCCTTGCACAGACAGCGTCTGTGTTCTGGCTTCCCAGCCCGCAGGCAGCTTCAGTACAACCTGATTCACACTGCTGCTGGCACCCAGATCCACCTTGATCCATTGCGGAAAAGCATTGCTGGCACTCTCCCAGTACGTACCCTGGTTACAGTCATTAGCATTCGCTGCTACATACACATCACCGACTGAGCTTGCGCTGATCGTCTTGCCCTGAGCCAGATTGCCTGCCGCCGCCCCCGCTGCCGGAAATAACGCGAGCTGTCCCACACATAACACAAGCATCAGACCGTACATCAGGAATGTCCTTGCTACCGAAGACCTGGTTCTGCTGATCATTTGACAACCACCTCCCATAGATTATGGTGCCACCTTCGAGTATGCGCTTTCATAAAACAAATTATGGTAATAATATAAGATAGAGCCTGGCTCAGGTCGATGACGTATTCTATGAAAAGTATGTGCGTACATACGGAGCGCTCAGGGAGAGAATGGACCTAACTGAAGTCGGCATACCCGCGGACGGCAGATCCTTTTACAATGAATACAACAACAAGCCACAGCGCAGGAGGAATCAGCTATGAATGAAAGTACCAAGCAGGAGCTATTATCCAAAAACGAAAAATTGATCAACATGGTGATCGAGCGGGCCAAACGGGATTATCCAGAGGAGATTGCGGTGATCGGGCTTACGGGCTCTTGCCGTACCGGGGATTATCATGAGAAAAGCGACCTGGATCTGATCATCATCAATAATAACAACCAAGGCTGGGGCATCTCGTCCTGCTTCATTCTGGGGGATGTCGGTTATGATATCTACTGCACTCCTTGGGAGACCCGGATCGAAGAACAAGCCGCTCTTGAAAGTCCGATGATCTCCTCTCTAATAGATTTGCAGGTGCTCTACTATGCCAAGCCTGAGGATCTGGAGAAGCTTAGGGTCTATCAGCAACGGGCGCTGGATGCTCTGGCGAAGCCCATGGGACGCGATTCTCTGGAACGGTCGAAGAAGTGGATCGATCTGGCCAAGCAGGAATATGCGAATATTTGTCTTACAGAGGATAAGGGAGCCGTAAGGCTGGCTTCAGCGGAGTTGGTTTACAATCTGGTGAACGCTTTGACGCATATGAACAATACTTATCTGAAAAGAGGGCTGAAAAGATACCTGGAGGACACTGCAGCTTACCGCTACCTCCCCGTGAACTATGAAACGAACTATATGAATGTGATCTGCGCGATGACGACGGACGAGATCCGAAGTACCTCCGGCATTTTGCTTAAAAGTATCCTTGATCTATACAGCACCCTGTATCAGAAGTATGTGGAACAGCCTGTTCCGACCTATGATAATCTGGCAGGTACCTATGAGGAAATATGGTGCAACTACCGCAACAAGGTGATTGCCAGCGCTGAAAAAAAAGATCCTTCCTACGCCTTCTATGCCGCCATGGGAGCACAGGGTCTGCTGGATGAGATGACCGAGTCGCGGGGAACGCGGAAGTTCGAGCTCATGCAGTATTTTGATGCAAGTAATCTGGATCTGTTCAAGGAGCGGTTCCTTCTGGCAATGGATGAATATCTGGAGGAATATCACCGGGTCGGCCGGCAGCCCCAGCGTTACGATACTTGTGAAGAGCTGTACCGGCAATATATGAAAAAGTAACAGATAAGCAAGATCAAGCCCCCCTCCCTTCGTTCGGGTTGGGGGCTCGCCTAATTATACATTGAAACGTGCTACCAGACCTTGCAGACCTTGCGCCAGCATGCTGAGGGCACTGGCAGAAGAGGCGATCTGTTCCACTGAAGCCATCTGCTCTTGCGATGCAGCGGATACTTGCTGTGTACTTGCCGCTGTAGTCTCCGAGATATGCGTAACGGTACGGATAGAGTCTACAATCTCCTCCGTCGCTGCCGTGATTTCTTCTACCGCACCGGATACCTCCTGAACCTGTCCCGCTAGTGAATCAATCGAATGGCGGATGGCATTGAAGGACTGCCCGGCCTCTTCTATGATCCGGGTTCCCCCCAGCACTTCGTTCATGCTGTTCTTCATCACCTTCACTGCATGATCTGCATCGGCCTGGATACCGGTTGCCATTTCAGCAATCTGATTGGCGGAATCTGCGGACTGCTCAGCCAGTCTGCGCACTTGATCGGCTACCACAGCAAATCCTCTGCCGTGCTCTCCGGCCCGGGCCGCTTCTATGGTCGCATTCAGTGCCAGCATATTCGTCTCCGAGGCGATCCCCTTGATCACCCCGACAATGCTGCTAATGTCCTGTGAACGCTTCATGAAGCCCATAACCTTTTCCGATAAGGACTGAATGGATTCGTTGATGGATTCCATCTGCCCGACGGCAGATTGCAGGGATTGATCCCCGGCAACGGCATAATCTGCAGAACGCAGGGAAGCTTCCGAGATATCCTGTACACTGGCAGCAATCAGCTGGATACCGTCCGACATTTCAATAATGGTGTTCATGTTAGTCTGCAGGTCATTCATCTGCATGCCCGCACCACTTGCGACCTCACCCATAATTCCGGAGATCTTCTCGGTCGTTTCGGCGGTCAATCCGCTATCCGAGGTCAGCTTCACAGAAGAAGCCGCCAGACCGTTCGCGGATAGCTTCACCTGGGTGATCATCGTTGCCAGATTATCGGTCATTGTATTGAAATTCCGGGCCAGCTCACCGATCTCATCCTTCGTCTGCACACTAAGCTTGCGGGTTAGATCGGCATCGCCGTCGGCAATCTCCTGAAGCTGCCTGTTGACATCCTTCACCGGCTTCAGTATCCGTGCAGACAATACGAATGCGATCAACAGAGCCAGTACCACCGATAATCCCGTCACCCCCATGCTGGTAATCATAGAGGAGCTGCGGTGGGTTGCCGCCTGACTCTGTTCCTTCATAATTTCATCATGCAGCATCGTCTCGAACACGAGCTGTGAATCGATGATCGTCGTAAGGGAGAGGCTTGTGAACGACTTCTGCGCTTGCGGGAAGTTCCCTTCCTTGGCCAAGGCAAAAGCCTGCTCCAGCACCGTCAGATAATTGTCCCATTCTCCCTCCAGCTTCTGAATTCCTGCAAGCTCCGCTTCATTCAGACCGGCTCCCTTAAGCTCTTCGACTGAGGCTGTAATCTCTGGTATCTTGGCTTCATAGGCGGTCAGATTGGCTGTTCGCTCCTCCGTGGTATTACTCATCACATACCTTGCGGCCAGACCGTCCGCCGTCCGGATATCATCAGTTAATTTCTGTACCATCGACAGCTTGCTGTAATTACGGTTGATCTGCTCTGTAAGCATAGTCACCTTCGCCTGAAAAATAGTACTGCCTAGTATAGCGAGAATGAACACGATAATTACAGCGGCGAAGCCAAACATGATTTTGGCCCGGATTCCTCTAAGTCTGTTGAACATTATAACTACCTCCACTCGATATGTAAGCTCTACTGTGTAACCTCTACGTATCGTACATCATCATTCTTAAATGAAACTGAAATATGCTGCCGGGAGCACAAAAAAACCTCCACCCCTGCCAAAAGCAGGAATGGAGGTTCTATGAATTACGTCCCTTAATTCCGGTTCAATCATACAGGTTCCCGTTCGCAAGCATTGCCAGCCGCTCCTCATCCCGCACAATCAGCCGGCCGTTCCTGCGTTCAATAATCCCGTCTTCAATCAGGCGGCGCACTACCCGGTTCAGATGCCGGTAGCTGGTGCCGAGCAGATCGGCGGTCTCTGTCAGTGTGGAGGTGCGAATCTCTTCAACGCGCTGGGCGCCAGTGTTGTCCGCGAACAGCGACATCAGGTAGCTGGCGAACCGGTTCTCCACCGGATAGAGCACATTCATGGCTGAGGTCTGGCCGAGCGTGTACATTTTGTGGCTCAGCTCTCCGACCAGGAAGCGCAGCAGCGCTGTATTGTCTTCAATCTCCCGGAGCAGCAGCTTCCTTCCGGCGACAAGCAGCAGGCTATCCCCTACGGAGACCACCTCATTCTTGACAGGATACTGGCGCAGCAGCTCCACATCCCCGATCACCGACATCGGCCGGGCGAACCGGACCAGCATCGACTTGCCGTTAGGCAGCAGCGTATGAATCTTCAGCTTGCCCTGCATCAGGAAAAACATATTCTCCAGCCGGTCGCCAACCGAGCAGACTGCCTCCCCTCCGCTGTAACGCCGAAGCTCCATCTGTGCAATGGCGCTGCTGCTGAACATGGCTGTGAGACCATTCTGCTCGGTAAGGCTTCGAACCGCCTCCGGATTTATTATCGATTGCATGAGGTTCTTCTCTCCTTGTGTCATTTCTGCTGAAATTACTGTATCACAAGTCTGAGGCCGGAAGCTATTTCTGCATTACTTCTCCTGCAAAATACTCCGCAAGCGCTCTGCGCTCCCGGTGATTCGCCAGATTGAATGATGGCCAGCTCTGCTTAGGCTGAGTACGGTAAGACAGTCTGCTGCGCAGCGCCTCGTCCAGAATCCCCTTCTCCTGCTTGCTGAATTCGATCAGCTCTGGAACCACATCTGCGGAGAGTCCGGCCAGGTAACCGGCATCCAGTGTGCCGCTTGCTTCATAACGCTGGATATTCTGCTGCGCAATGATATGATCCATCCCAATATAGTTCATCAGCACGTAGGAGAGCAGGCCGAGCACGATGTAACATTTTAGAAGCGGGAAGGGTTCCCGGCTAATCCGCACGGCCGCCAGCACCAGCAGCAATCCGAGGAAGATCATGAAGGCATGCACCAGGAACCGGATGTAGGTGTAACCGTACGCCTCTTCATATAGAGTCAGCCGCGAGTACGCAGAATACAGCATGACCATGGAGCATAACACCAGAATATACAGCAGGACCTGAATGACCCGCTTCAGAATTCCGCCCGCTTTACGCACTGCCAGCAAGGACAACAGCAAGATCGCAAAGTTAATGGATGTGACCAGAATCAGCTCCAGAAAACCGCTCCGCGCATAGTCCGCATACGTACTATTCTCCGGCAGAATCCCGTCCCATGCCCCGAACAGATACGAGAACTGGACACTCACAAACAGCATGTACACCGCATTGATTGCGGTCAGCACGGTAGTGATAATGACCGGGTCATCAAGACCGATACCCTCCTCCCCTGCTTCAGCCGCTTCCAGCTTCTGCCCCATCGCATCAAACTCACTGACCAGAGGAGTGCGGATATAGGATTTACTCTGTACGAACCCCCAGACGAAGCCGAACATGCCCAGCCCGAGCAGCAGAACCCACAGCCCCCGGAAGATCCAGTCCCCCAGTGAAATATTGTCAAAAATCCCTGGGAGTGCTTCCAGCAGCTGACTGAACACTCCGTCCGCCGTAGAGAGCAGCGAGATCACAATCAGCAGCAGCGGGACGGAAATCAGCAGACCGATCAGCACCCGCATCAATACCTGCTTGCGTTCATTCGGTATCCCGCCTTTGCCCCGGCGCAGCAGCCTCAATGCCGTGGCCCACTTGCGCAGACTTTGCGGGAACAGATGCTCAAGCGCTGCGCCGATCAGTGCGAGTCCGCTCCAGGCGGGCTTGCGGTAACTAAGCATATACGTCATATGTAATAGAATGAGCACCGGAATAACAACGATATTAAGTGCAAAGAAAAACCAGTTGCCGAACAGCATATAGGTCAGGGACAACAGAAATATGGACACCATCCAAACATAGCTGAACCAGGTCTGCTTGCGCAGCTGCTCCTTGGCGAAATAGAGCATAAAAGCATAAAATAAGACCACAAAAATCGGGTATGAGATCCCTGGCATTTTGCCGTAGAACAGGTACTGATGCACAATCGCAAGCAGAAATGCGGCCAGTAAGGCTACACGCCCAAGCCCCGGTTTGGATACCGTTTGTTCGTCCATGGTAAATTCCCCCATCTTTTTACTGTCATATCCTGATTCTAGCTGATAAAATAAGAAGAAAAAGAGAAATATAATATTATTAATTTCCTATTTTATAAATTAGGCAGGAGGAGAATGTCCCAAATGAAGCTGCACAGTCAATTCCTGAAGCTGCATTCGCAGCATGGAGGTCCTGCCGAGATCTCTGTCACCCTGGACGAGCTGGCCTTGACCCTTGGCTGTACCCACCGCAATGCACTGCATGTGATCCGCAAAATGGCCGATCTCGGCTGGATCACCTGGACCCCCAGCCGGGGACGGGGGCGGCGCTCCAAGCTGGTGTTCCTCGCGGCGGCCGAGGACATTGCCCTGGAATCCATGAAGCAGGCCATAAGCAGCAAGGATATCAGCAGTGCCCTGGAGGGCATCCGCGGACATGCCCGCACCTCATCGCTGCAGGACACACTGCAAGGCTGGCTGCTGGCTTACTTCGGGCATCATGCCGAGGTGCACAGCGACAAGCGGATCGATACGCTGCGGCTGCCGGTCACCCAGCAGCTCCATACCTTCGATCCGCTCTATATGAATTTGCTGGCGGAGTCGTTTGTCTCGAGCCATGTTTTTGACGGGCTGGTCGGCCGCAGCGGTGAACGCGGCAAGGTGATCCCCGGCCTGGCCCATGCCTGGGAGATAGACGGGAGCCGGACGGCCTGGACTTTTCATCTGCGCAAGGAGGTCTTGTTCCATCATGGCAAGGTACTGACCGCCGAGGATGTCGTATACTCGTTCGAACGGATGATGTCTACCTCGCAGCGCATGCTGTACAGCTATATTGTCAAAGAGATTCAGGAGGTCCAGGCCTTGAATGCCTCTACCGTCCGCATCCTGTTGAAGAAGCCGAATGAGCTCTTCCTTCCCTTCCTCTGCACCAGCCGGGCGGCGATTGTGCCCCGCGATCTGGAATCCATTGGAGAGAATCTGTTTGGACGCAGGCCGGCTGGCACCGGTCCGTTCAAGGTCGTAGAGATGAATGAGGATACCTGTGTGCTGGAGGTGTTCCCTTATTATTTTCAGGGGCGGGCCCATCTGGACCGTGTGGAGATTATCTATGTCCCATGGAGCCTTGACCGGGAGCCCTCAGAGACCGGCTCCGCCTTCCATGTCATCCCGAATCCGTCAGCAGCGGGCACAGACTCTCTAAGCAGAATCCACTCTGAGTCCTATGTCCGCAAATTCGTAACCTGCAACACGAAGAAAAAGGGACCGCTAAGCGATCCCCTTCTCCGTGCCGAATTGCTGTCCTGTCTGCATGAAGCGCCGAGAGTGCCCTTCCGGCATTTCGCAGCGCCTCCGGCTGAAGTCTTGCAGATTGCCACAATCCCGCAGTACGCCGGGGATGCCGAATACATCGCCGCAAGACTAACACAGCATGGATATTCCTGCAAGGTGTTATCCGTGTCGCCGGAGGAATTCAAAGGTCCGATCCGCCTGAAGTCCGACCTGATCGTCTTCTCGCTGCTCCGCGACCAGGACGAGCAGCTCCGGCTGTACGACCTGTACCTGACCCTCTCGCAGCATATCGAACCCCGCACCCGTGCGGGCATTGAGGGCAGGCTGCGCCAGATCTCGCGGGAGCCTGACGCCGCCGTTCGGGCGGAAGGCTTCCGGGTGATCGAGGATACTCTAACCCGTGACCACCAGCTGCATATTCTCTACGAACGGCCTGCCGAGACCGCCTATCTGCCCTCCGTGCGCGGGGTGACCTTCAACAGCCAGGGCTGGGTCGATCTGCGCCATCTGTGGTTTCCGCCGGAGCTGTAGATATGAAGTAGAAGTTCGGGGGAGGCTGCACCTCCAGACTATATTAAGACCCGCAGCCTCCTTTATTCTGTACCGGGTAAATACGTATCCAGACCTCTGCGCACCAAATTAGGCGAGACTGGCTTCCGGCCGAGTTCCCTGGACCAGATGGAGAGCTGGCCGATGTGATGAATCTCATGCGCGGCAACATGGCGCATCACTTCGCCCCATCTATGCTGAGTAACCTGCCCATCCGCCGCCTTCCCCCTTAGAATCCTCCGTTCCAATCCCTCATTCCAGGCCACTATGAAGGACTCCACCTCCGGCCGGAAGCGTGCGTCCACCTCTCTGATTTTCTGCAAAGTATTGTACTCCGTGAAGTCTAAACGGATATCCGGCTTACCTTCCATATCCCGGACCCAGCTTAATTCCACATCCACTATATGCACCAGCGTCTGCAGGATTCCGCCCACCCCGCCAATGCGTGTCTTCACCCGTTCTTCTTCCGGCAGCTCCTCACACCATTGATACCATTCCTCGCGGACCTGCCAGTTATAACGAAATAAGGTTTGCATGGTTGTCCTCCTTAGATTTGAACTCAAAGCTTGGTCGTCGCTGCGGTGAACATTTGGACTGCTGGCCGCTGATGTCGCTTCTATATACCTTACCCTTTTCTGCGCCGGATGCTATAGAATCTCATCGCTGTGGGAACACCCTTGATCTCCAGCACCCCGCTGTAGATCAACTCTCTCACCCTGTACTCAAAATAAGCATCACCGACATACTGCTCACAGTATCCGAGCGCCTCTCCGACTAGCCGGGCTGATTTCAGGAATCCATCATCCCCTGGCGGCGGCTGAAGCGAGTCCAGCTTCTCCAGCAGATAGCTGTCGTAGTAATCAGCGGGCACCTCCAGCACAATATCCTCATGCCAGATTCGCAGGACGCTGGACTGCCTGGTGATCTCCTTCCATTCCTGAGACAGCCGCGCAATATCCACGGCAGTTAGCCTGCTGCCGTCACTAATCCGCAGAAGCGCTTCCCTAAGCTTGTCTGACGGAATCTCACCGGAATGATAGTAATTTATATAAGCATCCGGCCGGTTGAACAGTTCCTCACAGATTGCGCAGGCATCACACACTATGATCTCATTCTGTCTGTTCCCCAGCAGATGAACCGCAAGACGCAGCCCCGCCTGCTCGGATGCATTACTCCCGGTCCAGAT
Organism: Paenibacillus sp. FSL R7-277; assembly: GCF_000517965.1. NCBI lineage: Bacteria > Bacillati > Bacillota > Bacilli > Caryophanales > Paenibacillaceae > Paenibacillus > Paenibacillus sp. FSL R7-277. The sequence goes on from NZ_ASPX01000080.1 coordinate 561,265, forward strand.
TATAATCTTGGCCTGTGCAGAAATCTGCTCCAGATTGTCCAGCAGCTCCGTATACTCTTCTTCACAATCATATGAGACATTATAGTTTTCCGTTATATTTTGGCGGAACCAGTCGCTGCGCAGTTTCCTCCCTACTGGCGTATCCAACTGCTCCAGCGGACCTATAGCATAATTCTCCCGCAGGATAATCAGCTTATGCGTATCCGTCCAGCCAAATTCTTTAAGCACCTGCTTCACACTGCCTCCGAAGGAGTCGCCGCAGAGGATATGAATATGAGTGTCCATCAACCGAATTCACCTCTGATTCAAAATCGAAATTGAAATTAATTCCCGGAGCGGTCGAGCAGGCGCCCTTTTACAAGTAAATAAGCTGGAGTACTCGGTGTTTCGGTTTTAACGGTAACCTCAATCGTTCCATCCTTACGCACAGCCGGTCTTTCCCGTTCCTGCGGCGGCAATTGAATTAGTTCATCATAAAGTATATACGCGGCAACATCCGCCGCTCCTTCAGGAACATCCTTACCTGTTATATTCTTCGCCTTCACCGTGAAGCTTCCTTTTGCGGAGTCAAAGGTGTAAGAAACTGGCCGGAACGCGTCGTTGCTAATGATCTTCCCCGGTGGGGAAGTGAAGGGTCCTTTCTCAGTGTCCTCTAAAGAAAGCTTGATGATATCCGTCTGCATCAGGGTATCACCCGTCAGCGTATATAGCTGATTCGCCTGATCCCATTTGCTCACAATGCCCAGACGTCCGGCGAGCACACTAACCGGAATGAACATCGAATTCTGCTCCATCACCGGAACCGTGTCCATCGACCCGGCAACTCCGTTAACCGAAACAGATTTGGAACCAATTGTGAACTTAACTGTTACACTATCCTTTTCGATGGCAGCCGTTCTAGCCTTGGCATCATAGCTGACCTTCGCCCCCATCAGCTCGCTAATGGAGCGAAGCGGGATCATCGTCCGGTAGTTGGCATCCACATATGGCGCCTTCGGTGCCGTATAGAGTACATAATAATCGTTGATTTTCAGAAGTGCAGGGTATTTCTTAGCTGCTGCCTCTACCTTCCCCGGATTCACACCCGTCAACATGGCGAAGCTCAACCCCGCAGCCAGTAAGGCTGTCAACACTTTTTTACCTGTCTTCATCCCAAACATCCTCTCTTTTCCTCAATTTCATATTTTTATATCATCTTTCTTATTACTCCAAATTCCCGCATCAGTTGCGCCTCTCTACTAAAATCTAACAACCGGCACAGGGATACAGTGTCATTTTCGTGACATGCCTTTTCTCAGCTTGAACACTTAAAAGCCCTTTGAATACTGACTTGATATATTTATAATTAGAGTGAAGTTATTGCAAAGGAAATTATTAGTGGAACATCGGAAATAGAATATTTACGAATGCGGGGACGAACATATTGGGTGTTAATAAAAAGGGAAGAAGAAAGTTCGTTCATGGCGAAAAGAGTTATTTCTGGTATGTCAAAGAAGATGATGAAGACTACGGACGGATCAAACTATTTATTGTTTCGGAAGATAAAAAATTTAATGTTTCCTATGAAGTTGTGGGATGACAACGTTATTACGCCGGGCCTTGTGAAAACTATAATTGAATGGAGCCTGATGGATAAAGAAAATCTCAATTTTGTGGATTGGGAGGGAAATACACTAACGGGAGTCATTAAATGAAGACAAACAGCAGCGACTAAACATCCATGCCCCACCCCACAGTAAGCGCACTTGGTCCCCCCCTTTGGGAGGAGTGGCCCGAAAGTCCAAACGATCCCTGGAGCCACGACTATTCCAAAAGTAAAGCGGCTCCAGCTCAGATGATCACCTGACAATATGCTGCATGGATAATCAGGCTACGATTACTACCAGATGATATGCTTCTTTCGAAAGGAGGGATTGCGTGGAGTGGCTGGAGCGAATGAAGCGGGCGTAACGATCCCGGAGGTTTGGCAAAATATCTGCAAGAATGGTGAGTTCGAACGTTTATCCCAGTCAGTGGGCGGGTCCTGGAGAGACGCAGGCAATTTCAGCAAGGAACTTGGAGCAGTTTTTGCCTTCGATGCCTACACCTTCACAAGCAACACGACCTTCCCTTATCTAATCGGGTGCTACAGAGCGTCAGGCAGCCAAGTGAACGGATACACTGTCGTTGATGTTCCCGCGTCTACGTGGGCCGTGTTCTCAACACTCCATGACGGGAACGGCAGCGGCAAATACGATCTGCAGTCATTGAAGAACCGGATCTTCTCGGAATGGCTGCCAACCTCAACCTATACGATTCTGGACGGCGGTAATTTCGAGATGTATGGTACAAGCGCAGACGGCTATGAATATTGTGAGCTCTGGTATAGAGTCGGGGAATAGGATGAAAAAAGCGGTGCCCGGAAAAACTGGCCACCGCTTTTTTGTCACCAGAAGTATTTCTGCAAGGTTAGTAAAGCATCAAATTTAAAATAACGGAACACAAGATGTACCGAGTGCAATTAAGCAAACCCTTTTGCTTTTGCCTTTACTCTCGCCTTTCCCCCTGCCTCCCCCCCACAATAAGTGAACTTGAGCTTCTCCCCTTTTGGGAGGAGTGGCGGAGGGGATGTTTGGAACTGTAGGAGCGGCAGCGTCCGCCTTTAGATTTGGATTTCTACCGCAGACTATGCGGCTTAAATCAGGAAATCCAAATCTAACAGCGGCCGAAAGTCCAAACAATCCCCGGAACCACGACTACTCCCAAACTCAATATAGCTCCTGTTCACATTACTTCACCGACCCAATCATCCCAGCCACAAACTGCTTCTGCATCACGAAGAACACCAGCGCAGTAGGAATCGTGCCGATTACAATCGCGATCATAATCATCCCGTAATCCGGGGCGTAGCCTGAGCCGAGAGTGGAGATGAGCAGCGGCATGGTCTTGGTCTGCGGAGTCTGCAATACGATCAGCGGCCAGAGATAGTTGTTCCAGCTCGACATGAACGTAATGATCGCTCCGGCGGCGTAAGTCGTCTTCATGGTCGGCAGGTAGATGCGCAGGAAGATGCCCAGCTCGCTAAGCCCATCCATCCGTCCGGCCTCCAGCAGCTCCTTCGGGAACATCTTTGTGCTCTGGCGAAAGAAGAAGATCAGGAACGCCGTAGTCACAGTAGGCAGAATGACCGAGGTCATCGTATCAATACCCATCCACGGGAAGACGTTCGAGATCTGCCCGAACATCCGGTACAGCGGGATCATCAGCGCCGCGAACGGAATCATCATCGACAGCAGCAGAATGTTGAATACAATATCCTTCGAGCGGCTGCGGAATACCTCGAAGCCGTAACCGGCCAGCGAGGCAATCAGCAGCGCCAGCAGCGTGGTGGTTATGGAGATTTTCGCTGAATTCATCAGGGATAACTGCAGGTCCGTAGTGTCCAGCAGCTTGCGCAGATTCTCCAGCAGATGAGTGCCCGGCAGCAGACGCCCGCGGGTGACATCCACCGACTGGTTCGTCGAGCTGACGACCATCCACAGGAATGGAAAGATTGAGACAATAGCCGCGATGCTCAGGAACAGATACATGAAGACACGTTTACTTTTAGCCATTTTTATCACCTGCCACTTTGAACTGGATGACCGACAGCAGTGCGATCATAATGACAATCGAATACGATACGGTGGCTGCATAGCCGAAGTCTGCTGCATATTTGAACGACAAATTGTAGATGTACTGGGAGATCGTCTGGGTCGCGTTGCCCGGGCCGCCCTTCGTGATATTCATGACCTCGTCGAACAGCTGCAGCGTACCGATGGTTGAGGTAATCGAGGTGAACAGGATGATCGGCTTCAGCAGCGGGACCGTAATTCCGAAGAACTGGCGGGATGAAGATGCTCCGTCAATTTTGGCGGCCTCGTAGATGGAGTGATCGATATTTTGCAGGGCCGACAGGTAAAAAATCATATTATAACCCGTCCAACGCCAAGTAATCGCTAGGATAATGGTGATTTTGGCCCAGAACGGATCGGTGATCCACTCAATTGGGGCACTGACCAGATGGAGCTTCATCAGCATCGTATTGACCAGGCCATTGCCGGAGAATAAATACTTGAATACCACAGAATACGCGACCAGTGAAGTGACACAGGGCAGGAAGATCGCCGTCCGGAAAAACCCCTTGAATCTCAGCTTGCTGTCATTCAGCAGCACCGAGATAAACAGCGCGAGGATGATCATCAGCGGCACTTGAACAAGCAGATAGATGAAGGTGTTCTTAACCGATACAATAAATGTCTTGTCAGACAGAAGCCGTGAATAGTTATCGAAGCCGGTAAACGTAAGATTGCTGCCCGTTCCCGTCTGGAACGACAGAATAAGTGCCTGAAGCATCGGATAGAAATAGAAGACGAAGATCAGAATGACCGCCAACAGGACGAAGGACCATCCGGTCAACACGCTTTTGGTGCGGAATCTTAGTTTGGAATTAGTTTGATGCACAGCTGCCCAGTCCTTTCCTTATCATTTAAAATAAACCCCGGGCACAGCCCGCCTCCTGAACTCCCGGAAGCTGCAGGCCACGCCCAAGGTCACTGTATGAGAGTAACTATTTAATCTGTGACTCGGCCTGGGCCTGGGCATCGCTCAGCACGCTGTCAATATCCTTGCCGTTCAGATAATTCTGCATCTCTACAATCAGGATGTCTTCAATCGCATACGTGTTGATTCCGTAATTGACGCTTGGGATCTGCTCCGTCCAGGCGGCGAAATCGGATACAATCTTCTGGCCGCTGAAGAATTCATTGGCCTGGCTATAAGCCTCTCCGCCCGCAGCCGCTTTGAAGGTACCGATGACACCGATGTCCGTGAGCAGCTTCTGGTACATTTCCACATTCGAGCCGAAGGTCTTCGCCATGAAGTCTGCTGCCGTCTCCTTACCGTCCACATTCATGACATACCAGGAGCTTCCACCCAGGTTCGAGGCATGAACGGATTTGTTCGCAGTCAGCTTAGGAAGCGGTGCGATTCCCCACTTGCCGGATTGAGAAGCTTCAGCCGTAATCGAAGGGGTGATCCAGTTGCCTGTCGGCACGGAGGCTACATCGCCGCTGTTCAGGGCGGCTACGAACTGGCTCCAGTCTGCATGTACCTTAGCTACGTTTGATTCAGTCAGTTCCTTATAGATTTCAAAAGCTTCCTTAAGCGGTGCATTCCCCGCCAGGTTCGGCGTTTTGCCGTCTTCCTTCAGATACCACTCGCCTGCGGATTGAATCATCACCCGGATCAGCCCGAGGTCGTTCGGGTCCAGTGTAATCAGCGCTTTGCCGGTTTTCTCTTTCACGGCTTTGCCGATTTCAATATATTGCTTCCAGTCGATATCCTGCAGATCGGCCAGCTTGTAGCCTGCCTGCTCCAGATAGTCCGTTCTGACATAGAGTCCGGTAACGCCGGAGTCAAAAGGAACCCCATACTGCTTCCCGTCCAGGCTGGTCGGCCCGCTCTTGTAATCTGCGAAGTCAGCGCCCTTGATCGAGCTGCTCAGATCGTAGAAGGAATCCTTGTACGATTGCAGGAAGCTCTGGGAACGGTAATCCTCAATCAGCACGATGTTCGGCAGACCCTTGGTGGTTCCGGAATTCAGCCCCGTGTTCAGCTTCTGGATAATATCCGCCTGGGCGTATTCCACAATGTTAATTTTCACATCCGGGTTCGTCTTGGCATATTCTGCTTTGGCCACTTCCAGTGCGGCGATGTTGAATGCAGGGTCCCAAGCCCAAATGGTGATTTCCTTCGCCTGTGCAGGCTCTGTAGCTGCTGTATTCTCTGTCTTTCCCGTGTCCGCAGCGCTATTGCTGGTGTTCTTCGACCCGGAGTTCGAGCTGCAGGCCGTAAGCAGAAGCAGGCAAATCAGGACTAACGCAAAGCCTTTTTTCATTGGTAAGCCTCCCCTTTAATGCGCTTTACTGTCTCTCGCTTGAATGTAAGCGCTTATTTATTACATAAATAATCTTATCACCCGCCCTCGGGGAGCCGTTAGAACTTACTTTATGGGGATTGGTCATTTTATCGCCTGATTGTAAGCGTTACCTTGATTGCCGTTTGTTCTTTTTTTGGAAAATGGTAATAATCTCACTTCTTCATCAGCGGCAGGCGGATTCGGATCGCAGTCCCCTCCCCCGGCGCACTCTTAATGGTGACTCCATATTCTTCACCGTACATCAGCACCAGCCGGTCATGCACATTGCGGATACCGATTCCGGTGAACAGCTGGCGCTTCCCCGCAAGGCTCGACATAGGCAGATCAGCCGCTCCAGTATCCATCCCGTCCCCGTTATCCACCACCTCACAGAGCAGAGATCCGGCATCCTGGGAGATGAGGATATGGATATATCCGCCGCTTTTGCGCGTAAACGCATGGAAGAAGGCATTCTCAATGAACGGCTGAATAATCAGCTTCGGCAGATGACAGTCCATACAATCCGGGGAGACGAAGAAATTCACCCGGATCCGTTCGCCGTACCGCACATGGTTGATGAAGACATAGGATTTCAGATTCTCCAGTTCCTGCGTCACCGTAATGCTCTCACTGACATTGCTCAGCGCATTCTGCAGCATCGAGATCAGGGCATGAATCGTCTGCACCGCCTTCTCCTGACTGCCCTGCTGCACCAGGAAGTTGACCGAAGCCAGCGTATTGTACAGAAAATGCGGGTTAATCTGATGCTGCAAGGCCGCAAGCTCGGCATTCCGCTGCTCCTTCTGCGTCTCCACCAGCTTCTCGACATATTCATTCAGCTCGTCCAGCATATAGTTATAGGCATGACCCAGCTCCTGAAATTCAAAGCTTCCCGTAACCGTAATGTAATTGTGGAAGTTACGCTCGGTGATCTTGGACATCTGCCGGGTAAGCAGCGTGAGCGACCGGGTCAGCCTTCTGAAGATCAGGAACACCACGATCAGGGCCACGGCCACGATGGCTGAGCAGAAGAGCACGACCATTTTACCGTTGACCATCTGGCCGAGGGCCGTCTGCTTATCGATCAGGTTCACAATATAGAAATCATAAGACGGCAGGTAATCCGCAATCAGAATCGAATCGGTGCCCTGGAAATCGGTGTTCTGGTAAGCAAGCTGCTGCTCCTCAATCTGCCTCGCCACCTGCAATAGATCCTCTGCCCGCTGGCCCATCAGATCACTACGGTTGCTGGACACTATCATCCCCTGCTTATTCAGGATCACCACATCGTTCCCGGTACTGACAAAGCTGCCGTAGAAGGAGCGGAAATCCTTTTCATGAATGGTGAAATACAGCGTCCCGTAAATATCGCCCGTCGTCCGGTCCATCAGCGCTTTGCTGCCTACAATCACCGCTTCCTTCTGCGCCGAATCCGGCATCGTCTCTTCATAGAACTGATACATCAGCCGTTTCGGTTCAGCCAAAGTATTACGTGTCAGCTCATGCTGCTGCAGCTCCCGGTCACTCATCAGCAGATTGTTCGTGTTGGTGGAGTAACTGCGGCCGTTTTTGCCCATGATTTTGATCCCGACCTGGTAGGCATCGAGCGTGGACTGAATCTTCTTCATCTGTGTGGTCATATTGTAATAGGTCCGCAGCATCCGCAGGGAGTCCGAGTCCTCCTCAGACAGGAAGGAACGGATCGTGCCGCTCAGCTGGGTATTATTAGTAGCCGTAACGATCGAATAATGAAAAGCTTCAAAGCTCGCCTTAATCTGGCTGATCACCTTGGAATTCGTAATGCTGAACGTATTCATGAACAGCTTCTCCGACATGCGGACGGTCGTCCAGGAGGAGGCGATGGCTACGGCGATGATGCTGAACAGCATAACGAGGAAGATTTTGATGAACAGGCTGTGGAATTTAAAACGCTCCCAGTATCTGCGCATACGCTCTACTCCTGCCTGTAATGCTGACGCCGGTAGCCGCTCGGGGACAAACCGTAATATTTCTTGAACACTTTGCAAAAATAGCTGTGATCGCCATATCCGACCATGCTGCTAATCTCCGCTATGGGTGCCTCCCCGGCCCGCAGCAGCTCTGCCGCCCTGCCCGTGCGGACCGTGTTGAGATGCTCCTTGAAGCCCTCGTGATTGTAGGTCGTGAACAGGCTCGACAGATACGAAGGGTTGAAATGAAAATGACGGGCCAGCTCCGTAAGGGTCAGCGGCTCAGTATAATGCTCTTCTATGTACTGAAGCAGCTTCGTCATACTGGCATTGCCGCCCGGTGCCGGCGCTGCCGATGCAGTCAGCTCCATGATCCGACGCAGGTAATCATCCAGAATCTGCATGGCCTGCTCGGCCGTGCCCGCTTCATCGATGGCCCGGAACAGGCCGTATTTCCCCTCCTCCAGCTCCTGCAGATGACTGAACTGATTCGTAATATTAAAAATCATATTGCTCAGGAAGGACTTAAACTGATACACATCTCCATCATTCTGGCGGCTGAGCGCATCCACATGCTGATGCAGGTCACCGAATGCTTCCGCCAGCTGCTGACGCTTCAACTGCTCGGTGAATTGCGCCAGATTGAACTTCGGCAACGGAGTCTCCGGATCTGGACGTTTTTCCTGGATTAGCAGGGTCTGCTCCGGCCGGAAAAACCGGCACTGCTGTAGTCTCGCATTGCTCTCCTGCTGGACGGCCGCAAGCTCGCTGAGGGAACTGAATCTCCGGCTGAGCGTCAGACGCAGCTCCACTTCCTGCCCGGCCATCGTATCGGCCGACTGGTGTACAGCCTTTAGCAGCTGCGGCCAATGGGCTTCCTCCAGATTGATCAGCATGAATGTAGTGCCCGAAGGCTCTGCGACTGGAATAATACACTGCACCAGTCCCGGTACACACTGGTTTAGTTCACGGGTAATAGTGGTAACCACGGTAGCGGATGCGGCCTCTTGTGCATTGGCTGCGCTGCTGGCAGTATTGATGGTGATACGGTTCATGGCATTGCTGCTGTTGACTGCGTTAATAGCGGTATGATTCATAGCGTTGTCGCTGCTGACCGCGTTTATGGCGGTATGGTTCATGGCTTCGCCGCCCGGTGCTTGCTGCACCGGTTCCCAGCCCAGCAGCGCGAAGGCGTGATGCGGAAGCTGCTGCTTCACATACACTTCGCTCTCCGGCGGCAGCCGGTAACCGGCCAGCATCCGGCCGAGCAAGGTATCCAGCGGCTGCGCTTCTGCCTCTGTTTGTCCTCCCGCGGCACTGAGTCCCGGGATGCGGTCCCGGGTTTTTTGTAACACCTGCAATAAGGCCCCGGCTTCCAGCTTCGGCTTCAGAATATAATCCGCCACCCCATGCTGGAACGTCGAGCGCACATAATGAAACTCGCTGAAGCTGCTTAGCACAATCACCTCAGTAGCCGGATAATCGCGCTTCACCAGCCGGGTTAACTCCTCGCCATCCATCACCGGCATGACAATATCTGTAATGATGATATGCGGCTGCAGGGTCTGCAGCGAATTCAGCGCTTCCTGCCCGTTGGCCGCTTCACCCACGATCTGAAATCCTTCCTGCTCCCAGTTCAGCACATATTTAATCCCTTGCCGGACCAGGATTTCATCGTCCACAATCAGCACCTTGCATATTGGATTCATGATTCTCCCCCGCTTTCTGTAGTCTTGACCTCTGGCCCTAGCCACTATGAACGGATTATAAAGCGCTATCATGGAGATGGTCAAACTTAAATTCTGGGATTTGTGGTGATAGAGCTTTCGGGACAAGTGTTCAGAGACTAATGCGGGGATGAAATCTGATGAAGTCTATAGGCTAGAGGATAGTTGTATTTCATACAGTTAAAAACGGGGAAAACCAGAACTTTTCTACTTTTATTGTATTCTGTACAGCTAAATCCAAGTAAACTCCCTCTTAAGGAGAACACTTAACCTTCTAATTGCTGAAAATACAACTAAATCTCATTGAGCACTCCAATCTAAGTTTTTAATTGTAGTAAATACAATTAGAGCCGGAACTTAAACGTCCCAGCTACTGAGAATACTGAATGGTGAAGGGTAGGCATACAACCACGCTTCATCAAATGAATCAAGTAAGAATTCCAAGCATCTGCTCTATTGCATCGATAATAACCTGCGGTTTCTCAATATGTATGTTATGCCCACTGCCCTGTGCTTCAACTAGGTGACCGTTAGTGGAGGTATGCTTCAGCTCATTTGCCACTTCCTGCAGCTTCTCTCTTATGATCCGCTTCGTATCTTCCGAAGTCCCCGGATAGAAATCATTGACTATTTCCGATTTGATAACGGTCAATGGAATATCGGTTTGCTTCAGTTCCCTAACCTGCTCATAGCCGGGCTGAACATTAGAGAACTCGCTGTGCATGGCCGCTATAGTCTTTTTTTGAAAGGATAATCTCCATAACAGCGCTTGCGTCTGCTTGGAAAAAGGCTTAATGGTAGCAGAGAATCCGGGGAAGCTTCTCAATGCGGACAAGACCTTTAAAAATCCAGTTCTGGACAACAAATTCAAGGCCCGATAGAACCTCACCGCCAAAAGCTGCCCCTTCACATGCTCTTCCGGAAACCGCGCTGTGACTTCATCCTCATGCATCGAATCTACCAGCACCACTCCCGCCACTAGCCCCGGATATCTCCCGGCAAACAGCCTTACATTTAATCCGCCATAGGAATGACCGACCAATAGATATGGACCTTCCATCCCAGATTGCTGCAACAGCTCATACAGCTCAGTTATGCACTGCTCATTGGTACGCGGAAACGGTCCTGGCTCACTCCAGCCATAGCCTGCACGATCATATACAATAACTTGTGTGAGCTTAGCAACCTCAGGAGCAACAAGCGTCCAGAACAATGCGGAAGAACCACAGCCATGCTCCAACACCACTGGAGGCATGCCTTTGTCCTCACCAATAATACTGATGTACAACCTATGCTGTCCTACACTTATAAGTTTTCCATGATCCATATTCTTCTCCCACCTAATGCGAGCTGAGATGCTTGCGGTATCCCTCAACCTTCTCTTCCCTATACCCCATCGCCTCATAGAAAATATGCGCTTCCTTCCGCTTCTCCCCCGACACGAAAATGATATAGTAACAGTCCCGTTCATGCGCAATCGCTTCGATCGCAGTCATCAGCTTCTTGCCAAGCCCCTGCCGCCGTGCGCGCGAAGACACGACCACATTCTCAATCACCATGAACGGGCGGCAATCGCCCACCAGGTCCTGGCAGACGATCCCCATCAAGGAGCCCAGCAGTTCCCCGTCTACAAAAGCACCCAGCAGCACAACCCGCTCGTCCTCCCGGATCTTCCGATAAGCGGTTTCCAGCTTCACCGGGTCCGTCGGCCCGCCTATTAATTCATGGTAAAGTGTGTTCAGTGCTCCCAGTGATGCGAATTCAATTTGTTCTATCGTTACCATGGCAGGTTGCCTCCCTACTTCTCATTCTTGAGCTCAAACTCCTCACTCTTCCCGTCCCACTCGACAGTGACTTTAATGACGGAGTCCTCTTTCTCTATAGTGCCAGTTCCAGAACCGCCCATTTTTAGCATTCCTGCAAGAACTGGGGCCTCGATATTTTGGCTACCGCCGCTTCCTTTGCCTTTGTAAGTATATTTCATCTGTTTAATCTTTTCGAGATCAGACTGCTCACCCTTGTATTTCAAATCGAAGGTATATTGTTTGGAGCTTTCACTTGTCACTTTATCCTTCTTCGTAATCAGCTTCTGGCTGGCCTCCTGCTTATAGACACCCGACCAGGTGTCCCCCTCGCCCTTGAAGGTATAGTTGAAATGGGTCGTTTCCGTATTGCAGGACGTCAGCAGCAATAGCAGAATTGCCGGAAGCAGCAGCGCACGCAGTATCTTCCTCATGGTCAGCCCCCTTTTCCCATAGATTGAATTAGCGTGAACGTGACATGTATTGCAGTACTGCCTCCACCCGTTCCTCCACCGTAAGGTCTCCTTCCAGCCGCAAAAGATCGCCGCTTAGTCCGGCCATCCACTCCTCATGCAGCATCCGGCTGCGGATCTCCATTCCGCCCGTATCGTACTGCGCTGCCCAGTCAATGAAGCTCTCAACATCCTCATACTTGTCTCCGCCCGGCAGACCCTCATCCCCGTAACGTTCATACTCCCGCGCCCGCAGCCGTTCCAGACGGATCTCCTCCGGAATCCATAGGAAAATCACCAGGTCAAAGGTGTCGCGCAGCGGATCACCCCAGCCGCAGAGCGCACCGGACAGAATCCACGGCTCATTCTGCTTCAAGTCCCTCTGCAGTCTGTTCAGACGTGCAGCAACATCGCTCTTGATGCTGTATTTCTGTTCCCAGTAGTAATCGTCACTATCCAACTGAACATGCGGAAGCCTCGCCGCCAGCGCCTTGCCCAAGGTTGTCGTTCCCGCCCCGGAAGCTCCCATAATATGAATTCTGCGGTACATAAGCCCTCCTGAATGAAAGAATCATTGTATCCATTTGTATATTTTACCATGCTGCCCCTTATATATAAACAGCGAAGCCTGATTTTAAAGGATTCCAATCCTCCGGTAGGAAGCAAGTGGACAAACGTATCTTAATTTCTCGAATTTCGGGGATTTCCGGGGAACAAGTGGAAAAAGCACAACTGTTAACTCAACTTTTGAACGCTTTACTTGAATTACGATAATTAAGTGTTGTTAATCCAATTGTTGTCGCGCCATGCCCCAAACAGCCACCAGCAAGTGTACAAAATCCATCTAATTCCTGCCAGTCGTCCCCTCCCACCTCTCCCATAAGCACCGGCGTAAGCCGTAGTCCACAACCCATCGCTCCCAGGCCCCTGGCATCCCGGCTCCCACATTGGTCAACTATATACTCCTGCGCAAAAGCAGACGCAAACAAAGCCGCAGCCTAAGGCCACAGCTTGTTCACCTTCCTAATGCTCAGCCCACTCCTCAGCTCACATCCGGCGGGATGCGCCGGGCGATGCCGGTAGCGATAGCGGCCCGGATGACAGCCAGACGTACCTGCTCCACGACCTTTTCGTTGAAAATGCTCGGAATAATATATTGCTCATTCCGCTCATCCGGGTGCACCACTGCTGCAATGGCCTGCGCCGCTGCCAGCTTCATCTCCAGATTCACCGTCTTCGCCCGGCAGTCCAGCGCCCCGCGGAAAATCCCCGGAAAACACAGCACGTTATTAATCTGGTTAGGGTAATCGCTTCTGCCGGTTGCCAGCACCCGCACGTAAGGCTCCGCCAGATCCGGTTCAATCTCCGGGGTCGGATTAGCCATAGCGAACACGATGCTGTCCTGGGCCATGCTCTGCAGATGGCTAACCTGCAAAATCCCTCCCCTGGATACGCCGATGAAGACATCTGCCCCGCGCACCGCCTCATCCAGTCCTCCGCTCAGATTCTCGGGGTTCGTTGCTTCGGCCAGCCAGCTCCATTCAGGATTGGTGTAGGCTTCGCTGCGGTTCAGAATCCCTTCCTTGTCTACTGCGTAGAGCTGCTTCGCGCCAGCCGCCAGCAGCAGACGGCAGATCGACACACCTGCCGCACCGATGCCGACGACTACAATTCTGGAGTCTGCAATCGACTTCTCCACGACCTGGAGCGCGTTCAGCAATCCGGCCAGAGCAACTACTGCCGTTCCGTGCTGGTCATCGTGGAAGACTGGAATATCCAGCTCCGCCGACAGCCGCCGTTCAATCTCGAAGCAGCGCGGAGAGCTGATGTCTTCCAGATTGATCCCTCCGAAGCCGGGAGCAACCGCTTTCACAATCTGAATGATTTCTTCCGGGTCCTTGGTATCCAGACACAGCGGGAACCCGTCAATATCCGCCAGCTGCTTGAACAGCATGGCCTTGCCCTCCATCACCGGCATCGCCGCCTCCGGTCCGATATCGCCAAGCCCCAGCACTGCGGTGCCGTCGGTGACGACCGCTACCGTATTTCTTTTCATCGTCAGGGAATACGCCTTGGACGGATCTTCGGCAATCGCCGTACAGACACGGGCAACACCAGGGGTATACACCAGTGACAGATCCTCCCGGTTCTTGATCGGCATCTTCGGGGTGACTTCGATTTTGCCGCCGAGATGGGCCAGGAAGGTACGGTCGGAGACATTGATGACTTTGATTCCAGGCATATTCTTCAGCACACTTATAATCTCTTCATTCGCCGCATCCTGCACATTCACAGTCAGGTCACGGGTCGTCACATCCTTGCCGCCACGGATTACGTCAATCGCTACAATATCGCCGCCGGCTGCTGCCAGCCTGGACGCCACATCACCAAAAGAAGCTTCGGCCTTGCGTATTTCAAGCCGGATAATCATCGTTGTTGCAATGGACATAGAGTATGCCTCCCTCATCAGACGGATGAATTCTATCCTCAATATACTACAGTTCACATGTTGTTCACAATTAAATCCGGGTTAACCGGGAATTTCCCAGTTTTCAGCCAGCTTTAACAGCTCTGCTTCCGCAGCCTCTTCATCTTGCCCCAATACTTTTGCTTCTATATAGTAGGTGACCGTATCATCGCTGTCACTCTTGCCGGGACGCTGATAACACAGCCAATAATAAGTAACTTCAGGAGCAGGATAGACCGCGCTTCCCCCCTGTACGAATTTGATGAGCTCCCCTTCACCTTCCGGAGTCGGCACCGGCTTCCTCCATAGCAATTCTGTATGATTAGGGATGCTGATATAATTACCCGGACGGCTCTGATCGCCAAGGGACAGCTCCAGCTGATCTTGAGTTACAGACTCCAACCCTTGCAAATACCGCGCAGGCTCGTCCTCACTTAGACGCAGCCGGTGTACCGCCGGGGCGGAATCAGATGCCGCGTACCCGTATAGCGCTCCCCCGCCCAGAACGAGACAGATTGCTGTGGTAAGCACGGTTTTACGTATTTTCACTCTCATATAAACGCTCCTTTGTAAGCATTTAGTGTAGGATATCATTGTGTTTCCTTAATTGACAGGGCACAATAGTAATGGCGCGAAGCCTATGAATTCTTATCTTTAAACCAAACAAATATAACACGGATTAGGAGAGAGAAGATATGATGAACCCTTTTCAAGCATTGGTAGTGGACAAGACAGAACCATTCTCCGTAGAGGTCAGACCGGTAACGCTGGAGGAACTGCCCGCCGGTGAAGTGCTAATTAAGGTAGCTTATTCCAGTGTAAACTATAAAGACGGGTTGGCAAGCATCCCGAATGGGAATATTGTGCGAAATTATCCGTTCATTCCGGGGATTGACCTGTCAGGGACGGTAGTCTCATCGAAGGACAGCCGCTTCCGCGAAGGCCAGTCTGTCATTGCCACCAGCTATGGGATCGGTGTCTCGCATTTCGGCGGCTTCAGCGAATACGCCCGCATCCCTGCGGACTGGGTTATTGAACTGCCAGAAGGCTTGACGCTGCGGGAAGCGATGATCTACGGCACGGCCGGATTCACGGCGGCGATGTCTGTGCAAGCACTGGAAGCTCAAGGAATGACTCCTGACCAGGGAAAAGTGCTCGTCACCGGTGCTACAGGCGGTGTCGGAGGTGCAGCAACTGCCATTCTGGCGAAGCTGGGCTATCAGGTCACAGCCAGTACCGGCAGAATGGATGAAGCCGGATATCTGAAGGCGCTGGGCGCTGCTGAGGTGATCTCCCGTGAAGAGGTCGCGGGCAGTGCGGTGAAGCCTCTGGACAAGCAGCTCTGGCAGGCCGCAGTAGATTCAGTCGGGGGCGCCCCGCTTGCTGCGGTCCTGAGCAAAATCGCCTACGGCGGCGCAGTTGCCGCAAGCGGCTTAACCGCAGGCACGGCTGTCCCGACCACCGTCCTGCCGTTTATCCTGCGCGGAGTCAGTCTGCTCGGCATCGATTCCGTAGCTTGTCCTATGGAGAAACGGGCCAAGCTCTGGCAGCGCATGGCAGGTGACATGAAGCCGGAGGTGCTGGATACGCTGGTGGACCGTGAGATTTCCCTGACTGAGCTGCCTGCGACGCTTCAGGATATTCTCCAGTCGGGCACCCGGGGCCGCGTGCTTGTCCGCTTATCTTAGTCACAATTGATGAGGGTATAGCAGTATCGATGGCAGTTCGCTTCCGAATCTGGAACGGGCTGCCGTCTTTTTTTGCAACTATGCCCGGCATCTTAAATTTAGCCTTGACCCTGAAGTATACTTCAACCTTTATACTCTAGTTATTCCAGATGAACAGAGTTGGAGGGAGTACAAATGAGAATATTTGAGATTATAGTCATTGTGGTAATTCTAGCTGTTACAGCAGGAATGATAGGGACCAAGAAAAACCGGAGGCTGGATACCCTTATGCTGCTGGCTGTCGTTATGGCTGTGGTGCTGCATGGGGTGCTGGAGAATTACCGTATCCAGATGGCTCCGGCCTACGCCGCAGTGCTCGGGCTGGTGAGCATACTCGGATTCAGACTTGTGAGGCGTCCCCGAACGGGCCAGCCTAAGCGGTATGCGAAGTTATGGAAAAGTCTGCTGCTGATATGCATCCTCCTTCTTTCAGGAGTATCCGTCTATGCGTCCAGGCTCCTGCCGATGTTCACGCAACCTGAGCCAACAGGGCAATATGCCATCGGGACGATCGCACGCGAGCTTACCGATGAGCAGCGTGACGAGACGCTGAGCGCTGAGGAAGGCGGCAAACGTAAGCTGATGGTTAATGTATGGTATCCGGCCGATCCTGACCAGACTGAGGGTAAGCCTAAGGAGCATTACCCTTCCGCACTAGGCGAAGCCATTAGCCTTGTATTCGGATTGCCGAAACAGCTATTCAGCCATGTGACCGATATTCCTACTCATGTTACAGACGGAGTGAAGCTATCGGCACAAGAACCCAGCTATCCGGTCCTGCTGTTCTCGCCGGGAATCCGCTCTACCCGATTCCAGAGTATGTCGATTATCGAAGAATTGGTCAGCCACGGCTATATTGTCGTAGGGATCGATCATCCTTACACCTCAGCCAAGGTCACTTACCCGGACGGCGCTTCGGCCTACTACGTGCCTGATCCAAAGTTCGATACTTCCGGAGAGCTCTACAACTACAATGTGAGCGGAATTGCCATCCGTACAGCGGACGCCAGTTTTGTGCTGGACACCCTGACGGCTTGGAATACCCAAGACCCGAATGGATTGTTCCAAGGCAGGCTTGATCTCAGCCGTGCGGGGATCTTCGGCCATTCCTATGGCGGGGCGACAACCGCCGAAGCTTTAGCCCAGGACAAGCGGTTTAAGGCCGGTGTCAGTCTGGAAGGCGGGTTCTGGGGTAAGGTTGCCCGTGAAGGGCTGACGCAGCCTTTTATGTATGTGATGTCCGGAACGACTGCGCAGAATCTTGCACATCCCGAAGCGAACACAGATCCCCTGATCTATGAAGAATTCACGCCGGATCTGAAGTCAGTTATGAGCCGCAGCACCCGGGATACCCATTATCTGACAGTGGATCATTTCATTCACCAAAGTTTTACGGATATAGCCCTGCTGTCGCCCTCCTTATTCGCCAATGGCCTTGATCCGGTGCATACTGTAGATATAAGCAGAACCTATGTCCGGTCATTTTTCGATCAGTATCTGCTAGATGAGCCGCAGGCGCTGCTGAACGGTCCATCGACCGAATACCCGGAAGTAACCTTTGAACCGGCCTACACGCACAAGAGACCATAGGAGTAGATAGATATCTAAATACAGGAGGTAATGCCAGATGAAGGGAATGACCCGTGGTGAGCTGGCGCGGCAGGCGGGGCTGAGTGCGGCAACCATCCGTTACTATGAGGACAGCGGCATCCTGCCAGCCCCGGAACGAACCGCTAAGGGATACCGGATCTACTCTGCAGATATTCTGGTGAAGCTGAAGTTCATCAAGGATGCCCAGTCCTTGGGCTATTCACTGAAAGAAATCCAGGCGGCGCTTGCCCTGCTCGGCTCGAAGATGGATGAAGATACCTTAAAGGAACTCGTCCGCGACAAAATCACCGAAATCGACGAAAAGGTTGCTGCCCTGTACGCTATTCAAAGCATGCTGGCTGGTCTGCTTGAGACCCCGCAGGAGGATATTCAGAATTATCTGCGTTCCTTCCAGGTTCCAGATCAGCATCATTGAAGACAAGTTATCATGTGAAACATATAATTTCTTATATTTGCAAAAAAATCGGCAGCGTCATTCTGCATTCACAGAATACGCTGCCGTTTGTGCCCTCTGGATTTCTGTTATTCGGCTCCCGCCTCATGCACTGCTTGCGGAGGAGCCTGGACGTATTGCTGCTGGCGGTAGGACTGGGCATACGGCTGAGCATAATAACCGTGTACTGCCATCGGCTGGTATCCGAAGGATTGCGGAGCCTGCTGCGGGTGCATGTAAGGCGGCATGTTCGCATTAGCCATCATCGGCGTCATATTGGCAGGAGCGATGTAGGTTCCCTTCATATTCTCGGCTGCCGCCTTCACAGGAGGACAGCAATCCGCAGGCGGACCAATGAAGGTCTGTGGCTTCACCGGAGCGAGTGCTTCCTTAATCAGCGCTTCATTAAGGCAGTAGGTATGTGCCAGCACATTAGCCGGGGTTAAGCTCAGAAGATCCGAGCCGAGGATGACCTCCGGTGTTGGAGCATCGAAGATCGCCAGCAGATGGGTGCAATCCATCGTGGCCACTTCATAATGCCACCAGCCCTGCGGCACATTGGCAACCTGGCCCGGGGTGATCGGAAAATGCAGCAGCTCGTTCGTAAACGGGTTGATCAGCGACACCACAGCCGCGCCCGAGATACAATACACCAGCTCAGCGGCATTTTGATGATAATGCGGCTCGACCACATTGGATCTGCTGAGATAGATATCGAGCAGCGAGGTATTCTCCAGGGTGTTCAGATTTTTGATGCCCAGTACGTTGATATAATTGCAGTCATCCTTCTTGAATAAGGTGTTGCCGTTCATATCAAACGTAAACTGTGTATTGGGCGACGTATAGTCCATATAAGAGGTCACACAAATCCGTCCTTTCCTCGGGGCCGTTTTTTATCGTTCTGGTTATAGGATATGTATCCGCCCATGCCCAGGTGACGATGAATAGCACCGCCGCACAGTAAATTTGCCCCTTAAGCCGAATAATTAGCTGGCCAGGTCAATCCGACAATGGATTGGGCGGACGGGCTGGGCTGGATGGGGCTGCAACCATAAAAGGAGTAACGTCTCACATGCCCCGCAGCCTCACGAATGTATACTGTTTTCCGCATACATTTTGCCCGGAGCCCCACTTCCGCCCGAATGTATGCTGTTTTCCGCATACATTTTGACCGGAGGCCCCGTTTCTGCCCCAATGTATGCTGTTTTCCACATACATTCGGGACACCACGCCCATTGTATTCGGTTTTTCGTATACACTCCAGACTCCCCGTTTACTCGCCAGGCCTCCACACCCTTTTCCGGTTCCGGACAAAATAAAAAGACGGAGGGTACACACCCTCTCCGTCTGTTCATGGTACAACAAAGTTATCGTTACCAGCCGCTTCGCTGGATCAAAGCTGTAATCTGCGCGATATGATGGCGGCTGTGCCAGATGTACCTTTCCACTGCGGTATCCAGTGTCATCTCACCAAGACCACCGCTTACAAAGGTCCGCTCATAGTCCTCAGGCTGCAAGGATTCCAGTAAGTTCGCGAATCTGCGGTTAAGCAGTCCGATGAGCTGGAGTGAGGATTCCACCGGTTCGTTGGAAGAATCGCTCAGCTCCGCCCACAGATCCTGTCTGTAGCTTGGAACCTGCGGTGCTTCCTCCGTCAGCCCCCGCTTGAAGCGGAGGTATGCATACATGCCCGTATCGGCGAGATGATGCACGACCTGAACCACAGTCCAGCCGCCCGGCCGGTAAGGGGTATGCTGCTGTTCCGCCGTTAGCGGTTCTACTGCTGCCCGCAACTCCTCTGCCAACTGACTAAAGACCTCAACCGATGCTGCCCGCACTTCTGCTGTCCGGTTCCCCTTAGCGGCGAATCTTCCAATCGGGTATTTTAACAATTCCAGCTCCTGCTCTTCCACATTGTCGTTCATTTCGCTCACAGCTCCTTTGTTATTGTACACTGGATATCAGCTCATAGGCCTCTTCCAGTGTTCCCGCCGTAACATCCGGCTTCACTTCCAGCTCCCAGGGCTGTCCGTTCCGGTTAAGCCAGCAGGACTTGATTCCGGCTCTGGCTGCTCCAAGAATATCTGACGCAGAATCTCCAATATGGATAATTTGCCCCGGCTCCACATCATAATGGGCTATCACCTCAGTAAACATACGGTTATGCGTGTCATTTTTATATGACTGATACGTCTCCGAAGTGAACAGCAAGATGGGATAATTCCGGTAGAACTCAGGAAGCATAAGATCATCTGTATCACTTACAATACATACCTGATAATCCCGGCATATGCGCTGTAAGAACGCCTCGGTGTCAGCGTACATTTCAGACAGCCGGTGCTGGGCAAAGAGGTTATCCACTGCCTGCCCGCAATCGTAATCCAAGCCGGACTCCTGGAATACGCTCTGAAACCCTCTGTAATAAATCTCTCTGCTGCTGATAAAAGTACCCGCCTCCCGGGCTTCGCAGGCTGCGGCATAATAACGGCTCAGCAATTGCTTGCCGAGCTGCAGTGCCCATGCTTCACTGAACTTCTGCTGGAGAATCGGCCTCCAGACCTCTGCCCGCCTGCTCTCAATATTCACCAAGGTCTGGAACATATCCAGACTAATCACTTTGAATGACTGCATGGGCCCGTCTCCTTATCTGATCAGCAATTGAATCTTGCCGTCACGAACAATGCCGGTGAATTCCAGTAGATCGTCACCTCATTCGTGGAATAACTGTCCTCGTGATCCGCGTAACACTGGGCTGCGGGTTTGCGCCGCAAATTCTTCTTCACATATTCATCATGCAGTCCCCGGTCCGGGCCGCCAACCACCAGGCCCGGAACCGGCTCAAGCACATGATCGCCCACAGAAGGGCGGTGATGGGGATGCATGACCGCGTGTTCGCCGAACCCGCTCACATAGCTGATTCCCAGCACATTGCGGCCCAGCAGGTAATGCAGATGATCCAGAGCACATGCAGCATATTCCTGTTCCCCGCTGAAATGTTCCGCTGCCAGCAGCAGCATGGCATGGTTCATGACCAGCATATTGCTGCCCCAGATATAATCCTGCTCCAGCAGCGAGATTCTGTAGCCGTCATGACGGCTCTGCCGTACCAGGCGGTCTGCTTCTGCCAGCAAGCCCTCCCTTAGCTCCGCATACAAAGATGGCAGCGTACCTGCTTCCCCTATGAGCAGGTAAGCCAGTGTGCCATAGCCGCCCATATCCCCCCAGCCGAAGCTGTATTTGGGGAACGGCAGCTTGGCAAGCTCAAGAGCAGCACTGTGGAATTGTTCATCTCCTGTCGTGCGGAATAGCTCTGCCGCTGCCCAAAAGCGCTCGTCACTATCTACCTTATCGCCATATTCCCCTGTGGTAATCCCTCGCGGATTGGTGAAGCCCGGCACATGCGGATGCTCAATCAGCCAGCTCCAGGCAGCCCGCGCGGCTTCCAGGCACCGCGCCGCATATGCCTCATCGAACGGCTTGTATATCCGCGCCGCCATAGCCATCACACCGGCGAAGTCCCCGGTAGCAGCCGCAGAGACCGGCGAGAAATACAGCTCCGCAGTATCCTCCTCCGGCATCACATCAAGGCCGGGGAAATGCGCTGTGGTAAGCTTGTGGTAGACCCCTCCGCTGCCCGACTCCTGCATTTTGAATAGCCAATCCAGCTCCACGGTGCATTCCAGCAGGACATCCGGCAGGCTGCCATCACTCTCCGGTAGTGTATGTACACCAGCAAACGCTGCAGGATACAGCTCCCAGGCCAAAAGAAGATCCGCTACGGCCTTCGCTCCAGGACCGGAGTATTTACCATAGTCTCCTGCATCGTGCCACCCTCCGCTGCTGTCCAGTCTCGACCCGGGCTGGCCGATGACTGTACCTTCTGCCAGATGGCAGGCTTTATGCCCCCAGGCTCCCGCATACTCTCCCTCAAGCTCCACGCCGCAGCGGTAGTAATAGAAGGCTTTCAGCAATCCCCGCTGCAGCTCCTCATACGGCTTGTCTGCAATAACAAATGCAGCGGACTGTTCACCCTCCGCCCCCTCGATCCGGTACTTTCCGGGTGAGGTAAGCGCGGAGAAATCTCCGCTGCGCACACGGCAGCCGCTGGGCTTATCCTCAATATAAGCTCCCGTCTGTCCGGTGAATACCACATCCCCACTTCCTGTGTCAATTACATGATATCCGAGGGTGTCCCCGGAGAACAGAGCCAGCTTATCTCCTCCGCTTGAATATCCCGCCTGGTTCACTGCAATGGTACGAAGACGTTTGTCACTCATCCTGTAATCGCTCCCTTGTTCATAGTCTCCGCCAGAAACACTGCTACACCATCATCATTATTGGATGCTGTAATTAAATGTGCAACTGCCTTAAGCTCCTCTTGGGCATTCTCAACGGCAACACTCGTCCCGGCAGCAGCGAACAGCCCCAGATCATTCAAGTGATCGCCGAACACCACAATTTCCGTGGCAAGAAGCCCCATATGCTGTGCCCATAGCTTAAGCCCTTGACTTTTATTCGCATTCGGATGGCTAAATTCCAAAAAATAATGTTCCTCTATGTATATATCCCTCATAAAATGAATATGAACTTCTGCGCCAAAGCGCTCAAGTACCTTCTGGTGAAGAGGCTCCAGCTCCTCCATCCTGCCTATAAAAGTCATTACAACGGTCCGGTGCCCGGCAGGGCATTCAAGCATCTCTACCTCACGGAAACGCACATCATTCTTACGGGAATTATAGAATTCCACATCGCCAGTCCGGGTAGGAGCTTCATACAACACCCGCTCATTGCCTGCTGCATCCAGCAGAAAATGGAAAGGGGTAATTCCGTAAGCCCGGCCCAGCGTTATAATTTCCCCGGAAATAGCCGGATCAAGCCAATAGCCGTCAATCACCCTACGTGCTACGCTGTCATAGATAAGTGCACCATTATAAAGAATCACCGGATATCTCCAGGGAATATCCGCCACTACGCTGTCAGCACTGATAAATCCTCTTGCTGTTGCAAAGCTGATAATCATTCCCTGTTCCATCGCTTCTGTAATCACCTGTATAGTGTATGCAGACAGCTTTTGTTCCGAGTTCAGCAGCGTTCCATCCAGATCAGTAACGTAGGCTTTTCTATGCATGAGCCTTCTAACAGCCACCCTCCATCACCTATTCCTTCAACAGCTTAACAAAGTTATCCGGCAGACTGAACTGTTGATTGTTAAGAATCATATCCCGCAACTCGGAGAATGGATCTTCGTCCTCCTGCGAATCCTTGATTTCCTTAATTTCACGGTGCAGCCGCTCCATCTGCAGATCGAGCTCGTACGCCTTGTCAGCCGCATTCTTAAGTTCACGGGTCAGATGCTCGGGAACCGCCTGGCTGTATTTATAGAAGATTTTATGCTCCAGACTGGCCCAGAAATCCATAGCAATCGTGCGGATCTGTACCTCAACACAGACATGCTCCTGACAGTCCGACATGAATACGGGAACCTCGATAAGCAGATGCAGACTCTGATAACCGTTGGGCTTAGGGTTTTTAATGTAATCCTTAACCTCAAGCACCTTGAGATCGTCCTGCTTCTGCAGCATAGCGCTGACCTGATAAATATCCGAAATGAATGAACAGGTGATCCGCAGTCCGGCGATATCCTTGATACTGGATCTGATCTGCGGGAGGGACAGCTCACTGTTCTTGCGCAGCATTTTCTTCATAATGCTCTCCGGGGATTTGATCCGGGACTTGGTATGCTCAATCGGGCTATAGTCGTGAAGCAGCTGGAATTCCTCTTTGAGGATATCAATCTTGGTCTCCATCTCGGCAAGTGCGAACTTGTAAATCATCATAAAGCGGGTAAGCTCATATTTGAGCTGCTTGAATTTCTCTAACTGGTTGTCGGTATGCATCTTCATTTCTCCTTTATGCTGCTGTACAGAATGACTATAATCTCCATACAACTCTTCCATCTCTCATTAATCATAGCCAATCTATGACGTGAACACAAACCTTCCTCCGGTCACCGGGACCCTCAGGTCTGTCCTCCTTTCTTCTCTCAGCCTACGAAAAAAAGCCAAACCGTCCAAAAGGACAGTCTGGCCGTTCTTTAGAAGCGGACGCTGTTGACAGCGCCTCTTCATCTGGTTATTCAGTTCACCACTTCATCGATGGATAGGCTGCGTTCACGCGACAAATCCCGGAAGCCCTCGCCCACTTTTACCAGCGGCTTAAAGAGGTCCAGCGGGTTGTTCATGACGATCATACCCACTTCTCCGTTGCTGAGCTGTACATTTTTGCCCACAAAGCTCGGCAGTAAATGCCCGGTCAATGCCTGCACCACCGTCTCATTCAGCTTGCCGAAGCCCATCTCATGCACCTTGCGCAGCACCGTAACCAGCCCCTGCTTTGGACGGTTTGCAGTAGAGGTGGTGAGCGACATATAGATGTTGGCTACCGAAACAATCTGGGCGTATGGATGAATCTCTTTTTTGAGCAGCTGATTCGGATAGCCTGAGCCATCCTCGTACTCATGATGCTGTAGAGCTACCAGCGCGGTAACCTCGTCCATCTGGGAGCCGCGGATCAGATCATAGCCATAGAAGGTGTGGCGCGCCAGCTCATCCTTCTCGGAATCCGTCAGCAGACCCTGCTTGTTCAGGATCGACAGAGGCACTTGGCTTTTGCCGATATCATGCAGATAGCCCGCCCGGCTGATCTGGTAACGCTCCTCCTTGGAGTAACCCATCCACGCTGCAATGTAATAGGATAATAAGCCCACCTGTAATGAGTGGTGATATGTATCGATGTCATCCCGGTCCAGCAGGAGCAGCAGGGAGACAACATCCTTTTGCCCCTCCAAGGTATCCAGAAGCGGCTTCAACGTATCATCGACTGCAGACTGCGAGAAGCTGCCCTTCGTCAAGGCTTCCAGAAAAATCGCTTCATAATTCAAAATAGCGAGATCAAAATCATCGTGCAGCCCGTGGCTGGGCGCAGGTTCAGCGTCAGTATACAGCCCGCTGCGCGGCTCGATATCGACATAATCAATTTTGTGCCGGATCAGGATACTAATCTCTTCCCGCTCCACACGCGTCCCCTTGGGGAGAACATGCAGCCCTACACCATTGAAAGTGTCTGCCATTAGACAATCACCGTGCTTCAGATCCGTGACATGTACTTTCAAGTACCAGCACCCCTTTTGTATTATAGGAATATTCCGTTATGCTCCACTTGATCATAGTCAACAGACGGTAAAGTAACAATCCGGTCAAAGTCACAAACTCCCCGTAATCTAGTGCTATAGAATCCCTGTCTTTAGACGCCTTTCCATATTCTGTTCAGAGCCATCTGACAAACCTCTTGTATTTTATCCTAATTTCGTTCTCTTCTGCCCAGTACATTAGTCTCTTCCTTACCGCTACCGTGTCTTCTGTGAACCTGAAGCAGAGATTAACCGGGACAATCCATTTGCCTGCAGGCAATATTCCTACTATCGGACCATCTATGTAAATGGCCTTAATCCCTTGCGCGGAGATGCGCTTTTTGCGAATAATAAGCGAATCTGTCCCCCACTGAAGCTGACCTTCCTTACGCAACGCGTTAATGAGAATGAAGAGGCAGGCCGCGATGCTGAGTCCAACCCATACCTGTATGATGTAGTTTAAATAGAAATGTCTATCCGGGTCGGGGTTAGGGGGCAGTCTCAGAATAATAATGGGAATTAGCACACCTATCAAGACTCTAACAGGGTTAGGCGCTTTGATTCGGTCGGTTATGGCTAGGGAATCTCCGGTCAACGTATTTAACCTCCATCCGGCTAATCAATTTAGAACAACTGGTTCACATCGAACAGCACCTTGCCGATCAGCGCATCCTTGTCTACGAACGGAGTCTCCCATAGGTGAGCATCATAGCTGACGTTACGGTTGTCGCCCAAGAAAAAATACTGGTCTGCGGGAACGGTGACAGGCCCGAAGGTATAGGTCATCTTTTCCTGCAGGTATGGCTCATCGACCGCCTCATGATTACGGTACAGAGTGCCTTCCTTGATCTCAATCACATCGCCCGGCAGTCCGATCAGCCGTTTTACATATCTTTTATGCGCATCTTCAGCGACCGGCGGATGGAACACCACGATATCACCATGCTTCAGCGAGGTATTCCAGAGCATTTTGTCTACCACAAGCCGGTCGTTAATCGCTATCGTCGGAATCATCGAGCCGGTAGGTACACGCATTGCTTCTGCTACGTAGGTACGGATAAATAGGGATAGAATAATGCCAATGGCAATACTCGGCACCCACTGCTTCAAGAATTTTTTCAACTTCCTTCACCTCGGATTCGTATAATTAGCCTTCAAAATGCTCAATAATCTGCGACATTTCCAGCTCCGCGTCTACTAGAGAGTGCTTCGGCAGATAAATCACCAGCAGACCGCCGAAGATCTGCTCCCATCTGCCCCCATACTCTGTAACCCGCTCCGTGAAGCTGCGGATCTCGCCGGAAGCCGCCGCCTCTTTGCTGAGCAGCCAGGCATATCGGACAAGTCCGGACTTCTTCACCGTCTCAACGTAATAAGCGATCCCCTCACGCTCACTCACTCGGATAATATCGCCAAGCGCAATCCCCGGGTTAAAAATCGGCGTCTCCTCAATCCGGTAGATATCCTTGTCGACCCGGGTCACATCCAGCACCTCAATCTCCCGGCCTTGCTCATCAAAACATATATGTAATCCAACCGTTCCCGGCAAAAGCATTCACCCCAATTCTGTTCTGTCATGCTATCATTTCATCGCCCGCAGTGATTTGGAGATAATTCCTTCCAGCACCTTCCAGGGAAGCAGGGCCTTGCCGATCATCAGCACCCGCGAGCCCCGGCCTACAGGATAGCGTAGCTTCGGCGCACGTAAGGCAGTGATCCTTCCAATCAGATCAGCCACCTCCTGCGGATCGGGAGCCGTCTCGGACGCCCGCCGGGAGTACCGCAGCACCTCTTCAAGCCTGGTGTGATACGGGGAGCCTTCACTTCTGTGCATCCCCGTAATCCCTTTGTCCCAGATGGGGGTACGGAAGGAGCCTGGTTCAACCAGTACAACGCGGACGCCAAAAGAGAGCATCTCCTGGCGCAGACTCTCGCTGAACCCTTCCACTGCAAACTTCGATGCGGCATACGGACCATAGCCCGGGAATCCGCTCAGGCCGCTGACACTGCTCACGTTAATGATCAGGCCGCTGCGCTGGACCCGCATGTGGGGAAGCACCGCCTTCGTTACGGCAACCAGTCCGAAAAAGTTGGTCTCCAGCTGCCGCCGCCATTCCTCCATGCTGACCTCCTCCACGAATCCGCCTACGGCGAAGCCAGCATTGTTCACCAGCACATCCATTCTGCCGGCAAGCTCAAGACTCTCCTGAATAGCAGATGCAATCGAAGCTTCGTCCGTGACATCCAGTGCCAGCAAATGAATGCGCTCCCGTACCCCCGCCTGTTCAGCCTGCTGAACAAGCTCCTTGCTGCGGCCAAGATCCCGCATGGTGGCAATGACCCGGTACCCTCTGCGGGCCAGCGTAATTGCGGTCAGTAGCCCGAATCCGCTGGAGGTCCCTGTAATCAGCGCAACCGGCTCATGCCCCTGGAGCTGGCTTGGATTAGTGTTCATGGGACACCCCTTTCATTTTTCTCAAGTTAACAGGTTATGAATCCGCCTACAGCTTCAGCCTCTGAATAAGCGGCATGCCGATCCGCCGGAGCAGCAGCTCCAGGAAGGACCAACCGCAGCGGTTGAGCAGTGAGGTGCCCCGGTCATACACCGCCGAATATTCGGTGGCTCCGGCCGCTCCCCGGTTGCGCTTGAACTGGCCGACGCCCGAGCTTTCGTGCAGTAATAGTTCTCTGCTGCCCGCAAGCCCGATCAGGACGGCGGACAGCATACGATAGAGTCCTAGAGACTGAGGCAGACTTGTGTCATAACCGAATAATGGCGCAGTCATCGCCCCCTCCCGCTCATAGAAGCCAAGCACCGCATCCAGCCTTCCCTCCTTGCGCAGACCGTAGATTTGCAAGGTCCGCCGTTCCAGCGCCAGAGCAATATAGGCTTCGGTGAACTGCGGATTATAGGCCGAATATTTATCGATATACAGCAGTCTGTACAGCTCCACGATCCGGGGAATGTCTTCCTGCGTGATTTCCTCCGGGCCAACCTCAGTATAGCCGTGCTTCGCCAGCAGATTCCTGTCGCGTTTGACCAGCCACCTGGCCTTCGAGCCGGAGGTATTCGGATGCAGCAGGTAGATCTGACGGCTTGGAACCAGCTTGCAGCCATATCCTTGCAATTTGACAATGTGTTCTCCCGAAGTCTCCCGGCTAAGCGAACGATACATTAAGGTATAACCCGGATAAGTCTGCCGGAGGTAATCCAGTATCGCCGTCAGCTGTTCTGCACTTAAGGCAGGATACAGATTGGTGGACAGCAGCCAGTTATTCACCTGAACCACCCGGTTGAACCGTGCTTGTCGCAGCATCCAGCCCATGCCTGAGAGCATTAGCGACAATAGGCCCTCTAGAAGCCGGTTATTGAGCAGGGCCAGCTCCTCACGCGCATAGCTGACATAGTGGGTATAGGGTGAGCATACATACGAATTGTCATAGTCTGCTTCGTTGACCGTAATCGGAACCGGCAGACCATCAATGGTCAGCACCTTAACAGTTGTACTCACATTATCGATAAAAGGTTGCGCTCCCCGCTCCAGCAGCGGTGTAAGATACTCCCGGGCATACCGCCCGTACTCCGTATCCGGCCAGTCCAACCCGGCAACAGAATCGCGGTCATATTGCGTTACCCGGTCCTTCACGGCTTCCAGCCCCTCTCCACCCGGCGCAGCTTCACAGTTCCGGGCACGAAGCTGTAGGCGGTAAAAGTCAGCTGCGGCGGGATGCAGGACAGCCTGGCGAACAAGCGCGTCAGTTCTGAAGTAATCTGCTGCTCCGTCCCTTGATCAGTGCCGGTTCGTGTACAATAGGAGATTTCCAGCTCAGTGAGGCTGTGCTGAATGACCCGGTAATGCTCAATGTCTGCGGAAGCCGCCAGCACAGCCCGGGTAACGAAATCAGGGAATACTGTAACGTGCGTGCCGTCTGCCGTATGGGGCAGATACAAGATATCATCACAGCGTCCTTCGATCCGCTCAATGGCCGTGAACAGTGAACCGCAGGGACACGGCTCTGCCGCTTCGGTCAGAATATCATTCAGCCGGTAACGGACGATGGGCTGCACACTTCTGGAGAAATCGGTCACGATAGGCACGAACCGGCGTGATTTTTCATCCAGTATTTCTTTTTCGATATGTACAATATCTTCGTTGAGATGCAATGTTCCGTAACTACAGGTAACTCCGAGGAAGCCCTCGGTACACTGATAAGCCTGATGCACCTTCTGCCCGAAGGCCTGCTCAATCTGCTGCCGGTCGAGCGGGTCCAGCACTTCCGCAACCGCAATGATCCGGCGGGGATGCAGATTCATCTCACCTGACTGCTGTGCCTCAGCCAGCAGACGCAGCATGGACGGCGGTGCAATCCAGATATCCGGCTGGTACTCCTTCATACGGGTCAAGAGCCGGGGGAGCGGCTCCAGCAGATCGAAATACCTGAACTGCAGCCGTCCCTGCTTCACAGATTCATACAGATTACTGTTTGCCCGCAGAAAAAATGCAATTCTCGCCCGCTTCCACAGTCCACCCGGCAAAAGCTTTGCCAGCACCGTGCCGGTCCAGGCAGCCTGCTCTTCTTCTCCAACGAGAAAAATCCCCCGGTTGCCGGAGGTTCCCGAGGATAACCCGACGGTCACGCCTTGCAGCGTAGGCTTGAAGTTCCTGCTGTTCTCCGCTTCATAGGCCTCGGCAAAGGCCTGCTCCTTCGTAATACCCGCAGTGTTAAGCTGATCGAAATTCTCCATCATCTCCGGCTTCCCGATCACCGGGAAACTCCGCCATTCCTTGGACGGAATGCCTGCCCACAGCTCCCTGTAGAACTTCGAACGCTGCCTCACCCTCTCTACATGAAGCCGGATACGCTTCTCCTGCCACTGCTCGAGTGCTGCCCGGTTCTTCCAGCGTCTGCCCCACTTGGTGAGAATGTAATGGGTCATTACCAGCCTTATCCGCTTCATGTCACACTTCCCGTTCCCCAGTGCGCAAGCGCCTCGCGGCAATGGCTGGGCACAATCCGAAGCTTAGGAAATTGTTCATGCAGCTGGCGCAGCCGCTCGAAATTGCGGAGGTATTCTGTGCGGCTGGACATGATCAAGCCTGCTGCCAGGTGCGGCTTGCGGTTCTCCCGGAACGCCCGGCTCGACCAGACCGTATCTGCACAGAGCAGATAATCATGCTGGGAGGTGGAGACGAATACGCCGATCATCCCGGCGGCATGGCCGGACAGCTCAACCGCCAGCAGGCTGCCGTCTCCAAGCAGATCATAGGCGTCCGTGAACGGAAGGCCTTGCGGCAACGCACGCTTCGCTGAGGCTTCATCCACAGGAATGGAGCGGAGGATGAAGTCATCCGGCAACAGCCCGGGCAGGAATCCCGCCTTCGTCGCCCGCACCGGACCCAGCCCGCTTACGGCATCGTAAGATTTCTGCAAATAAATATACTCCGCCTGCGGGAAATCCCGTACCCCGCCGATATGATCGGCATGAAAATGCGACAGCACCACATACCGCACCTCCTCCGGCGAGATCCCCCCTGCCTGCAACCGCCGCACTGCACTCTCTTCCTCTCTATAGACAACCGGAGTGATCTTGCGGTATAGAGAGGCTGGCAGACTAGCTGTCTCCTGAAAGAAACGCGCGCTGTAGCCTGTATCGAACAGGATGGGTCCGTATTCCGGATGCCGGATCAGGGCGTAACCTGCCGGGAAGGCAACCGGCTTCAGTGTGCCTCCACGCAGAGTCAGACGCTCGGGATGCAGGCAATAGCCCGCAGACAGTATAGATAATTCAACTGGAATTTCTGTAATCATTGCTGTTCCCTCCACCATTCTGCAAAGGCACGAAGTCCCTCGTCTGTTGTTATACGCGGTTGATAACCCAGCTGCTCGCGGGCCAGTGTAATATCCAGTGTCTGGGAGATACCGAGTGCGGCTGCAGAATAACGGGTCAGCAGCGGCTCACCCGGAATAGGCAGCACCTTGTAGATCCCCTCCATTAAGGCCGCTGCGGTATAAGCTACCGGGTAGGGCAATCGCCGGGTGTGCAGCGGAACCCCGAGCAGTGAGAATAGCCGGGTGACCAGCTCTTCGAACCTTAGCGGCTCACCATTAGTAATATTGTAGACGCTGCCGGAAGCAGAGAGCGGGGCTTCACAGCAGAGCAGCATGGCATCGACTACATTCTCTACGCAGGTGAGATCAAGCTTGGCCGCTCCGCCATTCATCAGCGGCACCCCCTTGCTCTCATTCGCTGCCAGCAGCCGGGGGAACAGGGCGTTGTCCAGCGGGCCGAATATGGCTCTAGGCCGGAGCATGAAAGCGGTAAGCCCTTCTCTCGCTGCCTGCCGGACTACCTGCTCGGCGATCAGCTTTGTTGCGGCATAGGCATTGGCCGGCCGGCCGGGAAGCGGATCACTCTCCCGGATGCCGAAGCGGGGCCGCTGGCTGGAATACACACTGGGCGTGGAGATATGAACCAGCCTTCCTACGCCATGCCGTTTGCACCCTTCTACGATATTGCTTGTAGCCTCCACATTGCATGTATAGAACTCCTTGTACTTCCCCCAGGGTGACGACAAGGCTGCACAATGGAACACCACATCCATTCCCCGGCAAAAGCCATAGGCAGTCTCCGGGTCACGCAGATCCCCGGCCAGAAACACTGCACCTTCCTGCTCCAGCTGCTTTCCCTGCTCCGGGTTGCGTCCCTGCGCGTAGACCTCCCAGCCCATCCGGGCAAGCCTCCGGGCGGTATGCCGTCCAAGAAATCCGGTTGCACCTGTTACCAG
Source organism: Paenibacillus sp. FSL R7-277 (assembly GCF_000517965.1). NCBI lineage: Bacteria > Bacillati > Bacillota > Bacilli > Caryophanales > Paenibacillaceae > Paenibacillus > Paenibacillus sp. FSL R7-277. Next base: position 593,348 of record NZ_ASPX01000080.1, read on the forward strand.
CGCTTTGGTCATGCCTCACCATTCCATTCTATATCTTCAGTTAACGCCTCTGTGATCGAGATGCGGTGCCGCCTGGCTGTCTTCCAGGCGGCGTATACTATGCGGAACTGCTCGCGGGCAGGGCGGCGGTCATCCTTGCGGTAGACCACATCTGCTGCTCCAAGCAGCGCTTGCCGCCAGCTGCCGAAGCCCCCGGGTCCCGGCTTCAGCCCGCAGCCCAGCATGGGCAGCGTCAGCATGGCTGTGCGGGCTGAACGCGGGACAATGACTGTTCCGCTCTGTACGAGCGGTCCGGGATTCAACAGCGCCTCCGTCAGCCCTTCCTCCGGCGTGAACAGATGAATCCCGCTAGTAGCGCGCGGATTGCATTCAATTGGATACAGCGTCCCGTTCTCCGGTTCGATGAAATCGAATCCGATCTGGCCGCTGAAGCCGGTTGCTGCGGCGAACCGCTGTACCCATTCCAGAGCCGCAGGATGCTCCAACGGTTCAAAATACACGCTGGCCCCGCTGCGCCCCGTCCTGTACCTGCTGTCATACGCAGCATGCGCCACAACTGTGCCTTCGTGAAGTATACTGTACGTACAAACCGCTCTGCCTTGAATGTACTCCTGGGATACCCAGGGAGCCCCGGCCGATAGTCCGGCTGGAGGCTCTCCCTCCCACGGGCCGCGTTTATGCGGATTAGTTGAAGCGGATCTTTTATCCGGGAGAATGACTTTAGAGGCAAAACGGGAATATGCGGGCTTGTAGACCCGCTGTTCCCCCCTCTCCGCTGCCTGCTTCACGGCTCTCCGCCACTCTTCTGCGCTGCTGATCAGCACCGTGTCCGGGATCTTGAATCCGAGCGAACGGAGCAGGATCATGAACTCCCCTTTATGGTGCAGCCCGGCCAGAATACTTCGTTCTGACGTAAGTACGCGGCACCCCGTTAGATACTCAAGACCTGCAGAGACATAGAAAATCTCCTCACAGGTCGGAATCAGGCAGTGAATGCCCAGTTCTTCCGTTAACGCAGCCAGGCGCTGGACATAAGCCTGCGGGTGATGCCTTGGGGCAGGCACCCGGAAGCTGGCTTCGACGGCAGAGGATACCCGGCACAGATGATACTCGGCGCTTTCTGCCACATATACCTGGTGGCCTGCCGCCTTGAACAGCCTTGCCTGCTCCAGGGCTACCGGGGCGCGTCCGCCGGTAATCAGAATACGCCGGGCTTCAGTACTCAATAATCATGCCTCCCAGAGACAGCCCAGCCGCTGTGCCGATCAGCATGATCCGGTCTCCGCGCGATATCCGGCCCTGACGGATAGCTTCATGCAGCCCCATCGGAATGGATGCAGCAATCGTATTGCCATGGCCTGCGGTATTGTCGAGGAAGCGGTCCTCGGCAATTCCCAGCTTTTTACGCAGGAGACGCATCGCCATTGCACTGCCCTGGTGGGGAATGACCAGCCTGAAGTCGTCCATCTTATTGCCTGTGGCATTCAGCATGTCAGCAATGAAATCCGGAAGCAGCTTGGACGCTTTGCGGAATATAGCCTGTCCATCCATATGGAACAGATAAGGCAGCGCATCCTCGGCTGTATAATTCTGGGGATGCAGTCTGGTCCCGCCCCCGGCAATCTCCGAATAACGCGCACCGCTGCTGTAGGTTTTGAGCGAAGCATGAAGTATCCGCGAGGAATCACCGGTCTCCGCAGGTCCGATCACTACCGCTGCCGCTCCGTCACCGAACAAGGCTGAACTCTCCTTATCCTGCCAGTTCAGCCCCACCGAGGCAATCTCAGTGGCCACCAGCAGCACATTCTTATATCTGCCCGCTTCCACCATGTAGGACATCACATCAAGCCCTACTAGAAAGCTGAGACAGGTTGCATCGATATCAAAAGCCGGCACACCGGAATCCGCCTGCCCCATGGCCTGCTGAATGAACACGGCGGTACTCGGCAGCGGCTGCTCCTTGGTTCCGCTCGTACATACCAGACAATCGACCTCACTGAAGCTGAGACCTGCATCGGCGAGGGCCGCTTCAGCAGCTCTTGCGCCCATGAAGGAGGCGGTTTCATCTGTATTGGCATAATGGCGGGTGCCGACGCCGGTGATTTTGTTCACCCAGCCCGGTGTTGTGCCAAGGATCTGATCAAGCTCTGCATCACTAACTACACGCTCCGGCAAATATTTGCCTGTTCCTTTTATTTTCACATGTCTAAGCTGCATAATGCATCTCCCATTCGTGTGAGTACCAAGATGTCGAACTATATAAAATATTGTAAACTACAGATATATTCTACTAGATTTTCCGGCAGAGTCATATACAAAAAGAAGATAAATATCCCATTTCGCGAACTAACGTTCTTAAAATGCTTGACGGTGCAGGTTCAGGGGGTTATAGTAAATGCACAGGTAACACATATTAAGCGGGAGAAGCACCTCGCAGGACAGGCAGTTCATGCCTTTCTTGGAGGTGCTTCTTTGTGTCTACTGCCAAATGAACAATCAGAGGAGCTGAACGCAATGTTTAGATTCACGGGCTTGACGAATTGGAGAGGGATGGGAGTTGTTACACCTTTCTCGGGAAGAGCTGTAAGAAGGCTGTTTGTGCTGGTGATACTGCTGTCACTTTGTACATCTCCCTTGTCCGGTGTCTCTGCAGATTCCGGTTGGGATTCTGCGCTGGACGAAATTCATAATCTGTATACAGACTATACGGGTCTACAGGCAACGCTGAAGTCTGACCTCCAGCGGAATCAGGAATTGCGCAAGCAGAATAACGCCGCACTTGCCGCAGTGAACAAGCAGCTTCAAGCCACTAATGCTGCCCAGCTCGCCAAGCTTAAGGCTGCCTCGGAAGCGGTACAGAAGAAGCATGCTCCGCTCCTGGACCAGTATACTGCTCTCAGCAAACAGATCACCGCTGCCCGCAAGGTAAGCAATCTGAAGAGTGCCACTGTGCTTGAGCTGAAGCGCAATAAGCTTAAGGCTGCCGCTACCGCAGCAAGGGCTGAAGTAAAGAAGGCCACCTCAGCCTTGGCAGAAGCCAAAGCGTTAACTGCCGCGAAGAACAAGCCGGCTAAGGATGCCCTTGCCCCCATCACCCTGCTCAAGAAGCAGATTGCCGCCCAGAACAAGCTATTCTCAGCCGCACAATCAGAAAGAACCGAAGCCGACAAGCGCTATAAAGCCGCTGTCCAGGCGGGGGATGCCACCCAGGCTGCGGCTGCAATGAAGCTGTCTTATAACCGGATGAAGGAGATCCGTACTATGGCCGGACAGTTGTACGGCTGGGAGCAACAGATCAGCACGGCGCTCCGTGCCGCAGAGCTTAAGCTGCCGAAGTAGCCGAAGCAGCATATTCATCAGGGTCAGAGCAGCTTCACCAGCCAGGTGATAATGAAGGCTCCGGGTACCAGCAGGGCTTGACCCAGCAGAGATCCCAAGAAGCGCGAGCCCATCAGGAGTACATAGATCTTCCCGAGCTGGTCACGGTATTCCGCATTCTCGGTTGCCTTATGCGTAATGATTCCCAGCTGTGGATCGATGAACACCGTCAGCAGTATCGTTGCTATCCCGTTAATCAGGCCCGATGCCTGGGAAGCAGTAGTGCTGAATGCCGGCAACAGCTTGGCCGCATACATCGAGGATAATACGCCAACCGTGTAGAAGGCCGTCACGAAGACATTCATCACAATGAAGCGCTTGGGAATTCCAAGATAACGGAAGCTGCTCAGCCTGACCTTCGGTCTGCGGATATATTTGCGCGTATTCTTGAGCTGGCTGACCGTTACACTCGTCAGCAGCTTAGGGATAGATCCTTCAATCTCCAGCTTGGAGATCACTCTTGCGAACAGTCCTACGAAGGTCGGGAACAAGGCGATGGCGATCAATGTCCCCAGTGAAGAAGCCAGCATAATAATCCGCAGATAGTTGAGCAGCGGGAAGCTGTCGTCAGCTTTGGCATAATCTACGAACTTCGCCGTTAAGGGGCCTTGTACCATATTTGCGGTTCTGGAGACCAGCACGATAATTCCGGTCAGGGATAAGGCGATGGCGATCTTGTTCAGCTTCACTCCGGCAAAACGCACCGAATACGACAAGGTCTCCGCCGTATGAATAATCAGAGTCAATAGACATACCACTAATAAGCTGTTCGTCATTTACGGTTACTCATCTCCAAATCAGGCAGCATTCGGCAGATGACCGGCATTCTTGTTCCAAATTATTACAGACCGGATCGCCTCACTTAATATATATTCTTCTTCCTATATAATCCAGAATCAATTTTGTAAGATTTGGTCTAACGTCCAGCAGAACAGAATTCCGGCTGTATACCGGACCAGATCAATCCAGAGGAAGCCGTGGCCGAGAATCAAGCTGCCAAGGGTTGTAGCACGCACATGCAGAATCCACTCAGCCTGATAGAGCTGGCTGAACTCAATTCCGAAGCTGAAGCACAGGCTAAGGACAAGCGACATCCATAGCGGATGCCGGATCAGCAGCACCCGGGAGGCAAGGTAAATCATCCCTGCCCAGATCGCATCCCCAAAGTGTTCGCTGACAAAGTGCGGCAACTGGTTCCCGTATGCCCTGGTCGCAAGACCCAGCAGGGCGGCTAGCAGTACTGCACCGCAGTAGATCATTCTGGATTGTAAATTCAAAATCAGCAATCGTAACTACTCCTTCATCAATCAAATACAACCTTCAATCAAATATAACCTTCCTGGGCGCAGCTGCATCCCGCATGAACAGCTTCGGGGGATAAGGGATTGTTAGCCCGGGCAGTTCATCTTCCTTGAAGAATCTCAGCTCTTCCGCCTCCCCGTCCAGGCTCCTGAGCTGGCCTTTAACAATGACACATTCAAATACAATAACCGTGTACTCTACCTGATCCCCGTTGCTATATTCATATCTGAATTTCTCACCGCCGAATACGCCGATAATCTGTTCAGGCGTCACCATTAAGCCGGTCTCTTCGAACACCTCTCTACGCAGCGCCCTAGACGGGGTCTCTCCAGGTTCAACCGCTCCGGCCGGCAGGCCCCATAAGGTTTCATCCTTTTTGCGGATCAGCAGAATCCGATCCTGTTCATCTCTTACTACAGCCGCTACAGACGGCATCATTAACAGCCCGTTGCCGGCCTTCCCGCGCAGCTCCCGGTAATACTCAGACATTGACATGAAGCATCCCCCCACTTTATTTCAATTGGCCCCTATATCATTCTTAATTCCAGTTTATAGCTCATCCTTGCGGAAAGAAACCGGATAAACCACGAAATCACCCGGCTGATTCTCACAATCCGTCAGCTCTACCTTATAGAATTCCTCGGTCTCAGCAAGCCGGATCGCTCTGCATACATATTCGATCTTCCCGCCGTCGCCTGCCCAGTCTCGGCTATTGTCCACCGTCCAGTGCAGTACCCTGCCATCGTTGTAGAAATCATGAATATACGGCCCACTGTCAACACCCCACTGAAGCATGGTGAGGTTATCTCCCTTACCTTCCTTAAATCTATGTATCATTTCTGTAATTCTGTCCAAATCCAGCTTATCAAAATGCGTAATTAAGTTCCGCTGGTCCCTGACCAGAGAGACTGGCTTGTTGAATTCCCGTATCAGCAATAGTGAAAGTACCGCAATAAGTAGCGTTTCAAGAATTATAATAGCCCGGCTGTATTTGCTAAAAAAGTTGTTCATGTTCCCTCCCGCACCACGGTTTATGGATAAACCGGGTTAGCACTATATTTGACATGGTTGTATGATATTCCTTGTCTGACGCACAATTGTGATAGTAAAAGGTTATGTAACCCAAAAATATCTCCAGCCACAGGGCGGAGATATCTTTGGATTCTTTGTGATTTTCATATTCCCACTCTTCACTAAGTCTTCAACCTTCGCCCAGCTCCGGTGGTTCAAGTAGTTGTAGTCCGCGGCGACGGGTGCGGAAGGTCCACAGCAGATCTGCTGTGAATAACAGCAGGACGACGGGAAGTATGGGCATCCATACCCGCTCCATATGCAGATACAGGAAGTGTACCAGCGGATGCAAGCCGAAGATGCAAGCCACTGACAGTCCCCACCAATACAGCGAGAATTTCAGGCAGATATGCCCTTGCAGCTGTAACGGCATCCCTGAATAATCCCACCATTGTCTACGAAAGATCCCCTTAAGCAGCCAGCCGCTGACAAACTCAACCGCCGAAGGGACAATCAGCGCAAGCAGCAGGAATAACGGCAAGGGAAGCCTAATTTCATGTGCCGCCAGCAGCAGCAGCAGCGGTGCGCAGCCATACATGGGCTTAAATGGCCCTTTGAGGAAGCCTTCTTTGCGAAAGGTTCCCGTGCTGTAGAGGCTATAGCTGCCTTCAAGGACCCACCCCAGAAACGAATAGACAGTAAAATAGAACAGATAGGGGCTTGCCGCAGCCACTACACTGTAACTATGCTGTAAAAGTAACGGTGTCATCGTAGTTATTCGCGCCTCCGGTCCCATTAATTTTCCAATTGGAGCTAGTATGCCTCCAGGAACCGGATGCTATGACGGGAATATCTGGCGGTTTTTCGCATACATTCCAGACTCCTTATTACCTCCGTCGGCCTGCGTCTGGTGAAATCATAATCCCTATATCAGAAAAAAGACTGCCCCAGTAGGAACAGTCTGCTATGTGCATATGCCTTATACCTTATGACCTAGCCACATGCCTTATCCTTATCCTCTAATTCTTAGGAAGCGGGTCAGGATGAGCGGTTTCGGCCGGTTTGGCTTCCCAATCATCGGCTTCAGGTTCAATATCCACACCGTTCTCCATCTTTTTGCGTTCTGCGAGTGAATCCCCGTCTTTATTCTCTTTGTTGCGGATGTCTGCTTCATTACCGGAATGATCTGACATGTGAATTCCTCCTTGTATGCAACTTGTACGCGATTTGAACTACGTAGTTATAGTTACCCGCAGACCCCTTTTGCAAACATCTCATGTGAACAAAGATCCTTTTCACTTGTCTTATCCATTCACTGTTCTATCCATTCACTTGCCATTCGGCGAACAGGTCCCTCTTATTCGTAATACACACGAAACACAATGTCCTGCTCGTAATTCCCGAAGCCGCGCCCGAATAACGTTAAGCCGCCCCGCCTTCGGGTGGTGTCTTCTGCCGTGAACCTGAAGCTCCACTGGTCCTGCTGCCAGCCCACCTGATCAATGGTAACTGCCGATATCTGCTGGCCGTCTATATAAGTTCCCCCTGCATTAATTCTGAGCACCTTGAGCAGCCCGTACTGGTTCACATCCGATTTCCACCAGGCTGGGGTCAGACGGCCTCTCATTACGCCGAAGTCACCGGGGCTGGTCCATTTGCCAAGCGAAATGCCATTCATCATAAAAGAGATATCCGAAGGCCACTTCTCGTTCACACTCGGTGCCTCCGAGCCGATCTCCATGGAGATCTCAATCTCCTGGACCGTCTGATCCATGAACAGATAATTCGGAACCTTATATTCCACATATCCTTTGGCGAACCAGAGAATGCCGGCATCCACCCGCTGCGGGTCCAGGAAATAACGCGGGTCGTCATAATACCCGATCAGCTTCTCCGTTGTGGCAATGCCGCAGGTCGGTGAAGCTGCAAGGTCGGTGTAATGGCCCACAGGGACAGAGACCTCCACTACTTTGCGGGCGATGCCTTTGGCCCCGGATAATTTAATCTGCAAGAAATTCGCGGAAAGTGAGCAGAATTTATAAGTCCCCCCGTCGATCCGCTTCATCTGGGAGCTGACAATGCCGGCCTTCTGCAGCTTCGCTACATGCGAGCTGACAATGGCACTGCTGAGATACAGCCTGGCTGCAATCTCCTTAATATGCATCTCCTCGCTGCTAAGCAGATCGATGATCCGCAGCCGCACTTCACTGGCAAGTGCTTCATAGACCTTCAACGATTCAGAATCTGTGGTTAAATACATCGGTGGCCCTCCGCGCTCTTTGAATTAGTTATTAAGTTAATCCTGAAATTAGTTATTGCTTAGTATACCCCGTAATTCGTATCATGTAATCATAAACGGGCTTGAACGATTAGCTATTTCATTAATCTAATACAAAGGAGCTTCTAACTATGAGCATTCAATCCAAGATGATTGTCGACAAAGACTTCAAGCTGGCCGAGGTAGATCCAAGGCTGTACGGTTCCTTCATTGAGCATTTGGGCCGGGCCGTCTATGGCGGAATCTATGAGCCGGGACATCCTACCGCTGACGAGAACGGGTTCCGCGGCGATGCCCTCCAGGCCATCAAGGCACTACGCGTACCGATCATCCGTTATCCGGGAGGCAACTTTGTATCCGGTTATAACTGGGAAGACGGCGTTGGACCCAAGGCGGAACGAAAGCGCTCTCTTGAACTTGCCTGGTGGGTTACTGAGACTAACCAGGTAGGCACGAATGAATTCGCCGATTGGGCCAAGCTGGCCGGTTCTGAAGTGATGATGGCAGTGAACCTGGGCACACGCGGAATCGACGCTGCAAGGAATCTGGTCGAGTACTGCAACCATCCCTCCGGCTCTTACTGGAGTGACCTGCGGATCTCCCATGGCTACAAGGATCCGCACAAATTCCGCACCTGGTGTCTGGGCAATGAAATGGACGGTCCATGGCAGATCGGAGCCAAGACTGCAGTCGAATACGGAAGACTCGCCAATGAGACCGCCAAAGCGATGCGCTGGGTGGATCCTTCTCTGGAGCTTGTCGCCTGCGGCAGCTCGGGCAGCAACATGAGCACTTTTGCCGAATGGGAAGCTACAGTTCTGGATCTCACCTATGATAATGTCGATTTCCTGTCGCTGCACACTTACTACAATAACAATGATGGGGATACAGCGAATTTCCTGGCCCAATCGCTTGATATGGATCAGTTCATCGACAGCGTAGCAGCAGTATGTGATTATATCAAGGCTAAAAAGAAAAGCAAGAAAAAGATTTACCTGTCCCTCGATGAATGGAATGTATGGAAATCGCAGGGCTCTAGCCGTGCCGAGCAGCACTGGCAGATTGCACCGCCTGAATTCGAGGATGTCTATACCCTGGAGGATGCGCTGGTGGTGGGCTGCTGCCTGATCAGCCTGCTTAAGCATGCAGACCGGGTCAAGATGGCCTGTATCGCCCAGCTCATTAATGTCATTGCACCGATTATGACGGAGGATGGCGGACCGCTCTGGCTGCAGACCACTTATTATCCTTACATGCATGCCTCCATCTACGGCCGGGGAACGGTGCTGCACCCGCTGATTACAAGTTCCAAATATGATTCCAAGGATTTCACCGACGTTCCATATCTGGAAGCGGTCAGTGTATATAATGAGGAGCTGAACGAGGTTACTGTGTTTGCAGTGAACCGCCATCTGAGCGAAGGCATGGAGCTGGCGGTTGATCTGCGGAGCTTCGGAGCTGTAGAGGTTATTCAGCACACGGTTCTTGAGCATGAGGATCTTCAGGCGGCCAATACCCGCTCCAACCCGTCGAATGTGCTTCCGCACAACCGGGGAACAGCAGCCGCAGACGGCGGCCGGGTGAGCGCAATGCTTCCGGCTGCTTCCTGGAACGTAATCCGGCTGCGTGTGAACGGCTGATTACTAAATGCTGCAAGCTTAATGGTACATGATCCAGGCGACTAGCGGTCCGGCGATGGAGCCGACAATCGCGCACACAGTCATGGCTACAGAGCTCATGGACACCGACTCTTCGCCGTATTCCAGTGCCTTAGCGGTGCCGAGGGCATGGGAAGCTGTGCCCAGGCCAATGCCGATCCCCGACTCGCTGCGGATTCTGAACAGCTTAATTATATAGGGGCCGCCGATTGCTCCCGTGAAGCCGGCAACCATCACGAACACGGAGGTCAGCGATGAATCTCCGCCGAGATTGCTGGAGATCTGAATCGCTACAGCGGTGGTAATCGACTTGGGCAGAATGGACAGCACATACAGCTTGGAGAAGCCGAGTCCGGCTGCCATCAGCAGCCCGCTGAACATTCCGACCATAAGTCCGGTGACCGTTCCGCCGAGAATGGCAGGGAGATTCTTCCACAGTACATGCCGCTGTTTGTATAAGGGATAAGCCAGCGATACTACCGCTGGTCCCAGCAGGCGGTTAATCCAGTCGCCGCCGATCATATAAGTCTCATAAGGGATATGGAAGCCCATGAGCAGCACAACAACCGTGAACGTTGCGGTCAGCGCGGGCAGAAGGACAGGAAGACGGTAACGTCTGTACAGTATGGACATGACCAGATAGATCACGACGTTCATCAGCACGAAGCTGGCAGCCAGCAGAATTCTCATGCTTCCTTCCCCTTCCCATGGACATTACGGGCACGGTACGTCCGGCGTGTTAAGCGTTTGACGCTGCGCGAGGCAATCCACTGGCTGGAATGTGCTGTAACAACCATGGTCAGCACACTGCTGATGACGAGAATGCCGATCAGGAGCAAGCCTCTTCCGCTAAAGATATCCAGATGGTTCATGATGCCTGCGGTGGCCGGGATGAAGAACATGGGCAGATACGCCAGTATAAAGGACGAGCCGTTTTCGATCAGCTTCACGGGCACAATCTTTAGCAAAAGCAGCACGAAGAGCAGCAACAGTCCCACGATACTGCCTGGAATCGGCAAATGCAGCAGCTCTTGCAGATAGCCTCCGGCCAGGAAGAACACATACAGCAAGCAGACCTCGGCGATAATGCGGATGATTTTCATAATGCAGGAATCCCTTCAATCTTGAAATGACGAGCATAAGCAGCCGCTTACCGGCAGCAGGCTGACTTCCTAAGAGTAGCAGAGTTTTCAGCAAATTTTCAATAAGTTTTCGACTCTTCTATGTACTTTCATTATTGATCTAATATTTCAAAAAAAAGAAACGGATGCAACCCCTCAGGGCAGCATCCGTTTCTTTGTGATCCTCATAACAGCCTCCGGCTCGCAGGCCTTATCGCCCTTAGACCCACTCTACCACCTGCGAAGCGTTCTGCCGGGTCTTCACACGCGGCTCACCGCTCCGGTAGCCGAAGGCTGCCATGCAGGCCAGCCCGAAATGTTCAGGGTCCATAATCCCCTCGTCGGCCAGAAGCTGCTCCATTTTCTGCTTATCGAAGCCTTCAATCGGACAGGAATCGATGCCGATCAGCGCAGCTGCGGTCATCATATTGCCAAGGGGCAGATAGGTCTGACGCGCGCCCCACTCGAAGATCGCCCGCTCATTGCCAGCCAGGCCGAAATCGTTTTTCAGGAATGCGCCGTAGACCCGCTGCTTGCCCTCTGCAATCTCAACCGGCAGCTTCTGTACCTCCGACATCATACTCTGAATATATTCTGAGTCAGCTGCCAGATCACGCGGCTGTCTGGCCAGAATAAGCACGAAATGGCTTGCAGTCGGAAGCTGCTTCTGCGCGCCCCAGGCGTATGGCAGCAGCTTCTGCCGGAGCTCCGGGTTCTGGACAACTACAAACTTCCAGGGCTCGAAGCCGAACGAACTCGGTGACAGACGTCCCGTCTCCAGAATGAAGCCGAAATCCTCCCCGCTGATCTTTCTGCTGCTGTCGAATTCCTTGGTCGCATGTCTGTACTCATAGGCTGCCAAAATCTGCTCTTTCGTCATTTGAGTTGCTGTGCTTGTGTTCTCCATCCTCCATACTCCCTTTCTGTGTACCGTTCATGATAAGGAATTGACGTTTTCCTGTTCCCATGCCTATAGTAATGGATATACAACACATTTAGAAGTACGCACATTTTTGTGATGTAGTATACAAAATGATACTAAGGAGCGTGTTCAGTGATGCGCAACCGTAAAGGCGGTTTCGGCACTTGCCCTGATAGCAATGCCTTTGCTTGTCCTGTAGAATTCACCCTCGATGTTATCGGCGGTAAATGGAAGGGTGTGCTGCTGTACCATATGATGGATTCCACAGTCCGGTTCAACGAATTCCGCCGCATCTGCCCCAGCATCACCCAGCGCATGCTGACCCTGCAGCTCCGCGAGCTGGAGGAGGATGGCGTCGTACACCGTGAGGTCTATCATCAGGTGCCGCCCAAGGTCGAGTACTCCTTGACTGATTTCGGCCGGTCTCTGATTCCGATCATCAAGCTGATGAGAGATTGGGGTCTGGAGTACCAGGCGAAGCAGCAGATTTCTGAGAGTCCGGCTATAGACACCGGAGTGTAACGGGGCATAGCAGAATAGGGACTGTCTCAAAGTAGATATTCTATAGACGAGTCAGATCTCAGATGTTTCAAAGGATTCAAATGTTAAAAAAGCAGCGATTCTCTCATATTGGAGAACCGCTGCTTTCTGTTTTTGTTGAAAAAATGTATTTTCGTATCCCACTTAAACAGCGGAGAGGACGAAACGATTGTGTAAAAGCGTCAGCGGTCGCCTTGGTCTCCGGATTTTCACCGCTAAGGGGAATGAAAAAAATTCTTACGACCACAGCGATTGGAACAACGGTTCGTTCACGCAGCGTCCACCCAAGTACTCACGTTAATCCTGCTTAAAAAAAGGGGCCGTTTTCCAGCCTATTATGAATCTTCGAAAAACTCCTCCGCCTTCTGCTTATGCTCCTCCTTGACCTGTCCGGCAATAGCCCGGATGCCCGCCGCCATGACGGCAGCATCGTCTGTGAAGCCCAGGCCAATCAGCGCATCGGGAATAGCATCAATCGGGGAAATGAAATACGCCAGCGCTCCAAAAGCAATCCCTTTCGCCCATAGCGGTGTTTTGGCATCCATAGCACAGTAGTACATGGCTATCGCTTCTCTGGTGAAGGGAATTTTACCGGCGGCTTTCCTGGTTTTGCTCCAGAAGCTCTTCTTCACAAGCTCCTCATTCTTCTTGTCATACTCAAAGCTCTCCACCAATGCTCCTGCAGGCAGCTTACCTGTCTGATTGTCCATCCGTAGTTCCCTCCCGGTGATTAAACTGCCTATATATGGCCTCGCGCCAACCCTTACTATATCTTCACACCATTCCCTTGCGGCTAATCACTGTGGCTTATAATGCTTCACTTAGGAGCCCAGATGCTCCTTGAAGAACAACGCCGTCTGTCTGCGCTGGAATTCGCTCACCTCATGCCCGGAGAACGGATAATCCATAATCTTCTTAGGCGATTCTATCCGGTTATACGCGGCATAGATCGTCTCCGGCATACATACCGTATCCTTCCAGCCTACGGACATCTGAACAGGGACGGTGAAGCGGTGAGTCAGATTGACGATATCGAAAAAGGCCAGATTCTCAAACACACGCTCCAGATGCTCCGGATAGCGCTTTAGGTATTCCGCGATCTCAGTAAGTGAGCTGGTGGAATTCAGCACCCCGAAATCCAGCCGGCACAGATTAGGAATATCTGCGGCTACCGCAGCCACGCGGCTGCTGAGCGCCCCTGCCAAGAGCGCGATCCCCCCGCCCTGGCTGGCTCCTGTAATCGCAATACGCGCCGGATCAACCCCCGGCAGCTGTGCTGCCGTCTCTATAGCCCGTACGGTATCTATGGCTAACGCCAGATAGTAGGACTGCTCCTTCTCCAGCAGCCCCTGGGTAATCCAGCCTCTGACAATCCCATGCTCTTGCGGCAGCAGATTGCCGGTCTCTCCAAGCTGACCGCGGACATCTACGGCCAGTACTGTGTATCCAAGCAGCAAGAAATCTGCGTAACGCTCGGGATATCCCCGGTCACCGGTGTAACCTGGAAAGGTCACAACACACGGCCGGTCTCCCATGCCGTCCGTATCACCGGCAGGCTGGATATACCAGGCATTGATCGTAGTCTCCCCATAGCTCATATAGCTGACCTTGCTCACCTTCATGCCCGGATAGGGGGTATCTTCAGGGGTGATGCTCACATCCAGCGGCTGCTCTTCATCTTCCGCAAGCAGATCATTCCAGAATTCATCAATCGTCTCCCGGTCCAGTGTAGGCTCTGGACGGCAGTTCTCCAGCTCTTGCTTACGCATCTCTATTGCATTCATCTCAATTCCTCCTGTGTTGCATGCATTCTTAAAACCTTGCATGTCTATGTAAGCGTCATTAATATTATAGATATAAATTCATAGAATTCCAAAGGAGTTGTTTATTATTCGTTACGGAACGTTGGCACACACTGCCGGCTGCCTGCCGCTTAAGGAATTGACCGCCGCTCTTCAGACCTACAATATTGACTTCGTTCAGCTCGCCTTATCCAAAGCCATACAGGACATCGACCTCTCCCCCGGCAAGCTGAGTCCTGGACTGGCCTCATACATCGGCGAGCAATTCGATAGGGCCGGTATCCGCATCGGTGTGCTTGGCTGCTACATTAATCCGATTCACCCCGATCCTGCGGTCCGCCGGTCGGAGATTGACCGCTTCAAGGAGCATCTGCGCTACGCCCGCCAGTTCGGCGCGCCTATGGTCGCTACGGAGACGGGGGCATTTACGACCTTCCAGGAAATCGACCCTTACCGCTATGAGGAGATCGGCTGGGATGCCCTTAAGGCAACAATCGAGGAGCTGGCAGAGGAGGCGGAGAAATGGGGCGTATTCCTAGGTCTCGAGGGCGTAAGCACTCATACCCTGTCCTCTCCGGCCAAAATGCGGCGTATCCTCGACGAGGTGCCTTCAAGCTCCATCGGAGTCGTATTCGACCCATGCAACCTGATCGGTGAAGAGGTTCATCTCCAGGATGAGATCGTCGATCAATCCTTCAGCCTGTTCGGCGACCGGATCATCCTCGCCCATCTCAAAGGAATCTATGAGGACGGTGGACGCATTCGTCACGGCGCTCCCGGAACCGGACTGTTCCACACCGCTGAGTTCCTGAACAAGCTCGAGGCGCATAAGCCGATGATCGATGTCTCGCTGGAGGATGTCACCAGCCTGGAGATCCGGGACACTGTGAATCTGCTGCGTAATCTGCGCAAATCGTTATAATCCGGCCATAACCCCATTTCCTCCAAAAGTACCGCTTAGCGGTACTTTTCGCTTTTCACTGAATAAAATAGTATACCTATCGCATTTTTGCAGGGCGATGGTGCAGAAAGGAAGGGATCACAGATGCGGTTCACTTTCCCCATTCTTACCTTAAGCCATGGCGGGGCACAACGCATGCTCGTGGAGCTTACGAACGGTCTTACTGCCCGGGGCCACCAGGTTGTGATTGTCATGCCGCTGGGAGGGGATGTTTCCTATGACGTCCGTTCCACTCTGCTGATTACCGACTACCCGCTGCTTCGCGAATCCGATTTCCCCGTCAGTGATATCATCGTCTCCAATTTCTACACTACGGTTCCGGTCTCACAGGCAGCCAGCCTGAACGGCAAAGGTATGCATATCCGCCTCTCCTTGTGCTATGAACCGCTGTTTCTGCCGCAGAACGAGGTATCCTTCCCCTCCTATCACATTACCGATAAGCTGATCGTCCTCTCCAGATGGCAGCAGGAGTTGATTAAGCTGGGGCACGGAATCAGCGGAAGCATTGTACCGGTAGGGATCAGTGCTTCATTCCGAAACATGAACATCCGTAAGGAGCTTCAGGAGCCGCTGAATATTACAGCGATCCTGCGCAAGGTGGAGCACGGCTTCTCCTGGCACCGCGAGCAGGATTACCTGGTGAATCAGCTGGATATCGTGAAGCAGAACTTCCCGTGGGTCAATATCAATTTCATCAGTCCGCCGGACGAATGCTTCACCTCCGATTCACTAAAAAGGATGATGAACAGCGGCAAATACCGCTTCTTCACGCCGCTCAATGACGAGGAGCTATGCTATCACTATAACGGTGCTGATATTTTTGTCAGCTCCAGCATTTTCGACACCGGCTCGTTGCCCGGGCTGGAGGCGATGCGCTGCGGGGCGGCGTTGGTCTCTGTCTATGCGGGAGGAAATCTGGAGTATGCCCGCCATGAGGAGAACTCCTTGTTGTCCTACCGGTATGAGAACCGGCTTGCGGCGGATGTGATGCGGCTCATTCAAGATCCCGCACTCCGGAACCGGATCGCCGCACGCGGGGAGACCGATTCAAGATCATGGACCTGGGAGAACAGTGTCAAAATCATGGAACGGACAGCCACTGCCTTTTTAAAAGGGAACGGTGCGGGAAAATCGCGCTCCAGCCGACCTTTTGCAGAGAATGGGTAGAGGCTCCGGAGAATGCAGGAAAAGGTCCAACTTATGAGGTTAGGGTTGAACCTTTTCTGTATTTTCCACTGATCCGCCAGAATACTGCCGGCAAGACTAAGAACCCATGACATCTATACATAGGCACGGCTGCACGTATGGTTTACACTGATTGTATATATACTAGGGTTATCGGAGGCGGGAGCATGAACAGGAATGAGGAGCAGCAAGAGTCCATGGGGTCTCAGTTCAAATATATGGTCAGCGGGGATTCTATCTCCAAGGGCGTTGTGTATGACGAGACCCGAAGCAAGTATGTCATTCTGGAGGATAATTATGTATCCATGCTTCAGGGCAAGCTCAAGGGAGCTATGCGCAATACTGCCAGATTCGGCAATACGCTGATGAAGGGCTTCGGTAATCTGAAGCGGGATGTCCTGAAGGAGAAGCCGGATGTGGTGCTGATTGAATACGGCGGCAATGACTGTGACTACCACTGGAGTGAGATTGCGAGCAATCCCGAGGCAGAGCATAGTCCTAAGACGGATTTTCCGGCCTTCGAGCGGATGCTGGCTGATATGATTCATTTCCTGAAGAACCAGGGGATCACGCCAATCCTGATGAGTCTGCCTCCGCTGAATGCGGACAACTACTTCAAGTGGGTCAGCGGCAACAATCCCGATTCCGAAGTGAACATTATGAAGTTCCTCGGCAGCGTCACCAAAATCTACTGGTGGCAGGAGCGTTATAACTCCGCTATCCTCAAGGTCGCCGAGAGCACCAGGACCAAGATTATCGATGTCCGGGGCGCCTTCCTGCAGCAGCCGGATTACACCAAGTTCATCTGCCGGGACGGCATCCACCCCAACCGGGAAGGCCACCGGATTATTTACGACAAGGTGCTGGAATTCATCCGCATGAGTGAACCCCAGCTGCTGCTGGAGCCTGCGGCAATGCCAGGACATCCGTAGACAATAACAAGCGCTCCCCAGCCTCGGCAGGGGAGCGCTTCTTATGTGTTCAAGGCTGCTGCAAGGAGACATACTTGTCGCCCAGTAGCTTCTGGAAGTAATTCCGGTTATACAGCATGCTGGGATGGCTGGGGGAATGAAGCAGCGCAGTCTCATTATAGCGGTTGGCCCGCTCATGCTGGCCCAGCCGGTCATAGCAGAGCGCAAGCTGCAGATTCGGAATCCAGGTGGCGAAGGCCTCATTCTTCATCCCCATGGACTCCGCCTGTCCGGGCAGCTGAATAGCAAGCTCAAACCAGTAGATGGCCGGATAAAGCTGCCCCTTTTCCAGATGCCAGGCCCCCAGCCGGCAGCAGCCTTCGGCACGCGGGGCATCATATTGCAGCGTGCGGGTGACCGCAGTGAAGGCCGCTTCCTTGTCCCCCAGCGCTTCCAGGCATTCGGCCAGCCGCAGGCAGGCCTGAATATTATCTTCAATCCAGCCCTGCCCGCCGCTGAGGAACAGCTCGTAATACCGGCAGGCCTCCCGGTGAATTCCGTGGTCGCGCAGCTCATTGGCGTAATAATATTGATCGCGCGCAGAGAAGCGCTCGCCTTCAGCTTCCCGTCTGCGGTAGATCCGCAGATTACGGTCCGTGTACGCCTTATCCTTCTCATGGGTAACACAGACGGTACTTGCCAGCGATGGGCCGTACACCTCCAGATATTCATGCACCGGACCGATCCACTTGAACCCGCAAGCCCGGCGGACCAGCCGGTTGCGCCGCAAGGAGGCCGTCACTCTCCCTTCCCCGTCAAAAGCGAGATTATACTGCATATTCACACTGTCCACCTGTCCCGGCAGCGAAGACTTCAGCTCCTTGAACAGCACCTGATCCTCTTCTTTCAGATAGTCGTCCGCATCCAGCCAGAAGATATAGTTCCGGGTCGCCTTGCTGAAGGCGAAATTACGGGCAGCAGAGAAATCGTCAATCCAGGTAAAATCATAAATTACGGCTCCAAAGGCAGCGGCAATGTCCTTGGTGCGGTCTGCCGATCCCGTATCCACAATAATGATCTCATCGACCAGCCCTTTCACAGAAGCCAGGCAGCGGGACAGGCTCTTCTCCTCATTGCGGACAATCATACATAAACTGATCTCAATCATGGCAGCCTCCTGAATACATAATCCACTAGACTATCATGATATGCAGTACAGCAGAGCGGGAACCCTTGCTCTCACCCAAGGGCTGCGGGGCGTTTTTGGAGCTTATACTTTTTTTGCGGACTAAGCCGATGATTTTTGTTATAATAAGCAGCATACTATTCATATACAAGAAGGGGACGTTACCTTTGTCAAAAATCATTAAGACATTAACCATTGCCGGCAGTGACTCCAGCGGAGGCGCAGGCATTCAGGCAGACCTCAAAACCTTTGAGGAATACGGTACTTACGGCCTTAGTGCCCTGACTACCATTGTAACGATGGACCCTGACCGGGGCTGGCATCATAATGTATACCCTGTCGATGCTGCCATCGTTGCCGAACAGCTTAAGACGATCTTCGCCGGCGGTCCTGTGGATGCCATGAAGACCGGTATGCTCGGCAGTGTGGACATTGTTAAGGTTACTGAACAGGCCCTGAAGAGCAACAAGCAGACCAATGTCGTGATCGATCCGGTTATGGTATGCAAAGGCGAGGATGAAGTACTGAACCCGGAGAGTGCAGATGCCATCCGCGATCTGCTGCTGCCGCTGGCTACGGTGGCTACTCCGAATCTGTTCGAAGCCGGAGTGCTCTCGGGTCTCGGCAAGCTGACTACGCTTGATCAGATGAAGGAAGCTGCCCGCCTGATTCATCAGCTCGGCACCCAGAATGTTGTCGTCAAGGGCGGCAAGGCGCTGGGCGGCGACAAGGCGATTGATATCTTCTTCGACGGCAGCGAATACCTCGTCCTGGAGACTGCGAAGATCGAGCCTGCCCATAACCATGGAGCGGGATGCACCTTCGCCGCAGCAATTACCGGCGGACTGGCTAACGGCTTGTCGGTGAAGGATGCTGTGGTGAAGGCGAAGGATTTCGTATCCGCCGCCATCCGCAATGGCTATGCGTTCAATGAGTATGTCGGTCCTGTATTCCATGGGGGCTACCGTCTGGAGCAGTAAGGCTGAACGGGTAATCAAGTAAGCTAATAACCAGCAGACAAAAACCTCTCTTCATGATGGCGGTGTAACCAGCCATAGAAGAGAGGTTTTTGTTGTTTTTTCAAAAGGAATTTAGATCCAATTCCTGCTTACTTAACGGGCGGCTCCTCCGCAATATGCTTCACGAACGCCAGCATCTTATCCTTGTCCTTGTCATTCAGGACACCGATAATGATGGATTTCGCATTATAATTGATAGGCAGCTCTGAGATGAACGGAGATTTCAGAATATCTACACCATACAGCTCATTCTTGCCCGTGTCCTCATTGACTCCCCACTGCATGCGGGTATCGTCAGCGGCAAGCTTCCCGTCCGCTGTGATCGGCTCCAGATTCTGGAATCCGGTCTGTCCGCCGATCCACTTGACGGTGGCCTCATCCAGAATAAGGATATCCGGCCGGTTCGCCGCCAGCTCCACAACTGCCTTTTGCATATAATTCATATCCAGTGAGTCAGAGCCTTCGCCCGTTCTGGGCAGATAAGTCATCACCGTCTCCACCCGTTTCCATTCCGGATAAGCCGCGATGATCGCCTTCTCCAGCTCCTCGGTCTTGCCGCTGGTATCCGTGACTCCGAAGTTGCCGATGAACATAATCTTAGCATCTACTGGCGGCAGAGAAGCTAGATATTGTCTATGCTGATAATTGTCATAGAGCGCCTTCCCGCCAAAAATCACTACCAGCAGCCCGATAATGCCGAGGATCACATGTGTCCGGTATAGCCGCATGAAGGTCTCCCACTTGCTTGCCGTACCGGAGAAGCGTCCATACTTGGCAAGCCGCTCATCTTCAGCCTTCTGGATCTCCTGCTCATCCCAGGTATCAAGAATCAGCTTGTACGCCCGGAAATCCGCTTCGTAGGCTGCTATCTCCTCCTCTGTGGTCAGGGCGCGTCTTCGCTTCAGGAGCAGATCGAACCGCTTGTTCAGTTCCTCTCTGGTTACGGTTTCAGGTAATCCTAACTGTACATACGCTTGCTTCAGGTTCTCGTTCACATTGAATTCTCCTTTGATATGGATGATGCCGTAGTTCTATATTAACAGACTTCACCCTGAATTCTCCACTCGCGCTATAGGCGGGCAGCAATGTCCCGGGTCTCCATCAGCAGGAACTCCATTTCGCTGTCCCCGTGCTGATGTACGAAGCTATGCAGGAGGACGAAGCCTGCCTTCTTATACACGCTAACTGCCCTCAGGTTGAAGGCAGCCACCGACAATCTGAATCTCTTCGCGTCATACGTCTGCTCTGCAAACTTCATCCCCGCTTGCAGGAAGGCCAGTCCACGGCCCTGCCCGGTCAGATCCGGTCTTAGCCCCAAGCCGATATCGAGGGAAGTTCCATCCAGGTAGAGTCCGCTCTCTATCCCTTCCCCCACCTGCGCGTTCTGTCCGTAACAGAAGAACCCGATCAACGCTCCGTCCGCCGCAGCTACACTGAAATAAGAGCCATCCAGCAGTTCCTCGATATCCTCTGCGTCATCAGCCGCATCCAGCATATTGTACAGGGCATATGGTGTCTCGTATCTCCAATTAACAATCTCCCTGGCCGCCTGCTCATCCATTAACCGGATCTGATAACCTCTGCTCTGTTCCAGAATCACTATATCATCCCTCCGCTCTTGTGTTTCCTGAATTCGGTGGGCGTAAGCCCGGCATGCTTCTTGAACTGCTTGGAGAAATAGAACAGATCGCCGAAGCCGAGCTGGTCGGCAATCGCACTGACCGAACCGGAGGTGGTGGTCAGCAGCTCTTTGGCCTTTTCAATCTTTTGCCGGGTAATGTACTGGATGGGGGGCACGCCGATCTGCTGCTTGAACAGGCGCATGAAGTAGTTCGGGTGCATGTATGCAATCTCGGCAAGATCATTAATGGTCATATTCTGCTCGATATTCTCCGCGATATAATCCAGGACAGCCGTCAGCTTCCGGGCCGCCCCGAGATTCTTATAAGACAGCTCATCCAGCTTGAGATTCATCATGTAATAAGACATCAGCTCAAGCAGCTTGCTTCTCGCCAGCAGCGGGGCGTAGACCGCATCAGATCTGGCACTATCGGTGATCCCCTTGAACGCCGCCTCAACCGCAGCGGGATTCTCAGGAATACAGACATGACTCAGCTCAAGCACACGGAACAGGTTCATCTCCCCGACCTTGGCACTGAAATGACACCAGTATTTGAGAAAAGGACGTTCGCTGATGCAGGCATAGGATTGCTTCACACCCTCCGGCATTAGAATCAGCTCACCCGGCTTCGGATAATACTCCTTATCCCCGATCTTTAGCCAGCCTTCTCCCCCGATTATGTAATAAAACTTGCTGTAATCCGGAGTATAGTCCATATCCCTCCAGTCCGTAGAGCATTCGTTATAGTCTGCTACGATCAGGTCAACCTTGAGATTGGCCAGGTAGCTGGTAAGCAGAGTATGGGAGTCCATGGGACAGACCGCCTTAAAGGTTATTTTTGTACATCAAAAAGTTAGTGCCGTACATTCTTACCTGTCCTGCCGCCCGGTACAATGAAGGTATTACCTCTTACAAAGGGAGATGACTGACGCATGATGAACACAACTGATTATCTGCAGGTTATTGACGAGACGATTAAGAACGGCCCTTACAAGGCGAATTGGGAGTCGCTAAGCGCTTATGAGGTGCCGCAGTGGTACCGCCAGGCCAAATTCGGGATCTTCATTCACTGGGGGCTGTATTCGGTTCCGGCCTTCAGCAATGAATGGTATTCACGCAATATGTACATTCAGGGCACGAAAGAATATGAGCATCATCTGGCAGTCTACGGGAACCACAAGGAGTTCGGGTACAAGGACTTCATTCCCCTGTTCACTGCGAAGCAATTCGATCCGGGCGGGTGGGCTGCACTATTCAAGGCCTCCGGCGCCAGATATGTCATTCCCGTGGCGGAACACCATGACGGCTTCCAGATGTATAAAAGCGCTGTCTCTCATTATAACACTTATGACATGGGTCCCGGGCGGGATATTCTCGGCGAGCTGAAGGCGGCCTTCGAAGAGCAGGGGCTGGAGCTGGGCGTCTCCTCCCACCGTGCGGAGCACTGGTTCTTCATGTCCCACGGCAAGGCGTTCGACTCCGATATCCGCGAGCCGCTTGTCCGCGGCGACTTCTACTGGCCGGCTATGCCGGAACCGGATCATCATGATCCCTATGGCTCTCCCCCGTCCGGGGAGTATCTGGAGGACTGGCTGATCCGCTGCTGCGAGCTGGTCGATCAGTACCAGCCCAAGATTTTTTACTTCGACTGGTGGATTGAGAATGCGGCCTTCCGGCCCTATCTGCAAAAGTTCGCGGCCTACTACTACAATCGCGCGGCAGAGCGCGGAATGCCGGCAGCTATTAATTATAAGCATGATGCCTTCATGTTCGGCAGTGCGGTCCCCGATGTCGAGCGCGGGCAATTCGCCGAGCTGAAGCCCTTCTTCTGGCAGACAGATACGGCGGCAGCGCGTAATTCCTGGTGTTATACGAAGAATAACGATTACAAATCCGCCGCAGAAATCATCCGCGACCTGGTCGATATCGTCAGCAAGAACGGCAATCTGCTCCTGAACGTGGGGCCCAAGGCCGATGGCAGCTTCGCAGAGGAGGATCAGGCGATTCTGACGGCCATCGGCAGCTGGCTGGGAACAAACGGAGAAGCGATCTATGATACCTCCTTCTGGCGCATATTTGGTGAAGGGCCGACACGTATTGAAGAAGGACAATTCACTGATGGCCAGGCCAAAACGTTCACACCGGAAGACATCCGCTTCACCGTGAAGGGTAGCTGCCTGTATGCAACCGTACTGGTGTACCCGGAAGATGGTATCGTGCGCATCCAGTCGCTCCGGGAGAAATCCCCCTGCTTCGAGGGAATCCTGAGGGACATTACAGTCCTCGGGTTCAGCGAGCAGCCCTCCTGGGAACGGGATACTGTGGCCTTAACGATCCGCACCACTGCGGTCACAAGCGCCTTGCCGGTTGTGTTCAAGCTGGAGCTGGCGTGAGCTATCTCTGAAGCCGCTCCTCTAGTCCAATCCGTGAAGTCCTCTCCACTCTTCGGGCTGCATGCCGGTAATCCGTTTGAAGACGGCGCAGAAATAGCTGACATTCTCGAAGCCTGCCCGCTGGGCGATTTCATAGATCCGCTGCCCCCGGCTGCTGAACATCAGCTGCTTGCTCCGGTTGACCCGCTGCTTGTTAATATAGGCCACCGGCCGTTCACGGACCGTCCGCTGGAACAGCCGGCACAGATACTGCGGCGAGACTGACGCCACTTCGGCCAGCTCCTTCAGTAGCAGCGGGCGGTGCAGGTGAAGCTCAATATATTGCAGGACCGGCTTCATCCGCGCAAGCTCATTGTCCTCATTCGAGTCCGGAAGCAGGCTGCGCTTCAGATCGAGCAGCAGCGCGTACAGCAGCTTGGAACGCTCCATGTTATCCTGAAGCTCATTGCCGCAGGAGAGCGTAAGCATCTCCTCAAGCGGAGCAAGGATGGATTCTGCTCTGAGGCGTCCCACCCCGGACTCCCGTATTCCGGCGTAGAGCAGCATCTGGGCTGCTTCTCTTCCGTTGAAGGAGATCCAGGCCAGCTCCCATTCGCGGGTAAGCGGCGTATAAGAGTGGGGCACATCCGGGTAGAGACAGAAGATATCGCCCGCCTCGGCAATATAGGATTTCCCCTTGATATTCACTTCACCCTTGCCGCCGAGGACCTGGTGCAGCTGATAATCCGGGAAGCCCGCAGGCCGGGACATCTCCCCCTGATGCTCCCAATACCCGATGGTCATGGGATACAGGGGCAGCAGAAGCATATCTTCCATTTCGCAAAAGATCATCGTACTGTCCATAGCAGCCTCCCTCTAGATGCAATCTGACATCACTTAGTTTCATATTCTATTATATCTAAACAAAATCATTATATATACCCAGAACATTTCCCATTCTATAATATGAATATAACAATATAAGGAGATGTTAACTTGCGCAACAAACTCTCATATCAGCAGCCTGCCAACGGATATCCCGAATGGAACAATAATCCTGAGATTTTTCAATTGAACCGTATAGATGCCCACGCCTCCATGATGTCCTTCCCGGCAGCAGCCGACGCTCTGCAAGGGGATAAAGCGTCCTCATCCCGTTACCAGACGCTCAACGGAACATGGAAATTCGCATTTGCCGAGACACCGGATGCACGGATCAAGGACTTCTATAAGGCCGGATACGACGCTGCCGGCTGGGCAGATATCGCCGTCCCTTCCCACTGGCAGTTCCAGGGATATGATTATCCCCAATACACCAATGTACGCTATCCTTGGGAAGTATCCGAGCCGGATCTGAAGCCTCCCTTCGCTCCGACGGTATACAATCCGGTAGGCTCCTATATCCGTTCTTTCAGCGTTCCGCAGGATTGGGACGGACAGCCGGTATTCCTCAGCTTCCAGGGTGTGGAATCCGCCTTCTACGTATGGGTGAACGGAGAACTTGCCGGATACTCTGAGGATACCTTCACACCGTCAGAATTCGATATCACCGCCTATCTGCTTCCCGGCGAGAACAAGCTGGCCGTTGAAGTCTACCGCTGGTGTGATGCAAGCTGGCTGGAAGATCAGGACTTCTGGCGTCTGAGCGGAATTTTCCGCGATGTCTATCTCTACACTGCGCCTCCAGTACGGGTAGCCGACTTCTTCGTCCGCACCGAGCTGGACAAGAGCTTCACCGATGCGGAGCTGCAGGTCGACCTGACTCTGGAGAACTATTATAACCGGGTCATCGGGGCACACACCGTTGAAGTACAGCTCTACGACAGCAAGCAGCAGCCGGTATGGGCAGCGCCGGTGTCATCCGGATTTGCTTTTGAACAAGAAGGAACTCAGCTGCTTAAGCTGTCTGCAGCCGTGAAGAACCCGCTGAAATGGAGCGCGGAGAAGCCTAACCTCTACACCCTGCTGATTTCGGTGAAGGACGATCAGGGACAGCTGCTGGAAGCGCTCAGCTGCAAGACAGGCTTCCGGACCTTCGAGATCCGGGACGGCCTGATGAAGATTAACGGCAAACGGATTGTATTCAAGGGAACGAACCGCCATGAATTCTCCTGCGATACCGGCCGTGCGCTCTCCAAGGAAGATATGATCACCGACATTAAGCTGATGAAGCTGCACAATATCAATGCCGTGCGGACCTCCCACTATCCGAATCAACCAGTATGGTACGAGCTGTGCGACGAATATGGTCTCTATGTGATTGACGAGACGAACCTGGAGACACATGGCTCCTGGCAATACGGGCAGAAGGAGCTGCATGAGGGGAACGTTCCCGGCAGCCGCCCGGAATGGCGCGCGAACGTCATTGACCGCTGTAACTCCATGATGCAGCGCGACAAGAACCACACGTCCGTCATTATCTGGTCGCTTGGCAACGAATCCTTCGGCGGCGATAACTTCCTGGCCATGTATGACCACTTGAAGCAAGCTGACCCGACCCGTCCGGTGCATTATGAAGGCACTTATCATTACAGACCTTCGGACGCGGCCAGCGATATTGAATCGACGATGTACATCAAGCCGGATGAAGTCGTGGAGTACGCTCTCAGCAATCCGAAGAAGCCGTACATTCTATGTGAATACAGCCATGCCATGGGCAACTCCTGCGGCGGCCTGCATCTGTACACGGAGCTATTCGACAAATATGACAGCATTCAGGGCGGATTCATCTGGGACTGGGTGGATCAGGCGATCCGTACAACCACTCCTGAAGGCGTGTCTTATCTGGCTTACGGCGGGGATTTCGGAGAGAAGCCGCATGACGGCAACTTCAGCGGCAACGGGCTGCTGTTCGCGGACCGCAGCGTGACGCCTAAGCTCTACGAGGTGAAGAAATGCTATCAGAATATCACCATCACCGCACTCGATCTGAAGAGCGGGAGCTTCGAGGCCCGCAACAACTTCCTGTTCACGGATCTGGCAGACTATCAGCTGAGATGGACGCTGGCTCTGAACGGCGTAGCGGCCCAGGAAGGACAATTGCCGCTCTCCGCAGCGCCTGGCGAAGCGGTCAGCTTCACGGTTCCGCTGGATTCAGCGCTGCTGGAATCTGACAAGGAAGCTGTACTTACGGTGTCGTTCGTTCAAGAGGACGCAACCGCCTGGTCTGAGGCCGCGCATGAAGTTGCCTGGGAACAGTTCGTGTTAACCCCGTATATTCCGTCCCGTAACCCGGAACTTTCGGGCGGCACCCTGCAAGTGAAGGAACAGGATGGCTTCGTGAACTTCGAAGGCAACGGATTCGCGCTTGCCTTCGAGACAGCAACCGGCGCGCTTGTCTCGCTGAAGTCCTCCGGGAAGGAAGTTCTGCACGCACCGGTCAGACCTAACTTCTGGAGAGCTGTAACCGACAATGATCTGGGCAACAAGCATCCTGAGCGCTGTGTGATCTGGAAGGAAGCGTCCTACGAGCGTCAGCTGGCCCGGTTCAGCTGCCGTGTGGAAGGGGGCCTCGGTTTCGTGACCGCTGACTATCTGCTGGGTACGCAGCCGCAGTCCACCCTGCGTGTTCACTACGAGATTCGTACGGATGGTTCGGTCGAGATTGTACAGGAGCTTAACCCGGGCAGCAGCACCCTGCCGGAGATCCCGGAATTCGGGATGGTCTTCGAGCTGGACAGCAGCCTGGACACGATTCTCTGGTATGGCCGCGGGCCGCATGAGAACTATTGGGACCGTAAGGCCGGAGCTCCGCTGGGACTCTACACAGGCAAGGTCAGTGAGCAGTTCACGAATTATCTCCGCCCTCAGGAGTGCGGCAACAAGACCGATGTCCGGTATGCTTCCGTCACCGCAGGAAGCGAAGGACACGGATTATCCGTGGAAGGGGCCGTACCGCTTGAAGTCAATGCGCTGCCTTGGTCTCCGGCAGAGCTTGAAGCCAGCGACCACGGCTACAAGCTGCCAGCTTCTGACAAGACCGTGCTGCGTGTCAATTACAAGCAAATGGGCGTGGGCGGCGATGACAGCTGGGGTGCGCCAACCCATGAACAGTTCACTTTACCTGCCAACCGTCCGTATACCTTCAAGTTCAAGCTCTCCCTGCTATAAACCGCCTTCTCCCTTAAGACAGCTCAGCACAATGTCTGTAACGATCTGAAGATAGCTTTTCATAATTACCCGGAAGGGGTTATGGAAAGCTTTTTCTTTTTTATAGATTCTACCTCCGTAATGTAAGTATTGCACTGCTCTCTAGAGAGCAAGAATAGTCGTAATACCACTTTGCTTGGCGAATCAGCACTTCCTTTGTCACCTGTGCAGGGAGCCGCCGAAGAATAACGAATTACTCATAGAAGACTACTACACTGGAGGGATTGAAATGGAAATTCTGAAAACTAAGGAAGCTGCGGAGCTGCTGTCCGTTAGCCAGACTACGATCAAACGCTGGGCGGCCATGTTCCCCGATTTCTTTCCAAAGGACCGTCTTGGACATTATACCTTCTCGGAGCAGCAAATCAGCCAGCTCAATCATATTAAAGACCGTATTAATCAGGGGGAAGCACTGGAAGGCATAGATCCGGATCTTACGAACGACAAGCTGCCAAGGGGCCCGCTGCATGAGAATCCAAGCCTATATACAGACGGTGACCCTATGAATAAAATATGGTCCCGGATCGAGTATATTGAACATGCACTGGATCAAAAAGCGAGCGAGATCGTTTCGGTACAGCTGCTCCAGCAGCGTGCAGAGCTTGAGGATATGCGAGTAATGATTAAGGAATTATCCGCATCGCTGGAAACGATGCAGAAGCCCGGCAGTCCATCCCTCTCCCCGCGTGAAGAGCTTTATCCGGTTGCCGCTGGCAGGCTGACGTCTCCACCAAGGAAGCGAGGTCTATTGCGCTCTTTTTTTCCATTCCTGTAACCCTATCTCTTCCAGCATTACAGAGATTACACTAGTGTGAACACTTCGCTAACCCAGCCCCTATATTACCCCGGTGAGGAGATATTGTATGTCAGACACCGCCGCAAGAATCCGGGATGAGATCCTTGACTCCATGACACAAAGATTCGGGTTGCATGTCACTGAAGCGGTCCAGATCGATCAGGGCTTCCTGAATCTGAAGTGGAGGCTGGACAGTGATCAAGGCCGTCTGTTCATGAAGCAGTACAGCAAGATCCGTTACCCTGAAGCCCTCACCCTCGGACTGGAGGTCTCCTTAAGCCATCAGGATCATCTGTACCTGGAAGGCCTTCCTGTTCCGAAGCTATTTTCGCATGAGGGAAATTATGTATTGAGAACGCCTTCACAGGAACGTTATGTCCTGATGACCCTGTGTGACGGGCACAGTATTGCCCCCGGATCGGCCACGGAGCAGCAGATGTATTCGCTGGGCAGGGTGGTCGGCCGGATGCACAAGTTACTTAACGCTCAGCCTGCTTCGTTGCCGCTGTACTGGGAGGTCCGCAGTAAGGCGTCAATGGTGAGAAACTGGGAGGCACGCTATCATCAGGCCACCGCCCGGCAGAGCGAGGATACTCTATCGGCGCTTGAGCTTCAGCGGAGGATCATCGACCGGATGGACACCGGCCTCTTCGCGGACTGCGAACGGGGCTGGGGGCACCGGGACCTGTTCGTGGATAATATACTGTTCAGCGCAGATCAGGTGGCGGCGATCCTTGACTTCGACCGGCTGCATTTCGTCTACCCGGAGTTCGATATAGCCCGGCCGATCCTCTCCTGCGCGTTATCTGAGGACGGAATCGGGCTGGACCGGGTACGGGCCTTCGTGACGGGCTACCGTGAATATACTCCCTTGCCTGCAAGTACACTCATCCGGTCACTGAAATTAATCTGGTGGAAGGAAGCCGAATGGATTGCGGTGCCTCAGCAGGATGAATTCCCTCCGCTCGTCCGCTTCCGTCAGGAGAATCATTGGATCGCGGCCAACTGGGACCGTTTGAATGATATTTTTGCCGGGATCTGAGAGATAGTCCTTAGCTCTGATACAGCCGGATGCCCGACACCGTCATTACCGCAGGCAGCGCTGCTTCATCTACCGCGACAGGGTCATACCATCCGCCAACGGCAAGATTAAGCAGCAGATAAAAGGGCTGGTCGAACGGCATCCCCGGCTCAAGCCGCCGCTCGGCGAAGCAGTGCCCGTCCACCAGCCATCTCATGGAGCCTTCCTGCCATTCCAGCGTGTAATCCCGGAATTCTTCAATCGTTCCGCGCTCTAATTCGTAAGTGAACTCTTCAACAATCTTCCGCTCGATGTCTGCACCGTAATGCAGAGTTCCAGCTATCTTCCGGGGCAGACGCCCCTTCGCCTCTAGAATATCGATCTCGCCGGAAGCCGGCCAGGGTCCATACGCCTGATCCTGCGGAAGCAGCCAGATCGCAGGCCAGATTCCCTGCCCGGCCGGCAGCTTGGCGCGCACGGTCAGCCTGCCGTAGCAGAACGCGAAGTGATCTCTTGTATCGATCCGGGCCGAGGTATAAGCGAAGCTCCGCCCCTCCTGCTCTGTGACCTCACGGCGCGCACACAGCCGCAGTCCCTCCTCGCCAACCGACAGATTCCCCCGCCGCCCCGTATAGAATTGCTGCTCTCCATTCCCCCAGCCCGGGAAGATCGCTTTCCCGTCATTGTCCAGCAGATCATTGCCAAGGCGGATGTTCCATAGCTTCAAATCAGCAGTCCCCCCTTGGAAATCCTGCTCCCATACCAGTCTGTTCATCGTTTGGCCCACTCCCTTCATGTATTCACAGCATACTGAATTTCCGGCCCCAGCGGGAGGAATCCAAAAAATTGGGATAGGGCCAATAATCATGGCCTTTTTTTCCGCCCTCCTTTTTCATACGATGAAGAAGGAAGGGGGTACAGTACATGTTCCACACCCGAACGGGACAAATGAAAGCGCTTCTTAGGCAGTGGCAGCTGCAAAGCATGGTAATCCCGGGCATTCTCTGGATGTTTATCTTTTGTTACATCCCCATGCTCTGGCTGATCATAGCCTTTATGGATTTCAGTATCGCGAAGCCTATGCTGGAATCTCCGTTTGTCGGGCTGAAGCATTTCCGCGATTTCCTGACAGATGACCGGTTCTGGCGCTCGATCCGCAACACCCTCGGGATGAGCAGCATCAAGCTCGTTCTCGGTTTTCCCATCCCTATTCTATTCGCCCTGCTGTTGAATGAAATCCGCAGCCTGCGGTTCAAGCGCACGGTGCAGACGATCTCCTACCTGCCGCATTTCATCGCTTGGACGATCTTCGGCGGCATCGCCCTCAACTGGCTGGGCGAAGGCGGTGTCATTAACCAGCTGATGATGGCGCTGGGGCTTCAGGACCGGGATATCCTGTTTAACAGTGAGCCGCAGTACTTCTGGTGGATCACCTTCTTCACCGATACGCTGAAGGAGACCGGGTGGAGCGCGATCATCTACATAGCCGCCATAGCGGGCATTGATCCGGGGCTGTATGAAGCTGCGGAGCTGGACGGCGCGAACCGCTGGCAGCGGATGTGGCATATCACGGTGCAGAGCATCCGCCCCACGATTGCGATTCTGTTCATTCTCGCCGTCAGCGGAATACTCGGCAGCAACTTTGAGCAGATCTTCATGCTGAAGAACAACATGAACATGAAGATGGCGGAGAGCCTGGACCTCTACATCTATAACATGGGGCTGGTCTCCGGGCGCCATTCCTTCTCCACCGCCGTCCTGTTCGCCCGCTCCATTGTAGCGCTGGGACTGCTGCTGTTAGCCAATCAGAGTTCTAAGAAGCTTACGGGGGACAGTATTTTTTGAACATACACTCACTTGGAAAGGAGACAACCGATTCATGGCAAGACGTGGAAGATTCCGGCGGATTGGCGCTTTCGAGATCTTCAATACACTCTTGATGCTGGCCGTCTGCTTCCTGACGCTGTACCCGATGTGGTTCGTGCTCGTCAATTCGCTGAATTCACCGCAGCAGGCTTCACTCGGGACCGTCAACTGGTTCCCCTCAGAGCTGTCGCTGGCCAGCTACAGTGTGGCTTTTAACGATAAGACCTTGATGAACGGGTTCTACATCACTACAATGCGGACCGTTATCGGAACGGTGGTGCATGTGCTCTTCACCGCAATCATCGCTTACGGAATCAGCAAGACGAATCTGATCGGCCGCAAGCTCTATCTCAAAATCTCTCTGATCACCATGCTCTTCTCAGGTGGGCTCATCCCCTCCTTCATTCTCATGACGAAGCTCGGCCTGTATGATAGCTTCTGGGTGTTCATCATCCCGTCCATGTATACTTTCTTTAATATGGTCATCTTCATGAGCTTCTTCCGTACCATTCCTGACAGCCTGGAGGAGTCGGCCAAGGTAGACGGCGCTTCGGATTACGGTGTGCTGTTCCGGATTGTACTGCCCAACAGCATGGCGGTCATTGCGACCATCGCCCTGTTCTCCGCCGTCTATCACTGGAATGATTATTATCAGGGTGTTATCTACATCCATTCCCAGGAGCTGCTGCCATTGCAGACCATGCTGTACAAAATCATCGCCGAGAACTCCATGTCCTTCATGCAGCAGCAGGCTATGGCCCAATTCGGTGCCCGGCTGCCCGGCAACTCGATCAAATTCGCCTCCATGATGGTGGCTACGCTGCCGATCCTGATCTTCTACCCCTTCATTCAGCGTTATCTGGTCAAGGGTGTGATGATCGGCGCGATTAAGGGATAACCGTAGGAAGTCTAACCACACCTAACCCGAAAGGATGATTATGCTGTGAAAAGCAAACCTGTACGCCCCATCCTGGCCGCAATGATGACGGTAACCTTGGCCTTAAGCATAGCCGCCTGCAGCAGCAATTCCGCCACTAAGGAGAATATGCCGACGGCTGCGCCTCAGGCCGAAGCGTCACCGGAACCGCAGACCGAGACCAAGCTGAATGCGGAGGAGCCCGCCTGGAAGCTCGATACCAGTCCGGTGGATCTCACCTGGTTCGTCGGCGCGAACTGGTATGCCCACACCTGGGGTGAGAGCCTAGCCTCCAAGTATGTCACCGAGAAGACGGGCGTGAACGTCAAGCTGGAGGTTCCCTCAGGGGAAGCGAATGAGCAGGTTACGCTGATGATGACCTCCGGCAAGCTGCCGGACCTGATCAGCATGGGCTCCTGGGAGACTGCGGTCAAAAAGCTGTGGGAAGGCGATCATGTCTATGCGCTCAATGAACTGGCCGACAAGTATGATCCCTACTTCTTCAAGGTCGCCGGTGACGGCACGCTGAAGTGGTACCGGCAGGAGAACGGCAATACCTACGGGGTGCCGAATGACTCCTACAGTCCTAACCTGATGCACGAGACCGGCATGACGGCGGCCAACCAGACCTTCCTGGTCCGCAAGGATCTGTACGAGGAGATGGGCAAGCCGGACCTCAGTACTCCAGAAGGCTTCCTCGGTGCGCTGCAGCTGCTGAAGGATAAGTACCCCGAGTATAAGGGCCAGCCGATCAGCCCCTTTTTCGCCCAGGGCAATGTGCCTTACGGGATGACGGAATACCTCCAGAATCTGCTGGCGGTTCCGCATGAGAAGGATGGCAAAGTATATGACCGTATTACCGATCCTGATTACATCGCCTGGCTCAAAACCTTCCGCACAGCGTACGAGCGCGGACTGATTAACGTCGATTTCCTGGTGGATTCAGATACCCAGGTAGAGGAGAAAACGAACAACGCCCGCTACTTCATGATGATCCGCGAATGGACCGGCATGTCAGCGGTCAATCCGATGCTCGCGGCGGGGGCTAACCCGGACTCTTACTACATCGCGGTTGACGGGCCGCAGAATAACAAGGGCGAGAGCGCCAAGCTGTTCCCCGGCAACATGGACGGCTGGATGGTGACCATGATCAGCAAATCCGCCGAGAACCCGGAGCGGGCGATACGCTTCCTGACCTACCTCGCCAGCGAGGAGGGCCAGCGCGACCTGTTCCTCGGCAAGGAAGGCGAGACCTGGGATTCGGCGGGCGGCAAGCCGCAGCTTAAGGCCGAGTTCGCCGACATGCTGGGCAGCAATATCGAGAAGCTGGAGAAGGAATACGGCATTCTGGACACCTACTGGATGATGCGTAACCCGGTCATCGTCAACCAGTGGAGACCGGAGAAGGCTCCGGTCATCAAGCAGATGGAGGACTTCGCGAATGCGCAGGCCGATATTGACAGCGGGATCTACAAAGGCCTGGACCCGCTCGGCGATTCTGATGTGGCGGTCGCCTGGTCGCGGATCTCCCAGAACTGGGAAGAGGTGCTGCCGGAGCTGATTACGGCCAAGGATGAGGCGGCTTTTGACAAGGTGTTCGAGAGCTTCCGCTCCCGCCGTGACGGCTACGGGTTCGCGCAGGTGATGGAATACCGCCAGACCGAGCTGGATGCGCGCAAGGCCAAGATGGCGGCCGAATAGTTCCGCCCGCTTATTCAGTACCGGCTGCCTATGAGGCGGCCGGTATTCCTGCTTGGAAGGAGCAGATTTCTGCGATATGCTAGATTACAGAACGGGAGGTGTTACCGGTGAAGAAGCTGCTGACAACGATACGAAGACTATACCGCAATGCCCCGATCTCGCAGAAGCTGTTCCTGGCCTTCAGCCTGATGATTGCCGTTCCCGCTGTTGTGGTTTCCTTCCTGTTCATCCGCAACCAGGAGAGCCAGCTTTTCAAGCAGGCCATGGCCGAAGGCAGCAATCATGTGGCCCGGCTGAACGAACGGCTGCGCAGCCGGCTAGAACTTCTTGAGAACGCTTCCGCGACCGCCCTGACCCAGAAAGGATTCGTGGATTTCATCCACTCCAATATGCGCGCAGACGGCCTTAGGCTTGTGAAGTTCAAGCAGAACCAGTACGAACAGATGCATAACATCATTCAGAGTCATGAGATGATCAGCAGTCTCAGCTTCTATGTAGATAACCCTGAGGTCTATGAGATCTGGCCGGAAATCTATCATTACTCCAAGTTCTGGCCGCAGGACTACTGGATGACGCTGCGGGATGAGGGCGGCGCGGCGTTCCGGCTGTCTGCCTTCAAGGATGGCGCGGATACGCTGTCTTATTACAGGCTGGTGCGGCTTCAGGGCCAGCAGCAGAAGCTGCCCACCATTATGGAGGTCCGTGCGAAGCACAACGTGCTGTTCAATGACCTGCTGGAAGACAGCGGGCGCGACTTCTTCACGGTAATCATGGACGGCGCGGATGCTTCCCGCAATGTGTATCTTTCGGGGCATGAGCTGCCGCAGAAAGCCGGAGCGAAGCTGGACGATATCCTTAGCCGGGTTCATGCACAATTGGACGTACTGGAGCAGAAGAGTCCCGTTACCGTCCAGTCCGGGGATCAGTCCTACTATGCGCTGTACCGTTACATCGCTCCCCTCAACGCCTATGTGGTAGACATCGTTTCCCGCCATGAGCTGACAAAAGGTCCGCGCGACGGATACCTGCTGGTCATTGCGATCACCTCCTCCGTCCTGCTGCTGATGCTGCTGCTGGTATCGAGGATGACCCGGCGCATCTTCCGCCGGCTGGAGAAGGTGCTGGGCTCGATGCGCAAGGTGCGCAGGGGCCAGCTGGATGCCAAGATTGATACCGGCCTTGGCGCGAACGAAACCGGTGACGAAATTGACTATGTCGCCGTCAGCTACAATAGTATGCTGGACGAAATCCAGCAGCTGATGACACAGGTAGTAGATAAGCAGCTTATTGCCAAGAACGCGCAGCTCCACTCTCTCCATTCGCAGATCAACTCCCACTTTCTGTACAATGCGCTGGAATCTATCAGAATGCGCGCAGAGGTGGAACGGCAGCCTGCCATTGCAGGCGCACTGGTCTCGCTGGGCTCCCTGCTGCGGTACAGTATGCAGTGGCGCAGCGATACGGTCGCGCTCAGCGAGGAGCTGGCCAACATCCGCAGCTATATCCGGTTCATCAACTTCATGGAAGGCGGGAGCATTGAGCTCGCGGCAGATCTTCCGCCGGAGGTGGAGCGCTACCGCATCCCCAAGATGTGCATGCAGCCCATTGTCGAGAACGCCGTACACCATGCGGCCCCTTCCGGCGGCAGTATTCAGATCACCATTTCGGTACGGGTAGAGAATGACAGTCTGCTGCTGATCGAGATCCGCGATGACGGCGCCGGGGTAGCTCCCCGGATGCTGGACAGCCTGCAGTCTGTGCTGCGGGGCGATTCTGACACCCCGATTATCAGCAGCAGCAGTAGCGGGCTGGGGCTGGACAATGTACATAAGCGCCTGCAGCTCCATTACGGCATGGATTGCGGCCTGTGGATCAGCAGCGTTCAAGGGGAATATACCTGTGTAACCCTGAGGCTGCCCTGGGAAAATGAGAATCTTGGAGGTTGGTAGGCATGATCAATATTCTGGTGGTGGACGATCAAAAGCATATCCGCGACGGGCTGCAGGCGATGCTCTGCCAGTTCCCGCAACAGCCGGGGCATATGTACAGCGCCGCTAACGGGCTTGAAGCCCTGGAGCTTCTCCGGGCGCACAGCATCCAGCTCGTCATTACCGATATCCGCATGCCGGATATGGACGGCCTTGCGCTTATGGCGCAAAGCCGGCAGGAAGGCCTGAAGGCGGATTATCTGATCATTAGCGGATACAGCGATTTCGCCTATGCCCAGAAGGCCATTGAGCTCGGGGCCAAAGGGTACCTGCTCAAACCTGTGAAGCGTGAAGACCTGCAGGTCTCGGTGGAGCATATCTGGCAGGAGATCGAGACGCGCAGATTGCTCACCAGCAATATTGAGCGGCTCTCGCAGCGCGCACGGGAGACGGACCGCAAGGAGCTGAGGATGTATATGCAAGGTGCGGCGGGCGATGAAGCGTGGATTGCCGCGACTGAGCAGCAGAACCCGGGGCTGTGGCGCAGCTACCGCCTCTGCCACCTGCGCGAGGAGCGCTGGATTAACCAGCCGGGGGCCAGCAGCAGTCACAGCATCGAAGCCGTGGCCTACCGTGTGTACGGCAGACAGGGCTGCATCTGTCTCCAGCACCGCCCCCACCTGGTCCTGGCCGTGGATGCAGCCATAGATCCGGGAGCCTTGCCTGCTGCGCTCAACGAAGAGCAGATCGGGGCCGTCACGGCCATGACTGATCCGCACCAAGGATTAAGCACTCTGCCGGGCAGTTATACACAGGTGCTTGATCTGTACCGCCACAGCTTTCTTTTCCCGGATACGCGCTGCCTGCTGCCTCAGCACATCGCGCGGCTGGAGCAGCACTGGGAGCTTCCTTATGAGGAGCTGTATGCCCTCTTCCAGTTAACCGGCACAAGTAACAGCGGCAGAATCAGCCAAGGGATCTCCAGCCTCTTCCACAAGGAGGTGCTTCAGCGCTATCACATCCGTTACACCCAGCAGCTATGCCGCGCCGTTGTCCGGATGATGGAGGATTATGAGCGTGTCATCCGTCCTTATCTGGGTGAAGAAGCGCTGGATCTGGAGTGTCTGCGCAATCTGTTCGACTATCCCGGCATCCGCGAATATATCCAGGCCTTACAGCAGCAGCTCCTGCGGCTCGACCAGTTCTATTATGAATATAAGTGCAGCTACCGAAGCTCGCAGGATCTGAATGAGGCCATCCGCTTCATCCACGAGAATTACCATAAGCCGCTGGATCTCGCGATGGTGTCCAATCATGTCTCGCTGAATTACGCTTACTTCTCCAACCAGTTCAAGAAGAATATCGGCAAGGGCTTCGCCGAATACCTGCGTGATGTGCGTCTGGGCAAAGCGCGGCGTCTGCTGGCCGAGACCGATTACAAGATCATTGAGATTGCCGCCATGGTCGGCTACGAGAGCTACAAAAGCTTCACCCGCGCCTTCCGCGAAGCCATGGACATGCAGCCGACCGAATACCGTCTGCTGATCCGCCGGAAGCCTGCCATTGAAGAGGATTACCGGGACACGGTGCTGTGAAAAAAGCAGAACCCCATTGGGCCCGCGCGAGTAGCGCCAGCCCATTGTATGCTGTTTTCCGCATACATCTGGCTACATGCCTCGCGCCAGCCCAATGTGTTCGGTTTTTCGCATACATGCGGTCCACTCGCCTCGCGCCAGCCCAATGTGTTCGGTTTTTCGCATACATGCGGTCCACACGCCCCGCATCAACCCATCACTGGCAGCAGAACCCAAAAAATTGGGTCAAAACAAAAAGGATTGTCCCTTTTAGCAGCTGACAAGTTTCGATAGAATAAAGATGTTCTCTCACATGTAAGCGGTTACCTTCACTACCATTTTATTAAAGGAGGGCAAGTATGAAGCGACTTTATGTTACGCAACCCGGTTTCAAGCAGAAGGTGCTTAGTCTGTTCCTGGTCCTGCTGCTGCTGTCCGGCATCGGCCAGCTCCCTGCTTCAGGCATTCAGCGCGCAGAGGCCGCAGGAACTACAGTTAGCTCAATGGCTTATTTCTCAGCGGCAGACGGTCCGGTCATCTCCAAATCAGGCGTCGGGCAGGCGAGCTACGGGTTCGTGATGCCGGTATTCAACGGCGGGACTGCATCCTGGAGCGATGTTTCGGATGATGTAGGCGTCAAAGTGAAAGTAAATGGCAATTGGGTAGACATCGACAGCGTTGGCGGCTTTGTCTACAACCAGAACTGGGGACACTGGAGCGATGGAGGCCAGAACGGCTACTGGTTTACCCTCTCGGCTACAACCGAGATCCAGCTCTACTCCAAGGCGAATAGCGGGGTTACGCTGAATTATACACTGGCTTTTCAGAACCTGAACAAGACCACCATCAGCGCGATGACGCCGACCCAAGGGCCGCAGATTACAGCAAGCTTCACCGGCGGCGCTGGCTTCACCTACCCTACCTTCAATAATGATCCGGCGCTCACCTATGAAGCTGTGGCCGATGATTTGAAGGTTTATGTGAAGCCGGTGAACAGCAGCACCTGGATTGACATTGATAACAATGCAGCCAGCGGCTGGATCTACGACAGCAACTTCGGCCAGTTCACCGAAGGCGGCGGCGGATACTGGTTCAACATCACCGAATCGATCAATGTGAAGCTGCAATCTAAGACCTCATCAGCCAATCTGATCTACACCCTTACCTTCAACCAGCCGGTCAGAAATTCCTATGTCCTCACCGCCTATGAAGGCACAGCTTTCACTGCAGATAACAACGGATCAATTGGTTTCCCTTTGCCTAAGATTGACGGGGGTGCACCAATCGGCAGCGAGCTGAACAAATATGTGTATCAGATCAAAATCGGCGGCCAGTGGGTCGATCTGAGCAATTCCGCCCAGAGCGGCTTCGTCTACGCAGGCAACGGCTATAACAATATGTCTGCAGCGAACCAGTGGGGCTATTGGGCAGATTATGTGTATGGATTGTGGTTCCAGCCGATCCAGGAGAATATGGAGATCCGCATCGGCTATCCGTTAAACGGCCAGCAGGGCGGCAATATCGGCAGCAATTATGTGTATTATACCTTCACCGGCAATCCGAATGCCCCGCGTCCAGATGAAAGCGATCAGGAAGATATTACGTTGGGTACTCCATCAGATCCTGCCGTAGCGGGCATGAACCTGCTCTGGCAGGATGAGTTCAGCGGAACCGCACTGGATACCAGCAAGTGGAACTATGAGCAGGGTTACTATATCACCAATGACCCTAACAGCTGGGGCTGGGGGAATAACGAGCTGCAGCATTATACGAATAGTAACGAGAATGTATTTGTCCAGAACGGACAACTGAATATCCGGGCCAAGAGCGATCCGAAGTCCTTCCCGCAGGACCCGAACCGGTATGCACAATATTCCTCCGGCAAAATCAACACTAAAGACCATCTGTCCTTCCAGTACGGCCGGGTGGACATCCGTGCCAAGCTGCCGACAGGGAACGGGATCTGGCCCGCCCTGTGGATGCTTCCACAGGATGCGTCTTACGGTGCCTGGGCGGCATCCGGCGAGATTGACATTATGGAAGCCAAAGGACGGCTGCCCGGCACGACCAGCGGCGCGGTTCACTTCGGCGGTCAATGGCCGGTGAACAAGTATATTGCCGGGGAATATCATTTCCCGCAAGGTCAGACCTTTGCGAACGACTATCACGTATATTCCATGGTCTGGGAAGAAGATAACGTGAAATGGTATGTGGACGGCAAATTCTTCTTCAAGGTCAATAGAGAACAGTGGTATTCTGTAGCGGCACCGAACAACCCTAATGCTCCCTTCGACAAGCCCTTCTATCTGATTATGAATCTGGCAGTGGGCGGACATTTCGACGGCGGACTGACTCCGGCTCCGTCCGATATTCCGGCAACGATGCAGGTCGATTATGTACGGGTGTATAAGGAAGGCAGTGGCGGCGGAAATCCCGGGAACCCGGGCAATCCGGGTACCGTTCCGGTTAGCGGCGTTACCGTAACTCCGTCAACCTCCCAAGTGGAGATTGGACAGAATGTCCAGTTAACAGCTAACGTAGCACCTTCCGGTGCGTCCAACAAACAGGTGAACTGGACTGTAGCGAACAGCAACATTGCTTCAGTGAGCCAGAGTGGTCTTGTTACCGGAATTGCAACGGGAACCACTACCGTTACTGCAACAACCGCGGATGGTAACAAAACCTCCAGCAGCACAATCACTGTAGTCTCCCCGCCGCCAGCAACCATTGTGATCGGCGATCAGGTGCGCGGCTTGAAGAAAACAGGCAATAACCTGCTCTTTTATGTGAACGGCGCCACCTTTGCCGATCTGCATTACAAGATCAACGGCGGCGGCCAGCAGAACGTAGCCATGACCTCCGCAGGCAACGGCAATTACACCTACGCGGTCAATAACGTGCAGCAAGGCGATTCCGTAGAGTATTTCTTCACTTACAATCCGGGCCAAGGGGCGCTGGACACCCCCTGGAAGACTTATGTACACGGGGTAACCCAAGGAACGCCGGAGTAACAGCGGGATTGCTGCAAACAGACAAGCGGCCGGATGAGCCGGCTGCTTCATACGGCCTCTATCGCAGGGGATGAGGAAGTCTTGGACTTCTTCATCCCCTGTTTTTTGCTGTATCAGGGTGAGCTTAGAACAAGCAGAATAAATTCCCGGAAACAAAATGTGACCGGATGCCGTCCTAAAGGGTGTTATAGATAAAGGAGGGCATAACCTCATGCAGCAACCCATGACCCGGCCGGGCCATCCTGTGATGAAGAGCTACGAACAATATGCAGATATGCTGTACCGGATTGCCCTGGTTCATCTGGGCAGCCGCCAGGATGCCGAAGAGGCTACGCAGGACACCTTCATCAAGCTGATGGAGAAGGCTCCCGTATTCAAAGATGACGAACACCAGAAGGCCTGGCTGATCCGGGTCATCACCAATCATTGCAAGAATCTGCTGGGCAGAGGCTGGCGCAAGCGCGAGGTCAAGCTCGAAGGGGTGGAGCCGGTTACGGCCGATAACCCCGAGGAGCTGGCGGTCTTGCAGCTCGTGCTGGCACTGCCGGTGAAGTATAAGACTGTGATTCATCTGTACTATTATGAGGATTACCCTGTCCAGGAGATCAGCAGAATTCTGCAGATCAGCGAGTCTGCCGTGAAGATGAGACTTCAACGCGGGCGGCAGCTGTTAAGACTGGAGCTGGAAGGAGCAGAAGCGGAATGAAGGAAGATCAGTTTCGAACCCAATATAAGAAAGCGGTGGATACTATGAGTTCAAGCAGAGAAATGAAGCAAGGTTTTGAAGGTAAAATGGAACAAAAGCGCCGTCCGCGTAAAATGGTCTATATTGCAGCAAGCGTGTTGGTCGCCGCCGCAATCGGCTTGGCCGGACCAAGCGTGATGAAGCAGCTGGGCGGAACGTCTTCCCCGAATCAAGTAGCCCAGGTAGATCCGGGCACATCTGCGGCCGGGAATTCTGCCGGAGTCGTCATTCCCAAGATCGAGCTGCCGGATAAAAGCTCCGGTGCTGTGGCCGATATGATCGGCCTGGTCGTCTACCAAGGCAATATATATACCCAGGCGGCGATCCGCATTGAAGCAGCCGATGCGGCTGCACTGCGCGGGGAGAAGCTGGGCCGCACGACCAGCGGGATTGATGAATGGAGCGGCAAGGATGCGTATAAGGAGCTGGCCTCGAACATCGGGGAGACGGATATCTATGCTGTCAAAGGATATGATTCCGGCTTCCTGGTCATGTCTTATACAGAGGCAGACGGTCAGGTGTTCGCGGAGCTGTACGAACATACGAACGGAATTACCGTGAACAGCGGAGCCGATCTGATCGGCAAGCTGAACCTGGACGGGCGCATCGCCTCTGCCCAGTGGGAGAGCTTCGATAGCTGGAACAACGGCAAGCAGCAATACCTTCCGCTGCCGGAAGGCGCAGCGCTTAACGGCTTCCTGAGCGCGCTTAATGCCGCCAAGCCGCTGTCCGCAGACTCGCTCATGGCGCAAGGCATCTATGACAATGAGGACCGCAAGCTGGTTTACCTCGAACTTGCTGACAAAGCCCGGGTAGAGCTAACCTTGTTCGGCAAGGGACTTGTGCGCTACGGCAATGCGCCAGTATTCTTCGAGGTTGAGCCCGGTGCCTTCCAGGCGCTGTGGGATAACCTAAAATAGTTCAAAGGCCATCCCTGCCGGGATGGCCTTAAGCTTTTACACACGAATAGAAAGTAAACCATCCTATACACCGCAGATATAATCACCTAAGAGACAATTCCCGTGCTACCCTTCCATTTTTCCTTAATATACTCCTTGATCTGTTCCGCCAGCGCAGCCGTAGGTGTAGAAGTGGTGTCAAAAGTCGGCATCGGCGGATCATATTCCGTATCGGCATGCTCCAGCAGCCACTGCGCGAATTCCTCGTGCTGCCTGAGCATATCTTCGGTCCAGGTCGCTGCATCTTCCCGGCCCCGCAGGCGGGCATTTCGGGTGGCATCGTCACAATGCAGGTTAATAAAGTGAACTTCGCTAAACGCATCGTAAACATCACATTTCTTGGCGTCCCAGGGCATCATCGTCCCGCAAATAATCGTCCCTCTCCCGGATAACGCAACCGCACGCGCACAATGAAACAGCACATTATACCGGTCCTGATACTCTAGCTTCTTCCCCGTCGTCCCGAAATTATCGTCATCCGTACTGAACAGAACAAATTCCGGCATCTGCTCCCTCAACTCATGCATGACCGTGGTTTTACCTACTCCGCTGGCTCCGGTGATAATGAATAATGGTAATTGGGTTCTCATATGCTCTCGATCTTAGCCCCTTCCACGCGGTATTTCTTCTCCCATTCCGACATAGCGTTGGAATCAAGCCTGATTAGCTTGGCCGGGGTGTATTCGTTATACTCATTCAACTCACTTTTGTCTTGTGGAAGTCGCAGTTCTTTAATTCTGCGCACCACTTCCTCATCGGTATGAATCTCCACCGACTCCTCCTCAGACACGACCTTCAGCGGAATCACCTGCTTAACACTGGTACCGGTTCCATCCCTATCCGTGTAAGACAATTCAACCGCCAGACTATTCTCCCCGCAAGGGACCGGCTCCCGGGTGAAGATTTCAACGTACAGGTCCGTTACTGACTGCGTATCGTCAATCCATATTCTCCCACTGCTGTCTTCAACAGCACCATTCAGATTAGGGGACCGGTGAAGCCCTGCCGGAAGGATTAATTGTAAGCGGGTATTCTGCACCC
This sequence comes from Paenibacillus sp. FSL R7-277, assembly GCF_000517965.1. Lineage (NCBI taxonomy): Bacteria > Bacillati > Bacillota > Bacilli > Caryophanales > Paenibacillaceae > Paenibacillus > Paenibacillus sp. FSL R7-277. Next base: position 636,322 of record NZ_ASPX01000080.1, read on the forward strand.
CGCCGGGCAGCGCGATGTGAAGCCAGAGATGATTCATTCCTTCTTCCTGCTCTATAGCAGATTTTGCAAAACGCATTTGGATCATACCTGCCCCTCCTCTTGAACTAAACGGGTGAGCGCTTCAACCATCTTCTCTTTGAGCGCCGGGGTGATCCGCGGGCTAAGAGAGAGAATGACATCCTCACTAACAACATGCATCTCACTCTGGAGCATCTGATCCGATTGGTAGAGCCGCAGGTTATCGCCCAGCTTCATGATTTCGTCCATCGTCAGTCTGGCTAACTTCTCTTGGGCCGAAGCCAGCGTCTCGCCGCTCCTGGTTAATACAAGGATCGCCCGTAAATAATGCAAATGACTATCTGTATACGCCCTCTTATTGCCCACCAGTTCCAGCGGCGGCAGCATCCCGATCTGCGTATAGTACCTGACTGTCCGCAGATTCATCTGCGGATCTTCATTCTGTAACACCTCAGCCAACTGCTTAGCAGTGTACGTATGCATCGTACTCCCCTTTCTTATCCAAACAAAAAAGTTACACTACACTGTATACGTTACAGTTTAGTGTAACTATATTGTGTTGTCAATATTCATGTTTTGACAGAGTGAAGTGGAATAATATCTCATCCTAATTCCCTTTATTAATAAATTAATTCATATTTTTATGTATAATCCTTTACATATGGATATTTCTTCTGTAATATTTAATAATATCCTAATATTAGAAATGGAGTGATAATTTATGAACAAGAAATTGCTCGCCGGGTTATTGACTGTATCTGCCTGTTTTTCTTTAGGATCAACATCCTTTGCTTCTAGCGTTGAAACTACTCTGGCTCCCAACGCATTCCTTCCAACTAATGTTGCTCAATCCGCGCCTAATGATTATGTTCGCGATTTAACAATTGCTGTAGGTGAAACTGTTGAATTTTACCCTTATCTATGGCATTTCCTTCGGTGGGATGGCAGTTTGCTAGTAACAGAAGATGGAAGATTCATCGGTCTATCTCCAGGATATTCGGTTGTAGCTGCTGAGATCACTCCACAAGGTGACAGATTGATCTTTAAAGTAACTGTACAATAACTCCTGATATTCATAATTTATGCAATTATTAAAATCATAAAACACCCTCTCTGACCAGGGACTGTCCCCTAATGTTGGTAAGGGTGTTTTTAGCTAATAGTTTCCTGATCGAAAGAATTTACAACAATAAATTAGGCCCATACAGCGCAGCCAACCCCCTACTTCCCTTATGATGCTATACTAGCTTTATCTGTAGGAAAAGAGGACCACAACAATGGATATACGAAAATTACAATACTTCATTGCGGTTGCGGAAGAGCTTCATTTCCATCGTGCCGCAGAGAAATTACATATGACACAGCCTCCGTTGACACAGCAGATTCAAGCTCTGGAACATGAGCTTGGCGTGAAGCTATTTGAACGGAACAAGCGTCAGGTCCGCCTCACACCGGCGGGAGCTGTTTTTTATGAGGAAGCCAGCCGGGTTTTATCTCAACTGGAGCGGTCTATTCAAACTGTACGGCTGGCTAGCCAAGGCATCATTGGACATTTGAACATTGCATTCATCGGTTCAGCAGAAGGCGGAATCATGGTCGATGTGCTCAAAATATTCCGGCAAAGGTTCCCTCAAATACAGCTGAACCTGCTGGAAATGACTTCTGCCCAGCAATGGCAGGCCTTGCACGACGGTACCATCCATATTGGATTCATGCGCTTCATTGAGCCGGCACAGAATATTAATCATTGCAGCTTGATCAACGAAACTCTGGTTGCCGTATTGCCTGATCAACATCCGCTCGCCAAGCTGCCTGCATTGCCAGTCTCCGCTTTGCGTTCCGAGCCTTTTATCTTCTTTCCCCGTAAGCACGGTCTTCCTTTTCATGATCTGATTATGGGCTTTTGCGCTGAGCATGATGTCTACCCTCAGGTTGTACAGGAAGCCGTGCAAATGTATACCATTGTGAACCTTGTGGCAGCGAACCTGGGGGTTTCCATTGTCCCTTCTTCAGTTTCCGTCTTCCAGCGCAGCGGAGTCGTATTCAGACCCTTTGAAGACAATGTCCCGGCTGTCCCCTTCTATGCAGCCTGGAGAACGGATACGAATCAGGCCATCCTCACTGCATTTATAGAGATTTTACAAGAACATAATTCCAGATGAAAGGTGAGCGGACAGCGTTATTCACCCGGTTTTTGCAGGATCACGCTCAACTAGCCCCTCTAATATTCTGTCAATCTCACTCAGCAAATCAGATCCAAGACGCACCCCTGAAGCCTTAACATTCTCTTGTACCTGCTCTGGTCTGGATGCCCCAATGATTGCAGCCGACACCTGCGGATTCTGCAGCACCCATGCGATGGCCAATTGCGGCAGTGTCAGCCCCGCTTCGTGTGCAAGTGAGGACAGCCGGGATACCGCCGTAAGAACCTCTGTATGCAGCCACTGCCCAGCCAATCGTTCAAAAAAAGGAGAACCCGCCGAAGTCGAAGCGCGGGACCCCTGCGGAACCGGTTGATTCGGCAGATATTTCCCGGAAAGAATGCCTTGAGCCAGCGGTGACCAGACGACCTGCCCGATACCTTCCCGCTCGGAAGCCTGGACCACCTCCGCTTCGATCACCCGCCATAACATCGAATATTGCGGCTGGCTAGCGACCAGAGGTACCTTCAGCTCCCGGGCCAAAACCGCAGCTTGTGTGATCTGTTCCGCCGTCCATTCGCTGATCCCCACATACAGAACCTTCCCTTGACGCACCAGATCAGAGAAGGCCAGGAAGGTCTCCTCCAGTGATACCTTCTTGTCAAATCTATGGGCATAATAGATATCTATATAATCCGTCTGCAGCCTTTTCAACGAGGAGTTACAAGCTTCCATGATATGCTTCCGGGATAATCCCCGGTCATTGGGGCCTGTTCCTGTAGGCTGATAGACCTTGGTACATAACTCGATGCTTTCCCGCCGCACTCCTGTTAAGACTTGCCCCAGCACCGTCTCCGCCTTCGTATCCGAATATACATCTGCGGTGTCAAATGTAGTAATTCCCGCGTCCAATGCAGCATGGACACAAGCTTTGGCGGTGTCATTATCCACTTGAGCACCATGCGTAATCCAGTTTCCAAAAGCAATCTCACTGACCGATAAGCCGCTAGCACCCAATTTCCGATATTCCATCTTCTTACCTCCTTTTAATAGCCATTTAAGCGTAACAAATTACTATTAATAGGTGAAATATCACTTAATGAGTGTTTTGATATGAAAAAAGTATCATAGAGCAAGTCTATGCTTAAAAGCCCACTAGCCGAAGCCAGCGGGCAAATTATGAAGTTTTTTATGGGATATACGTTGGTACTACTTCCCACCAACGGCAGCTTTGTGATCTGCCAAACCTATAGCCTTAACTTCTCCACTTTCATAAGAAAAAACTATTTCATAGAACTTATCTCTTTCTTCCGAGTTAACTTCCAAATCTGCAAGATATTTTTTATTTATTGAATCATATAGATAGGCCGAAACTTTTCCTTTATGTTCTATAAAATTATTTTCACCGTATATTTTTTTCAAATCATCTTGATTCATATTAATCTCAGCGCCTTGTACAGTCTTATAGACACCTTTAGAATCTTCGCCCATATAGATAAACACTACAGCATTATCCCGGTAAAATATCGTTACACCATTCTCATATCTAAAAAAATGTGTAACATCATCTTCTTTACCTTCTCCAAGCACCTTTTCTGCTAACGCACGACTCATACCGTAGCTTACAATTTGTTTTTCATCATTTACTCTCACAATTGCAAGATCATCTGTGGATAATCCTTTGCTTGATGACCCGCAGGCAGTGAGCAACACAACCATTAATAATAGAATAACACCTCGACGCATTTATATCCCCCTAAATATTTTCCTAAAGTTTACCATAGGAACTGCCGCTATGACTATGCATCTTTTCCGGGAGTTGTACAATTTGATCTGCTAATCCAACTTCCAAGCAAAGACCCCTCCATTAAATTGGAGAGGCCTTCTTAGAACTATAGCGTAGCTACTGTCTGCTCATACAACCCCTGTTCTACCCCACCCACAAACGGCGTCCACTCCCCTGCAGTATACAACTGCAGCCGGTGCATAGCCCGGGTACATGCCGTATAAAAAAGCTTCCGCTCGCTCTCCCTGTGATACGTCTGCGGGGAGGCGTCGTAGATCAGTACGGCATCGAACTCCACGCCTTTGGCAAGATAAGCGGGGATCACCTGTATTCCTTTTTCAAAAGTTGGCGTATTCTTCGTAATCAGCCTCAGCTCCGGGGCGCCACCTTGGACAGTCAGGCACTCATAAGCTTCTCTGCTCTCTGCGGCCGTCTTCGTAATCACAGCGATGGAGCTATAGCCTTCAGCCTGAAGCTCCGCGAGATCTTTCACGATGCGCTCTGCCTTCAACTCACGATTGTCCAGCTTAGCTAATACCGGCTTCCGGCCCCTCCGTTCAAAAGCCACAATCGCCTCGCCGCCGGGCAGCAGCCGCTTCGTAAACTCCACAATCTCAAAGGTCGAGCGGTAGCTGCGGACCAGCAGGAACTGGCTAGTCTCTTCTTCTCCATAGAGCTTTAGCAGCGGTGAGCTGCTTCCATACAGATTCGTCGCCTGCGTGAAGATCGCCTGGCCGAAGTCTCCCAGCACCGTCATGCGGGCGCGCGGAAACAGCTTTTTGAGGAACTCATACTGGAACATGGAATAATCCTGGCCTTCATCCACAAAAATATGCCGCACCTGCGTGTTCGTCCGCACACCTTCGATTAGCTCTTTTAAATACAAATACGGGGTCGCATCTTCATACCAGAGTGTCCCGCTATCCAGCATCTTCCGGGTCTGCGCACAGATCTCCAGCCACAGCTCCGGCACCTCTGCTTCCCCTGTCATTTCCCTGTAGGCCGTTTCATCACTGAACAATTGACGGTAGAGCCCGGCCATGTCGATAAAGGTGAACTTCCTGATCCCCCGTCTCAGCGGTTTGAACTGCTCCTTCACGATCATCTGGGCCAGCAGCTCTTCCTCCCGTTCGGCGAAATCAAAGTCACTCTCATCCTGCTCGCGCTTGTGGACCAGCAATTCCTGAAGGCGGAGGTATTTCTCGGCAAAATCAAACACGCCCCGTTCCCTGTGCAGCATCCGGTATACTTCAGCGTATTGGTCATTGTCGAGGTAATTCATCTCTTCCTCTACCCAGGAGGCTCCCTGCTCCAGCTTTTGCAGTCTGGTCAGCTCTTCGAGCAGCCATTTCTGCACCAGCGTAATCCGATTAGGCAGACGAATCGAAGGATCAAAGCTGTATAGCTTGCTCTTGATTAGCTCCCCCGAGATTAACACGCGGTCCCGGAAGCAAATGTCCTTGAACAGCATCCCCTCCAGCTTCAGCCACTGTGCATAACCCTGAAGTGCCCGGAGGAAGGCTTCCGACGCCTTATATCCGACTCCCTTGAGACGGGCTTCATACCCCTCTTCCTGCTGAGCGGTAAGCACGTATTCCATCTGATCGAACGAATCTTCAATCCGGTAATCCTGACCCAGCCACGTTTCCAGATATTCCTGAAAGGTCGTCTGCTGCATATTCTCTTCACCCAGCTCCGGAAGAACGGTAGATACATAGCTGTTGAACATCGGGTTAGGGGAAAATAACACAATCTGATCCGCCGTCAGCCGCTCGCGATGTTTGTACAGCAGGTAGGCTACGCGCTGGAGCGCTGCCGAGGTTTTGCCGCTGCCCGCCGCTCCCTGCACAATAAGCATCCGGCTGGTATCGTTACGGATAATCGCGTTCTGCTCCGCCTGAATCGTGGCTACAATGCTCTTCATTTGTGAATCTGCGCCTTTGCCAAGCACCTGCTGGAGCAGCTCATCTCCGATCGTAACGCTCGAATCGAACAAATGCTGGAGCTGACCGTCACGGATCTGGTACTGCCGCTTCAGTTCCATCGTTCCGCTAATCCGTCCTCCGGGTGTGTCGAAGGCTGCTTTTCCTGGCGGATAGTCGTAGTACAGGCTCGCAATGGGGGTCCGCCAGTCATAGACCACGAAGCTCAGACCATCCTCTTCGATGAAGGAGGACACTCCGATATAGACCTGTTCCACAGCCTTCTGACCCTCCTCGTGAAAATCAATCCTCCCAAAATAAGGCGACGGCAGCAGCCGCTGCATATTCTTCCATTGCCGCAGCTTCCGCGCATGACTGCGTTCCCGTTCTGACAGGACTGCGTCCTGCTGGGTAATGGTGAAGAAGCTCTCTTCGAAATCCTCCTCCGTACTCGTATTGACCGTAACCTCTTCCCAGAATCTCCGGCGGATGTCTGTGGCCTGCTCCTTCAGCTGGCCAACCTCCGGCTCCAGGCTTGCGATCCCCGATTTCAGCTTCTCTTTGACCTGCTCCAGCCACTCCTGCTCCTGCTCCCAGCTGCTTACCTTCTCCATCACCTGATCACTCCTCTTTCTTGACATAGTCCCAAACAGGCGGGTTGACAAACCGGATGTTCCTTTGCTATAATTAAGATATAAATAAGATGCGTTACCTCCGATCTGATTTTTGAAAATAGTCAACAGTCTTCTAACATTAGCATATTATTTCTTTGTATGCAATACTTCCTGAATCATAATTAACCCTGGCGTAAGCGCCAGGGTTTTGTTGTTTAGGTGATAACCTGTCCTTGTATTCCCCGCTGAAACGGCTAACCGTCTGCTCACCAGCACAGCCGTTACACCGGTCTCTCGATCTCAAAAATCTCCCCAATCCCCGCATAATTATTCCCGGCCAACCGGCTTACCGCCCCTAAGGCCACCGGATTAATTCTTCCCTGTTCGTAAATCGCTTCGTCCAGATGAAACTGCACGATCCTGCCAATCACTAGGTCATTATTCGGCAGCTCCAGGCAATGCTCCAACACACATTCCATCCGCACCTTCGCTTCCTGGACGCCGGGGACCTTAATTCGCTGGCTATCCACAGGCGTCATACCTGCTAAGGCGACCTCACTCTGGTCAGGCGGCAACGGTGCAGCAGTCATATTCACTTGTCTGACATTCTGCTCATCCACAATATGAACCACAAACTCCTTCATGTGCTTGATGTTGCGTGCAGTATCCTTGGACTGACCCCCGGCATGCTGAATAGAGATAGAGATCATCGGCGGGTTGGAGGATACAATATTGAAGTAGCTGAACGGCGCACCGTTCAAGACCCCATCCTCCGACAAGGTGGTTACAAAAGCAATCGGACGCGGAATAATCGTCCCGACCAGAAGCTTATAATTATCCCGTTCGGTGCCCTGCTGCGGATCAATAGTGATCATGCTCGTGCCTCCTTTTTAATGTCAAAGCAGATTAGTCAAGCTCTCTTACAGTAACCGGCAGCAGAACTTGTTCAATCTGTGCTCTGTGCGGCTCGTATTGTTCCGGCAGCATCAGGCTGGTCCCCATCGTCTCCGGCGTTTCATCATGAGCGAAGCCCGGAGGATCGGTAGCGATCTCGAACAGAATCTCCCCATGCTCTCTGAAGTAAATGGCGTTGAAATAATTCCGGTCCTGCACCGGCGTTACCCCATATCCATTATCATGTACATAATCCTGCCATTCAAGCTGATCCTGGTCATCCTTCGCTCTCCAGGCAATATGGTGGACAGTGCCAACCCCCATTTCACCACGCGGTACAGCCGTCACCTTCAGCTCAATCACATTGCCCAGATCCGCAGCCGAGCGGTAGCGGGCGACATCGCCTTCCTGCCCCACGAATGTAAGTCCCATCACCTTGTTCAGCAGCTCAGCCGTTTGTTCAGGATGCGTGGACAGCAGTGTTGCGCCGCCGAAGCCCTTGATCGCCACCTCGGGGGTTACTCCGCCGAAGGTCCATTCATTACGCTCACCCGCCTCCCGTTCCACCAGCTCCAGATGCAGGCCGTGCGGATCATCGAATTCCAGGTACTGCTCTCCGAACCGCTCCATCTCTGTGTAAGCCACCTTGAATGCCGTGAGCCGCTCTCTCCAGAACGCCATCGCCCCGACCGGAATCACATACGAAGTAACGCCAACCTGGCCCCCGCCGATCTTACCCTGATACGCATCCGCCCAAGGGAAGAAAGTAATAATGGTTCCCGGCTTCCCGCCATCATTGCCGAAGTAGAAGTGATACGTTCCCGGATCGTCGAAATTGACCGTTTGCTTCACCAGCCGCAGCCCCAGTACCCCTGCATAAAAGTCCATATTCTCCTGCGGATGCCCGACAATAGCGGTGATATGATGAATACCCATGGTTTGTTTGTTCATTTGAATGGCCTCCTAAGTTAATAAAATTGAATAATATCTTTACTTTAAGATATTTGGTTAAACATTATCTTTAAGTTAAGATAATTTATATTCTCACTTTACTTTCTATAGTTACAGTTGTCAAGTACTTGAGTACAATAAATAGCCCCTTCCTAAGAAGAGGCCGCTGAACTAATAGTTTTTGAACACATTTTACTAGAGAAACTGTGACAATCCTGCACATATTGCAACATTCTGCTCACTCTACGGCCCGTAATCAAAAAATGTTGCACAAAAGGCAGCTTTCCGCATCCACCAGACAGCTGGACGGAACTATTCCTGCTTTTTATACAACATTTCTCCCGAATACTTAGGTATTAATCAACCAGAGTTGCAATTTATGCAGTATTTCTTAGCTATCAGCATTAACTTTACTTAACAAGCTTTTTCTCATAAAAGCACAAGGTCAGCCTGTCGTTGATCTGTTGGGTCTCACCCGTCCTTCTGTAGCCCAGCTTTTCATACAAGTAGCAGTTTCGCTCCTCCTGCACGACGGTCGCCAGCCCCCACGTTTTCGCATCCGAATAGATCTCTTCAATCCGGGCGAATGCCTGCTGGGCGATGCCTTGGCCTTGGGATTGCGGAACTACACATAATTGACCGAGCCAGTAATGATGCTCTTCTATTTTCTTGACTCTGATACTGCCTACAGCATTCCCGGCGTTTCGGATGATATAGTAATCCACAAATTTCTGATTCATCCGTTCTACGAGCCTCTCCAACGTTTCATTAGCCGGATTTGTCTCATAATCCTGATATTTCTCCAAGAGCGGCATAAAGGCCTGAAGCTGCATAGCATGAATATCCGCCGCATCCTCCAACGTAGCTTTACTTAATGTAACCTCTGACTTTTTCATAGTCCCCCCCAATTTCATGGCCTATACACGTAATCCCAATGTTCACCCTTAAGTACGGAGTCAGGACCCATGTGCCGTTTCTGCTGCAAAACAAAACCAACGCGCTCATACATCCGCTGCGCGGGGATCAGATCATCATTAGTGGTCACCCGAATCTGCCCGACTTTATTCCGCAGGATTCGGTCGACCGCTTCTTGAAGCTGCATGGTACTGTAGCCTTTGCCTTTGTGGGCAGTCGCAATACAGTTATGGCCGATTTCAGCGTATCGGGGCATCTGCCTCGGGTCCCAGGATACGAAGCCAATCGCCTTCCCGTCCAGCGCAGTCATGAACCCATATTGATCCGCAAGTTGCAGATTGTCAAAGAAAAAGTTGTCGAACTCCTGCCAATCCTCCAGACAGTTCTGCTCATACCTGCGGTCGAAGGAATAAGCATCCTTCAATAGTTCAAGCAATGTTCCCCGTTCAAACTGGCTGATTTTACTGAACTCAATGTTCATTTACTTCCCTTCTTTTCTTGTGTGTTGTAACTTTCAACTATATCCTATCACTTGACGCAGCGGCAACTTCAAGGAGCAAAGCGTGCATATCCGAAAAAAACCTTCTCCCCCTGCGTATTCTCAATGATCTTATAAGGGTGGAGCTGGTCATAATGGCGCTGAACAAATTCTCCCTCGCCTACCGGGTAGAGCTCAATATGGACACTGCCGGTGAATCTGGTGAAATATAGCTTCCCGCCGATCAGCTCAAGCTGAATTTTGTCTGCGAGATAGGTTCCGCAATACGCCCTTAAACATTCCTCACTGAGCTGAAGCTCAGGATGCCGGGCCGGAGCCTCCACCTCTACCTCCACCTGATGCAGTATATCCGCGAGCGCATGGCCCAGTCTGTACTGATTGATGCCCTCATTGTTCGAGAGAATGATGATGCACAGATCTTCAGCGTAAAAATGCTGCATATACGTACAAATCCCCAGCTGATCACCCCCATGGGAATACCTGTCTTGCCCGTATAGAAGGTGATGCTCCAGGCCGTAGCAGTAGTTGTTCTCGTTCTCTTGGAAGAATCGTTCATAGGCAGCAGGCGACAGGAGCTTCCGGTCACGCAGACAGACATACCATTTGTACAAATCCCCGCAGTCCGAAACAACCGCAGTAGCACCGATACTGAACTTCTCGTTATAATAAGGGCATTTGACGGTTTCCGCGAAGTCTTTGATATAGTTGCTGGATCTGTTCTCAATCACGGCGCAGCCGTCATCCACCGTGCTGCTGCTCATATCTAGAGGCAGGAAAATATGATGATGCAGAAACTCCCCGTACCTCTCCCCCGAGACATGCTCGATGATCCAGGCCAGCAGATTGTAGTTGGAGTTATTATAATCGTACTCTGCTCCTGCCGGCTTGGTTGGCTTCTTGTTAATGTATTGCCGGAAGAACCTTGTCCGGGAATAGTCCAGCCGGTAATCTCCGCCGAAGAAATCGTTCTCAAAATTATAAAAGTTATATAGACCCGAGGTATGAGACAGCAGATGATGAACAGTGATAGACTCATCAATGGCAAGCTCTGCCGGGAGATACAGGTATGCAGGCTGGTCAACATCCAGCAGCCCCTTGTCATGCAGCATCATAACAGCGAAGGCCGTAAACTGCTTCGACATGGAGGCGAGGGAGAAGCGTGACGCCAGCGTATTTTTAATTCCAAACTCCATGCTTGCATACCCGCAGGCCCGCTCGAAGAGCATCTCGCCCTTCCGGATCACTTGAATCACGCCATAAAAATCCCATAGCTTCAGGTATTTATTCGTATAATCTTCAAGCTGCTCAAGTAGGGACTGCACGGGTTCATCTCCTAACTTATTTGGAATGGTGTTGTAAAAACACTGTAATACATAATTATACATCTATGCAATGATAAAGCGGATACACCATCGCCGTTGACAACCGGAATACCCCAGAGTATCATAGTCACATGACTTTACAACCATTAACGGACACGCAGCGTGTCCGCATATTTCAGACGTTGTCGGATGAGAAGCGGATCGAGATTATCCGCTTTCTGAAGAATATAGAGCGGCCCCCTATCTGCGGGGAGGTCGGGCAGAGCCTCGGAATCAGCAAATCCAACAGCTCGTATCATCTTAAGCTGTTGTCTGAATCCGGGCTGGTGAATATAAGGAAGGAAGGTGTACATAAGCATATCAGTTTGAACCTGGACACCTTTGAGGCCTATTTACCCGGGTTCTTAGCTACTCTCTAGGGCAGTAGCTTTTTTTTGCCTTAATAGTCATATAGTTTTATGACTATTAAACAATAACAAATACGAAGGAGAATCACGGATGCAAATGATTAACAAAGAGGCTGCCTTACTGGCAACCTTATGTTTTCTCGTGCTGATGGGCGTCTCTAATGCTATTTTATTTAACGTGGCCCTGCCAAGCATCATAGCCGATCTGCATCTCACGACCACGAAGGCCAGCCTGATCATTACCTGCTATACCTGCATCATCTCCATCGGAGCTTTAACGTACAGCAAATTATCCGAGCACTATCAGATCAGAACGCTGCTCCTGACAGGAATTAGCCTATTTGTCGGAGGCTCCATTCTTGGATACCTCAGCGGGCACTACCTCCTGCTCATTGCAGCACGCGTGATTCAAGCCAGTGGCGGATCTTGCTTCGTTCCCTTGTCCATGATAACCGTCAGCCACTATCTGCAGCCGGCTCACAGGAAGCTTGGTCTAACCCTAATCAGTTCGATGATGACCCTCGGCTCGGGAGCCGGCTTTTTGCTCGGCGGCGCTATTACCACCTTCTTCGGGTGGCATTTCCTCTTCCTGTTCATGTTCCTTATTGCCCTGGGATTCTTCGGGATCTATGCCTTCATGCCTAGAGCTTACCTCAGAGAAGACCATGACCGGCAGCAATTCGATAAGGCAGGTGCAGTGATGGTGACGCTGATCATCGTCTCATTCTTGCTCGCTATTTCCCTGAATCTCTGGCTGTTCATCATCACCCTAATAATGATTGTACTCATGAAGGCTTATGCCAGTAAAGACCGGATGAACCCTTTTGCAGATATACATATGCTGAAGCTGAAGCCTTTTCAAAAGCTGCTTGCGGCAACCTCTCTGAACAGCGCCTCTATCGTGGCAGTCCTCTATCTGTTTCCATTGCTGCTTACACATACCTACAGGATATCTCCTGTTACAATCGGCTTGATTCTATTCGCCACCGCACTGTTCAATGTGGGCACGAACCTGCTGGCTGGACGTCTGCTGCAGATATGGACCCCTAAGCGGTTGATCAGCGTCTTTAGCCTTATAGCCATTGCCGGCTTTGTTCTCATGGCTCAAGGAGCTAACACCTCTCTGGCCCTCTTAGTAGTCGCTCTGGTGTGTATCTACATCGGGAATTGCGCTGTACAGATCGGACTGAACCATAGCGTTCCCCTGACCGTTCCTGCACCAGCGAGTGCCGCAGGCTTCGGGCTGTTCAATCTGATTAACTTCGCGGGCATGGCGGCAGGACCTGCACTGTCGAGCCGGGTGCTGTCGCTGAACAGCCCTTACTGGGCGATATTTCTGTTCTTTGCCGCTCTGGTGACACTAATACCCATGATTATCCGCACAGATAAACCGGCTGCTACAGCTTCTGAAATAACCGTTCCCCGTTGATCTGGATATATCTGTACATGCCGGCGCAGACCGCTGCCATTAGAATGCAGTATCCCAGCAGGATGAGATTTCCGCCCACCCCAGGAAGAAGCATGAACAGTACGGCGGGAACAGCCAGCGTGAGAACGCCGATAACCATCGTTACCAGCACCGACGCACTCTGCTTGATGGCCGCAACTTCACTAGTCCAGTCCAGCTTGGGCAGCTTCAGGTTCACCATAACACCCAGCAGGGCAGAATAGCAGGCATAGATTACCGGAACGGCCAGCATTAATATACTTTCCATCCATCCGGCATGAAGAGTATAGGCCAGCAGCCCCCAGCTTACAGCTGTAATGGGTAACGTAATGGTGAGATTCACCGCCACCTTGCTGAATACAATCGCCGGTTTGGGCACGGGCGAGCTGGTCAAGATCCACAGATGATTTCCTTCCAGCGAAATGGAGCAGGCCGTGGTGCAGCTCAGAACAACAAACAGAGAGATCACCAGCGGACTCAGCGTACTTAGGGAGTCCGACAGCTGCGGGATGTCAAGAATGGTTCCCAGCTGCTCTGAGCTAACGAATAATAAGGAAATGGACATCATCAGGAGCAGCACCATGCCGATCCCTGTGTTCAACACATAATTGACTGAGCTGAAATAACGCCGAAGCTCCTTCAGATACAAGGCCTTGAAGGCTGAATTAGCCTGTAGCGGCTTCATCGTATATCCGCGGCTTGCGCGGCTGGTCATAAGCCCTGTATGAATCGCCTTATACCGGGTCGCCAGCAGGATTGAGAACAGCATAAAGACCAGCACAGACACCGCGATGAAGAAGAGCAAGGCACTTACCCGGTACGAGCAGACCGCATCAACGTACAGGGAAGCCGGAGGATACACCATGAAGATCATATCACCCAAGGCGGCTCCAACATCTGCAATCGCCTGCTGGCCTTGATTGAGCGTGAACGAGCCCAACATCAGTATAATGATGAAGGCGAACGTGAGGATCATATTCAGGATTTTGCTCGCCCGGAACCGGGAAGAGACCCAGCTAATGAGGGTGCCCACAAGCGTAGCCGCTATAATCGGCAACAGAGTAATGAAGAAGAGCGTCAATAGGAAAAACAGATAGAACAGCACGCCCGGCTTCACATGTATCGCATACACCGCCCCCGCCGGAAGCATGACCAGCAGTGTGAAGAACAGGTTCATCACATAGAGCTGAAGCACCCGGCTCGCCACCACATGGCTGGTCTTCACCGGAAGCGACATGATCATATCGTAGTCTTTATAACTGAATAATACCCCGCTTGCCTTATAGACCGTAGTGAAGAAGCCGACCAGCGAAGTGACCGCCATCATCACTGCCAGCAATAAGTCCATCCGTCCAAGCTGCTCGAACGACTGCGCCATCATGAAGCTGTAGCCGAATGACACGGCTCCGATCATGAGTATCCCGGCTATCATCGCAATGCTGAGCAACAGCGCCTTCCGTCTCTCCGCAGGATCTTTCGTATGCAGCGCTTTATTGAGGCCGAAGGAGGACAACAGCTGCAGCTTCGTTAATCTCCAGACATTAATCATGATCGATCAGCTCCATGAATACATCCTCCAGGCTGTTCTCGCCCCTGACCTCTTCGGTCTTACCATGGGCAATCAGCCGTCCGCCTTTGATTATCGCAATCTTATTGCAGAGCTTCTCAGCGGTATCCAGCACATGCGTGGAGAAGAAAATCGCACTGCCTCTGCTGCACACATCTGCCATGATCGTCTTCAGCGTATGCGCAGCCTTCGGATCAAGCCCCACAAAAGGCTCATCCAGCACTAACAGCTTCGGCTCATGGATCAGGGCAGAGATAATGGCCAGCTTCTGCTTCATGCCGTGGGAATACGAGGAGATCAGATCACCCAGACTCGCTGTAAGCTGGAAGGCATCGCCGTACTGCCCAATCAGCCGCTCCCGGTTGGCCCCCGATACACTGAAGAGATCGCCGATGAAATTCAGGTACTGAATCCCCGTCAGGTGATCGTACAAGTCCGGGTTATCCGGGATGTAGGCAAGCTTCGCCTTGCAGGCTAACGGATCTTTTTTAATTGAGATGCCGTCAATTTCAATCTCCCCTTGTTCAAAATCAAGCACGCCCACCACAGCGCGGATAGTCGTGGTCTTGCCAGCGCCGTTATGGCCGATGAAGCCATAGATGTCGCCCCGTTCAACTACCAGACTCAGATCATCTACTGCTTTTTTGCCGCCCTTATAGCTCTTCGTAAAATGTCTAATCGTCAGCATTTCCTCTCACCTCTTCCTTGGTGTTAGCAAATAACTATAATACGAACAGCCCGGGCTAATGGTTCATTTCAATATTAAATCCCATTCTCCCGCATTTT
Organism: Paenibacillus sp. FSL R7-277; assembly: GCF_000517965.1. NCBI lineage: Bacteria > Bacillati > Bacillota > Bacilli > Caryophanales > Paenibacillaceae > Paenibacillus > Paenibacillus sp. FSL R7-277. Next base: position 651,591 of record NZ_ASPX01000080.1, read on the forward strand.
TGCCGTGATTAAGTTCATGCGGGGCTCAAGCGTCCCTCCGCTGTATTTCGGCAGGCGTATCTCATCGACAATCCTGCCGTCGCACATGAACATAATCCGCTGCGTCCTGGCCGCCACAGTGGCATCATGGGTGACCAGCATGATGGCCGTCCCTTCCTCATTGATTCCGGACAGCAGGGCCATGATCTCCTCGGCAGCCTTCAGATTCAGCGCACCGGTCGGCTCATCTCCGAAAATAATGCGCGGACTGCCCATCAGCGCGCGGCAGATGCCGGCCCGCTGCAGCTGTCCCCCCGAAGCCTCCGTGATATCACGCTTCGCCAGCTCCGCGATGCCTACCTTCTGCATAAGCTGCTGCGCCTTATCCGTAATCGCCGCAACCTTTCGCCGGTTGCCGCGCATCGACGGCAGAATGATATTATCCAGGATGTTCAGATTCTTCATCAGCGTCGGCTGCTGGAACACGAAGCCCATTTCCGTTCTGCGGAGATCCGCAAGCTCATCCTCTTCAAGTATCCCCAGATCTCTGCCCTCAAAAGTAACCAGTCCCCAGTCGATCCGATCCATTCCGCTCAGTGCAAACAGCAGCGTGGATTTCCCTGAGCCTGAAGGTCCCATCACCGAGACGAATTCACCTTCGTGAATATCGACGGATACTTCGTCCAGCACCTTGCGCTGCTCCTCGCCGGTGCCGTATTGTTTGGTTATATTTTCACCCGAAATAATCTTCTTCATCTTCTTGATCTACTCCTTAATATTGCCGGATATTTGAATGTGGCCGATGCCCGATGTGCCGATAACCGCCCCGATGAGTACAGAACCGGTCATGATCAGCGGACACAGCAGATACGCCGAGAGTGGATTGATCACGAACTTGAACGACGAAGCTCCGAAGGAGGAGATCACAGCCCCGGCGAGAATCTGCCCCAGAGTGTTCGCCAGCAGGATGCCCAGAGCCATTCCGGTCACAAGCACAAATATAGAACGTGCATAATACTGTACAGTCAGATCGGAATTCCGGAAGCCCATGGATTTCATGACGGCTATAGAGTAACGGTCCTTGGCTACCAGCATCCGCATGAACAAGAGTGTAATCAGTACATTCAGAACCAGCATCACGGCTAGAGCAGCCCATGCAGCCTTACCGACTGAGCTAATGGTAGAGCCGAAGGTCTGCGTCACATATTCCCCGATATCGGACACCTTCGCATAACTGAACCGCTCTGCATATTCGCTCACCTTGCTGCTGATTAGCATGGAATCTGCAAGCTCCGCATAAATCACGGCCCACATGGCCTGATCAGAAGTCGTGGTGAAGGTGGCCTTGGCTGTTTTTCCGCCGTTGGTCACATCCGAATAAATCCCGGACACCGTAAGCTCCTTCGCTTCTCCGTCTACGAGCAGGGTCAGGGAATCACCGGCTTGCTTGCCCAGTTCCTTGGCATTCGCGGCGGAGAGGGCAATCTCATTCGCTGCAACCGGGCCATGTCCTTCACCATAGGCAACCGGAAAAATGGAATGGTCACCCAGCTCAACCTTTATCCGCTCAACGACACCATTGTCCAGCTTCACGTTCAGCGCCTGAGTGGTCAGCACGGCAAAACGGAAGATCATCACATCCTGCTCCATCACCCGCGCAATATCTGCGGCCTTCTCTGCAATATGGTCCGTCTGCTGGATATCCATGCGCAGATCACTGTCACCGATGCCCATGTATGTAATGAAGCTTGGAGAGGAGATCGTATGATAGAGATTCTGGGGCACAATCATAAGGAAGGAAGAGATGACGAGCACCGCAAGCATGGTTGCGTATAGACTTTTTCTGGACAAAACATCCTTAACGCCCAGGTAGACATTCGTGTTCAGCAGCCGGTTGCCACTCAAGGTAAACCGCCCTGAGCCCGTCCGGGTCTGCTGGGATGTACCGAAACGGATGGCTTCGACCGCCGAAATCTTCCGGAAACGCTTCAGCACCCTGTTCACATAGGCAACAATAACGAGGAATACGAGCAGTACGCCAAGGATGCCGCAGGCCAGAGCAAGTGCCGGATGCGCACTTTCGCCCATATACAGCCTGATATTCTCAAGCAGCAGACCTCTGAAGCTGAACGATAATGCCAAGCCGAGGATACTGCCCAGAGCTGCTATCGCTGCATATTTGGCCAGATAGATTTTTTTGAGATCCGAGACGCGCAGGCCGATGGCCTTCATGACACCGATCTCCCGGTAATCGCTCTCGATGGTTGCCATGAGGGTGAACCGTATACATAGAAAAGCAATAATAACGACCAGCACACTCGCCAGCAGGATCACCGCAATCATCAGCCCGTCCGAGATCGCATTAAGCACTCTGAACAGGGGATATGTAATCACCGGACCGTTCCCCTCAAGTCCTGCTGCAGTATAGTCGGTCTCGAAGGCTCCCAGCATCGACAGGTCCTTCAATCTGAACTCAATCAGATATTCCGTGGTTCCGTACTGCGCCAGCTCCGCATAATCCTCCGCGCTGACGAGGAACCGCTTCGATGAAGCGAGCAGCGAGTTCATCTGTGAATCCCGCAGGAACCCCGCTACGGTGAGACTTGTATCCCCCACAGTAACCTTCCCTCCGGCCTTGACGGAGCCATCCTTCATATAACTGATCGGGACATACACCTCGCCGCCCCGTACATCAATCACATTCCCGTCCAGATCAAGCAGATAATCAAACTTCCCGCTCTGTGTGCTGAAGCCGTTATCCTGAACACTGTCCGCAAGCGTATGCCCGTCCATGACAATCCTCACGCCTTCTACATTGAGGAAATCAAGCACCTGGTAATCTTCCACCTTGTTGTTCTGCTCTGCAAAGGCCTTGAGCCGGGCTTGATCCAGCTGGCCGGAATGCATCTGCAGGAAATGAGGCGTCTTCGCTTGTGTCATCAAATGATCGATGGCCCCTGTCAGATTGACGACCAGAATGGCTGACAGAGAGACGAGCATGGCTGCAGCTGCTACGAACAGCATAGTCGTGAGCGTAATTCCCTTACTTGTACGGATATCTCTGCGGATGATTCGGTAAAACATAAGTTACCCCCTGCTCTCAAGACTTGTAATGGATTTGAGCCGATAGATCATGACCGAAGCAGCGCTTAACAGCAGCCCGGCAATGATGATGAGAAGTCCCATCCCCCGCCCGCTGCCAGTGCCGATGATCCGCCCCACACTATCCGCCAGAACTCCGCCGCTCACCAGCAAGGGAGTAAATACGTAGTCTGCCAGCACACCTGCCAGCATATAAGCCGCCACGAATCCCAGCTGTGAGAGCAGTCCGATCAATGACCAGGCTCTCCCCTGAACGGAATTGTCAATATTGGTGCGGACCAGATAATCCAGGGCCGTGTTCGTAAAGGGCAACATAGCAAAAAACATAAATCCGGCAGCGCCAATCAGCACAATATTCTCACGCAGTCCGAAGACGGCGATACTGATTCCTGAGCAAAAAAGCGACACTGTCAGCATGCGTACGAAATTTTTTTGTATATGCAGCATCCCTATAATGACACTCGACACCAGCATTCCCGATGCCATGACCGTCTCAAGCGTCCCCAGGACCGCACTGCTGGAGAACGCCAGAATCATCGGCATGGACAAGGTCTCGATGAACCCGATGAAGAAGGTCATGACCGAGGTCATAATCACCAGCACCAGTACTCCCCGATTCCCGGAGACTGCTCTCCAGCCTTCTTGAAATTCACGGATAAAGGCCGGTGCCTGCTCCGTCTTCTTGGAGGTAAGACCGCTGCGGACCGCAAGCGTAGTAGGCACGGTTAGAAAAAAAGTACAGATGTCGATAATCAGCAGCAGCTTCACATCAGAGACTGTAAGCAGCAGCCCGGCAATGAGCGGCGAAATCAGATATTTGGCGGAGCCGGCAATCTGCACAAACCCGCTGGCCTTCGTATACTGCTCCTCGGTAAGCAGATCCGTTATCGTAGCCTTATAGGCGGGATCTAGCAACGAGGAGAATACCGAGCTTACAGTCACCCCTAAGCAGATCTGCCACAGCTGTGCATCTCCATTCAGCAGGCAGACCAGAATATAGATCAGACCTAAGGCAGAGAGCGTATCCCCCAGCACCATCAGCAGCCTGCGGTCATAGCGGTCCGCTAGCACGCCAGCGACTGGACTGAGTAGGAGGGAAGGCATGAATGCTAGTAATGTCACCAGCGCCATAGCCGAAGCCTGCCCGGTCTGCTGTAAGGTATAGATCCCCAGCCCGAACGCGGTGAGCCCGCCGCCGATAGCTGAGATCAGTTGTCCTGACCACAAAAACAGGAATCTGCCGAAGCCTGTGCCGGATCTATTCATCACCATTGCCCGCTTCCACTCCACCGGAGCCGCCGAACATCTGCATCACGCTCATCAGACTTCCGCCCCCGGCACCGAGCAGCCTTTCCACATTGGCGATGAAGGCCAGAATGCGTGACATTCGCTCGTCCTCCGTCATTTCGACCATATCTTGGTCAAAAATGGTGGTGGCGTAAACCACAACCATCTCCATACATTCATACGGATAAGCCGTATTGAATATCCCCTGCTCGATCCCCTCGCTGATGATGGAGGCCAGAATCGGCGGAACGCCATGAATGACCGCCTTCTGAATCTTTTGATGCATCAGCGCATTCTGCGGCTTGTGGATATGCTCCATAATCTCCGTGCTGCTGCCGTCTCCGCTGCTGATGTTCAGCGCCATGACCGCACGGAGAATCCGCTCAATGACGGGGATGCTCTTATCTTCAGCAATCTGCTGCGCGGCATGAAGGATAGTGGCATTCGTCCGCTCAATCAGCGCGTCCATAATATCCTCCTTCGACTTGAAGTGATAATACAGTGTCCCGCGCGCAATACCGACCTTGCCCAGAATATCGCCCGTGCTGGTACCGTCGAAGCCCTTCTGTCCGAACAGCTCCTCTGCTGCATCCAGAATCTCATTTCTGCGGGCTTCTGCTTCTTTTACAACTCTCATGGTCATGTCTCCTTATGTAAAGGTGGGATGATACTAACTTTGGGAGTAACTGTGATTGTGGCTTTGGATATAACCTTGACTGTAAGTGTACGTGCATCTTTGGGTGTAACTGTAGCTTTATTTGTAAATAAACAATCACCGACCGACTGTCTGTCGGTAAGTGATTATAGCATAGCATGCTTGGATGGAACATGGTAGCTTAAATTTTGCATATACATTTGTCCTGTGCACCCACCCACCTCACAGCAGCGATTGTATTCGGTTTTCCGCATACATTCGGACCACTCACCCTCACAGCAGCAATTGTAATCGGTTTTTCGCATAACGCACAGCAGGGATTCTCCATAATCAGAGAATCCCTGCCTCACGCTCGCATTGTGCCAGAACCTTCTCCAGCCCGCTCACCAAGCTTTTGAGCACCATCAGCTTGCTTCCGGAGTCCAGCCGGTAATAGTTGCGGGTGCCGTCTTTTCGGACGCTAACAATTCCGGCCTCTAACAATATTCTAAGATGATGGGACACGACCGGACGGGAAAAGTGGGTGATCCCTCTTATCTCGCCTACACGCATGCCCGGATCTTGCGGCCCTTGCAGCAAGGCCATCAGAATGGCTTGCCGGGTCTCGGCACCGACCGCGTTCAGCACCTTCAGCGAATTCTTGAATTGAGATGCCAGCTCACTCATAAGCTCCTGATCCATGAAAATCCCTCCTATGTGCTTCATCGTCACGAATCGTATCGTTTCGTTCAGCGGCTCATCCCTGGAGCAGTGACCAGAATCTTGCTGGCCAGGGCTATCATCTGTGCCCGCTCAACCCCGGTAAGACCATCGGTTACCGCCGTTATCTGCCGCTCGATCTGCTCCCCGACCTCGTGAATAATCTTCCAGCCTGCCGGAGTAGCCCTCACATTGAATGCCCGCCGGTCACTCTCTGATACGGTACGCTCTACCAGCCCGCGGCGCTGCGCCCGGTCAACGAGCCCTGTAATACTGGATTTGTCGAGGCCCAGATGCTTGGCCAGCTGCAGCATTCCCGGCTCCCGGTCGCGCAGTATCCCCAGCAGACGGATCTGAATGATCGACAGATCATGCTCCGTTCCTATCCGGGCAAGGATATTCTGCACCAGGAAGGATAGCTGCACAAGACTGTCTACCATCGACAGATCATCCAGCTTATCAAAAGAATTATCGTAACCGCTCATTGATTTCACTCCGCACTTTTGTATATTTCAGACCTGTTCGCTCCTATTGTACCACAGCAGCCGTTGACTTTGTACGTAATACAAACTATTATTGTTTGTATTACAAACCTTTTAGTTTGTTTCACAAACCAAAACACTCACCCGGATAACTATCCGGGTAAATGGAGGCCTATTTATGTACGCTGCTATTGTAAGATCATTCGATTCAGGTCCGAAATACGAAAAGGTTGAAGCTCCGGTACCTTCAGGAGAACACGAAGCTCTGGTGGATGTGCTGGCCGCCGGATTACATCTCCGGGTCCGGGCACAAGCCGATGGTTCTCACTACACCAGTACGGATGAACTGCCGCTAATCCCTGGAATTGACGGTGTCGGACGGCTCCCGGACGGCAAGCTTGTCTATTTTGTAGCCACCGATACGGCCCTGGGATCATTCGCAGACCAGACCCTCATCGATCTCCGCCGTGCTGTCCCGCTCCCCGCAGATGCTGATCCCGTGCTCATCGCCGCCGCGATGAATCCGGCCATGTCCTCCTGGGTAACTCTCCGCCGCCGCGTTCAGGCTAAGCCCGGGTTCAAGGTACTTATTCTGGGTGCTACCGGCAACTCCGGGCAGATGGCCGTGCAGATCGCCAAGCTTATGGGAGCCAGTCAGATCATCGCTGCCGGACGGAACCTGGAACGTCTGCGTTCGCTTACACAGTATGGTGCAGATGTAGTCATACCGCTTACCGGAGATCCCGGGGCAGTGGCCCGGAACCTCGGCGAAGCCTCAGCTGAAGTGGATATCGTTCTCGACTATCTGTGGGGTGATCCTGCTACACTCTCCATGCTCCCGATATTAACCCGCCGGTCCGACCGCAGCCGGCTGTTAACCTGGATTCAGATCGGTTCCATGGCAGGCGCGGACGCCGCGATTCCTTCCGCTGCACTCCGTTCTGCCAACTTCCAGATCATCGGCAGCGGCCAGGGGTCCATCACGCCTGCCGGATATCTGGCCGAATTCCCGGCGTTGATCCAAGCGATTACAGAGGGTCAGCTTACAGCGAACCCTATCATTTATCCGTTATCTCAGATTGAACAAGTATGGAAGAATAAGCCAGACAGTCAGCAGCGTATTGTCTTCGTGCCGTAAGCAGAAACGGATTACCGTCCTTTTAAAGGACGGTAACGTTTCAGCGAGAAATAGAAGGATAATGCATTGCGTGAAACCTATACATTCTTATATTTTAAAATAAGTAATTCCCGAACCCTCCAGGCAAGCTATGTCCGGGTATTGTCAATCTGTGCTACCAAGGTTGTAACTTCTGTTCTTGAACATTCTGGAAAGTAAGTGATAGACTTAGCAGGATATCCTTTTTGAAGGAACCTTTTAAGGAATCATACTTACGCATCATAGAACAGGGGGCCGAGGAGCAGTTGGCGATATATCTGGTAAGACACGGCAAGGATGACGAAGGATATCGCGGCGGATGGAGCCAGCGGGGGCTAAATACCCAAGGCTACAGACAAGCCGAGAAGCTGGGCTGTTTTTTGAGAGAGAATTCGGCTTCATTCCCTATACAACGTATAGTCAGCAGTGATCTGCAGCGGGCGCTGGATACAGCCGGCGAGCTGGCAAGAGAGCTGAAGTTACCCTTGGTGCGCAGCATGGATTGGCGGGAGATGAACAATGGCGTGATCGCCGGTATGCCGAACGAAATCGTGAACGAACGGTACCCCGGCTTATACTTCTCAGGACTGCGGATGGACGAGCGTTATCCCGGCGGAGAGAGTCCGCTCGAATTTTTCACACGGATTCAAGAGACCTTCACCCGGCTCTGCGAAGAGTATGCGGACAGCGGCCCCGATGATAACATAATTATTGTTACACACGGCGGTGTCATAAATATCATCTATCACATCATCAAAGGGATCGATTGGAATAACCGTGGCAGTAAATTCCCGGCTTCCTATGCCAGCCTGCACAGAATTGAGCTTGTGGACGGAAGATGGAGCCTTTCTCTGGAAAATTATACGGTCTAGCTGCTGCCGCTGACTCGACGTTACGCAGGCAGCCTAGACCCAATCAACACAACAGCACACGCCCGGCTGCCGAGCTTCTGCTCTCTGCTGCCGGGCGTGTGCTGTTAATAATGCTCAGGACGTATAATTCTGCCCCAGCCCCAGACTGCTTAGCAGCTGTCTATAAGCAATGGAGGTGCGGTCTGCCGGAATATGGGCTTCAGCCTGCAGATCCAGCGGTAGATCCTCCGGCGTCTGCGACTCCACCATCTCCGCATCCTCCTGGAACACCTGCAGATTGAATTTCACCGTGTCCTCTAAGGGCGCATTCTTATCAAAATTCCGCGAGATCGGGCAGAACAGCCGGGTATAACGGGCCGACACCGGAGAAGCACAGTTCAGAATCTTCAGCCTGCCCTCATCCGGGAAATAGACAGTTAGCGAAGCGGCGAACGGTGCGAATACACGGAACTCCCGCAGCCACTGGAAGCCTTCCGGCGCAGGATTCTCCTGCCCTTTGCCATAGTTGCTGACCGTGCTCCAGTATTCGGCCACCAGCTCCGTCTCCCCTTCACGCCACACCTTGTACTGGGGGACCTCTGTATTATTGCGGTCACCGAAGGTTGCCGTATGCACGTAAGCGAAATGGGATACATCAAGGAAGCCTTCCATCTGCCGCCCGGACGAGCCGGCAATATCGAAGCTTGGGATCAGAATATTAATATAGTCGGGATCATCCCAGGCCGGGAAGGCGGGAATCTGCTCCGGCGCATCTGCCAGGCAGGTCCAGATCAGACCGTAGCGTTCGATGGCCGGATAGACAATCAATTTCAATTTGGGCGAGATTTTGGCGCTTGGATGTGCCGGTACCGCAGTACATTTCCCCTCACAATTATAGCGGAACCCGTGATACGGGCAGACAATCTCCCCGTTCTCCACCCATCCCTTACTCAGCGGGGCTCCCCGGTGAAAACACAGATCCCGGGCAATAACCACCTTGCCTCCGCTGCGGTAGCATACCAGCTTCATATCCAGCAGCTTCACAGCCACCGGCTGATCCTGTACCTCTGCTGCTGTAGCCACCGGATACCAGTACTGGGCCAGAATACGCCAGTCTTCTGGCGAGAAGGTGCAATCACGCGGGAGTTCAAGCTCTGCCTGCCGTTTCTTTTCCTCTATCATGGCTGCCCCACCTCTCCATATATTATAGATACATAAGATTCCTTAATTATATGTCAGAATAACTGACTTGTTGAGTGTATTTTAAGCTAATTCCATCATGACAATCAATTATTTAGCTTAATATTTTGTATTCGAGCCTAAAATCAGCTATTCAATGTTATGCAAAATGACATATAAATTGATTTCTAATACCCATAAAATGCATGATTGACATTTCGAAGCTGCTGATTATAATAAGGTTATATTCCTTACACGGACTGTTACTGGGCAACCAGGCATGACCGAAAACGATTACATTTTTTTGTAATCCTTTTCGGTCATTTTTATTTGGCGGGGAGGTGAGTATGTATGAAGGTCATCAAAAAAGTGAACAACAATGTAGCTATTGCTATTAATGACAACAATGAGGAAGTGTTTGTGGTTGGCAAGGGCGTTGGTTTCCCAAAGACCCCCTATCAGTTAACTGAAACCGATATGGTGGTGGAGAAAATCTTTGTCGCTCCCAAAAACATCCGCATGTACGACTTGTTGAACAGCATTCCGATTGAGCATATCTATCTGGCGGAAGAAGTCATTACCATGGGCAGCGACATTCTGCATAAGACGTTCAATACCAATCTGCTGCTCACTCTCTCTGACCATATAAGTTTTGCTCTGGCCCGTACCCGTGAAGGTGTCTCCATCAAGAATCCGCTGGAATGGGAAGTGCGCACCCTATACCCGGATGAGACCCGTGTAGGTGAAGCTGCAGTCCGGTTAATTGAAGCTACAGCGGGAGTCCGTCTCCCGGCAGCCGAAACGACCCTGATTGCCTTACATTTTGTGAATGCCCAGGTGGGGTCTGGAGAAATGAGCGATACAACCAAAATTACCACCGTTACCGGTGAGATGCTGTCCATCATCAAATACGCGCTGAAAATTGATTTTGAGGAAGAGTCCATTCACTTCATGCGCTTCGCCACCCATGTCCGCTATTTCATCATGCGGCAGATGAGCGGCAAGTCGCTGAAGAAAGAGAATGAAGCGTTGTTTGAGATGGTAACAGAGAAATTCCCGCGTGAACTGGAGTGTGTGGAGAAGATCGCGGCATTCCTGCAGAACAATTACGGCTGGAGCTGCACCAATGATGAGAAGCTGTATCTGATTCTTCACATTCAAAGGTTAATCTCCAACGACTAGCCGGCCCTGCCCGATAATTGCATACTATGAATTGGACTGTTACTGATTCGATCAGGCATGACCAAGCACACGGGAATGACGATTCCCTGGCTTGGTCATTTTTTTATTCCCAGACTACTTTATGTAAGGAGAATGGTCATGAACAACAAGGAATTGGCCCAAAACGTACTGGAGCTTGTAGGCGGCGAACGTAATATCTCATCGCTCACCCACTGTGCAACACGGTTGAGATTCGTGCTTAAAGAAGACAGAAAGGCCGATCTGAAGGCACTGGACCGACTCGAAGGCGTACTGAAGGCGCAGAATGCAGGCGGGCAGGTTCAAGTGGTGGTCGGGAACAAGGTAGATGCTGTGTATGCTGAGCTGCGCAATCTCACCTCGGAGAACCTCCAGAGCGAAGACGGGGATGCAGCTCCCAAAAAGAAACAAAATCCGGTAAATGTGGTCCTTGAGACGATTGCAGGCATCTTCACTCCAGTGCTCCCGGCCTTGATCGGCTGCGGTATGATCAAGTGCGTGGCTACAGTATTGGCAGCGCTAGGATGGATGGAAGGCTCCGGGTTCCTGTCCATCGTCAATATGATTGGCGATCTGATTTTCTACTTCCTGCCCTTCTTCATCGCTGTAAGTGCTGCCCAGAAATTTAAAACCAATCCGTATCTGGCCGTTGCGCTTGCTGCCGGATTAATGCATCCCGTGATTCTGGATGGCGCAGCCAAAATTGCCGAAACCGGCGTGAAAACAATCGATTTCCTCGGCATGCCGATCCTGCTGATGAAATATTCCTCGTCGGTGATTCCAATCATTCTGGGCGTGTGGGTCATGAGCTATCTCTACCCTGTAGTGGACAAATTCATTCCCAAGTTTCTGCGGGTGCTCTTAACTCCAATGATTGTATTGTTCATCATGATCCCGCTGGAACTGATCGTACTTGGACCGGTCGGCTCTTATATCGGTACTTGGCTGACCGACGGCATCAACTACCTGTATGCAACCGTTGGCGTATTGGCAGGTACGATTCTCGGGTTCTTCAAGCCCATCATGGTTATGTTTGGCATGCATTACGCCATTATGCCGATCCAGATTCAACAGATTGCCAGCATAGGCTCGACCATGCTGCTGCCGGCCTCTCTTGCAGCTAACCTGGCCCAGGCGGGAGCCGCCTTCGGTGTCTTCGTCCTTACCAAGAGCAATACGATGAAATCCGCAGCCGGGTCAAGCGGTTTCACCGCCCTGTTCGGCATTACCGAGCCGGCGATTTACGGTGTCAATCTTCGTTACAAACGGCCGTTCTTTGCCGGGTGTGCGGCAGCCGGAATCGTAGGCGGTTTCTACAGTATTGTTCATGCGAGTGCAAATGCCATCGCCCTTCCGGGAGTCTTGGCCCTCGGAACGTATACAGCAGACCGTTACGTCTATATTGTGATCGGGTCCATCGCAGCAGTCGTTCTGGGATTTGTATTCACCTTGCTCGCAGGCATCAAGGAAGATGCGGGCGGGCAAGCCACTACGAAGGCTAAGAAGAACGCCGCTTCGCCGGCAGCCGCTCAGGATGCCACCCCTTTGGCATCCCGCGCTGCGGATACCGCTGGTATGCTGATCGTCAGCCCGATGACAGGTGAAATTAAGCCGTTAGCCGAGGTTGAGGACCAAGCCTTTTCTCAGGAGCTGATGGGTAAAGGCATTGCCATTGTGCCGAGTGAAGGCAGAGTGTACGCACCTTTTGACGGAGTGGTTGAGGCATTGTACAGAACCAAACACGCCATCGGGCTTAAAGCAGCGAACGGCGTGGAAATACTGATTCATATCGGCGTAAATACGGTGAGCCTGAAAGGCAAGCATTTCAAATCCTATGTAGAGCAAGGTCAATCCATTCAGGCAGGCGACCTGCTGGTGGAATTCGATTCCGAAGGAATTATTGCCGATGGCTACCCTACAATTACCTCTATTGTCGTGACCAATATGCAGCAGTTCGCCGATGTACTGACGGCCTCTGATAGCGGTCCCATCCAAGAAAGCGGAGCACTGCTCAAACTGATTCCATAACTCATACCAATCAAGGAGGAACAATATCATGACACAATCTATATTTCCGGAAGGCTTCCTGTGGGGAGGCGCTCTCTCCGCCTGTCAGGCGGAAGGTGCATATAATGTAGACGGGAAGAGTCTGACCATTCCTGATGTGATGCAATTCAATAAGAATAATGATCGTAAAGTAACCAAGCAGTTGAGAATTAACCGCGAAATGATCGAGGAAGCCAAAAACGACCCGGATACGGTTAAATATCCAAAACGCCGCGGCATCGACTTTTACCACACGTTCCGTGAGGATATCGCTCTGTTCGCCGAAATGGGCTTCAAGGTCTTCCGTTACTCCATCGCATGGGCCCGTGTATTCCCGGGCGGAGACGATGCCGCCCCGAACGAGAAAGCATTGCAATTCTACGATCAGGTGATTGAGGAGTGCCTGAAGCACGGCATGGAGCCGCTGATCACCATTAGCCATTTCGATACGCCGATCGTGCTGATTGACAAATTCGGCGGCTGGTATAACCGCAGGCTGGTGGACTTATATGTCAACTACTGCGAGGTGTTATTCAAGCGTTACAAGGGCAAAGTAAAGTATTGGGTGACGTTCAACGAGATCAATATGAGTGTCAAAGCCGGAGCAAAAACGCTCGGAATTATCGAATACGATGCACCGAATTATGAGGAAATGCTGTTCCAGGGGTTACACCATCAGTTCGTGGCAGCCTCTAGAGCGACCAGACTGGCGCATGAGATTGATCCGGGTAACCAAATCGGCAGCATGGTCGCTTACTTCACGACCTATCCGTACACCTGCAAACCGGAGGATGCCCTTCAGATGCAGAAGGATGACCAGATGAAAAACCAGTTCTTCCTCGATGTCTTGAACCTGGGCGAGTATCCTTATTACGCCAAGACGTATTTCAAAGACAAAAATATCACGCTGCACATCGAGGATGGCGATCTGGATAGCATCCATGCACATACGGCGGATTACGTCGGTATGTCCTACTACAACTCCATGATCTCCAGCAGTGACACAGAGCAGCTCGAACTGACGGCAGGCAACGTACACAGTGTCTATAAAAACCCGCATTTGCCGGAAAATGAGTGGGGCTGGCAGATCGACCCTGTTGGGCTGCGGTATACGTTGAATCTGGTGTATGACCGCTACAATAAGCCTGTGTTTATTCTGGAGAACAGCTCAGGCTTCTACGACAAGTTGAATGAAGACGGTACTGTGAACGATCCTTACCGCATAGATTTCTTGAGAAAACATATCGAACAGATGGGGCTGGCCATTCAGGATGGTGTCGAAATGATAGGCTATACCATGTGGGGGCCGATTGACATGATCAGCTCTTCTACCTCGGAAATGAGCAAACGTTACGGGTTCATCTATGTGGATCAGGATGACTACGGCAACGGGACGATGAAGAGAACCCGCAAGGATTCCTTCTATTGGTATCAGAATGTTATCCGGACGAACGGGGCCGAGCTGTAGGCAGTATGAATATACTACGGTCTGTCCAAAAAATACCTGGCGGTCTGCTCATCGTCCCCATGCTGCTGGCAGCCGCCGTCAACACGGTGTTTCCGCAGCTGTTCGGCATTGGTGATCCTACAACCGCTCTGTTTACCTCCAGAGGAACGATGGTGCTTATCGGCTTGATCCTGTTTGTATCCGGGACGCAGTTGGACCTCCGCCTGCTCCCTGCTACACTGAAGCGCGCCGGGGTGCATGTTCTGGCAAGAATCCTGATCGCCTGGATGTTTGGATGGGCATTCGTTTATGGATTCGGCATCGAGGGCTTTGCCGGTATTTCTGCCATTGCCTTCATCGCAGTGCTGACTAGCTGCAATCCGGGCCTTTACCTGGCGCTGATGAATTCCTACGGAGATGAAATGGATCAGGGAGCCTTTGGTATTTTGAACCTGATCGCCGTTCCGGTCATTCCGGTCATGATTCTGAACTCAGCCAGCGGGGCAGGAATTGATTATCTTAGCGTGGCGGCCACGCTGCTCCCTTTTGCCGTAGGTATACTGCTTGGCAATCTTGATGCTAACCTTCAGAAGATGTTTGCTCCGGGAACAGTGATCCTATTGCCATTCCTCGGCATCAGCTTCGGGTCTAGCATCAACCTGAGCCTGGCCTTCCGGTCGAGCTTATCCGGCCTGCTGCTAACCTTACTCTTCTTCCTGCTTTGTCTGCTGCCGCTGGTTATGATTGACCGTCACTTGTTAAAACGCCCGGGGTATGCAGCGGCGGCTACCTGTTCAGTCGCCGGTCTATCGATGGTTGTGCCCGGGATAGCTGCCGGTTTTAACCCGGCTTATGCACCATTTGCGGATACAGCTATAGCACAGATTGCTTTTACTGTCATCCTGACTTCCATCACCATACCTTATGTGGTTAAACGGCTGGCTGGAAAAGTGAACTCGGCCGAAGCCGGCCATTAGCTGCAACCAGAGACATAATACCAATTGCGGTCCATTGCCTTCCCAGATTCGGGTCTGCGATTGGGCCGCTTTAATTTTTAGCTAAAAATTTAACTAGGTTTCAAAATTTCACTTGCTTTATTAAAGTTATCAGCTATAATAAAAAACATATCAAGCAAAACAAATTACGGAAAACAAAATTCGAGGAGGAATTACAATGACAACACTTAATATCGGAATTATTCTTGGAAGCACACGCCAGGGCCGCGTTAGCCCGCAGGTAGGCGAATGGGTGAAGGGGATCGCTGATGCCCGTGGAGATGCTAATTACGAAATCGTAGATATTGCTGACTTCAAGCTGCCGCTGCTCGGGGAGAGCGACAGCTACGCTGAAGCTCAGGCTTGGGCAGCTAAGCTGGCTACCCTGGACGGATTCGTATTCATCGTTCAGGAATATAACCACAGTCTCTCCGGTGCGCTGAAGAACGCACTGGATTCTGCCCGCGAAGAATGGAACAACAAGGCTGCCGGAATCGTCAGCTACGGCTCCGCCGGTGGCGCCCGCGCCGCTGAGCATCTGCGCGGGATTCTCGGCGAATTGTCCGTCGCCGATGTTCGTGTCCACCCGCTTCTCTCGCTGTTCACCGACTTCGAGAACGGCTCGGTGTTCAAGCCGGCTGACCTGCATGCTGCCAATGTCAATGCTATGCTGGATCAGGTCTTGGCCTGGAGCGGCGCGCTGAAGACACTGCGCCAGTAAGAATTCATTCGAAGCAGTTCCAGATCTATACAAGTCCGAACATGAAGCAAGGGGAATCTCCAGCCAAAGGCTGTGGAGATTCCCCTTATTTGTTCTACATTTGTAATTCTCATAAGTAATTCTCGACCCTTATCGCGGAAGCAGCCGGCTGATCAGCTCTCTGCGGCTGGATACGCCTGTCTTGGCGAAGATGGATTTCAAATGATCCTGTACCGTGTAGGCGGAGATATGCAGCGATTCGGCCAGCTCCTTGGTCGATAACCCCAGCGCCAGCAGCTCTGCCAGCTCCTTCTCCCGCGCGGTCAGGGCGAAGGCTTCGGCCAGCAGCCGGAAAACATCGCCGGAGCGGGCACTTACCAAGGATACGGCGAGCTGTGTCTGCGGGCCGCCAAGCAGGCTTGCGGTAACTGTCAGATACGCCCCGTCTCCGATTGGAAGACTTATTCTTGCCTGAGAAGTCCCGGCTCCGGCGGGCTTCTTCGCGCCGAGCACCCGCAGGCAGACGGCACGCACCGGGCCTGGAAGCTGCCCTTCTTCCAGCTGCTCCAGGCTCCAGATCTGCTTCAGCCAATAACGGGCTGCTGCATTCGCACTGACCGGTACCAGCCGCTCACTCAGCACCAGAATACCGTTATCCTCCGGCACTGCCCGGTCCGCTCCGGATACCGGCAGGATAGAGGAATACGCACGCAGACGTTCAGCGATCAGCGAAGCTACCGAAGCCAACAAGGCACATTCCTGCTCCTGAAACGCCGGCTGGCCCAACTGACGGAATAAGGTCAGGAACCCCCAGCAGACCCCGCCTGTGCGCAGCGCTACGCGCAGCTCATCCCCGAATCCGGCGGGCTGCAGCACCTTGCGGTACCGCGCGCTTTTCTCCAGGCTTCCCCCGGTCACTCCGCTTAAGCAGACTGCCGGAATATCCGACACCGCTAACTGCTCATACTTCATATAATCCTCATGCAGATATTCATATTCGAACAATAGCGGATGAACCTCTTCAAGTCCCTGCTCCGTGACTGCCCCTGTGGTTAAAAGCGTGTGCGGGTCTACTGTCGTACAACAGGCCGCAGCGAACGGAACCAGCAGGCGGAGCCTGGCAATTACCGCTTCGCGGTACTGCTGTGAATCCAGAACCGGACCACCCCGGACAGGGTCAAGCTGTAATAGGCTATGTACTCCCTTGTTCATCTTCTGTCCTCCCCGAAATCCCACAAATGTGGGATAGTCTGCCGCCCGCCTTAGCAGGATAATGATACGTAACGTTAATTATACCGCAGATTCTGCAATCCACCACGAAGGACGGGAATACTTATGAAAACAGATATTGTAGTAATCGGCGGCTACGGGCATGTCGGGTCACAGATATGCCGGCTACTCGGGGCACAGCACCCCGGCAAGGTCTACGCGGCAGGAAGAAACCTGAACAGGGCCGAGGAATTCTCCCGCAGTACCGGCGGATATGTGAAGCCGCTGCGCCTGTCGGCAGAGAAGCCGCTTCCCCCAGAGCTGCTGGGGAAGGTCAAGCTGGTCGTCATGTGTCTAGATCAGCAGGACACCAGGCTAGCAGAAGCCTGCCTCCAGAGCGGCACCCATTATGTAGATGTCTCGGCAAGCGGAGACTTCCTGACTATGCTGCAAAGGCTCGACCCTGTGAAGCATAAGCTCAAGGCGGCAGCAGTGCTGAGTGTCGGCCTCGCACCAGGGTTAACGAACCTGCTTGCGGCACGGGCTGTCCAGGAGCTGGACCATACAGAGCAGATCGACATCTCGATCATGCTGGGACTGGGTGACAGCCATGGACAGGCGGCTATGGAGTGGACGGTGGACAACCTTGGAGCCGACTTCGAGATTACCGAACACGGCAGACCGCGCACCGCCTCAAGCTTCACGGAGGCTAAGACTGCGGATTTCGGGTTTGCTCTGCGGACGCATAGAGCCTACCGGTTTCCTTTTTCGGATCAGATGACTCTGCCTCAGACCCTTGCCGTACCTTCTGTCTCGACCCGGCTCTGCTTCGATTCACGGAGCATGACCTCAGCCGCAGCTCTGCTGCGCCGCACCGGACTCTCCCGTCTGCTGCGTAACCGGACGCTCCGCAACCTCGCGGTCCAGGCGTTCACCCGCTTCCGCTTCGGGTCCGAGCGCTACGCGGTCAAAGTCGATGCCTGTGGCATGAAGGACGGTATACCCGCCTCCAGAGAATACGGAATCACAGGCGTACATGAAGCATCCATCACAGCAGCAACGGCTGCTGGAGTCGCCTTGAGACTCTATGAGTCAGCACCGTCTCCCGGTGTCTATCACATTGAACAGCTATTCTCCCTTGATTCCAACGGGGAACAATGTTCGCTAATCCCTTCCGTCTCCGGCGGAACGGGACCGTCCTTCCGTTATCCGCTGGACGGACTGGCTATCTGGACCCGTTCCGGCCGGCCTTCACATGCTTAAGCTGAGCGACAATAATCACGCTGATAATCACCAGCAGGAACCATGAGCTGATCTTGCCGAAGCCGACCAGATGCCAGCTCTCGTGCTGGTCCGGGTATTGCCACGCTCCCAGGAGGGTCGCAATATTCTCGGCCAGCCAGATGAAGAACCCTACAATGGCAAAAGCCAGCACAAGCGGCATCCGGTAGGTCTTGCCCTGCACCCGGTAGATGATCCAGGTTCTCCAGAATACCACTACTACAAGGACTGTCAGCCACCAGCGGAAATCCGGAATATAGTGGTGGGTGAAGAAGTTCAGGTAGATCGCTCCGCCCAGCAGTCCAGCAGCGGCAAGACCCGGCCAGCCGGTCAACTCCATCTTCAGTCTGCGCCAGATCTGGCACATATAGCTGGCCACACTGGCATACATGAATCCGCTGTACAGCGGCACACCGAGCAGCTTCGCATAACCGGGTTCCGGGTAGGCCCAGGAGCCCATTTTTATTTTATACATCTCCAGCACCAGTCCAATTACATGAAACACACAGATGACCTTAAGCTCATCCAGCGTCTCCAGCCCGCTCCGGTACATCAGGTACTGCACAGTAAGCAGAATTAGCAGAATCAGATCATAGCGGTGGATGAACGGCAGCTCGATTGTGCGGGTCAGGATTAACGTTCCAAAGATCGCTACAGGAAAGATACAGCTCATCGCCTGATGATACCCGAAGTGCAGCAGCCGTGTCATGGTTCTCAATACCGTTCCCTCCCCGCTCCCGATGTCCATTATTCTATAGCATCCGCTGTGTATTCCAGAATATCTCCCGGCTGGCAGTCCAGCGCCTTACATATCGCCTCAAGCGTTGAGAAACGGATCGCTTTGGCCTTGCCGTTCTTCAGAATGGACAGGTTCGCCATCGTAATTCCCACCCGCTCCGTAAGCTCGGTTACGCTCATTTTCCGTTTGGCCAGCATGACATCAATGTTGATTATAATCGCCATGGTCGTCACCTCAGACTGTCAGATCATTTTCAGATTTCAGTTCAATAGCGTCTTTCAAAAGCTTCTGGAGAACTGCCGCGAACACGGCAATGACCAGCGAGGCAAAAATAAGGATCATCCCGATGACGATGATCCCCGGGGCATCATCCTTCTCCGCCATCAGATAGAACAGCGGTAACCCTATAACGAATATCCCGCTGATGGCCACTGCGCAGTGCTTGATATTCTTCAGCACCTGTACCGAAGCCTCCGAGAAGGCCATGTTCTGGTCAATATACCCCAGCAGCCTGAAGGTCTGATAGAGCGCAATGTAGAAAGGTACCGCCGCCCCGTATAAATCAATCATGACCAGAGCCTTGAGGTACGCATGCTCCGGATACAGCTCGGCTGCAAAGCCGGCGATGGACGGAACCGCAAAGATACACAGGGCCAGTGCACCCATGCCCAGCAGAAGAATCACAGCCTTCAAAAAAGTGGTTGAAGCGGGTTTACGTTTCATCAAGACAAGCACCTCACTCATTAATTGTGAGTTCAATTTAACACAGTATTTATCGTTTATCAATATATTTAGATCGAATAATAATATTTAATTATTGTTTTATCATTCCCGGCAGATGTCAATAAACCGCTGTAGCCCGGCTGACAGGGTCTCGTTCTTGCGTGTACAGACAGCAATATGATTGCTAAGCTGAATGCCCTCCACCTGTACCCGGCATAACTGCTTCCACTCCACATAGTCCCGCACAGCCAGCGAGGAGATGAAGTTGGCGCCATACCCTGCCATGACCGAACGAATGACTTCGCCCAACCCGCTGAATTGCAGGGTCACACGCGGCGGCTTCAGGCCGTAGGTTGTACAGAGCGAGACCAGACGCTCCCGGGTGGAGCTGCCTTCCTCACGCATCACGAACGGCTCCTGCATCATCTCCGGCAGCGATACCGTACCATTGGCAAAAGGATGGGAAGGGGCCACTACGAACCACAGCTCATCCTCAAACAGCTCCAGCCAGTCTACATCCTCCGGCTTCTCCTTGGCTCCGCCCCCGTAAAAGGCCACATCTGCTTCATGACGCTGCAATTGTTCAAAGGCCTGCGTGGAATTGGTCGTGGTAATCTCAATCTCCATCTCGGGCTGCCCCGCCTTGAACCGGGCCGCCCAGCCCGGGACCAGGAAATTCGCCGGAAGATAGGTGGCGGCAATGCGCAGCTTCCCTTTCCGGCCCTGGCGGTAATCCTCTACGAACTCCTCTATCCGTTCTTCATAGGTGAAGAGATTGCCTGCCTGCTTCGCCAGCTCTGTGCCGAAGGGAGTCAGCGAGATTCCCCGGCCGCTGGGACTACACAGCGGCAGCCCCAAATCCTTCTCCAGCTTCTTGATCTGGCTGGTCACCGCCGGCTGGCTGATCCTCAGCCGGGCAGCCGCCTTCGTAACGCTTCCCGTCTCGGCTACATAATAAAAAAGCCTCAGTGCATGAATGTTCATAATTACCCTCCTATTCACCGGTTGTATTCATAATCTATACTTATGATTATACCATTAACATATATTAGTATTATGATTGACAATCCTTTATATTTAAAGCAGTTCTAATACACCAATACAAAAACACAACTAACGGAGGGATTCACATGGAAGAACAGAACAAATGGAGCAACGTAGACGCTTATTTCAATGACCGATTATTGGCGGCAGATCCGGTCCTGGATGCTGTGCTGGATGCGAATACAGGGGCCGGCTTACCGGCGATTGATGTCGCTCCGAATCAGGGGAAGCTGCTGCATCTGCTCGCTAAAATGAAGGGAGCGTCCAACATTCTGGAGATTGGCACCCTGGGCGGTTATAGCACCATCTGGCTGGCGCGGGCGTTGCCGGAGACGGGCAGGCTGGTCTCGCTGGAATTCGAGCACAAGCATGTTGTAGTAGCTGAGGATAACCTGAGAATGGCGGGGCTGGCAGACAAGACAGAGGTAATTGAAGGCCCGGCGCTGGATTCGCTGGCGCTGCTGGAAGCCCGGGGCTATGAGCCGTTTGACTTCATCTTCATTGATGCCGACAAGCCTAATAATCCGCATTACCTGAAGTGGGCGCTGAAGCTGGCCCGGCCGGGCGCAGTCATCGTAGCCGATAACGTGGTGCGTGACGGCGAGGTTATTGACCCGGGCAGTGCAGATGACCGGGTTCAAGGCATCCGGCAGTTCATGGAGCTGCTCGCCGCAGAGCCGCGTATAGATGCTACTGCAATACAGACGGTCGGCAGCAAGGGCTATGACGGCTTCGTGCTCGGGATTGTCACCACACAAAATAACCCCTAAGGATAACGAATAACCCGCAGGCAAGGATAGCAGTGCTTATCCGGCCTTGCGGGTTATTTGTTGTTGCGGGCTCTTTTTCGTACACAGGCATCTGCCTATTCCTTCGATAAGCCCTCAATCACCTGATCGATATTCCACTTAATCATCTTCAGATAGGTGTCTCCGTCTTCGCCTTCCTTAGCCAGAGAATCCGTGAAAATCTTGGAGTGAACCGGCACCCCGGTCTCGCGGGAAATCGTCTCCATCGTCTTGGGGTTGACGCTCGTCTCCAGGAATAACGCCGGAATCTGCTTCTCCTTAATGATGCCGATGATCCGGTTCATCTGCTCCGGTGTTCCCTGGCTGTCAGTGTTGATCTCCCAGATGAAGGCGGACTCGAAGCCATAGGCCTGGGAAAAGTATTTGAAGGCCCCTTCACTGGTCACCAGCACGCGCTTCTCCTGCGGGACCTTGCTCACAGCTTCCTTGGCATACTGATCCAGCTCCGTCAGCTCCTTCACATATGCGGTCTGGTTATCCAGATAATACTGCTTGTTGTCCGGGTCCCGTTCGATCACACGCGCGGTAATGACGTCCACATACTTGACCGCATTTTGTATATCCAGCCAGGCATGAGGGTCAACCTGGGACTCCTTCCCCTTCTCGGTTAGGTACATCGGCGTGACCTCTTCGGAGACGGCAAACGCGGCCGCTTCCTTCTTCGTCACCTTGAGCAGATCCTGGAACCAGCCCTTGCCGGTCTCCAGATTCAAGCCGTTATAGAAAATAAGGTCCGCACTGGAGACCCTGCCTGTATCTGCGGGCAGCGGGTCATACATATGCGGGTCAGTGCCGATAGGCACCATGCTGTAGACCTCCGCTTTATCTCCGGTGATATTCCGGGTCATGTCTGCAATAATCGAATACGTGGCCACGATCTCCAGCTTACCGTCATCCGCTCCCCCCTTACTGGTGTTGGAGCATGCTGCTAGTAGTAGAATGAGTACGGATGCCGATAGTATTTTGAACAGTCTCATGCTTGCTTCAATCCTTTCCGCAGAAAATTATTCTTGGGCGATATGATGAATGAAATGCTGAACAGTGTGACGCCTACCAGCACGATGGTTGCACTTGTCGGCAGATTGTAGCGGAAGCTCACGTATACACCGATGATCCCCGAGGCTGCCCCTACTGCAGAGGCCAAAACGATCATATGCAGCAAGGAATTCGACCACAGATACGAGGTGGCTGCCGGAATGACCAGCATGGCGATGACCAGCACAATCCCGACCTGGGACAAGGAGGAGACGGTCACTACGGAGAGCAGCATCATCAGCAGATAATGATAAAAACCGGTCTTCAGCCCGTAAGCCTTCGCTACCACCGGATCGAACGAGCTGATCAGCAGCTCCTTGTACAGCAGTGTAATGATGGCAAGCACCGCCAGCATGATGATGAAGGATTGCAGCAGCTCGGATTGCGGAACGGCCAGAATGTTGCCGAACAGAATATGGGTGAGATCCAGCCCGCTGCGGGCGAACGTAATCAAGACAATGCCGAGTGCAAAGAACGAGCTGAGAATGATGCCGATGGAGGTATCACTCTTAATATTGCTGCGGCTGGTGATGAATTGAATGAGAATAGCGGCTAACAGGCCGAACAACGAAGCGCCCAGCAGGATGTTGATGCCCAGAATATAAGACAGGGCGACGCCCGGAAGCACCGCGTGAGATAAGGCATCGCCCATCAGCGACATTTTGCGCAGAACGATGAAGCTGCCCAGCGCCCCCGAGACAATCCCGAGGATAATCGCAGATAACCCGGCGTTAATGGCGTATACTGGAATATTCAGCAGACTGGATAAGGACTCAAGCATGAGCGGCACCTCCCGCCCCCTGGATCATTACATTGCCCAAGGAGGTACCATAGGCTCTGCGGATATTCTCCGTGGTGAAGGTATCCTGCACATCTCCGAAGGCGATTAGCTGCTTGTTGAGCAGAATGATTTTGTCAAAATATTCTTCGACCTCATGCAGATCATGATGCACCACCAGGATGGTCTTGCCTTCCTCGCGGAGCTGCTTGAACAGGTTCACAATGATGCGCTCGCTGACCATATCAATGCCGACAAACGGCTCATCCAGGAAAAACACACTGGCCTCCTGGGCCAGCGCCCGGGCGATAAACACCCGCTGCAGCTGCCCGCCGGACAAATTGCTGATCTGCTTATCCGCAAGGTCACCGATCTCCACCATCGCCATGCTGCGCTCTGCAATCGCTCTCTCCTTCTTCCCCGGACGCCGGAACAGCTTCAGGTTCGGAAAAGTTCCGGTCAACACCGTATCCTTCACTGTAATGGGAAAAGTCAGGTCGATATCATTCTTCTGCGGCACATAGGCGATATTCCGTCTGTACAGGGCAATGTCCTTCCCCTCTGCCTTCACCGTTCCGCTTCTCTTCTTGATCACATCCAGCAGCGCCTTAATGAATGTGGATTTACCGGCGCCATTGGGCCCGATAATGCCTACCGAATGCCCGAAGGGGATATCGAGCGTCACTCCTTCCAGCGCCGAATGGCCGAAATAATCAACATTTAAACCTTTAATCTGAATCATGTCAGCACCCCGTCTCTTATTTAGCCTATCTAGTCTTTTTAGGTTTTGGGATTGGCCGTGACTCCAGAGAAGTTTTGGACTTCCGGCCGCTACCTCTCCTCCAGTTCCAAAATTCCCCTCCGCCACTTTTCCCGCAACTTGAATTATTCAGTTCAAACTATATGGCCTATTAATGAGTCTATTGTTTCTCGTATACATATATGTTTCCCCGAGGAAACTTTTATTCTTATGGATAATATATTTGATCATAGGCAAATTGTCAACGGTAATTTAAATTTAAATTACAGTCGTGGCGTTGGTTAATGTTCAGGGGCAGCGCCTCCCTCTTAGCGGCAAACAGGTGGAAAAACGTATCTTAATTAGCCCACTTCAGGCAAATGCATGGCAACAAGTGGAAATAGTGCAACTAAAATAGTTTGTTTGGGCTTCTGCGGCTAAATAGGCTGAAATTAAGTGTTGTTTATACAACTGTTGTCCGGGAAGCGCTCATTCGTTCATCAGCAAGTGGAGGAAATCCACCTATTTCCTGCGGTAAACGCCACTCTACCTCGGCGCGCACATTGTGTTCGCTTTTTCGCCTACATTCAGCTTGCGTGCACCCGCTCCACACCCCCGCATAAGCAAGCTATCCTCCTGTTCACCCACCCTATCAACAACAAAAAAAGCCCAACCCGGCGGCCGCGTGCGCGGACATCCTGATCAGACCGATGGAAGTTGCTCTATTCATCATTCATACTACCATTACTATTCCCCTAGCTATGCCTCAAAAATCTCCTCCAGCACCCGCCCGTCCCCCGGCCCGAACTCCATCCCCAGAATTCGTCCCATCGTCGGGGCGATGTCGACCATCTCCAGATCGCCGATGGGATAGCCCTGCTTGATCCCAGCCCCTGCGATGACGAGATTGCAGCGGTACCCGCTTGCATCTGGCGAGTAGCCATGCGTAGCATAGCGTATACCCTCCGCCTGCAGATCGGTGATCAGCGTGTCCGCGAGCGCCTCATCGAAGCTGTAGCCCCGTTGTGCTTCAAGCATGACTTTTGCCACCGGACTGGCATGAAGCTGCTTCAGCGTCTCTTCCGTATATACACTCTCAATGCCGGGTGCTCCGTCACGCCTATATTCATTCACCGCCGCCAAGGCCAGCCGCTGCGCTTCCTCATCTCCGGGCTGCACATGCAGATAAGCTGAACCGCCGCCGCTCTGGAAGTAGGCCCGCCACTGCATCACGCCATCCTTCTCATAGATCAGCCCCTTAGCCTGCAAAAGATTGTTCAAATGCACCTTGTAGCGCACGTTGAACTGACCATGATCACCCAGTACCATAATTACCGTCTCCTCCCGGATTCCGGTATCATCAACCGCCTGCATAATCTCCCCCAGCCGGTTGTCCATCCGCAGGATGACATCGTCTACTTCCCCGCTATCCGTGCCGTACATATGCTTGGTGTCATCCAGGTCGATTAGATGCATCATGAGCAGGTTCGGCTTATGCCGCTTAATCGTATCGGCGGCGCATTTCGTGGTGAAGTTATCGAGCTGCGGCTGGGCGATGCCCTGCCTGATCCGTCCGTATTTCAGCTCCAGCCGGGCGCAGTACAGGGGACTGCCGCTTCGCAGTATCTTGAGCGCCTGATTCTCTCCTTTTAGCGCACGGATCTCTGGAATATTATACTGAATCGAGGACTTGCCGCTTACCGGCCAGAGCAGTCCCGCCGTACTCAGCCCCGCCTTACGCGCGGCATCATAGATCGTTAGCACCTGGACCGCCTCCCGGAACCAGAACCAGCGCTGCTCCTCCTCCGGCACGAACGGCTGCAGCGGATTGTTGTGATAGATGCCGTGTTTATCCGGGTAGACGCCGGTAGCGATGGTCGTATGTACCACGTAAGTGAGCGTAGGATAGACACTTCTGAGACGGTTGCTGTAGGCACCGCTGGTGATCAGCTTGGACAGATTGGGCAGGCGGCTGGCTATCTCCCAGTGATCTTCAGAGAAGGCATCATAGGAAATGACGATCAGATGCTTGGCTGCTGAGGGTGGTGGCGGTTGCAGTCCAGTAGATTCCATACTATGTCCCCTTTGGCAATGTGATGAAGATGAAGAAGCCGATCAGAAAGAGCGGAATAATCGACAAAATACTGTAGCGGGCATCCCCGGTCAAGGTAGTGGTCAGAGACATTAAGGCAGGGCCGAGAATCGCCGCGAACTTGCCGAAGATATTATAGAACCCGAAGAATTCGTTGGAATTCTCCTTCGGGATGATTTTGGCGAAATAGGACCGGCTAAGCGCCTGAATACCGCCCTGTGCCGAGCCGATCAGCGCACCCAGCAGGAAAATATGCCATACCGAGCTAATGAAGAACGCTGCGATACAAGAAATAACGTAGGTGAAGATCCCGGCAATAATCAGATTCCGGGCGGAGTAGGTTTTGGCCAGATTGCCATAGAGAATCGCGCAGGGAAAGGCAATAATCTGGATGATGAGCAGAATTCCCAGCAGCGTGAAGGTATCCAGGGCATCTGTGCCGAGAACGGAGGTGGCGTAGGGCACAACCATTTTGATAATCGTATCCACTCCGTCAATGTAGAAGAAGTAGGCGAGCAGGAACACAAAGACGATTCGGTGCTGGCGGATATTCCTGAAGGTGGCAGCGATACGCTGGAAGCTCCGGGCAACAGGCTTCGGCTCAGGCTCGATATAATATCTCTGCTTCACATCGCGGATCATTGGCACCGTAAGCAGCCCCCACCAGAGCGCCGTAATGATGAACCCGATCTGGTAGCCGATGGCCTTGTCCATCCCCAGCAGGAAGATCAGCAGCAGGCTGATACCGAACGGAATACAACTGAA
Source organism: Paenibacillus sp. FSL R7-277 (assembly GCF_000517965.1). NCBI lineage: Bacteria > Bacillati > Bacillota > Bacilli > Caryophanales > Paenibacillaceae > Paenibacillus > Paenibacillus sp. FSL R7-277. The sequence continues at coordinate 678,583 of NZ_ASPX01000080.1, forward strand.
GATGTAGCCGTAGGCGAACCCTCGGGTAGACACCTTGTCCATCCGTTCATCCTCCGTAACATCCACCAGGAAGGAATCATAGAAGATATTGGACCCGGCGAAGCCGACCGCTGACAGAATGTAAAAGGCGATGAGCAGCTGCCATTGACCGCTGTCCGGGGACACGAAGGCCAGGGAGGCGGTGGCAAGGATACCGAGCGCAGCGAAAAAAATAAAAAACCGCTTCTTCCGGTCCTTATAATCGGCAATCGTACCGAGAATCGGGCTGAGGACCGCGACCAGAATACTGGCGATGGAGTTGAAGTACCCCAGGTCCATGCTGCTGCCCACATTATCAAACATCCCGAAGATAATCGGCAGCAGCGCCGTAGTCACGGCCATCGAATAAGCGGAATTCCCGCAGTCGTACAGAATCCACGATCTCTCCTCTTTGCTTAGCTTCATCTCATCTTCTCCTCTTATAACCGATTGTTTCAGTTATATCACGCCAACATATTAAGGATGTTAATGGGGTGTAAAATCACGGGCGGATCTGCTATTACGATTACGTCCATCATACCATAGGCCTTCTTCCCAGGTGATGACTATATCTGAATCCGTTCGATCGGGTCGCCAAGGAACGTTAATAGTCATCTGACAATAAGCTTGGCCTTATCGGTCCACAGCCGATAAGGCCAAGCTCAGGTAAGGTGGTCACACCAGATATTCATCCATGGCTGACAGCAGCTCCGCTCCGAATTGGTTCTGAACCCAGGTGTCCGAGTATACCGTATCGAGATACCGTTCTCCCTTATCATGCAGGATGGCGGTGCAGACCGCGCCGGGAGGGATCTCCTCCTTAAGTTGCCGAATAGCGGCAAGCACTGCCCCGGAGGAGGCTCCGGCCAGAATGGATTCCCTGCGGGCCAGCGCCCGGCAGCCCTTCACCATATCGGCGTCGGTCACATGCACAATCCGGTCGATCAGGTCCAGTCTGCATAACGGGGGCACAATACCGGCACCCAGTCCAGGGAAGTGCCGCTTCTTCGGATAACCGCCAAAAATAACGCTACCCTCTGCATCCACCGCCACAATCCGGGTCCGCAATCCCTTGTCCTTCACGTATTCTGCCAGCCCGTTTATCGTTCCGCAGGTACTGACACTACAGAATAGGTAATCGACCTGCCCCAGCTCGTTCACGATCTCAGGCATAGTCGTATCATAATGGGACAGATAGTTATTGGGATTGGCATACTGATTCGGCCAATAGCTGCCCGGGTTCTCCGCGAGCAGCTGCTGCACACGCTTCAGGCGGGCCGGCAGGAATTCCCCGGTTTCAGGATCAGGGCGGTCAATGAAATCAATGTCCGCACCCAGGGCCTTCAGCATCTGAAGATTCATCCCGGTGGTTCTGGCATCCACCACACTGATGAAGCTCATCCCGAGCTGCTTGCATATCATGGCCAGGCTGATGGCCATATTCCCGGAACTGGATTCAATAATAACGGTCCCCGGCCCGATAAGACCTTCCTTCCACGCTTCCCGGATCATCCGCAAGGCTGGGCGGTCCTTTGCGCTTCCTCCCGGGTTCATCAGCTCCAGCTTGGCGTATACGCTGAACCCGCTGGCAGCAAACAGATGCTCCAGCTTGAGGAGCGGTGTATGTCCGATAGCCGATAAAATCCCGCTGGTAAGCTGAGGCTCTGCCCGCTGCTCCACTGTCTGCTGCTCCGTTTGATCTTTCCGGTAATACAGCTTCTTGTTCTTCACCTGCCCGCCGATAAGCTCCCCGTCCTCTGCCGTCAGAATGACCTCAATATCGTCAAGCAGGTGATTTGCGATCATCAGACCAATCTCCGGGATGCATGCCCTGATCTCTTCCCTGATGACCGGAACGCAGGATAGAGCTGCTGACCTGCTCTGGATATACACGGATAATGCATTATGGCTGACATGAACCCGGACCCTGGCCTGCTGAAGATGACGGTAGACCACCTGTTCAATATCGTAGATGCTGATTTTCTCCCCATGCTTCAGCTCACGGCCCACCCGTTTGACGATGGACTGGAAGCTCTGCCGTTCCACCCCGTCTACCTGCACGGTCCTGAAATCCCTCACCACATCATAGGTGACAAACCGGAGGGCTGGCAGCAGCTTACGCACGGTTGAAGTTAACACCAGAATGCCTTCGCCGTTACTCAGCGGGTCGAGCCCTTCCCCTACGATCTCCATTCCCACAGCTTCGGCAACAATGCCTTCAGCCAGCAGATACCGGCCCAGCTCATACGAATAATAAGCAATCGTGCCGATTTCAATCGAACCGTACGTATCGGTAATATCCTGCGGCCTCAGGCCGAACAGGCGGGCCATGTTCTGCTGCCACTCCCGGGTAGCGATCTCGCCGACCAGAATGATTTTGCGGATTCCGAACGCCCGGGGGTCCTCCGCAGCATATACGATATGATCCAGGATAGAGGGCATGGTGTACAGCAGGTCGGGCTGGAAAGCCTGAATACGCTCAATATGCTGTTCTACCGGCAACTCGAAGGGAATGGAGCTGTTAACCAGTCCCAGCCGTGCAAAAATAGCCAGCGCCGTATTCGCAGCATGTCCGGTCCCCATATCCGCCAGCGCCCTTGCACATCCGCTTCCCTGAAGCAATTTTTCGAACAGCCTGGTTTTGATATCGATATAATGCTGTTCATCCTCTTCCGAATAGACGATTGATTTGCGCCGTCCTGTACTGGTGCCCGAGGTCCGGTAGACTGCAAGAGAAGCATCGGGTTCGTTATTATAATAATGAGTATCCAGCAAATCCGAAGTCATAAGGGGAAGATGCTCCAGACTGTAATTCACGTGCTCATTGCCGATAAGATCCTTGTACCAGGGGAAGTACCTGATTACTTCGTTTACTTTATCCCGCCACTGCTCCGCCATTCCTTTCGACGCCTCCCGCACCGGTTGCCTGAACGCAGCCTCCCGGATGAATACCTTCAATAATCTATGTAATCATCTGCCTGTGTGTTCAGCCCCGGGGCATCCGCCCAAGCCAAATCCGGCTCTGTACCGTACTATAGCCTATTAGAGTCCATAGAACGGGGGATTAGCATGAAGGAGCAAATCAGCCGAATATCCAATAAATTAACGAAGACAACGATACTGGCGAAGAAGTCTGAATTAAAGCGGCATATCCCGGAGACCCGAAAACTAAGCCGGAGAGTACTCCAGGCCATGCTGCAAAATCATCAGATGGTCTATATTAAGCCCTGCTGCGGTTCGTTAGGCGAAGGGGTCATAAGGGTTGAACAGCGGATACTGCGGAGCAATAGCGGCGCTGGCGGAAGCGGGGCTGATTCGGGGAACGCGCGGTCCTACCGCTATCAGGCAGGGACAAGGATAAGCACATTCGGTAATTATAACGAGGCCTATCAGTCCCTCCTGGCGGAGACCCGGGGCCGGTCCTATCTGGTACAAAAGGGCATCCGGCTGCTGACTTACGGCGGACGGCCTTTTGATATCCGTGTGATGGTGCAGCGTAATCTTCAGGGGAAGTGGGAGGCTACAGGAGCGGCGGGACGCGTGGCGCATCCGCAGAAGGTGGTTACGAATGGCAGCCAGGGCGGAACCATCTATCCGGTGGAGACGCTGCTGAAGGCCTACACCCGTTCCGAGAAGCGCAAGACTCTGCTTGCCCAAATGAACGGACTTGGCGTGAAGTGCGCCATCCAGTTAAGCTCTGCCTATCCCGGACTTAAGGAAATCGGCGTGGATGTGGCCTTGGACCGGCGGCTGACTCCCTGGATTCTGGAAGTGAACACCGCCCCTGATCCCTGCCCGTTCACCAAGCTGAAGGATCCCCGGATGCTGAACCGGATCGTAAGATACGGCACAGCCTACGGGCGTACGTACAATCTGAAGTGCCGGAAGGCCAAGAGAGGCGTGTAGGTACAGCATGCCCCATCCTTGCGCCCGGCCTCCCGGCCGAGCGCAAGCTTCAGTGGTCTTCCCGGTAAGCGCCCGGGGTGCTGCCGGTATATTTTTTGAACACCTTGTTGAAGTAATGCTTGTTCTCATAGCCGACCCGGCGTCCGATCTCGACTATCGGCAGATCCCGGTGGAGGCTCAGCAGCTTCTGCGCTTCCTTGATCCGGGTGGTATTCAGGTAATTGACAAAGGTATCACCCGTGACCTTCTTGAACAGGCTGCTGATGTAATTCGGATGAAGGTTCATCAGCTCGGCCAGATGATCCAGGGACAGGTCATTCATATAATTCAGCCGGGTATAGGCAAGAATCCGCTTGGCATGAGGCGGACAGTCCGTACTGTCCAGGGAGGGAAGATTCCGGTTCACCTGACTCAGCAGCCGGGCTACCTCCTCCTTATCCACCGGCTTCAGCAGGTAGTCCACTACCCCGTAGCGGAGCGCCCGGCGGGCATATTCGAAGTCATCATGTCCGGTAAGAATAATGAAGCGCTCACATAAACCGTTCTCCTTCGCCTCCTCCATCATCTCGAACCCGTTTTTCTCCGGCATATGCAGATCGGTTACCGTCACATCCGGCATGTATTCCTTCATAATCTGAAGCGCCTCGAAGGCGTCACCGGCCTCGCGGATCTCAGCCCCGACCGGCGCGGCTCCGCCAATCACCTTCACCAGCCCTCCAAGGATAATCGGCTCATCGTCTACGATCAGAATTCTCATGCTTGCTCTGCCGCCCCTTTCGATAGGATGATGGTCAGGCAGGTCCCCTTGCCCTCCTCACTCTCAAGAACCAGCCGTGAGGTCCCGCCATAAAATGATTTAATTCGCTCGCTGACATTATACAGGCCCACGCCTCCCTCCGCCTCTTCCTGAGTCTTCACCTCTTCCCCGCGGGATAACCGAGCTTGAATAAGCCGCACCTGGTTTTCAGGAATGCCAATGCCGCTGTCGGATACGCTGATTCGGATCTCCTCTGCCGTCTCCTGCGCTTGAATCAGGATATGGACCGGCCGCAGCGTCACAGCAGCTCCGTGAATAATACTATTCTCAACCAGCGGCTGGAGGATGAATCTTGGACAGATCAGGGTCTTCGCAGCCACAGCGATATCGACCTCATAGGTAAGTCTTTTTTGCAGCCGCATTTTGTGAATATTGAGGTAGAAGACCACGGTCTCAAGCTCTTGGGAGAGAACGGTATGATCGTCCTGGGCGGACAGGCTGTAGCGCATCAGCTTACCGAACCAGTAAGAGATCTCCGCCACTTCCTTGTCGTTGTTCGATTCAGCCAGCATGCGGATGGTCTCCAGCGTATTATAGAGAAAATGCGGCTTGATCTGGGCCTGGAGCACCTTGTAAGCGGCTTCCTTATTGCGCAGCTCGGCCCGGTGAACATTGTTGATCAGCTCATCCATGCGCAGGAGCATCGAATTATAGGTCTCAGTCAGGAAGCTGATCTCATCTCTGCGGCCCGGCTTATCTTCCTTGCTGATGGACTGCTTCAGATTATCATCATTCAGGTTGCGCATATGTCTGGCGAGCCGGAGTACGCGCTTCGTAATCGTTGATGCGAGTGTGTAATAGGCGAATGACAATAACGCAAGCAGCACCGCGAATGTCGTAATCATCACCAGCTCCTGGCTCCGGATCGAGCGGAACACCTCGGATACCTTGCCGATGACCGCGACACGTACACCCAGTTCCTTCATATATAGCTGATTAACAATGACCTCCCGGTTAATGAAATAGGTCTGCGCTTCTCCCGAAGCCAGTCTGCTCCAGGTGGCATCGTCCACCGCTGCGGGAATGCCTTCCCGCTCCAGCGGCTCACCCTCTGCCGGCAGAAGCAGCGCAGTCCAATCCCCTCCGCCTGTTGCCCGGTAGAACTTGCGGATCAGCTCACTGCCGACCCGCAGCTCCAGCAATCCCACAATCTCGGTAAAGTCATTATTGTATATTTTCTGGTAGAATACCAGCGGGGGCGCTTCCACCTCAGGATCGGGAATGATCCACTTGCCCTGGCCCGGCCGGAGTATACGGGTAGCCTCGGCACCCTGTTCATCCAGCGCCGATAGTTCGAGCAGCCGGTCAGTAATGGGCAGCACGCCCTGCTTGGTTATATAGATTCTGAACGTGTCGATCTCAGGACTGATATTAAGCGATTGCAGAATCACCGGATTGATATAACGGTTATAGGCATATATGCTCTCTGAGTCCGTCTCATAGCTGCCGTCCAGATAGTCGGTGACATACGGGTTGTACTGCAGCATACGCTGGGTGGAATCAATCCGGGCCAGGTCCGCCTTCATATTGGCATAGGCCTGCTCCAGTATCTTTTGACGGCTCTCCACAAACTGGCTGCTTACACTGTCATAGATCTTACTATAATAATAGTAGCCAAACGTAACTACAGGAATAAAAATCAGAAAGATATATCCTACTATCATCTTGCGTACGATGCTCACGGCAGTCTGTCCCTCCGGTGCCCGACTTGTGTTCTCTAATCCTACCATGAACATGTAAAACCCGGTAGAGACAGGTCTCTACCGGCAGGAATTCGCTTACTTGAACAGTTCTTTCTTCTTCTGATAGGTCGCATTCGCCCAGTCGGTCAGCTTCTGCAGGCCAATGTTCTCTGCGTTCTTCAGCATATTCTCATAGGCTGCTACTGCGGCTTCCTCCGATTCAGCCAGATAGATTTTGACCTTCTCATTCTTGACCATCTCATCGATCTTGGTCTTAATGGTCTTCTCCTGTGAATCCGGCTGAGTCTGGATCAAGCCGAGCTCCGGCTTGTAGATACGGACCGCCTTCAGTTCCATCAGCGCCTGGGTCTTCTGCAGCTCAGGAACATAGGATAGCATACCTTCGGTAACCCCATCGTTATAGAGATACCACCATTTAATCCCGTTGCTGTTCACGAAATCGGCATCGGACGGATTGTATTTGAAATCGGGGTGGCCTTCTTCATTCCAGGTCCAGTGCACGCCCTCTACCCCGAACATCGTCAGCTTCTTGCCTTCATCGCTCGCCAGATACTGAAGGAATTTGATGGAGGCCTCCGGGTCCTTATTCTTCTTGGTGATGAAGGTTCCGGAGAAGCCGAGTCCTGAGCTGACTACCTTGGCATCCTTCGACAATACGCTTGGCAGCATCTTGAAGGAGAAGTTCCCCTGATTGCTCTTGATCTTGATGTTATCGGTATCTGCCGTGGATACCGTATGGCTATGGGCGAAAGCTTTGCCGCCCGTAGCATATTGATCATCAATCTGGTCATTGGCCAGTGCGAAATTCTCAGCCAGGATATAGCCATTGCGGTACAGGCTATTCATGAACTTGAAGAAGTCCAGCATTTTGGGCTGTCTGATCGCATATTCCACCTTGCCGTCCTGTTCATACCAGCCGTCGAGCAGGGTCTCCGTACCGAACTGGGCCAGGAAATACTGTTCGATCCAGTCCTTGTCCATGATCAGCGGGACCATCTCGGGATATTTCTCCTTGACCATGCCCAGCACCTTGACGAAATCATCCAGGGTCTTGATCGGCGGATTCCCCAGCTCCTTCAGAATATCCTCCCGGACCGCGATGCCCGGGTTGCCGTCGCTGCCTAACGAATATTTACTATTCTTCATCTCCTCCTGGGTCGCAAAAGAGTTCCGCACGGTATAGAACTTGCCGTCATCCATGGTATGAATGGCAATCCGGGTCTTGTCAATCTTGAAATCTGGCGCATATTTCTCAATCAGCTCATTCCAGGAATATGACAGCTTCGAGTCGGATAACCGGTCTATGTTGGAAGAGGTGAACACCAGGTCCGGCAGGTCACCGGAGGCAATCATCAGCGGAAGCTGCTTATCATCGGTAGCGACCGTAACCTTCAGCTTGACTCCTGTCTTCTCGGTAATCATGTCGGCGACCGGGCCCTTCCATTCCGTAACCGGGTACCACGACGCATCGATGAAGAGGCTTAACTCCTTCACCTGTCCGGGCTTGGCCGGCGCATTCCCGCCTGCTGCGGCGTCCGGGCTGCCGGACGGGGCGGGCTGGCCGGTATTTCCCCCGTTACCGCCGCAGGCGGATAACACGACGGCCATTGAGAGTGCGGCTGCAACGATCTTGAAGCTTCTGCTTTTGTTCAAGCTAATCCCTCCATGATTGAATTAATGAGCTGTATGTGCAATGGAACATTTGAACACTGAAGCACTGGCCTAGCCTTTTACCGAACCCAGCATGATGCCATGTACGAAATACTTCTGCAGGAACGGGTACACACAGATTATGGGAACAATCGACACCACCATTGAAGTGACCTGTAAGGAGAAGCTGGTCACACCCGCCGAGGCACTGTTGGCTACCGCCAGCGAATCCATCGGAGAGTTGCTCTTGTTAATGACCTCCATCATGCGGAAGGCCAGCGTACGCAGCTCCTCGGACTGGACGAAATAAGCCGAATCCAGCCAGGAATTCCATTGCCCGACCCCCATGAACAAGGCCATAGTTGCCAGCACCGGCGTTGAGACCGGCAGGATGATGCGGAAGAATATCGTAAGCTCACCGGCCCCGTCTATGTGCGCAGATTCTTTTAGCTCAGCGGGAATTTCACGGAAGAACGAGATCGCAATGAGCAGGAAGAACGTGCTGAGCATGGACGGGATAATGTACACTGCAAAGGAATTTAACAAGCCTAGTGAACGCAGGACTACATAATAAGGGATCAGTCCGCCGGAGAAGTACATGGCGAATACGATCACTGTGAAATAGACCTTGCTGAATAACAGATCTCTATGGGATAGACCGTAAGCGACGATGCTGGTGAGCAGCAGTCCGAGCAAGGTGCCGGACACCGTCCGCAGTACGGAGATCAGGAACGCCTTCACCCACTTGGGATCATCCATGAACACCCGGTAATTCTCCAGGGTAAAGTTCCGGGGCCACAGATACACACCGCCCAGCAGCGAGTCCGAGCCTTTATTGAAGGAAGCAATTAACACATAATAGAACGGATACAGCATCGTGAGCATAATAATGAACAATACCACATAGATCACGCTGTCAAAAACCAAATCCTTCTGCCGCTGACTCTTCAGCATAGCCTTCCCTCCTCTCTCTAAAACAGACTGGATCCTGATACCCGCTTGGCAATATAGTTACTGGAGAATATCAGCGCTACCGAAATCACCGATTGAATTAAATCTATCGCCGCTGCATAGGAGAACCTCCCGTCGCTTAACCCCACCCTAAATGCGTAGGTCTGGACAATCTCAGAGGTTGGATTATTGATACTGTTGCCTAACAGGTAGGCCTGCTCAAAGTTGGAGCCGACCAGTCCGCCGCCGAGAATACTCCCGATGGTCAGCACCAGCACAACAACGATAGTTCCCTTCATCCCCGGCAGGGTGATATAACGGATTCGCGCCAGCCTTCCGGCACCGTCAATCTCAGCAGCCTCATACTGGGAAGGACTGATCCCCGATATTGCCGCCAGAAAAATAATCGTCCACCAGCCCATCTCCTTCCACACCGCACTCCCTACCGCCAGCCCCCAAAAGTAATTCGGACTGGTCAGGAAGGCCAGCGGCTCATCCGTGAAGCCCATGGCCATCAGCGCCTTATTGACCACACCGACATCGGCGGACAGAAAGGCATAGGATACGCCAACCACGACCACCCAGGAGATAAAATGCGGCAGATAGCTGATTGTCTGCACAAACCGCTTGAAGGCCATGTGCTTCACTTCGTTCAGCATGATCGCCAGCAGGATCGGCGCCGGGAAGGCGAAGATGACCTTCAGCAGACTAAGGACCAGCGTGTTGCGGACCAGCTTGCCGAATTGATAGTCATGGACGAATTCATCGAAATACCTCAGCCCGACCCAGTCGCTGGTGAAGATTCCTTTGATGCCGCTGGAGATGCTGTAATCCTTGAACGCCATCAGTATGCCGAACATCGGAGTATACGCGAAGATCAGCAGATAGATCATGCCTAGCCCGACGAACAAATGCAGTACTTTCTGTTTTTTAAACCGCTTCCATAATATCGACCGCCGGCCGCCGCCGGTTCCGAGACTTCTTGGCTGTGTTTCCAATTCCATATGCGCTCCTCCCTCGTACCTTTAGTTTACCTGCAAGCCCGGGGACGGCGTAAGCCAACATTCTTAAGAAAGCGTTGTCATTTTTGAATACGCTTCCTTTGTTTATTTGTTGTATTCGTCTTATAGTATAGAAGACAGACTTAAGATTTGAACTTGAAGCTTGGTCGTCACTGCGGTGAACATTTGGACTTCCGGCCGCTACCGCTACTCCAGTTCCAAATTTCCCCTACGCTTCTTTTTGCTTTTCGTTAATTTCATTAGTGCTTCTTATAACAGAAGTTCTAAGATGAAGGATATAGGTGCCGACTATGAACTCTATGAAATATGGACTCAATGAGGGTCCAATGGTAAAAGGGAACGGGTACAAGCCCCCCAATCTGCACAGATGGGGACCCGGCGTCCGTGATGTATATGCGTTGCATTATATCGTGAGCGGCAGAGGTTACTTGAAGACCGGCCAGGCGGTACACCCTGTGGAGACGGGTGAGAGCTTTATGATTTTTCCGCAGACGGAGGTGTATTATTATCCTGATCCGCAGGACCCGTGGGCGTATTGCTGGATTGAGTTCAGCGGGGCGGAGACTCTGCGCTTACTTGCCATGATTCATATCTCACCGGACCAGCCCGTTGTAACGGCTGCCCCGCAGGATTTCAGGGCTATGTTCGATCAGGTCAAGGGGTATCAACAGGAGCCGTATGCACGGGAGCGCTCGGATGCGGCGCTTCATCTGCTGCTGTCGTATTACATGGAATATTATCCGAGTGAGCAGGCCAGTCTCAAGAAGGACTATGTAGGGTCAGCGAAGGCCTATATTGAGAGTAACTATTGGAAGTCTTCCTTATCGGTGCTGGATGTGGTGGAATATGTGTCGATTGAGCGCAGTTACCTGTTCCGGCTGTTCAAAAAAGAGACGGGCACCTCTATCTCCGGCTACCTGACCACCGTGCGCATCCGGCGGGCCTCCGAGCTGCTGGCGGAGTCGCGGTTGTCGGTGAAGTCGTTGTCTTACTCAGTCGGCTACCACGACCCGCTGTACTTCTCGAAGATATTTAAGAAGGTTACTTCGTACACGCCGTCACAGTACAGGAAGGTGTATAGGGAGGGGACACTCATTCTTCCTCCGGCGGATGGGGGTAGGGGGTGAGGATGAGGTGGGTCACATGAGGACGCCTGGGCGGCGCGCGGATAATTTGCCTGGGCGGGTGAGCCATGCTGGTCCTGATGCTGGCGTTCGTTATTTCGTATACAATCGGCCAATTGCACAACTCGCGTCTGCCCAATGTGTTCGGTTTTTCGACTACATTTGGTCCACGCGCCTCTACACTGCCCATCTCAGCAAAAAAGGGCTGCTCCCGGCGTGTAATGCGCCACGGGAGCAGCCCTTAAGTAATGCTTTTAGTACATACTTCGTGCCTGCCTCAACTTACTCGGCCGGAACGGGTTCCAGCACGGGCTGGAGATCCAGTTGCAGGTCTGGCTCAACCACACTGTCCGGCTGGATCAGACTGTCAGTGATAGTGAGGTCCTGGGCGTCGGTGGTTTCCATCAGGGCCGACGATCCGCCCAGGTATTGCTTCAGCCATTTCAGGGCAGGGCGCTCTGTACCGTTGGAATTCACCAGATGGGTATTGGCTGCCCAGGTCTGATTCTGGATGTAGCCCCACAGGGTTACGCCCTTAACGGAAGGATGGTTCCAGAGCACAGGGAATTTCTGTTGGTATCTGGCAAGCTGGGTGTTGTCATCACCGGTAATATCCAGCTCGGAGACATAGATTGGCAGGCCTGTTGCAGCAAGCTTACCCAGTACAGTATTCATGGTGCTCACACTTACGTTATCCATATTGAAGTAGTGGCACTGAATACCAATACCATCGATCAGTCCTCTGGATTTCAGGATATTGATAATGTTCACGTACTTGTCGGCCGCACTGGGGTCACCGATAATGCCATATTCATTGATGAGCAGCTTGGAATTCGGGAACGCCGCCCGGGCTTGCTGGAAGGACCAGATGACCCAATCCCAGCCGGTGCTTCCATCACCGCCGATGGCATTGCGGTATGAAGGCTTGGCATGCAGTGGTTCATTGACAACATCCACGAAAGCTGACTTGGCCGAATAACGCTGGCCTGCCTGAGTAATAAACGAGCTGATCTCCGCCTTCTGCTCCGCTGCCGGTAAGCCGGCAACCCAGTTAGGCTCCTGGCTTCCCCAGACCAGGGTATGGAACTTGAACGGGATATTTTTGCTAATCGCATAGTTATAGATCATGTCCGCATTGCCCCAGTTCATCTGGTTGCGGTTGCCTTCAATCGCTCCCCATTTGGTGCCGTTCTCAGGGGTGACCTGATTCCAATAGGTAGTGAAGTTGCCCGGAGCACTGCCTGCAATGATATTCCCCAGGAACTTCGATCCGTTGGTAATTGCTGCACTGGCATTGCCTGCCATCACAGAGGTGAGCAGGACACTCGCTAAGGCGAGCCCGCCCACGACCTTCTTAATTCTGTTTTTCAAGTGAATACATCTCCTTCTTCTAATTGGGTTGAAATTCAGACAACTATTCCAGACGCAGATAATCAAAATCCGCATAGCCGCCCGCTGACTTCGTCGCATAATTGAACAACGCAAACCGGTAGCCCATAAAGTGAGGCAGCGTATAAGACATCTGCAGCGTATTCCCTATGGATGTCCAGTTGTTGCCGTCCAGACTATAGGAGAAGTACGCCTTATCCGTCTGATTAGTGAAATCGCAGAGCACCTTCAGATAGACTCTGTTCTGGCTGAGCGGCACACCCGCCACTTGAGTCATAGACCCGGAGCTGGCATTGACCATCACAATGGATTTGGAATTGCCGGACATTTTCACACCGACGAACCCGTATTTCGCCTGAAAAGCTGCCAGTCCGGCAACGTCCCCGTCCTTCATTCCGCCCGTCTCCAGAGCCGTGACGCCTGTGCTCTTCGGTCCGAACGTCCGCTGGGTCAGCGTGTTCCGGGCATCCAGCAGACTTGTGCTTACCTTGCCGGTCGTCAGCCGCATGAAGCCTTGGCGCTGAGTCAGCGACCACTTCGAGTTATCAGGATTGTGGTTCCACTGCCAGACCTTAGCCAGCCCTGAGCCTGAAGATGGGGCTGTGAACTCGTCTGACGCGTACACCTTCTTCACCGGATACCCTTCGGCAGGCAGGTTCAGGGTCCGCGGCGCCTTGCCCCCGCTTCCGAAGACCGGCCAGTTCCCTGACCAGGTTACCGGCACCAGATACGGCATCCGCCCGACCGCCCCGCTGTCTCTGAAGAGCATCGCGTACCAGGAGCCGGATGGCGTGTCCACGATTCCACCCTGGGCAATGCCCGAGTCGTTAAGTGACACCTGCCCCGTATAGCCTCCAGTTAAGCTGGTGGAGCGGTAGGTCAATTGGGTGCGTCCGCTTCCCGAAGGCCAGCAGATCAGGAACACATAATAATAGCCGTTGATCTTCTGGATATGCGCGCCTTCGGCCTTCACGATGAAGCTCGAACCGGCAATATTGCTGGAATTCGGGATGATGACCTGACTGATTCCGCCAGACTTAATCGCCTTGGCATCTGCCGTCAGCTCAATCAGGCTGATATTATCCACTCCGTATACCAGGAAGACCCGGCCATTGTCGAACAGCAGCGACGCATCGTGATAATAGCTGTTCAGGACCGATGAGGTCCAGGGGCCATTTTCAATATTCGAGGTCTGATAGATATAAGTCCGGCCGGTTGAGTTGGACCCGAAGGACACATAGTAGATCCCGTTATTGTACCGGATGCTGCTGGCCCAGGAACCCTTGCCATATTCATTCTGTCCGTTGTTCAGGTTCTGGGCATCCCCGTTCGCATACGTATCGTAGACATAGTTCACGATTTCCCAGTTCACCAGATCATAGGACTTCATGATAGGGACTCCGGGGGTCATATGCATGGTGGTACTGGTCATGTAATACACATTGCCTACCCTGATGACATCATTGTCCGGGGCATCGGCATAGATAAACGGGTTGGTGAAGGTCGCCGCCGCAGCCGTAGAAGGATTGAACAGGATGCCAAGCATGAGCGAAATTGCCAGCAGGTACAGCCCTGCCTTTTTAGCCATAATCCCATTCCTCCCGCCCCATTGCTTCGTCACTGGCTCCATTCAATATAATCCACATAGGCGTCCCAGCTTCCATTGTCCGTAGTTACGACCAGATTGACCTCCTGATTGCCGGTGGCGTGGGCCACATTGGTCAACGTCTGTACAGAAGGGGTTGTGCCGCTAAAATTGAAGGAGCCAACGTTCACACCGCCGATCAGCAGATCCACCCGCGCCGTAGAGGAATTGTTAGAAGCCCCCCGGACCGAGAAGTTATGCGTGCCGTAGGCATAATATTGATTGAACGCAGCAGCGTCATCATTCCCGTACAGCGCCACTCCGCTGAAAGGGGAAGTGATCTTGCCCGCATAGGTCCCGCTGAGCGTCATATCCTCTGCTTCCACCTTGCTCACCGGAGGAGGCGTCGTGCCGCCATCACCGCCCGTCGAGAACTGCCAGTAATCAAAGTTGAACAGATTGCCGGAGCCTGATCCGGTAAAGACCAGATAGAGTCTGTGCACTCCTGCCGCATTGCTGACCGTAGTCTGTACCTCCTGCCAGGACTGGGCTCCTCCTGTATTAGGAACATTCAGCGTGCCGACCAGCGGGCCGGTTGCGCCGTCGAGCCGGATTTCGATTTTACCGCCGCCTGTGGCGGAAGCTACATTCGCCTTGAAGCTGGAAGCACCAGAGGAGCCGAAATCGGCATTGCCCACAGCAACCCAGTCTCCATTGTTAATATTGGTCACATTCATATTGCTGACAGGACCGCCCGCAGCCTGCGTACGTTCCGTTGTAATGCCTGCATTCCAGCCGATCGTCTCGGCTTCCACCCGGGTGTACGGATTGAGATTGGCAATCTGGGCTATGCCCGCCATGTCTCCCTGAACCTCCTGGATGGTTCCGTTCGAATTATGAACCAGCTTGTTGATATGCGGAGAACGGTAGCCTTTGCCGTCACCAAGGACAGCCTTCGCCACAGTCTGAGCGTGATAGACTACATACCACCCATTGTTGAAGTTAAATACCGCATGGTGGTTGTTGCCGCCTACCCCGAAGAAGGTGTAAGGATTCTTCAGGAAATGTCCGGTGTACGTAAATGGCCCCATCGGACTGTTGCTGACCATATACCCGATTTCGCCTGCCGGATAGGCAGCCGGGTGCGTGCCGGAGAAGTTGAAGCAATACGAGTAATAATACTTGCCGCCGTACTTGTGGATGCCCGAATCCTCGAACATATAGGGAGCATCAATAGTGGATGCGCTTCCAACAATGCTGGTCATATCCGCACCGAGTCTCAGCACGCGGGCTGTCTTGGGACTCGCGATGGATGCCGGGTCCGAAGTGTTGGGGATGCCCCCGCCCGCATACAGGTAGCCGCTGCCGTCGTCATCGACCAGCACCGCCGGGTCAAACAGCCAGGTCACCCCGGACATTCCCGGTGTACTGCCTGTCACCAGCGCTTTACCCAACGGATCGGACCATGGGCCAATCGGAGAGTTGGCTGTCAGTACCCCGATGCCTGACGCCCCGTTGGCGAAGTACAGGAAGAACTTGTCCTGTCCGTTGATTTTCTTCACGGCTGCTGAAGGCGCCCAGGAGAGCGAGGCCCATTTGGCAATACCCGCAGAACCGTTAACATTATTGGCTCCGGCTACCGGTATGGCGCCATGGTCTGTCCAGTTCACCATATCTGCCGAAGAGATGACATTAATTTTGTTCAGTGCGCTGAAATCATTATCCTTTACCGTTCCGTTGCTGTTATAGACATAGGCATCACTCGACATATAGATATAGACTCTTCCGTTGTACGTCAATGCGAAGGGATCGGCACCCAGCTTGTGGTCCATCAGCGGATTGGAATTTCCCGGCTGTTTGGCTGTGGCATTCCCTGCCGCCTGAGCAGACAGCATAGGCAGACAGCCCAGCAGCAGAACAAAGGTGATCGCAAGCACCGAGAGCTTTTTGAACATCGGCATTCTCCTCCATTACATTTTTTTGTAAACCCTTTCAATCGGATGCGTTACTTATGCCGGAAGCTCACAATCCTCCCCTCCTATTGAATTACTTGAATGAATCTACTAATATTTGTTATTCGAGATCATCTTAATATACTTCTGCCCAATGAACAATGTAGATTTTTGTTTGAAAAGTTGAAATTTTTTGGTTTTTTTGTCTTAATATTTGCGGTTGTTGATCTCTATTACAGCCAGCTCCTGGGTGTATATATCCTCCGGGGTCACCATCCGCTTCGGCAGGGTCCGGCCGGCCATAATCTCCTTCACGGCCTGCATGAGCAAAGGCCCGAGCAGCGGATTACATTCGACCACCGCGTTGATGCTTCCCGCCACCATCTGCTCGAATGCCCGCCGCGTCCCGTCCACCGACACAATGATTATATCCTCCCCCGGCACAAGCCCGGCCTCCTTAATGGCCTCTACCGCGCCGATCGCCATATCGTCATTGTGGGAATAGAGTACGCGGGGCCACTTCTCCTTCGGCTGCTGCAGGAAGGTCTTCATCACCTCATGACCACCGCTGCGCGTGAAATCCGCCGGGGCGCTCAGGGTAATCCGCAGGTTCGGCTGATCCGCGATCAGCTTACGGAACCCTCGCCCGCGGTCGATGGACGGCGTTGAGCCTACGGTTCCCTGCAATTCGGCAATGCGGATCTCTTCGCTGTGATGGCGCATCTTGTCCCTCACATACTTGGCCGCCTTCACCCCTTCTTCGTAGAAGTCAGAGCCGATGAACGTGACATAGAGCGAGCTGTCCGGTACATTCACTGAACGGTCCAGGATAATCACCGGAATTCCGGCCTGCTTAATCTCCAGCAGAATCGGCTCCCAGCCGGTCTGCACCACAGGCGCAATGGCGATCACATCGACCCCGCTGCGGATAAAAGAGCGGATGGCCTCGAACTGCTGCTGCTGATCCTGTTCGGCGTTCTTCAGCAGCAGCGTAATCCCCGCCTCCCCGGCGGCTTCGCGGATCGAGGCGGTGTTCGCTTCCCGCCAGGTACTCTCCGACCCGAGCTGGGAGAAGCCCAGCACGATAGGCTCGTTGTCAGCGGCAATCTCCGCTGCGGATGGCAGCAGGCCTGTAAGGGCCGCAGGAGAAGGCTCGGACATGGGAATCGACTGTGGCCCGCCGTTATTTCCGCCACCCGTGCAGCCGCCCGTCAGCATCAGTGTTAGGACGAAGAACAGCAGCACCAGGCACTCGTTTACCGTTCGCAAGCAGATCCCCCCTTCCATATGATAGCGATTACAATTATATAGCAATAAAATGGAGAGACAAGTATAATTTGTCTCTCCATGCGCAGTGCTTATTCTTTTAAAGTCAGCCGCCTGGAGCTTAGCACCCTCTGCAGCAGGATGAAGATGAACAGCAGCAGGCCGATGACGATCTTCGTCCACCAGGAGCTGAGTGTGCCCTCGAAGCTGATAATCGTCTGAATTACGCCTTGAATCAGTACACCGAAGAAGGTGCCCAGCACATATCCTACACCTCCGGTCAGCAGTGTGCCGCCAATAACGACCGCCGCGATAGTGTCCAGCTCGAAGCCGACGGCATGAAGCCCGTACCCCGACAGCATGTAAAAGGTGAACACCACGCCTGCCAGCGCCGAGCATAGCCCGCTAAGCGTATAGACCAGCACCTTGGTTCTCGCCACAGGCAGCCCCATCAGCAGTGCCGATTGCTCACTGCCCCCAAGGGCATACACATTGCGCCCGAACCGGGTATAGTGGGCCGTGAAGATAGCGGCTGCTACGACAAGTATAGCGATAACCGCGCTGATGGAGAGGAAGCTGCCGCCCGGCAGCGGAATTCGCGTCTGCGCCATGGCGGTATAGAAGGTATTATCAATAGTAATGGTATCGATGCTGATCACATAGCATAAGCCCCGGGCCAGGAACATTCCGGCCAGTGTGACGATGAACGGCTGGATGGAGAAATAATGAATAATCGCTCCCATGACCGTGCCGAATACGGCCCCCATCAGGAGTACCAGCGGGATGACCACGGCGGGCGGCCAGCCCTGCTGCTGCACGAGGCTTGCCGAGACCATCGTGGATAACGCAATCACCGAGCCGACCGACAGATCGATGCCGCCGGACAGAATAACGAACGACATGCCCACCGCCGTGATTAGCAGAAAAGCGTTGTCCACCAGCAGATTCATCAGCACCTGAAGGGAGAAGAACCCGGTGTACCGGAAGGAACCGGCGGTGAACATGACGATGAACAGCAGAATGGTGACAACGATCGGAATATACTTGCGGTTAAGAGACATGACGGCTCATCTCCTTCTCAGCGGGGTAATGCCGCGACTTCCAGCGGGCGGCAATCGCGGCGCGGAAGGTATCCGACTGGATCAGACAGACGGCCAGGACGACACAGGCCTTAACAACCAGCGTAATCTCCGGCGGCACACCGATCATATAGATGGTGGTGGTCAGCGTCTGGATGATCAGCGCTCCGATCACGGTGCCGGTCAGATAGAAGCGGCCGCCGTTCAGCGACGTCCCGCCGATGACCACGGCGAGAATAGCGTCCAGCTCATACCAGAGACCGGCATTATTGCCGTCAGCGCTGGAGACATTCGAGCTAAGCAGCAGACCGGCGATACCGGCGCATAAGCCGCAGAACACATAGACAGACAAGATGACTAAGTGGGCACGGATGCCGGACATCTTACTGGCGGCCGGATTGCAGCCCACCGATTCGATGAACAGGCCGAGGGCCGTCCGCCGGGTAAGCAGCAGAGCGATCACCAGAACCAGAGCTACGACAAAAATAGAGAAAGGCAGCGCCGCCAGTGAACCGGACCCGATGTACGCATACTTAGTGCTGGTTACCGTAATAATCTGTCCGCCGGTAATGAGCTGGGCGATGCCTCTTCCCGCAACCATCAGAATCAGCGTGGCAATAATCGGCTGAATCCCGGCCCCGGAGACCAGCAGTCCGTTCCAGGCCCCCAGCATCAGGGACAAGCCTGCGGCGAGCAGCACCGAGGTCAGGATCAGCCCCAGACTGTTCTGATCCGCTCCCCTGCTGATACTCAAGCATGCGATAGCGCCCGAGATGGCTACTATGGAACCGACCGACAGGTCGATCCCCTTGGTAGCGACTACCAGCGTCATTCCGATAGCTACGAGGATCAGCGGGGCACCGAAGTTCAGTATGTCGATCAAGCTGCCGTATAAATGCCCGTCATGGACGGTGATCGAGAAGAAATCCGGCGAATAACACAGGTTGAACAGCAGCAGTGCAGCCAGAACGCACAGCGGCCAGAATAAGTGATGCTTCATTATTGAGCTCATGATCGGTTCAGCCTCCCGCAATCGCCTGCATAATCTGCTGCTGGCTCATGTCCTTCTCTGAAATTTCCTTCACCTTGCGGCGGTCGCGCAGAATGGCGATCCGGTCGCTGACCCGCAGCACCTCCTCCAGCTCCGAGGAGATGAACAGGAACGACATCCCCTGCCGGGAGAGCGTCAGCACCAGCTTCTGAATCTCTGCCTTGGCTCCGATATCGATGCCCCGCGTCGGCTCATCGAGGATGAACAGCTCCGGCTCCGTCAGCAGCCAGCGGGCCAGCAGCACCTTCTGCTGATTGCCGCCGCTGAGGTTCTTGATCAGCTGGTCCGGACTGGGAGGGTTGATATTCAGCATACGGATGTATTCTCCGGCCAGCTCCTCCTGCCGCTTGCGCGGGATCGTCTTGAACATCCCGTCCTTGGCCTGGAGAGCCAGAATAATGTTCTCTCTTACTGTCAGATCGCCGATGATCCCCTCGGTCTTGCGGTTCTCCGAGCAGAAGGCGATCCGCCGTCCTATGGCTTCCCGGGGGGAGTGCACCCCGCCGCCAGTTGACGGCAAGATCACTTGCCCGAAGTCCGGCTTGTCGGCACCGAACAACAGGCGGGCCGCCTCCGTCCGCCCGGAACCCAGCAGCCCGGCTAGTCCGACGACCTCTCCCTTGCGGATCGCCAGGTCGAACGGCTCGATTCCGCCCCGGCGGCCCAGCCCTTCCGCCCTCAGCAGCTCATCGCCCAGGCTGTTCTTGTCCTGTGCCGCAAGCTCAGGCAGCTCATCCAGCAGATGAAGCTCCTTGCCGATCATTTTGAGTACGAGATCCAGGCGGCTTAGCTCGTTCGCCATGTATTCACCGACCAGCTCGCCGCCGCGCAGAATGGTGACCCGGTCGGAGATTTCATACATCTGGTCCAGAAAATGCGTCACAAACAGGATCGACAGCCCCTCCTGCTGAAGCTTCCTCATAATGCGGAACAGCTGATCCACTTCGTTCTGATCCAGGCTTGAGGTCGGCTCATCGAGAATCAGCACCTTCGCCGAGATATTCAGCGCTCTGGCAATGGCAACCAATTGCTGAACCGCTACAGAGTAGCTCTGTAGAGGCAGGGTGACGTCAATGTGCAGATTCATCCGTTCCCGGAGCAGCTCTGCTGCCCGCAGGTTCATCTGCTTCCACTGGATGCAGCCGAACCGCCGCGGCTCCCGGCCGATGAAGATATTCTCGGCCACGGTCAGGTTGGGGCACAGATTCACCTCCTGATACACGGTGCTGATGCCCGCAGCCTGCGATTCCTGCGGGCTGCGCATGGAGATCGCTGTGCCCTCCATCTCTACAAGGCCCTCGTCAATCGAATAGACGCCGGTCAACACCTTGATCAAGGTGGACTTGCCGGCGCCGTTCTCGCCCATCAAGGCATGAACCTCGCCGGGGAACAGGCGCAGACTCACATCTGTCAGAGCTTTCACCCCCGGAAACCGTTTATGGATCCGGGTCATTTGCAGTATGGGCTGCTGTGTGCTCATAGCTATATCCACTCCTTCTTCTCCATAGACAACCGCTCCGGCGGTTCAAGGACCGCCGGAGCAAGTTTTCTACCCGACTTACTGATTAATACTGGCGGCTAGGCAAAGCTTCCTTGGCCTGCTCGGAAGTGAAGGTGGTCTCCTCGGTCACGATCCGGGCCTCTACCGGCTTGCCGTCGACCACATCTTTAACTACCTGCATCAGCTGAGGTCCAAGCAGCGGGTTGCACTCGACGATGAAGTTGATTTTACCTTCACTGGCCGCCTGCATGCCGTCCTTCACGGCATCGACAGAGATAATCTTGATATCCTGGCCCGGCTTCAGACCTGCTGCTTCAATCGCCTGAATCGCCCCCAGCGCCATATCGTCGTTATGGGCATACAGCACATCGATATCCTTATTGGCCTTCAGAAAGGCCTGCATGACTTCCTTGCCCTTGGCGCGGGTGAAGTCGCCGGTCTGTGAAGCAATGACCTTGAGGTGCGGGTTATCCTTGATGGTCTCGGCGAAGCCTGCCATCCGGTCATTAGCCGGAGCTGAGCCTGTAGTTCCCTGCAGCTCTACAATGTTAACGTCCTCGGAAGCGTCCTTATACTGCTCAGTCAGCCACTTCCCTGCCTTACGGCCTTCTTCCACGAAATCGGAGCCCAGGAAGGTAACATACAGTGAGGTATCCTTGGAATCCACCGCACGGTCTGTCAGAACAACCGGGATGCCCGCAGCCTTAGCCTCCTTCAGCACCGTATCCCAGCCGGATTCTACTACCGGAGAGAAGGAGATGACATCGACCTTTTGCTGGATAAAAGAACGCAGTGCCTTAATCTGATTCTCCTGCTTCTGCTGGGCATCCGAGAATTTCAGCGTGTAGCCTGCTTCCTTGGCTGAATCCTGAATGGACTTCGTATTCGCGCTGCGCCAGCCGCTCTCCGCCCCAACCTGTGAGAAGCCGAGCGTGATGTCCTTGGCCTCTTTGGTGGCATTGGCCGCCGGCGCCTTCGTTGCTGCACTGTCTGTCTTACCCGCATCCGCCGCCGTGTTCCCGCCGTTATTGCTGCTGCATGCCCCTAACAGGGTCATGGACAGGGTCAGGGCCAGCACAGCCCCCACTTTTCCAAGCTTCTTCATATCTCCTTATTCCTCCCCCTTGACGTTCACCTTGTTCCGGTGTTGTGCCCATTATAGAACGCTTACAGAAGAGCATTATACGGGCAGCCTTTGGCGTTTACTTTCTAATTTTGGGTTTATTCCCTCCGAATAGGTATTTTGGTGTACTTTTTTATTCAAAAGGTGGATATTTTGTTTGCGCTTTCTTTTTTGTTTCGGTATTCCAATATTTGTTATAAAATAGAGTTAGGAACGGCATCTACTCTACTTGTGAAAGGGAATTCCCGATAATGCGGATTACACGCTGGATCTCCTCCAGTCTTAGAGCCAAACTGCTGGCTTTGTTCATAGTGCTGTCCACCATACCGCTGATTGCCGTCGGCCTCATTTCCTACCAGAAATCCTACCAATCCATTTCCAGTCACAGCAAGGCTTCAAGCATGCTTCAGGCCGAAATGCTGGGAACGAATATGGACAACCTGTTCAAGGATACCGAGCGTCTGCTGGAGCTTAGCAATAATCCTCAGGTCATCCACTTTCTGTTCTCACAGTCGGAGACCTATCAGGAGGCCAAGGACATTCTGCAGACCTTCACCCTCTACCGGGACACCTACAAGTATGAGAATGTGCTCAACATCAGCCTGATTAATCTGTACGGCAAAGGCATCAGCGAGCGCCGGGGAATCTTCCAGTCGGCCAGCAACCCGCTGCGCAATCCGCATTTTCAGGCGTTATCCCAGAATCCGGAGCTGATCCTCCGGGTGCCCCCGCCGCTGATAACCGGCTATGACCGGGTGGACGGATTCACCTACGGGGACGAGGGCGTGATCTCGATTATGACGGCGGTCAAGCAGCGGATTACGCATGAGGTCATCGGTTATATCATTGTGGATCTGAGCGATTCCTTCATTAAAGAGTTCTGCGACAAGGTGACGATCGGCACTACCGGATTCTTCTACCTGCTGGACGAGCAGAACAATCCCCTCTATGTTCCTCCTGTGAGGGCGGGAGAACTTGCCGTTATTCAGGACAACCTGATTCCTGCGGGGGAACGGGGCAGAAGCGGCAGCTTCGTGCTTCAGATGGGCGGACCGCCCCGGTTCATCGTCCATACCTCGTCGCTTGCAACAGGCTGGACGATTATCGGCATAGCCCCGCTGCAGGAGATCGTGGCCGAGGCGAACCGGATCAGGCAGCTGATTATTATCAGCGTGGCCTTAAGCATTATTTTTGCGATCACGCTCCATTATCTGTTGACCCGGCGGCTAACCCGGCCCATCCAGCTGCTCCAGCACAAGATGCGCCTGACCGCAAGTGGCTATCTGGAAGCCAAAGTCAAGCCGGACGGTACCGATGAGATCGCCGATCTCGGACAGAGCTTCAACATCATGGTCGAGCAGATCAAAGAGCTGCTGGCCCAGAGCATCCGTAAGCAGCAGCAGCTGCAAAAGGCAGAGCTGCGGACGCTTCAGGCGCAGATTAACCCTCATTTTCTATATAACACGCTGGATTCTATTGTCTGGATGGCGGAAGCGGGGAATCACGATGGCGTGATCCGGCTGGTGAAGGCGTTATCCGCGTTCTTCCGGCTTAGTCTCAACAACGGGCGCGACTGGATACAGATCCGCTCCGAGCTTGCCCATGTGCAGAGCTATCTGATCATCCAGCAGATGCGCTACCACGACATCCTGGAGTTCAAGGTGGAGGTGGCGGAGGAACTGCAGGAGTATCCGATTCTGAATATGACCCTGCAGCCGCTGGTTGAGAATGCCCTGTATCACGGAATTAAGAATAAGCGGGGCATGGGACTCATCCGCATTGGCGGGTACACCGACGGAGGCACCATTATGCTTACGGTCTCGGACAATGGCATCGGCATCCCCGCCGGGCGGCTGGAGGCGCTAAGGGAATCGGTTGAGCATCCCATTCAGTCGGAGGAACCCGAGGACACCGGCCAGGGCGGCTTCGGCCTGCAGAATGTGCATCAGCGGCTGCGGCTGTATTTCGGGCCCGAATATGGTATCCGTCTGGACAGCTCGGAAGGCTATGGCACACAGATTACGGTTCGCATACCCAAGAACAGGGGGGTCTAGTGATGAAGAAGATTATGCTGGTGGATGACGAGATCCTGATCCGCGAGAATATAAGGGAATGTATCGATTGGGAGAAGGAGGGCTTCCTCTATTGCGGTGACGCTCCCGACGGTGAGCTGGCGCTGCCTATTATTGAAGCGCAGCTGCCCGACATTCTGATTACCGATATCAAAATGCCGTTCATGAACGGCCTGGAGCTTACCTCTGTCGTCCGCCAGAAATTCCCGCAGATCAAAATCATCATTCTCAGCGGCCATGATGACTTCCAGTATGCCCAGCAGGCGCTGCGCCTGGGGGTCGAGGATTACTGCCTGAAGCCATTCAGCGCAGCCGACCTGCTGCAGCTTCTGCGCAGCGTCAGCGCACGGATTGATGAGGAATTACGGATCAGGCACAAATATGCCTACACCCCCGAGAATCTGTTCGCCGATCTGTGCGGAGGCCTGATCAGCACCGCTGCCGCCTATGAAGCGGCGGCCCAGCTTGAGCTGCAGTTAACAGCTCCTTACTACGCCGCCGCTATATTTACTCTGCATCCTCCCAATATGGAGGAGTCCCCGGAGCTTCCCCCCGCTTCACCGGATGCTGAGGCGCTGTTAGCAGGCCTGCTCAAGGAGGCGGCCGACAGCTTCATCTACAAGCGCAGCCGCATGGAGATGGTTCTGATCTATAAAGGCAGTGATCCGCTCCGGATGAACCATACTCTGGATGACCTGTGCACGGCTGCGAAGAAGCGGCTGAGGGAAGGCTGCGGGCTGGAGCTGTCCGTCAGCCGGGGCAAGGTCTGCGAACGTCTTCAGGGCATTCACCTCTCTTATCTGGAGGCTGAGAATGACCGGATGTTCAAGCAGATGTCCAGAATGCATTCCGCCGCCATGCTTGAGGCGTATTATGACCCTAGCGCCCATGGGGTTCTGCTCGATAGAAGCCGGCTGGTCCAGTTCCTGAAGTCAGGCGACCACAGGCAGATGTCCGGCTTCCTGCTGGAGCTGTCCAAGGAGCTTGAGCAGATGAACTGGAACTCAGGATATGCCTGTTACCTGATGAACGATATCACCCTGGAGCTGGTGCAGACGGCGAAGAACGGGTTCCGCGCAGCCGCAGGCCACGCCGGCATACTCCAAGAATTGCAGACAGAGCTGAAGCAAATCTCCAGTAGTGATGACGGCCTTCAGTATCTCAAGCAGCTGTACGAGCGGCTGTGGGAATGGCGGTCCGAAGGAGCAGACAAGCACCGTGAGCTGATCGACCGGGTGAAGCAGTATATCCGTGAGCAATACGACAAGGAGCAGCTCTCCCTGAATGATATCTCCAAGGTGGTCAGGGTCAGTCCCAGCCATCTGAGCAAGACCTTCAGTCAGGCGACCGGGCAGACCATCACGGAATTCCTGACGGCTACACGTATGGACCGGGCCAAGGAGCTGCTAAAATCCACGGGGCACAAAACCTTTGAAATCGCCTATCTGGTCGGCTACAACGATCAGCATTATTTCTCCAATCTGTTCAAAAAAGTAACGGGGATGACGCCCATGGAATTCCGCAGGCAGGGAAATACCGGGGAGCAGCTGCATACGATCCGCAGAGGGGCGGGACATGCGTGAGCGTAAACAGGCTTAGGGGATGGTCCGTGGTTCTCCTGCTGCTGACGGCAGGCTTCCTGCTTGGCGGCTGTCTTAAGGCAGCCGGAGCAGCGGATATTCCTGAGAAGACAACGGGAGATTCTCCGTTAAGTGCAGGTGAAGAACCTCCGCTGACCTTCGGCATTATCTACCCTATGGTGAATGCCACTTACGAGATGATCACCGGAAAAGCGGAAGCGGTAGCGCGGAAGCATAATGTAGAGCTGCTGGTGCAAGCTCCCGATGAAGCCAATCTGGAGCAGCAGATCCGCATCATGGAGATGATGATTAAGCGGGGGGTAGACGGCATTGCGATTGCTCCGGTGGATTCGCAGGCGCTCACCGCGATGATTAACAAGGCGGCCGCCCAAGGGATACCCGTGGTCTGCTTCGAATCGGATTCGCCTGCCAGCCGGAGAGCAGCCTATATCGGGGCGGATAACCGGGCAACCGGCACAGTGATGGGACAGACGGTGGAACGTCTGCTAAGCGGCAAAGGAATGATTCTGGTGGAGTCCGGGATGTCCCGGATGCAGAGCACCCGGGAACGACTGCTGGGACTTGAGACTTACCTGACTCAGCATACGGACATTGATGTACTGGAGATCCGTCACAACGACGGCAGTGAGGAGCGGGCTGCCGGGCAGCTGGAGCAGATGATCTCGGATCATCCCCATTTCAGCGCGCTGGTGAATCTGGATTTCGTCTCCAGCACCAGCTCTGTCCTGGTCTGGAAGGCCAAGGGGCTGAAGCGTTATAACCTCGCCCTCGGCCTGACCCCGGCCTTGCAGCAAGCGCTGGATAACGGCCAGATTACCCGTGTGATCTCACAGAACGAGCAGAACTGGGGCGAGGATATTATCAACACACTGCTTCTACAGGCCAAGAGTGTAGACACAGCCAAATGGATCAACACGGATATTGCGATTATTGGGGAGTAGCCATTAATAAGACCCGGCGCTCAGCTTCAGAATCGTGCCGGTGGAAGCCGGAAGGACATCCGCATAACTCCCCAGTCCGAAATAGAAATCGCCACCCTGTTCCTCGAAGGAACGGGCGAACGTGTCCCGGCTGAAGTGGAAGACTTCGCTCCAGCCCTCCCCGCCGGCTGCGAAGCTGGAGGTGCTTTTGCGGTAGACGTAATTCGTATATTGTCCCGAGGCTTCCTTGACATAACCGAGCACATATACTGTCTCCCCGCGCTCCAGAATATCCATAGGCACTACAGCAGAGTCAGGCAACAGCTCCTTGCGCACATTCTGGAAGTTGGCCGCTGCCGAGTACAGCCCTTGCGGGATAGATTGATGGTCGTTATAGATCACACCCGGAATATAGAGCAGCCGGTCGTTCACCGGGGTCGTACGCAGGAGCTTCAGCCAAGGCTGGCCGCTGACACCGGGAACATTCACTTCACCCGCTTTGATAACGAAGCTGAGACCCGGGAACAACTGGGTACTGGTAAAAGTCAGCTTGGACGTCTGAATTCCCCCGCTTGTGCTCTGCTTGATGGAGGTCATATACCCCTTTTCATTTGGAATCCCCTGGGTCTTCCCTGCCGTGGCTGAGGACGCATACAGTGTATCGCCCAGCTCGAACAGATTGTAGGCACGCATAATCCCGTACTGCGAGACGGTACCGAAGCGGGTCCAGGTGCTGCCTCCGTTAGAAGATACGTAAATCAAGGGCCCTTCGTTAGCGCCCAGTGCTGCGTACAGCTTCCCTTTGTAGTAAGCCATATCGTATACATGGATGCCTCCGGGAATGTTCATGTATTGGTCCCAGTGATCCCCGTTCAGCCGATAAAAATTCCCGTAAGCCCACCCTGGTACCCTGGAGTCATGCCCGGGAATATACAGCTCCCCATTCAGCACCTTGAAAGTGTCGATCTGCTCATCCATGACATAGACATTGGTGGTCACCTTGCCTGTCGCCGGGTTCGTATACGTAACATCCTGCACAGAGAATTTATTCTGGGCAAGATCCCAGTAATAGATTGGAACCGGCCCCGCATTGGGCGAAGGCGCATTGTTGCTGCTGTTGCCGTGGCCCAGATAGATTTTGCCGCCAAAAAGCTGCATGTCCCAGACATTACGCGCATAAGCCGCTTTCTTGAACGGGCTGCCCAGCACTGTAATGGAAGAACTGACGTCCACAGCAGCCAGAGCCGCTGCCCCTGTCCCGATCACCTGTCCACTCTGGACAGGCGAAGCCAGTGCCTGCTCCCCTCCCGCATATGATACAGCACCCAGCAGCATAAGCCCCGCACACAATCGGCTTATATGTTTTATTACTCCACGCATAGTAAATCCTCCTAATCTTTGGAATGAAGCAATGATAAACTAATTATTTGTAAAAAAGAAGATGCAGAGGAAATATTAGTACTTCCGGTATAACAGCAAGGTAAACGCGTAGCGGCAGGTCTGGGCGGGAAGACCCAGAGTTGCGGGATGCGGGATGCCCGATGCTATGTATTAGAGAGGATGGATAGTTGAGTAATTCAAGCAGTAAACAAATGGAAAAGTGTATCTTAATTCGCCGGTTTCCGTGAAATGTCCGGAAGCAAGTGGATAAACAGCATCTAATTTTTCCAGTTCCGCTACTTTGGATGAAATGGGATAAATTAAGTGTATTTTTCCCAACTGCTATTGTAATAGAGTCTATTGGTTCATCAGCAAGTGTACATTATCCAACTAATTCCGTTCTTGTTAGCCTTCATACTACTCAAAAAACCCTCCGGCCAGCCAACGTCTATCCCATCTTCCGATGTCTGTAGACGTTGACTGCCATAAGGGTTGTGCTTCTACGGATCTAACTATGGAGTGTTACTTCTGCAATATCCGGAAGATCATGACAGCAGCTTCCGCCCGCGTGGCTGTTCCGGTGGGATGAAGGGATTTCCCGTCTCCCCGGACAATTCCCTCTTGGACCAGTGCCGCTACACTATCAATGGCATACTTCGCCACCTTCATTCTATCTGTGTAGCCGACCAGGTCTCCGGCACTGCCGCCGGCAGATAATTTGTTCACCACCTTCAAGGCTCTGGCTGCAATCACCATCATATCCTGCCGCGAGATTTCGCCCTTCGGATTGAAGTTGCTGCCGTCTGTTCCATTGATAATCCCCAGCTGCTTCGCAATACTGAGCGCTTCATAATAGTAGGCTCCCTGGCTTACGTCTGCAAAGCCGGAACCGGATCCCGCTTCGAGACCCAATGCTCTCACTACCAGCAGCACAAAGTCCGCTCTCGTAATGTTCTTCTCCGGGCTGAAGGTGGCCGCGGAGGTTCCTTGGATGATGCCCAGACTGTACAGTGTGTCAATCGCCTCCGAAGCCCAGCTGTATTTGGCACCTACATCTTTGAACGGGCTGCTTGGCACTGGTGTCTGCGTAGGTGCTGGTGTCTGCGTAGGTGCTGGTGTCTGTGACGCAGCCGGTGTACCTGTTGCTCCCGGCGTCGATGTTGGTGTCGGTGTTGGCGTAGCTGTTGATGTTGGTACTGACGTCGGTACTGGTGTTGGCGTCGGCATCGGTGTCGGTGTTGGTCTTGTTGTTGGTGTTGGCGTCGGCTCAGACGGACCGCCGCTGTCTTTCAGCGTAGTTACAGAGAGGGCAGGACCATTCTTGCTCCAGTTCCCGGCTTCATCCCCGGCCTGCACCGAGAAATGATACTCTGTTCCCGCGGCAAGCCCGGTTACCTCGTACCGCAGCTCTGTTCCAGACAACGCAGCGATTTCCTCTGCTCCCCTATTGACTTTGTAGCCGGTCACTCCCGTATCGTCAGCAGCCCGCGTCCAGGTTAGTGTCAGACCGGATGCTGTGATCCGTGAAGCTTCAAGCTTGCTTCCCTCCATCCAGACCGGAGGTGTGGTGTCGGTAGCAGGCAGTGTCGTTGCTGACACAGAAGGCCCGCCCTCGCTCCAATTACCGCCCGTGTCTCCCGCTTCTACTTTGAACGTATACTGCTTACCCGGCTGTAATCCCGTTACTTGATGACTGTATACAGCACCGGTTACGGTCTCCGTATACACAGCATCTGTAACCGTAATCGGCTTATCTCCGGTTCCATTCGTAATCCGGTACCCGTAGATGCCGCTGTCATCTGTGGCCGTAGCCGACCAGGTCAGCGTCAGTCCGCTACTCGTGATACCGGAAGCGGCAAGCGTGCTTCCTTCCGCCCAGACCGGCGGCGTGATGTCTTCACCTGGAAGGGTGGTCACTATAACGTACGGTCCGTCCTTACTCCAGTTCCCCGCTGCATCGCCTGCCTCTACCTTGAAGGTATATGACGTGTTCGGCAGCAGTCCAGCTACCTCATAACGATATACGGCTCCGGTTGCGGTCTCCACCGGTTCGATACCGGTTACAAGCACCGGCTCGGAATCGATCCCATTGTAGATGCGGTATCCGGTAACACCCAGATTATCCATTGCAGCCGGCCACGATAAGGTAACTCCTGTAGGCGTAATACCGGTGGCTTCAAGCTTGCTTCCCTCAGCCCACACAGGCGGAGCTGCGTCTCCCTTGCCGCTGAGAGTAAGGTTGCCGAACACCTCTGTTGATTTCGCAGCCCGGCCCAGCAGATCATTCCAGGTAGCTACGCCGATCAGATTGGATCCGGTTGCATTGTTCACCTGCGCATCGAACCGGATCTGTGTCCCGTTCTCCGGCCTCAGTGTGCGGAATGGAATCTTCATCTCCACCGTATAAGCCGTCCCTTCGGTTACCGCCGCCGATTCAAATCCCGGTGAGACCGCCGGTGTCGAATTACTGAGGAACTTGAAGGACTGCTCTCCGGCATAGTTGACCCGGTATTGCCCGTCATCCTCGCGGTACGGCCAGGCGTTGATACGGTCTTCGTCCACATAAGCTTCCACGGAGTCCTGCTTCGTCTTATCCGTGCTGGCTTTGCTTAACTGCGTATCTTTGACCTGGAACAGCACATAGAGATTCTCTTCATCCCACAGCGTCCGGGCGGTTCCTGTGGTCTCCGATGTCGCCATCAGATGATTGTCAATCTGGATCTCCGGCGCATTCGCCCAGAGGTCGTCTATGCTTCCATCAATGTCAGGGGTACCATACAGCGCCGTAGAGCTCTTAGTCTCTGGAGTCACATAGAGCGGATGCCCGGCCAGATACTTCTCAGGATCAAGGATGGCATAATACGCCGGCTTCGGTGCCAGCGAGCTGATGAACGGCAACGGATTCTGACCTGCTCTCCAGCTCGCGCTGTCTGCATATCCCCAAAGGGTGACACGCGCGATTACATCCGCATGCTTCTTGTAGATCTGGAACAATTGGGCATACAGGTTCGCCTGCTTCTCTGCCCACTCTGCTGAGAGGGAATAATTCATGCCTGCCAGCACATCCAGCTCGCTGATGGAGAGCTCCACGCCCAGGGAAGCATATTTCTCAATCGCCGCTTCCACATTGGCAGGCTTGGTTCTCATGTCGTAGTGGGATTGCAGCCCGATGCCGTCAACCAGCAGCTTGCCGGGATGGGCCAGCGCATAACGGTCATTGATCTCTTTGACCATGTCATAGATGGCATCCCGCTTCTCCGGGAAATCATCGTTGAAATCATTGTAATACAGCTTGATATTCCACGACGGATGCTCATCCAGCACTTCCCTGGCGGCAAGGAATGCCTGCTCTACAAAGTCAGGGCCGACAGAATAGTACCAAGGTGACTTACGCAGCGCATCCTTCCAGTCCGTTACGGCCGGAGGACCATCCTGCATCGCCTCATTGACCACATCCCAGGAGATCACCGAATCCTTGTAATGCTCCATGACCGTACGGATATGGGTTTTCATATTTGCCAGTGCCTCACTGCGGCTGAGATAGACCGGATTCCCCGTCCCATCCTTCACGGCATTGCCTAAGGCATCCACCTGCTGCGTGAACCACGCCGGAGTCTGGCTATGCCATACCAGCACATGCCCATGGACCTCCGCCCCCATCGCCCGGGATTTGGCAACCATATCGTCTGATTTGTTGAAGGTAAAGGTACCTTTGGTCTTCTGCAGCGCGTCCGGCTTCATCTCGTTCTCGAAGGTCACGGCATTGAAGTGGTAATTGAAGAACGCATTCTGCCCGTTGCCCGGATTAAGATCATTAGTGCCGGGTATATTGCCGAGCAGGAAGTCGTTCTTATACACTTCTTGGAGCGGAAGAATGCTCTCCAGACCAGTGTCTGTGAAGCTGAAATCATCGATATAGTAAGATGCAGTAGTGCTATTAGGGCTCTCTACATATAAAGTGACATCATCATGCAGATAACGGTAGGTTCCCTCCAGCTTCACCCAGTCTCCGCCTGCACTGACCGTCTGTGTAGCCAGACTGACATAGTACGGCGTAGGTGCATTGACCTGTGCCGTCAGCTTGAGCTGTGCGCTTGCCGGGCTGATCAGCTTAACCCATACCGCCGCTTTGTACTCGTTGCCGATGGTGACGGCATCCTTGACCTGGACCGCAGGTCCGTCCGGGTTAGCCGCTCTGCCTGTGACCTTCAGGGCATAAGCGCCGCCCGTGGTGTGGTTAGCTTCCTTGGTAAGATCCAGCTTCACGCCAGCACTTCCCTTCGGCTGGAAGCCTTGCACGGTCCCATCCTCGAAATCTCTTACCGCCTTCATCCCCGCTGCAATAGTGAACGGGCTGACCTTTACACTGACACTTCCCTTAGTTACAGTCAGCGTGAATCCGCCTCCCTGGAGAGTAATAGCGGTCTTCACTCCCAGTTGCTTCAGCGCTTCATTGCCATCCAGAATCGCCTGCGCTTTGGCCATCAGCTTAGTGTTATCTTCACCCTCCACTGCATTAGGAACGGTAATCCGGTTGCCAATCAAGGCCGCCGCTTCCTCTACAGCCTGTTGATCTGCAGTAATTTCCCCCGTCTCTCCCAGGGTCTTCACCAGGGTAACCCCCGAGAAGGTGACTTTGAAGTCCGTTACAGCGCTCGTATTGGTTCCGTACAACTGCACCTTGGCATCCTTGAAGAAGTCCGGGGTATACGTTGAAGGATTCCCCATCGCCAGCCAGGAAGCACCACTGTTTGTGGAGAAATAGCCTTGCACCACATTGCCTTCTTTTACAATCCGCAAGAAATAATTAGTACCGCTCAGGTTAGTCTGGTTCGTATTGTTGGTGAAGGATTGGGTGCCAATTTTGCCTGAATTATTGACTTTGATATTGCTGCTGACCTTCCTTGCATTGATTCTGTAAAATTCTCCGCTTGCAGTAGCGCTGATGCCAAGTCCAACCTGGGCATTCTCACCCATGGACGGATCATTCAGCGGTTTGTCAACGGTGAGCTTCGCTGTCAGCGTCCAGTTGCCTTCAGCAGAGCCCGGCATCTGCAGCATATTATGGCTGCCCGGATAGTCCGTATCGCTCTTCAAGGTCTGGATGGCCGCACCCTCAGCACTATAGCTAAGTGCGTTCAGCGGATCAGCCGGATTCACGACCTCCCAGCCTGCCGGAAGTCCATTCGAGAAATCAACCACCTCGTTCGTACTGAAGAGGATTTTATAAGTCTTGATCTGTTCTCCTTTGACGAACCGGACCACTGCCGTGCCCTGCGCACTGTCCGCCTGCGAGATACTCACAAGCTCAGCCGGATCGCTGGTTACCGCTGTAACCTTCGGAATGGCGTTCCCGGTGACTGTATATTTATATTCATGCTTCGCTTCGTCAAAATCAGACGGCTGAACGCCATCAATAAAGAGGTTGTGCGACACGACCGCCTCAGGAGTAAGCGACATTTGGTCAGCATACAGGATGTTCGCATCCTTCGCATACACCGCCAGGACCACCTTCGCTGTGCCTGCGGGTTCCTCATACGTGAATGGCTGATTAGGCGTCTCATGCCAGTCTGCCACCTTCACATCCACGGGCTGGAAGGAGCTTAAGCTAAGCGGCCCGCCCTCAAGAATGCGTCCGACGAACTTGCCGCCCGCCCAGTATGCAGGATCACCGGCTTCACGGGCGGCGTACGGTTCAGGCATATCGCGGCCATTGATCGGAGTCATTCCGAGCTGATTCCCGTTCCCGTCGTAATACACCAGCGCCGCTTCGACATCACCCGGATGCTCTGCAGCAACATCATAGCTGTCCGGGCGGCTCATCATCGAGAGGAAGTAGCCCTTGAAGTTATAGCTCTCTCCCTTGTTCAGCTTACCGGTAACATCCTGCCACATTCCATCATACTGCTGCGCAGCGTCGATGCGGCCAGCAAGCTTGCTGGAACCGGCAACCTTCGAGGTCGAGCTGTTCTTCAAGTAACGTGACAGCCCCGAATAGCTTTGTATGGTATCCGCCGTTAACACTGGTCCTGCAGCAGCAGGCTCAAAGGTTCCCTTGTTGTAACGTCCGGCAGACCAGTTGTCTGTATTGGAAGCGGTTGCCGTATCAAAATCCCCGTTGAGCAGCAGATTGCCCGGAATGGATACTGTAGAATTGTTGGCGGCAGTACTCCAGTCGGAATCGCCTGCTCCGAACAGGAAGCGGTCAACGGTGATCGTACCCGCAGTCCCATTCGGTTCGGCCACGATATACAGATCCTTATGGCCGTAAGCACTAAGATCGCCTGTATCGACCATGTCCTGGAATTTGCCGTAGCTGTCATTGGCCGGTACCGGAATCTCTGCGACCCGCGTACCTTGGGACAGGATATCGGCGCTGCTGCCGGCAGGGGTTCCCACCGGAAGCACATAAGCAGCAAGCTTGCCTCCCTGCGCCGACTTCGTCTGGGCGGTAAGATACAGCAAGTGTCTGCGGACCACACCGCCGTTCGCCGAGCCGTCTGCAAAATTCACATTGTTGTAAGCGAGATAACCGCCTGCACCCAGTGTCACTGCCTCATTGGCACGGCCTGCTTGGCCTGCACTGTCGCCGGGCACACTGTTGTCATTCCCCTCTGCTTCCAGCGTGGAGAAGATATCGCGCTCCCCGTCCAGCCCCTGATAAGTGGCAAAGGTTCCCTTGGACGGAACAACCGTCACAACGCTGGCGGGCGGAATATTAATGACGAATTTGCCGCCCGATACAGGAATCGTACCCAGCTTCTTCTGGTTCTCGCTTCCCGAGGTGCGGAATACCGTCACACTATCTGTTCCTGCCGGGAAGTCCTTCAGATTGAATTCCAGCGGCTGAACGCTGTCATCATTGTTGGCATTGGATATCGTCATCGAGAAATCACCCGTAGCCGGATTCTTGAAGCCGACCACATTCAGATCAGGCGCCGGTACGCGTGTAACCTCAAAGCGCACATCGCCGGGATTCATGAACCGGGAGAAATGCCCGTAGCTGTAAAAGCGCTTGAACAACCGGTATTCCCCCGTCAGTGTGCTGATCCGTCCCGGCTCCTGCTGGGAGTTGGTCGTCACGAAGCGGATCAGGTCAGAGCCGTCCGCGCCGTTGCTGTCCCACATGCTCCACCAGACAAAGCCGGTGAAGCCCGGGTTGCTGGTGAACATATTGGTCATCAGATTGGACCAGCGTACGGCGTCATTGATATTCTGATTGCCGTAGCGCTGCGTATACGCTCCAGCCGAACCGTCAGCGGTGTCCTGGTTCATGAATTCTGCCTGCCAGAGCTTATACTTAGTAAGATATTCGGGATACTTGCTTCCATCCTTGGTATAATCCAGAGGATTCTTGGAGAAATCCCCGGTGTGGTACAGCTTGTTCTCATCCGTACCGATGCCAACTGTACCGTAGAGATGGGTAGTGAATACATCGAGATAGGGATTCTTGTCGAGCGCATTATCCGGGTCCGTCTGCGAGAACACCTCGCCGCCTCTGCTTAAGGAAGCGCCCAGATTGGTGCCGTCCACTGCGGCTAGCTGGGGAATGAAGTCAATGAGCTTGCCTTCCGGGTTCTTAATATCATAGAGGTCGCCGCCAGGCTGCATCGATTTTTTCAAGGCAGGTCCGATGTAACCGTTAATCAATTCCGTAACGTAAGCGGCTGAGCCGCCCGCCAGATCGACTTCGTTGAAGGGATTGATGTGGGTAACCGGAATCCCATACTGCTCCCACATACCGCGGATATAATTGACAAGATAATCTGCATAGGCCTGATAGTATATTTTGACTGGTTTTCCGCCAATGGTGGCGATGTCGCCACGGACAATTTTGCTTGGAGAATTGGTGTTGGACTGGCTCATCCAGTAGGGTACGGTCCAGGTGCAGGCGTAGAATTGCTTGACGCCATACTGCTGTGCCTGGCGCATGGTCCAGACCTGATCGATATCGAACAGCTCTTTGCGGGTACGCGGGGAATTCTTGATGACTACAGGCTGTTCACCGGGCTTACTGAGGAGATTGGTCGGGCCGCCGTCGTCATTGCCGATCGGCTGATTCCAGGAGGGATAATCCCATACAAAGTCTTGCACAGGTACAAGCGTTCCAGGAGCATGCTCCGGTTCAACCGGCCAGATGCTGTCGGTATTGCCGTCATAATAGCGGTTCTCCGCTTCGATCTTGTAGCCGTATTGTCCTGCTGTTCCACGCATGGGAATGGCATTCCCCTCAATGTCAAAGCCGGGATTATTCACATCGGCCAGGAGACTGGTGAGCGGGTTGAACCCCGGGCTTGCCGCAGTAGCCCCGGAAGTCGTCAGGCCGCCGTTGTCACCGATGATCACCCGGACAATGTCGTGACCTGTACCCTTCTGTTCACTGAAGGTCAGATCCAGCAGATGCCGGACCGTATCCTGATGGCCGGCCGAAGCGAGCTGCAGCATATGGACGGAATCCGTATACGCATAGGCGGCTCCTACGCCATCCATCGTCTGATAGCTCTTGTACCAATCGGCGGTTACCTGTGCCGGAGCAATAGCAGCCTGCATGGCAGCAGCCGGAGCAGCTTGAAGCGTGTTAGAGAATGGCATAGGGGTAATGACTGATAGCAGCAGCACACCAGCCATTGAAACTGAGAGTGCCTTTCTCCTGATCTTTTTACTCATCCTAGAGATTCCTCCTCTTGTATGCGCTTACATTGTTTTGCCTGGTAATATCCTAACAAATCAGATTGTACATTTATAGAAGAAGGATGCACGATTCATTTTAAAATAACACTATTCTCTTTCAAATTTAAACGATGACCCGAAAGCACCAAAAATCCCGGCCTGTAAGCGCACTATACAAGCTGCGATTCACAGGCCGGGATGCTGATTCTATCTTCGGTTAAGTCATAAATGCTGCGACTGTATTCTACTGGGCAAGAACTTCCTCAGCCAAGGCGGGATCTACTTCAATGTCATAGATTGCATCCGTTACTGAGCTTTTGCTGCTTCCGAGTGTGGCTACAAAGGTAGTTACACTAAGCGCAGGCAGTTGGGCGGTGAAAGCGCCGTTCGACACATTAATGTTAGAGCCGGCGGCTACCTTGCGGCTGGCGTCTGTGGTCCATGGGGACACACTCGATGCGGAGCCATTTTGCAGGACGAACCGCTGGCTGACCGCCGAAGTGCTTTTATTAATAGCGACAATCACTGCCTTGTTACTGCCCTTGTAAGCCGAGACATAGACATTGGTGTTAGGGTTCTTCGTAGCATCAACTCTTACATAACCCGGGCGGACGAACTTGGAGAACTGGGCCATGCTGTCCCCGCGCTTACTGATCGTGCCGTCTTCATTCATCGGGCTGTATTGGCGGCGGATATACCACCATACATAAGCCTGGAAATCCCCTTCCACCAGCGCATTGTGCATATGGTAGGCTACTTCCAGCGCTTCCGGCCACAGGTTGGCCGAGTTGTTATTGCTGTTCGGGTAATAGACCTCGGTCATCCACAGCTCTTTGCCTGCACCCTTCTGCTTGAAGAGCGGATAGGCAAAGTTGTTCACCTGTGTTCCATACAAATGCGCACCCAGAATGTCCATATTGGCCAGCGCCTGGGAGTCATTCAGAATCGGGTCAGACATATTCTTTAGATATTGGAAGGACTCAGGAGCAATGACCCGGCAATTGATGGAACCGGCATAATTCTTCATAAAGTTCAGGACTTCGGCAGGTGTCCACCAGGTCCAGGTCTCGGCATAGTCCGGTTCGTTCTGCACCGAGATCGCATACAGGTTAACCCCGTTATTCTTCATGTACGTCACGAAGTCATTCAGATGCTGGGCGTATGCGCCGTACTGGTTATATTTGAGACGCTTGGCTGAGGTATTCCCGTTGCGGTTGAAGGTCTCCGTCATGCTGCTAGGCGGATTCCACGGCGAAGCAAAAACGATGGCTCCTTTGGCAACGGCTGCCTTGGCCGTATCCAGCTCCTTATACCAGTTGTTCTTGTTCTCGTCCACAGAGATTCTCAGAATGGAGAATCCCAACTGGTTCGCCCCGTTCCCGAAGGCGGTCTCCCGCTGCGCGGCGGTCAGATCCCCGATCCAGTTCGGATGGTTAATGCCGCCGAACCCGCGGATCACCTGCTTCTGGGCGGACAGATTGACCGTAACATCGCTGGCTGCTGAAACTTTGGGTGGCGGTGGCACCACCAGCATAGACAACATAGTTACCGTTGCCAGCAAGGTACATAGTGATTTTTTAAACGTTGATTTCATTGCTTCATCTCCTTATTATATGATTTCTGCACAACATTCCTGCCGAATTCTGCCTCTGGTCGCACCTCCTGTCTAATCGAAGCGGCAGCTGTACCCTGTACAGGCTTGTCCTTTTCCCTTGCAACACTTGCAAGCGCTTCCTATTCCTGTATTATATTAAATAGTTGATATGTCGTCGTTGCATATCAGCGATACTATATTGCGCGGATACCGATAATCCTTATATATCCAATTAAAGGAATGGATGCCATGGAGCAGCTTGCCCAGTATGTGTTCACCCCGATCCCCGAAGAAATGATCTGCTTCCACAAATCAACCACCACGGAGCAGCTCAGCCCGGCTCAGCCTTACCACCGGCACGATGCCTACGAAATCTACCTGTTCCTGAGAGGCAATACCTATATGTATGTGGAGCAGTCCTGCTACAAGCTCTCCCCCGGCGATCTGATTCTGATCCGTCCAGGTGAGATGCACCGCTGTGTCTGTGCCGACAACCAGACCTATGAACGGATCGGGCTGAACCTGCGAAGATCCGCCCTGCGGCGGCTATCCAGCAGCCGCACGAACCTGTTGGCCTGCTTCAACGCCTTTCCCTCGGGGCTGAACACGCTGATCCGGCTCTCCCGCGACCAGTGCGCCTTCTATTCCAGACTGGCGGACCAATTGATCTATAGCCTGCACTCCGAGGAGTACGGACAGGATCTGCTGGCCGATTCCTATGCCACCCGGCTGCTTGTATTCATCAACACTCTGCAGCAGTCCTCCGCCGCTCTGCCGCATAATCTCATGCCGGAGCTTGTCCGCCGGACGATGGCTTACATCGAGGAGCATCTGCTCGAACCGATTTACTCCGCCCAGCTGGAGCAGGAATTTCATTACAGCGGCAAATATATAAGCCAGCAGTTCAAAGAGCACACGGGACTTACCGTCCGCTCCTATATCGTTAACAAGCGCGTCTCCCTGGCCATGAGCCACCTTACCTCCGGCAAGAGTGTCGCGGCCGCCTGCGAGCTGTCCGGCTTCAGCGATTACGCCAACTTCATCCGCAGCTTCACC
The DNA here is from genome assembly GCF_000517965.1 of Paenibacillus sp. FSL R7-277. Taxonomy (NCBI): domain Bacteria; kingdom Bacillati; phylum Bacillota; class Bacilli; order Caryophanales; family Paenibacillaceae; genus Paenibacillus; species Paenibacillus sp. FSL R7-277. Next base: position 718,013 of record NZ_ASPX01000080.1, read on the forward strand.
AAGGTGGCCGGTATGTCCCCGGGCAGATACCGGGCTGGTATGCTGCCGTAAGTGCCCGGGCACTCTTTTGAAACAAAGAAAGAGGACAACCTCCCGCTGAACCGGGAACCGTTATCCTCTTAGCGTATGTCTTCCGTCCGTACTGGCGCTACTCGCTGTCCGCCTCCCAGTACTCACCAACCAGACCTTCAATAATACTGCCGCTGGCCCAAGGCATCAGGCAGAACCAGGTGCTGGCCGGTGAACCGTCACTGTAGGTCTCGGTTACCAGCCCCTCGGAATGGCAGAATCTCTCGGACATCCAGCCCGTCAAGCCGTGATCGAACTCCCGGTCATACCGGTTGTAGGTCTGACAGCCCCAGCCGACGGTATCCAGCATCCGCTGCTTCACATACGGATCTTCACGCCGCTTCACATAATAACACAGCTCATCTACCACGCTGCTCGACATGGGATGAATATGCGGATTGGCGACGGAGGTCACACTCCCCCCGGAGCTTGACCAGCCCACTGTGCTGAGCGGCGGCACTTTAACCGGTGAATTATAAGCGAATTTGAAGGTGAACTCGTAAGCAAGGGCATCTCTCATATGATCCAGATACAGCTCATCCCCAGTGAGGGCGTGCAGATATCTGACCGCTCTGATGTACGCCAGAATCCCTTCAGAATCTACCGCCTTATCTGCATCAAGCGGCGCTCCATAACATTCCATCCGCTTCACATAGGTCTCATAATAATGCCGCTCACTGCGCTTCAGGCTGTCCAGATGCGACCGGTTTCCGGTTAGCCAGCTATAGTAGGCTATGGCAGCCATGATCCAGGTTCCGCTGAAGGAATCGTATTCAAGCCCGGCACCGGTTCGCTCGGAGAGAATCGTAGGGTATTCACCGTCCGAATTCCGGCTTCTCTCCAGTACAGGGAGAATCTTCCGCACGAAGTCCACCCACTCCTCGTGAACGACATGCTTGAGCCGTTTCTCGTATTCATAGGCCTTCATAATATAGAACAAGGCCTGTCCGCATAGATAAGCGGAATGTCCAGGCGTGCGCATCCCGTCAAACCACCAGCCGTGAATGCTCCATTTCCCGTCCTGATAGGCCTCATAGGGAAGACCGGAAGCCGGGTTCAGGGAGTTCCCGATGATATGCTCAATGCAGGAGAGCGCCTGCCCGCGCATAGGATCATCTCCCAGCCGCAGCGCAGCCATCAGCATAGGAGTGGCTACAGTCAGACCGTTTGTCCAGCTGATGGAGATGATTTTATTGTACCGGTACCCGCCCGTCTCCTTGTCCTCATAGACAAAGGTTGTGTAACTCCGGTCCTCAGGCAGCCACGCATACTGATAGATGGCCTTCGACAGATCGGCCGCAGCGCTCCTGATCCCGCTCCCGGGTCTTGGGGGCTGATGATAGCGGGAATAGATCTCTTCCAGTGCAGCATTGATGCCTAGCTCAGACTCAGCCTTGTAGTCATACAAATCCAGCATGAACGCTACTGACTCTGAGGCCGCCAGTTCGAAGCAGTTCTCCAGCGCTGCCCGTTCCTTGACAAGACGCGATTTGATGAACAGAAGCGGAGCATTCTCATACCCCAGCGTATAGCCGACCGTTCCCTTGGCAAGTGAGCAGGTGAAGCCGCCATACTGCAAGAACTCTCCCTCTAGCCCAGGCTTCCACTGGCTCTTCTCTCCCTCCCTGTATATAAAATAAGGGCTTGCGCATAATCCGTACACTTTGCCAGTGTCGTATACCAGCGCCGCCGGATGCGACAGCCGGTCGCTGCGCACCATCCACCAGGAAGAAGAAGGACGCGCGGGCTGGCCGTCTCTAAGCCGCGGGAACTCATTCGGAACATTCTGCGGAGCCTCTCCGCGGTTGCGCCCATACATAAACGCGGGAAGAAAAAAGCGCGGATCAGCCTTGGCGAACGGCAACTCCACATGAATAACGCCTGACCAAGGCGTGTCGTTCAGATTCGTGATCTGTACATGAGCCTGAAAGGGATGCTGTGCACTGCCTGTCCCGCCTGTTATCTCAACGGATGCATGCAGTCCATGCCCGTTAAGTCCGGTATATTCAGGATCTTCCTGAGCCTTGCTTCTTGCCGTTATGATCAGTTCCACTATCCTGACCTCCAGTCTGTTGTAATACGATAAAAGGGTTGCAAATCATATTCCTGCATGCTAGGATAATGTCATTTTAAAGTAGTTCCAGAGAAGAATCATTGCAGGTTCCGCTGTTATTATTGCGCAAAATGATCCGGAGGTTACCCATGAACGAGCCATTTGAGCTTCGCTATGACCCTATCCATAAAGATTACCTCTACCTGCACAGGACAACCACCTATAATATGGGAACCTTCTATCACCGCCATGAAGCGTATGAGCTGTACTTATTTCTGCGCGGCAACGTCAAGTTCTATATTGAGAACAGCTGCTACCACCTGCAGCGCGGAGATCTGCTTGTGCTGAATCCGGAAGAAATGCATCGTTCCTTCAGCCAGGATGAATCGGAATATGAACGGATTACGATCAATCTCCAAAAATCTTATCTGCACCGCCTGTCTACTCCGGCTACTCCCCTATCCTGGTGCTTCGACCACCGCCCGAAGGGTAAGGGCAACATCGTGCATCTGGAGGAAGCCGAGCTTCAGCAGGCTCTCAGGTTGACCGGCGATCTGGAGGAGGTCCTCTCATCGGATGCGTATGGGGCAGATATCCTCGCCAACAGCATGCTTGCTCAATTATTGGTGCTGACCAACACCGTGTTTCATAGAACAAGCATCGTTCCTGCAGATATCATGCCGGAGCTGGTCCGCAGGACCATGGAGTATATTGATGCCCATCTGGGCCAGAATCTCACGCTTGAGCAGCTTAGCAGCACCTTTCATTTGAACAGCACCTATATTAGCCGTCAGTTCAAACAGCATACAGGCTTAACGCTCCGTTCCTATATCCTGGACCGCCGGATTTCGTTAGCCAAGGCCTGCCTCCGCGACGGGCTTAGCATTACCGAGGCCTGTTATCAATCCGGCTTCAGCGATTATGCCAATTTCATCCGCAGCTTCACCAAGGTGGCCGGCATGTCCCCGGGCAGATACGCCAAACAGGAACTGTAGAATGTCTCGCGGGAAGTGGAGCGGGCAGGCGCAGTGTCTGCGGAAGGCGGGACTGGATCATTAGTGGGCTGGGGATTTACAGATTCGAGAGAGTGTTGCTTACAGTTGAGAGCGCGGGGGACTTACAGCGTCTGACTCATGGCGGCGGACTTATACAAGTGGAAATTGTACATCTAATTTGGCGGTAAAGGGGTACGTAAACTAATTAGTTGGAAAAATGCAGCTTACTCAGCCCGACTTCTGCTAAATCCATCGGATTCCAGGAATTAAGTGTACTTTTTCAAACTGCTTGCCCTCAACCCTCGATTTCGGCAAAATTAAGTGCCTTTTTTCCAACTATATCCGCCCTTCCCTCTTGCAACGTATCACATAAGGCCCCCAGCCGAGCCGGGGGTTATTGTATAAAAAAGCCCCCCATAACGGGAGGCTTGAAGGGTTGGAGACTTGCAAGCTTCGAGGCTTCGAGGCTTGCAATCTTGAAGGCTTGCAAACTTACGTTGCAACTTAAACTCAATCTACTTCTTATACCCAAAATCCGGTATCTCCGTCCATCTCCGGCGCAGCTCGTGGGCTGCCGCCTTGGGCTTGCGGTCACGGGTGAAGATGCCTTTCTTGTTCCCCTGCACCCGGATAATACCCTGGCTGGTAGCAAAGTCGGCGAAATTCCATACCTGCTCACCTACGAAACCGGCAAACTCGTCGAAGACCTCGTGGTTAGCCTTGTAGAACGCCACCTGATACTCCTCTGTGAACATGATCGGCTCCACATCATGCAGTCCGGCTACGGTATCGGTTCCGTATTCGGTCATCATCATCGGCTTGCCGGGGCACCGCCGGCTCCAAGCTTCCAGCTCCATCCGCAGCTTGACCTTCGCCGACTCCAGGTCTCCCCCGTCCACATACCAGCCGTAATACCGGTTGAAGGCCAGCACATCGATCAGCTCGGAGATTCTATCGTTCGCCGGGGATGCCTCAATATGCGTCACCAGGGTCACCGGACGGTGCTGCGGATCTTCCTCCCGCAGCTGCTCAATCAGCGGCTTGAAGTATTCGTATGCCCCATCCTCATAGGAGGCCGGTTCGTTCGCTACATTCCACATCACTACACAGGCATGGTTCTTATCCCGGTTAATCAGCTCCCGGATCACCTGCCGGTGATGCTCGAAGGTCTGGACCTCTGCCCAGGTATCCTTCTTCGAACCTCCTGAGAACATCACCAGGAAATTAAGATCCAAGCCTACCGCCGGGGTCTCATTGATCACGACGAAGCCTTCACGGTCGGCCAGACGCATCACTTCCTCGGCATACGGATAATGCGCCGTGCGGAAGGAGTTGGCCCCGGACCATTTCATCAGATTGAAATCCATAATGTTCGCCGCTTCATCCAGGCCCCGTCCATGGAACGGGGTATCCTCATGTCTGCCGTAGCCCTTAAAGTAGAAGGGCTCGCCATTGATCAGGAACTGTCCGTCCCTCACTTGGACCGTCCGCACGCCGAACGGCAGCTCATAGACATCAACCACCTGCTCCGCTTGCAGAAGCTCAATCTTCAGGGTGTACAAGTAGGCGTTCAGCGGCTGCCATAGTCTGACAGATGGAATATCCAGTACACCGGACGGCTCCGTCCCTGAGCAGACCGTGTTCCCATCTTCATCTAGTACCGTAACCCGGACCTCGGCTTCGCCGCTAATGTCCACGCTATAGCGGACTATCCCTTGCCTCTCCTCCCCCTGCTCCTCCTTATAATCGGTCACTACAGTGACGTCCTGAACGAAGGTGAGTGGCGTAGAGTAGATCCGCACCGGCCGCTGCAATCCGGCAAAGTTGAAGAAATCAAAGTTCGGCTGGTTCTTCACCTTCACCTTCCCGTCCGGCCCTTCGGTCTCCGTGTACAGGCCAACAGGCAATGTGGTGTAATCCACGACGTTATGAACAGCTACCGTCAGCCGGTTCGTTCCAGGCCGGATATAGTCATTAATCACTCCCTCGAAGGGAAGGAAGCCGCCGGCATGCTCCATCACCAAGCTTCCATTGATAAATACCTTCGCCTTATGGGTCGCCGACCCGAACCTCAGGACAAGCCGCTCATTCATGACGTTACGCGGAAGGGACAGCTCCCGCTCATACCAGACCCAGCCGACATGATTACGAATCTCCGGGCTTACGCCAAGATCATTGTAAGCCGAGGGCACCACCATAGGGATCGTATCTGTGAGCTTCGATGCCTGCCAGCTCTCGTCCCAGCCGGAGCCATCGTCCAGCTTGAAATTCCATACCCCGCCCAGATCATACAGACTGCGGGTTTCCGTCATGATTGGATACAGCATGAACAACACTCCTATCTGCTTTCTGTTCTCTTTTATTCAGGATTTGGAATCAATAATCTTCTGAATCTTGGTTTGTGCATGCTGAATCGTATCATCGATACTTTGACCGGACAGCATCATTTTATCGAACTCCTCCAGCAGCACTTTCTCCAGCTCGGCGTGATAAGGTACGGCTGTAGCTGCTGTAGTAGCTTTGGTATTCTCCAGAACATAGAGCAGGGAGGCTTTATCAATCATCTCCGGGTTTTTGCTGCCTGCAATGATCCGGTCGACCACATCATTCATATCGGCTTTTTTCCAGGATGGGATATTCTTGCCTTGCAGCACAATCCCTTCGGTGGAGAACCAGCGGAGGAAGGTGTAGGCTTCGTCTTTATGCTTCGATTTGCTGTATATACTCAGGACATCCCCGCTCACATTCGCTGCAATCGGATCTTCAGCATTCAGCTTGGGAGTCGGAGCAAACACCGTTTTGAAACTGGCAGGAATGGTCTCAGTCCCCCCGGTTTCCGGGATCAGGAAGGAGCCTGTGACCAGCATACTTGTATCCTGATTGAAATATTGCGGTCTGTAGTTCAGCTTCTGGCTGACCACCTCGGAATACGGTGTGGCAGAGCCTTCCGCTTCTCCCTGAAGACGCAGCTCAAGCGACTTACGCATGAATGGATTATCGATATTAGCTTTTTTGCCGTCATCGGTGGTCAGATTCGCATTCACCGATTGACCGAAGTTCTGCACCATGTATCCATATTGAATCCAGCTGTGGAAGTAGGTGCCGTAGCGGGTTTTATCACCGTTTTTCTTCGTCATCGCCTTGGCGTACTCCATGTACTGATCCCAGGTCCAATCCTTAGGCAGCTCAAGTCCGGCCTCCTTCAGGTGATCCTCATTGATAATGACCAGACCCTGGGAGGACTTGCCGGGCAGTCCATAGATTTTGCCGTCAATGCTGGTATCGGCTGTATATTCATCCTTGAAATTAATGCCGTCCTTGGCCAGATAATCATCCAGCGGCTGGATCATGCCGAGCCCTGCACGCTGGGACAGGAAGGTCATGTTACTGAACATGAGGATATCCAGATCATCGCCCCCGGCCACCGCCAGGTCGAGCTTCTTATAATACTCGTTGGAGTTGTTGTCCTCTGCAGAGGCGAACTCCACCTTAATGTTCGGATGCTGCTTCTCGAACTCGGCAATGACGATATCCCAGTTGTCCATTTTTTTGGCATACCAGTTGCTAAGCTTAATGGTTACCGCTTGTTCTGCACCTGTTCCGGCACCTGTTGCCGCCGGCTCCTTCTCTGCATTGCCCGCGCCTCCGCAACCGGATACCAGCAGAGATAACAGCGGTACAGCGATGAATAGATTGCGTTTTACTTTTGACATGATTTGGCCCCCTGTAATGTAATTAGTCTAGCCTTTGACACTGCCCATCGCAACTCCCTCAATCACCTGCTTCTGGCCGATCATGAAAATAATTAACAATGGCAGAATGGCTGATACGGCACCTGCCATCATCAAGGAGTAGAACTCGCCGCTGAAATCAGCGAATTTCCGGATGCCCAGCTGCAGGGTAAACAATGAATCGGAACGAAGGAAGATCAGCGGATTCTGGTAATCATTCCAGGTCCAGATAAAGCGGAGAATCATATAGGTAGCAAGGGCTGGCTGCACCAGTGGCATGGCAATCCGCATGAAGATCGTCCAGTGGCCCGCTGCATCAATCCGCGCCGATTCAATAATTTCATCATGGATTCCCAGGAAGAACTGTCTCAGCAGGAAGGTTCCCAGCACGCCGGAGGCGGCAAGCAGCACCAGCCCGAAATGGCTGTCGAACAGTCCAAGCCAGCGGTACATAATGAACTGCGGAACCAGAATGGCCTGCGTCGGAATCATGAAGGTGGCAAGGACAACCAGGAAGAGAATATCCCGCCCTTTGAAAATGATTTTGGAGAAGCCGTAAGCTGCCATAGCGGAAATAATCAGCGACAGCGCTGTAGACATCAGGGTAACCTTCGTCGTGTTCCAGTAATAGAGTGTGAACGGCACGGCTCCCGCCCATACCTGCTTGTAGTTCTCCACCGCATTCCATTTCGAGGGAATCCATTCTATCGGATATTTCATCACATCCAGCTCGGGCTTGAAGGAGGCGGAGAGCATCCATAAGAACGGCATGATGAACAGGATGCCCGCAGCCCCCATGAAAACGGTAACAATAACACGGTTAAGCTTGATCGATCGCATGTGTATACCTCCTAGTAGTTGACCCATTTCTTTTGTCCGACCCATTGAAACAAGGTCACCAGCAGGATGAGGATCAGCAGAATAATGCCCATCGCCGAAGCATAGCCCGACTCCAGATTCACGAACGCCACCTCATACAGGTAATAGACAATGACAGAGGTTGAGCCTGCCGGGCCGCCGCCGGTTAACACCATAATCAGATCGAAGACCTTGAAGGACCCGACAACTCCTGTGATAAGCAGGAAGAAGGATGTAGGCGACAGCATCGGCAGTGTAATTCTGAAGAACTGTCTGAGCGGTGAGGCCCCGTCCACATCGGCGGCTTCATACAGATCCCGTGAGATATTCTGAAGGCCCGCCAGATAGATGACCATATTGAAGCCGAGTGAAGTCCACACCATAATAATCATGACCGAGATCAGGGCGAACTTGGGATCAGCCAGCCACATGGGCGGATGCTCGAACCCTATAGATCTGAGGAAGCCGTTGATCGGACCGTTGTTCGGGTGATAGAGTACTCTCCAGAGCAGGGCGATGGCCACGAAGCTCGAGATGAAGGGCATGAAATAGATCACTTTGAAAAAGGTTTTGAAATACGTTGCCTTGTTGATCAGCACCGCCAGCACCAGCGCCAGGAACATCGCGACCGGAACGACGGCAATCATGATCAGATTGTTATAGAGCGAGCGGTGAAAGGACTCGTCCTGCACCAGCCGGGTGTAGTTATCCAGACCGACAAATTGAAACCCGTCCAGCCCGGATACAAAGTTCCAGTTCGAGAAGCTGATCACACCGGATAGGAGAATCGGAATAATTACCAGCGTTACGGTCAGAATGAGCATGGGGGCAATGAATAAATACCCTGCAATATTGTCGTAAAAGGATTGCTTGCGCATCTTGCTTATCCCGGGGCTGCCGGACCGTTTTGCCGTCCCCTCTTCAGTAATAACCTCCACTTTATCCACCTCTTTTTATGTTTGTAGCTTTATTATAGAAGGGCAAATTTCATAGCACATGCAACGAATTTATCTGTGGCGAAAACTTTGTATAGCATTATTTTTTCTAAATTGAAAAAATTATTGGATGAGCCGAACCGCAGAATCAAGTACCATAAGTCTGTGAAGGTCTACTACTGGAGGGATATTAATGAAAGAAAAGCACAGGCTCAGTCAGCTCTCCTTCCGGCAAAAGCTAATCCTTACCTCCATTGCCTGCCTCGTAATTCCGGCACTGGGGATGCTCTATATTACCAATGTCTATTCCAAACTGATTATCCGGGAGCATTCCCTGGAGAAGTCCACGCAGTCCCTGAGGATTGTCCAGTCGCAAATTGATGTAATCTTCGAAGAGATGGTCTCGGTGTCGAACTTCGTCCATTTCGATCCGGAGATCAAGACCCTGCTGGAGGATGCCAAGACCAATCCCGTAGCTGCGCGGAACCTGACCAGCCGCCTGGAGCAGGTGGCCGGAGACACCATCGATCTGAGGATCACTCTGCTGGATAAGGAAGGACATGCCTATTCCGATTATTCCTTCTATGATTATGATCCCCGGCAATTTTTGAAGCGGCGCTGGTTCTCCACTCTGGAGCAGCTCCCGCCGTATGACACCTTATTTATGGGAGCAGAAGACAATTACCTGACCTCCCTGCAGGCTGAGCAGCCGTATATCTTCATGACAGCGCGTGCCTTAAGAGAAGAAACGACTGCCGCTCCCTACGCCTACCTGATTGTCAGCCGCAGTGAGGCTTCGATCCGTGAGCGGTTTGCTTCAATGGAAGAGGATGTGTATCTGCTGGATGAAGAGGAGAACATTCTGTCGAACCGGAACCAGGAGCTGATAGGCACAAGCTTTGATCAACTGCTGCCTGTAGATGAGCTGGTCTTCCCTGACATCGTCAAGTTCAAGGGGCAGAATCAGCTCCTCCTTGAACTGCCGCTGAAGTTTGCCAGATGGAGACTCATCAGTGTCGCTCCCTATGAGCAGCTGACGGAAAGGTTGAACGGGATTAACCGGACCGGCCTGATTATTCAGACGATATTTGCGGTCAGCTTCTTGTTCGCGCTGACGGTTCTGCTGCGGAGATTCACCAAGCCCGTGCTTGTCCTGGGCAAGGCGGCCCGCCGGGTGGAGGACGGGGATCTCATGGTGCGCTCGGGCATCCGGGGAGCCGATGAGATCGGCAGCCTGGGGCACTCCTTCGATAACATGCTGGACCGGGTACAGCTGATGCTCAGGCAGGTGGAGACGGAGCAGGAATTGAAGCGCCAGGCAGAGATTGCAATGCTGCAGGCCCAGATTAACCCTCATTTTCTATTCAATGTACTTAGTTCGATCCGGCTGAAGCTGCTGATGAAGCAGGATGAGGAGAATGCTGCGATCGTCGGCTCCCTCTCCGCTATGCTGCGGGCCAGCTTCTCCAGCCGGGAGGAATTCGTCTCCATTGCCAGTGAGCTTGATTTCACGAAGCAGTATATGGAGTTAATGCGGTTCACGATGAGATATCCTACGGAATATGCAGTGCATGTGGACAAAGAGCTGCTGCTGGAGACGGTGCCGCGGTTCATCCTGCAGCCCATTATTGAGAATGCTTACAAGCACGGGTTCTTGCAGAGCGGAGGGCGGGTCGTCATCACCATCGGACTCGTTCAGTCCAGGCTGACCATTACCATCGAGGATAACGGCACGGGAATGGAGGAGCATACGCTCGCAGCCCTGCTTCAGCACATCAGGCAGAAGGATGCGGAGTTAGGTGCCCTGAGTGCTGACGGGACGCCAGTGGCAGAGTCCGCTCACGGCATCGGATTAATCAACGTCTACCAGCGGCTCAAGCTAATCTACGGGGAGCGCTTCGAGATGAACATTGAGAGCATTCACGGGCTACGCACCACCGTACAGTTAATCATGCCCGTGAAGCGGATAGGAGCAGATAATCATGACCTATAAAGTAGTACTGGCAGACGATCATTATCCGGTGTTGGAGTATTTAAGCACTTCGATTCCCTGGGACACCCTCGGCCTTGAACTATCGGCTTGCTGCTCGGACGGCAGACAGGCCTGGGAAGCCTGCCAGCTGCATCAGCCGGATATTCTGCTTACGGATATCGGCATGCCGGCGATGAATGGACTGGAGCTAATCCAGAAGGCGCGGGAGGTGAACCCTCAGCTGCAGACGATTATCCTGTCCTGCCACGGGGAATTCGAATATGCCCAGAAGGCTGTGAAACTGAACGTGGCCGAATATATATTGAAGGAGAGTCTGCAGATCGATCAGGTGATTGCCGTATTGACGGAGGCGGTGGCCCGGCTGGAGGTGAAATTGAAATCCCGTAACCACTATCTCCAGATGGAGAAGCTGGTCAGCCAGAACCATGCCGCCATCCGGACCCGGTTCATCCGCATGTTCGTGGAGCAGCCGGTCTGGGATGAAGCCGAGTGGTACGGACAAGCCGAAGCGATGGGCATCAGCCTGCACACAGGCACACCGTATCTGCCTGTACTGGCGGTCCCGGAGCGCTCCTATGAGCTGGAGAGGCGGTTCGGCGGAGTGGTGAACCTGCAGTTCGTGATGGATAATGTGCTGCAGGAATTCCTGGAGATAGACGGCATTATCCAGTTCGCGCTGACGGAAAGGCAGTTCATCCTGTTCATTCCTTTGCCGCATATCCTCGTCCGCAATCTTTATGAAGAGTTCCGTGAACACTTCCGGCATGTCCAGAGAATGGCGAAGCTGCATCTGCGGATGGGAATTTCCTTCTTTTACGGGGAGGCTACTACAAGTCTGATCGACATTAAGAAGCAGATTCAGGCGCTGCTGGATTCCCATGCCCTGCGCTTCTATACCGCCGAGGGAGCGATTATGAAGCTTGCGCCTGTCCAGACCAGCGGCGAGGACCTGTTCATCCATTATTCGGAGATCCTTCAGCAGCTGAGGGACTGCATTCAGCAGGAGGACAGCTCACAGCTTGCAGCCAAGGTCAGGGAGATCAAGCAGTACATCGGGGACCAGAAATATCCGGTGGAGAGTGTGAAGAGCTGGCTGCTCAAGATGGTGATGGAGCTGGAATTGAAATATGTCGTCATGCAGAACTTCGTCAGCAACTTCAACAGTGAGCGGCTCCAGCGCTCGATCCAGGAATTCGAAACGCTGGAGCAGCTCATGGAATGGCTGGAGGAATTCCTGAAGGATAAAATACTCATGCTAAGCTCCATGTGGAAGCAGAATGTCCGCAAAGAAATAGCCGAAGCCAAACGTTATGTAATGAATCATATCAGCGAGAAGGTTGGCATGGAGGAGATGGCGAAGCGTCTGGGCCTGAACCCCACCCATTTCAGCCGGTTATTCCGTCTGGAGACCGGGCTGACCTTCATTGAGTATGTAACCAGGGTGAAAATGGAGCACGCCCGTGACCTCCTCAATCAGACGAACCTGACCATCGTTGAAATTGCGGAGCAGCTGGGTTATGACAACGTCAGCTACTTCATCAAGCTGTTCCGTAACTTCTCCGGCATGACTCCGGCGGAATTCCGGAAGTCCATCTAGTACAGCATCAGATTTAATTCTGTGAATAGGTCAGATCCCGGAGGTTCCGTAAAACGAAACTACACCGGCCGTTCGAGTTTGCTCCTAACGGACCTGAGAGACCCTATTCCCAGGAAAACGCCACTTTTTGCGGGTTAACGGACTGAGTAGCCCTTATCGTCTCTCTACAAGATGTTTAGAGTAGAAATTCCAAAAATAAGGTCCATGGGGTCCGTTCCTTTGCCCAGGTGGTGACTTTCATCCAGAATAAGCGCGCCTCAGTCCGTTATGCCGGGCAAACGCCACTAAGGGACAACTCCCGTCTTCGTCTGGGAATAGCATCTGAAGGGGTGGCTCCACTCCTGTAGTCCTTCAGGCATCAAGCGCCCCATCCACCAGTTTAAATCTGATGCTGCACTAGTTTTGTATATAACAATAAGCCGGAAGCAGACTCTAAGGGTCCGCTCCCGGCTTGTCCATTGTCTTATTTAGGATTATCCAGAACTATGATTACTCAGTATTTATCAATCTTGTACCAGAACAGGGGCAGCGGGAACCAGCCTGCGGGTGCCTCCACTGCCATATATCGGCCATGCTGGGTAAGCAGAAGCGTCTGAGCCTGCTGCTTGCTGAGGACAACTGCATCCGGCATGGCAGACCGCTCGACGCTCACGCCCTCTTCGTCCACCCGCGCCGTCACCGGCTGTCCGTCCATTACTGCAGAGAATTCTCCCGGGATAATGCCTGTGGTCTTGAACTTCAGCGTAAGGTAAGCCTTCAGGACATTGGCGAAATCCAGAATATGATACATATCCGAATTCTCGATTACGAAGTCTTCGGCAATGCTGCCAAGCGCTGTGTTCAGCGGCAGGTCATATTCCGGCGCATGCAACGTTATTCGCCCGGCTCTGCTGTAGGCCATGTAAGCCTTAATCGTACGCTGAATATCATCCGCTTTCTCCAGCGCGAATTCAGCTATATCATCGCCCGCTTCGTTGACAACCACATACCCGATCAGCTTGCCCTGATCCAGAACGCCAAGTGCCTTTTGACAGAGTGTACCGAAAATCAGCGGCAGTTGCTCTAAGCTGCGTTCAACATAAGCAAGCCGCGAGGTGTTCAGGTTATGCGCAAATTCTGCTCCTCCTTCAACCTCAAACAACGGACTGAAGGTTATTCCGGTGTCATTCACCCCTCTTAAGCCATGGCGCACATTGGCCTCTGCCACGGTATATTTGAACTTGACACCGCCAAGCGTGAAGCCGAAATACTCATATCTCTGCCGCTGTCCATATAATACAACCATATCACAGGTACCCCGCAGCTCTTCAAGCCACAGGTTCATAAGCGCTCTCATATGCCCTTCGCCTCGAGCACGCGGATGAACAGATACCGTACCCAGATAGCCGGTGCGCAGCGTATGATCACATACCGTCAGTGACTCTGGAAAAACAGCCACCAGCGCACGCAGCCTGCCCTGCTCGTCCACCGCAACCTTATGCATGGCGGAAGAATCTACACTTGTGTCATAAGCCTTGGGCATCAGGACCTCAAAATCAAAGCGGAAGGCAAGGTTGGCCAAATCTATGTATTCCTCGCGTTCGTGCGGAGCTGCCGTTCTGTATTTAACCATTGTGTCCTACCCTTTCAGTCTATATATTCAACTGCCTCCCTGACTATATTCTAGAGGCATCTCCCATCTCCTGCTCAGGTCACTCAGATTTCCGCCGCTTGGCCGCAGCCTCATCAATCGCCTGCTGGATATTGGCCAGTGCGGTCTCCAAGGGCTGTCCGGCAAGATACTGGTTGACGCCCTCCAGAATCTTCACCTGAAGCGACTCGGTCGATACCGTATGCGGCCAATAGAGCGTGGCGTCCTCGCGCGTTACCGCAGCGGCAATGGACGAGACCGAATCGCTCCGGTCCGTCGGGGCCGAGATGACCGAAGGCACTGCCAAAGCGCCTGCGGCCAGCTTCTCCTGCGTAGCCCTGCCGTTCATGAACGCCACGAACTGCTTGGCCTCCTCGGGATGCTCCGTCCGCGAGCTGATCACCCGGTACGTGCCGACATTGATATTCGGCACCGTCCGCACACTGCCCGGCACCATCATGAAGCGGATATCCTGAGCCGGATTCCGCTCCTTGATGCTGGGGATGTCCCAGGTTCCGGTAATAATCATGGCCGCCTGGCCTGTGCCGACCAGATCCTTGGCCTGCTCATGCTTCAGGCTCTTCCAGTTCGGCGGCACGAACCCCCGGTCGATAATCTCCCGGTGCTTCTGGATGGCATCCACGAACACCGGATCATGGGTCCGGATCTCCCCGCTCTCCAGCTTCTTTGTCCAGGCGGCATCCGCCCCGTTATCCGACATGATAGACCCCCAGAAGAACTGGGCTGTGGACCACTCCGCATCCATTGCCACCGGAATAAGCCCTTCCTGCTTCAGCTTCACGCAGAGCGCAAGGAACTCGTCCCAGGTGCGCGGAACCTCCAGCCCGAGAGAGTCGAACAAGGTTTTGTTGTAGAGCAGCCCGTCACTGTGCATGACCTCCGGCGCTCCGTATACCCGGCCGCCCACCGTAACCGGCAGCAGGGAGTTCGGATAGAATTCCTTGAGAAAATCGGCTCCGGTCAGGTCCAGGTACATATCGCTCCGCAGAGCACGGAATTCCTCGAACAGGCTGGGCGACCACGTATCGAATACATCCATCGGCTCACCGCCAAGCAGCCTGATCTTAATCCCCGCCGTATAATTATTGTTCTGGATGAAATCTGCATCGATCCGGATATGGGGATACAGCTTCTCGAATTCGGCAATCGCATCAAAATACACTTTGCCTGCTTGCGCCGTATCCAGCAGATAGCTGGAGTACCGGAGGATGACGGGTTCGCGGGTGTCTGCCGCTCCGCCTCCGCCAGACAGCAGGGAAGCGTCTGTACTGCTCCGGGTATCACAGCCGCCAATCATGAACAGCAGCAGAAGCAGAACAATGCTGCCCCCGATACCGGGTCTCCACTTCTTCATGACGCTTCCCCTTCCTTAATCTATTCTCCGTTCGCTTCTGTAACGTTCTTGCCCTATCGTTATATTCTGACCGATTCCATAGATTGCAGTCAACGGACAATCAGAGCTTCCCCCCTGAAGTTGCAATCCCTTCGATAAATTGTCGCTGGAACAGGATGTAGATGAGCAGCATCGGCCAAATGGCCAGCACGGAAGCCGCCATCAGCTCCGGGTAGTCCACGGCGAAGGCGCTTTGAATCTTAGCCAGGGCCGAGGAGAGGGTTGCCGCGTCCGAGCTTGTGTTGACGATCATCGGCCACATCAGGTCCTTGAAGGAGAAGAGGGCCGTGAATATCCCGAGGGCCACCAGACCGGAGCGGACCAGCGGGAGCATGATTCTGGCGAAGGTCTGGCCGATATTGCAGCCGTCGATCTTCGCCGCCTCCTCCAGCTCCTTAGGCAGGCCCATGAAGAATTGTCTCAATAAGAAGGTGCCGAAGGCACTGACCAGCCCTGGAAACAGCAAGGCAAAGATCGTATTGCGCATCCCCAGCGCATCGACCATCAGATATTGCGGGATGATGAAGATCTGGGTCGGCACCATCATCTGGAACAGCACCAGACTGAAGCAGAAGTCACGCCCCGGAAATCTTAGTCTGGCAAAAGCATACGCCGCCATCGCGCTGAACATCACCGCGCACAGCACCCTTAGAGCCATCATCGCAAACGTATTCCAGTACAGGATCAGGAAGTTATTCTGCCGCCATACCTCCAGATAATTCTCCGCCCTCCAGGTCTTGGGGAAAAAGATAAACGGATTCATCGAGGTGGACTCCGTAACCGACTTGAACGAGGTCAGCACCATCCAGACGAACGGAAGAATCATCGCGGCTGCTCCCAGGAGCAGCACAAGGTGGGCTAAGATACGGTTAAGTTGTTTATGTTTGGCCATAATGCCGCCTCCTACATGTAGTTGACCCATTTTTTTTGCGCTCGCATCTGGAAGAAGGTGATGATCATGATCAGCGCGAGCAACACCATTACAATCGCTGAGCCATAACCCTTGTTCGAGTACTTGAACGAGTTATTATAGAAGAGATACACAAGCGATACTGTATGGTCATAGGCCGGGTTACTCACATCGATCATCATATAGATGACATCGAACACTTGCATGGCCTGGATAATCGTGGTCACCACAACAAAGAACAGGGTTGGCGTTACAAGCGGCAGGGTAATCACGAAAAATTGGCGTACCCGGCTGGCTCCGTCGATATCCGAAGCCTCGTAGTAGTCCTTCGGGATCTCCTGCAGACCGGCGAGCAGCAGCACCATATTATAGCCGATGACACTCCAGATTCCGATCACCGCGATGGATAAGATCGCTACCCTCGGGTCCGTCGTCCAGTTGACGGCCGGAAGGCCCAGCTTGGACAGCCCGTAATTAATGAGGCCGTAGTGCTGGTTATACATCCAGCGCCATACCATGGTCACTGCCGCAGGAGCGGCGACCATCGGAATGAAATAGATCGTGCGGTACAGCGAGCGGCCCGCGAGCTTACCGTTCAGCAGGACGGCAACCAGCATCGCGATGGCAATGCTGACAGGAACGACCAGCAAGGTGTAGAGCAGTGTATTGCTGACAGCATGCCATACCTGGGGATCATGAATCAGCTTGCGGTAATTCTCCCATCCGATGTAAATATTGCCTCTGCCGAAATCTCCGCTCTTGAAGAAGCTAAGGTAAGCGGTCTGCACTATTGGAATGAAGTTGAGGACGATAAGGCCGATCATCGTTGGCGCAATCAGGAACCAGCCCCAGGACCATTCATTCCAGGTTTTGGCTCCAATTTTCCTCTTGACGGTATGATTCATCTGCTTCCCTCTCCTATCAAACTTGCGGCAGCCCTGAGGCTGCCGCAGGCATATGACTCTTGCTTATTTCTCTTCCGCCAGACTCTCATTCATCACCTTCGCTGCATTACGGGCTGCTTCCTCTACGGACACCTTGCCGGAGAACGCCGGCTTCAGCGCTTCATAAGCCTTGTCTTCCCAGACAGCCGTTGTATTGGAATACGGACGAATTACGCCATAGCTGACCATGTCAACGAATGCCTTGATGTTGAAGGTCTTGTTCGAATCCACCCACTTGTCAGCTGCACCTTTGTACGCCGAGATGGCAACGCCCAGCTCCGCCTGGCGCTCCTGGCCGGTCTTGGAGCTTAAGTATTCCACGAACTTCCACGCTTCCTCCGGATGCTTCGTCTTGGCGTCAATCGCATTGCCCAGACCATTGTAGATGGAGGCCTGCGCAGCCTTCTTGGGCAGGACGGCCACATCGAAATTCTTCGCCATGAATTCGTTCTCTGTGAACCCGCTCAGGTTCCATGAACCGAACAGGCCCATCGCCGCCTTGCCGTTCTTCAGCAGATCGGCACGCTCGGCATCTCCGTACACCTCCGGCGACAGCCCGTCACGTACGAAGCTTATATAGAAATCCAGCGCTTCGATCGTCTTCGGATCGTCATAGCCTGACTTCTTGTCCGCTGTAATAATGGTGCCGCCATTCTGATAGACGAAGTTGTAATACCCCTCCTGGTTGTGCATCGGCGCGAGGAAGCCGTATACCCCATCCTTCGTGAGCGCTTTCGCGGCGCTGTGAAGATCATCCCAGGTCCAGTTCTCATCCGGGTATTTCACACCCGCCTGGTCAAACAGCGTCTTGTTGTACCACAGCCCGATGGTGTCGAAATCCTTCGGAACCGCATATTGCTTGCCCCCCAGATTATAGATCTGGTTCAGTCCTTCCGGGTAATTCTCCAGCTTGACGTCCTCGCTCTTACTGATGCGGTCTGTCAGGTCAAGCAGCATGCCGTTATTCGCATAGCGGTAGATCTCATTGGAATGCATCCAGAAGACATCCGGCAGCGAGCCGCCGGTGGCTCCCGCTTCAAGCATCGTCCAATAATCGGACCAGCCGGTCACCTCGATATCGACCTTGATGTCCGGGTTCTTGCTCTCGAATTCATCGGCAATGGTCCGCAGCCCCTTCTCCTGATTGGAATCCCAGATCGCGTAGGTCAGCTGGACCTTCTCTCCGCTTGCCGCCTGGGTGGCCGCTGCGGCATCCGTTGCCTCTGCCGGTGGTGAAGCCGATGTATTGCTGTTGCCGTTGCCGTTGCCACTGCCGCAAGCGGTCAAGGTGGCCGCTGCAAGCAGGATGGACAATACGGTTGCTAAGCTTTTTTTCTTCACTAGAATTACCCCCAACTTCCATTTAGGATGTGCTGCATCTGCTGCACTTCCAATAGTAGGTGAAGGGGGCAGGTATCGAAATGGCTGTTTTTTACGGAACATTTCCTTTTTTTGACCAATCCCCGGAAGCGGCAAAAAGTGCACCCGCAGCGGATGCACTTCTTTTACAGACTCTGTTCTTTTTTTGACAATTGCCGTTCTAGTACAGCGTCAGATTTATACTGGTGGATGGGCCACTATCCTGCCTGAATGACTAGAGGAGTGGAGCGCCCCTTCAGGTGCCATTCCCAGATGAAGACGGGAGTTGTCCATTAAAGGCGTAATAGCTCGGCGTAACGGACTGAGGCGCGCTTAATCTGGTTTAACATTACCACTTGGGCAAGTAACGGACCTCATGGAGCTTATTCTTGAAATCTCTACTCCTAAACCTCTCGTAGAGAGACGATAAGGGATCCTCGGTCCGTTAATCCGCAAAAGGTGGCGTTTTGCTGGGAATAGGGTCTCTCAGGTCCGTTAGGAGCAAATCATCCGGCCAGTGCAGTTCCGTTTTTCGGAACCTGCGGGATTTACCCTATTTACTGAATTAAATCTAATACTTTTCTAGCCCCGGTATTCCTCGGGACTCATCCCGCTCAGCTTCTTGAACAGCTTGCTGAAGTACGCGGTGTTCGGATAACCCACACGCTCAGCAACCTCATAGACCTTGATGTTCCTGTCCCTGAGCAGGCTCTTGGCCTTCTCCATGCGCAGCCGGGTCAGGAAGCTGACGAAGTTCTCGCCGGTCTCCTGCTTGAATACCCTGCTGAGATAGGAGGCGTTCACGTTGATCCGGTCCGCTACAGATTGCAGGGAGATATCCTCCGCATACAGCTGCATGATGAGTTCACTCGCTTGCTCTGCATAGCTCCGGGAGGATTCGCCTTCCGACATCTGCGCCCTGCACTGCTCCAGATAACCGGCGACGGTCTGGTGCAGCCCCTCCAGACTCTCTTCATGGAGAATGCTCTCGTACACCGTAAGCCCGGCTTCATTCGGCTCGGGAAGCGCCGGGAAGCAGGACAGAATGGCGCCAAGCATCCGTATGTAGGTCGAACGCGCCGCCTGCTTCGTGCAGCCCTCCAGCAGCATAGTATCCTTCAGGCTGTTCAGGAAGGCAAGCGCCCCTTCGCTTCCGCTCTCGGTATCCTGCCTGAACTTCCGCATGCAAGGCTTGTCGATGAACAGCCGCTCCCCCCTTCTCTGACGGCTCCTGGCCTTATCATAGAAAGACAGGCCGCTCCCGCTGGCGAAGAACAGCTCGTCAAGCGCCATGTCCGCCTCCTGATAGGCCTGCTTCAGGCCGCCAAAGCCGGGAGCCGGACCGCTGACGCCGATGGACAGCGTCAGCTTCAGGAAATCCTTCATAGCCGCCTGAATCTTGGCGGCCGCGCGTTCAATCTCCGCGCGGACAATGCGCCCCTCCGGCCCGAGGTCCAGCAGCAGCACATATTCCGCAGAGTTCATCACAATGATCTCCTTCGCCCGCTTGCGCGGAAGAATCTCTTCAAGAATATTGGTGACTGAATAACGCAGCAGCTTCTCATCCTGCTCCACATACTTGCGTCTATGCTGTTCAAAATGGTTAATCCGCAGCTTCAGGAGCACCATCGGCTCATCCGCCAGGCGGATGCGCAGAGATTCGCGGTTAACCCGCACATCCCCGGCGGCCTTGAAGCCGCTGATCAGCTCCTTAAAGAGCGTCTCCTTCAAATACCCGATGCTCTCCTTGTAGGAGCCGGGCGGCATTCCGGAGGAGCTGCCTGCGGAGAGGCGGACCGCCCGCTTCTTAACCGTCTCCAGCACATGCACCAGCTCTTGCGGCTTCATATCGCTCTTGATCAGATAGTCCGCCGCCCCGAGCCTGAGCGCCTCCTGGGCATACTGGAATTCCTCCAGACAGCTAAGGATGACGAATTGCCCGCCGATGTCCAGCCGCCGGGCCTCCCGGATCAGCTCCAGACCGTCCATCACCGGCATTTTGATATCCGTAATAATCAGATCCGGCCGGTGCGTCCCGGCCAGTTCCAGCGCTTCGCGCCCGTTTGCGGCCTCCCCCAGAATCGTAAATCCCTCATCTTCCCATTGAATAATCGATTTCAGGCCGATACGCATTAGCAGCTCGTCATCCACGATAAGCACACCTAACATACTCAATAGGCCCCCTTCCTGTCCCGAATGGGAATTGTGATTACGAATACTGCACCTTGCCCCGGACTGCTCTCGAACGATACCCCGTACGGCTCGCCGTATAACCGGCGTACCCGCTGATGCACATTGATAACGCCGATGCCGCCGCTGTCCTCTGCACCGCCCAGCCTGCTGCGCAGCTTCGCTGCCGCCTCAGCGCTCATGCCCGCACCGTTGTCTCTGACTGTAATGGTGAGTTCAGCATTCCCGGCCCGCCTGACCTCGATAGACAGCAGCCCGTCCTCCTGGTCGGCAATTCCGTGGAAGATCGCATTCTCGACCAGCGGCTGGATGCTCAGCTTCGGAATCTCCTGCTCCGCAAGCGTCTCCTCCACTTCCGAATGGAACTCGATCCGGTTGAAATATCGCACCTTCTGAATGATTATATAATGGCCGATGTGCTCCAGCTCCTCACGGATCGGCACCAGCCGGTTGTCCGTCTTGGCAGTATAACGGAGCATGGAGATCAGCGCTCCGGTCATCTCAACAATTTTCTCCGACTGCTGCATGGTGGCGATCCATTTGACTGAATTCAGCGTATTGTACAGGAAATGCGGACTGATCTGGGCCTGCAACGCGCGAATTTCAGCCTCGACCTTCTGCTCCTGCTCCACGTAGATCCGCTCCACCAGCTGCTTGAGTTCAGCGGACATCTGCTCGAACCGGCTGGCCATGACACCGATCTCATCATTCGAGCGGACCGCCGGGAGATTATCGAATTTCCCTTGCTCCACCAGCGTCATATTGCGGATCAGCTGCTTGATCGGCCGGGTGATCAGATTCGACATGTACACCGAGCTGGCCAGGGCGAACAGGATAAGCACGACAGCAATCGTCCACAGATTCCGCTTCAGGATATCACCTTCCACCGCGAGCTCTTCCACGGGCATATACATATAAGTCTTCCAGTTATGTTCCTCAAATGGCGACTGGATCAGAATATAGTCCTTGCCGGATACACGGACAATCTGCCTGCCTGAACCTGCGGCAAGTTCTTCCTCACGGACCGGGAAAAGTGTCCTGAACGGCTTGCCGATCAGGTTATAATTGTTGTTGAATATAATTATGCCGCTGTCATCGGTAACGGTGAAGGCCGAACGGTTGCCTGCCTCCATCCGCTTGTTCAGCCGGTTGATGAAATCTATGTCTACACTTACCGCCATTACGCCGATCAGCTTGCCGTTCTCCATATCGAAGATTTTGCGCAGATTATAGATCGTCCAATTGCTGTCCGCCTTGGTCTGCAGGTCCAGCCGGGTCGGCAAATCGCGCGTAATATCGTCAGAACGCAGGAATTCGGTGAACCAGTCCTCCTTGCGGGGGTTGTAGGTATAATCGACAGGTTTGTTCGGGGCCACATAGAGGTCGCTGCCATTCACCAGATTGTAGACATAGATAGAGATGGCGCGGTCCTTCATAGTGATGTAATTCATCAGCAATTGCGTGGCCTGCAGTTCGTTCGTCACGGAGCTGTCGTGCAGATAGTTCTGTACCGGGTAGTTCTCCTGCGAGACCGCTGAGATGTAGCTGTTAATCCCGTAGCTTGCGATGAGCGAAATCTGCTTCGTGTCCTCCAGGAATTCCTCGATGCGGATATTCGACTGTCTCGTCACATCGGCCAGCAGGTCCGTATATTTACGTTCAAGCATCTGCTGGGAGGAGATATAGGAGTTAGCGAACAGAATCACAACCGGAATCAGAATGGCCAGCAGGAAAAAGAACAGCATCTTGTTCTTCACGCTCACAAAACGGCGGCTGGGCTTCAAGGTGAAGGGAGCTTTCAAGTCATAACCTCCGGCGGCAGAGTTGGTGGAATACCTTTGTAGAATACCTTTAATGATAGACTCCCGGCTGCTTTCCCGCCACCCTGCTCTGCATGTCTTTTTTTTACTCTTTTCGTTCCCTTTTTTACATGTAGGGGGATTACAGGGAAAGGGCTGGCAGGATTCTACGGCTCCCGCCTCAGCTTCCCTGTCTGCCCGCTCCAGGCAGTAACCCAGAGACGTAAAGAAAGGAACAAAAACAGTAAAAAAGCTTGATTTTATAGTAAGGGTCATTCACTTAACATTCTCGGTGAAGCGAACAGCCATGACAGGGAGGTTGCGGTGCCTATGCGGAGATAAGTGTTAGTGAATAGAGAATTGTTTCAAGTGCGCAGACCGTTCTATTAGGACAGGTATCCCCAAAAAACAAAAGAGGTGAGTATCTATTGAGGCTATATCTTAAGCGTTCACTGATATCTATACTGGCAATTCTGACTCTCCTGCCCTCCAATTTGGCAAGCGCTTCCACAGCTCCGGCCGCAGACCCGGTTCCTGTGGAAGATTCTGTATGGGTGACTGATTCGGAGTTAGTAACCACTCCGGTTACGGCACCTGATTCCGATGAAACCCCTGCTTCCCCGGCGGAGCCGGATGCTGCTGCGGTGGCGGATGCTGCTGCACTGCCGGAGGTTGCTCCTGTTCAGGAGACTGCCCCTGAGCAAGTCCAGATGAAGACCGCTGCTGAAGCGGCCCCGCTGTTCCAATGGAGTTTTCGCCCCGGACAGGTGCTTGACCGCACCTCGGTGGTAAACAGCGTCTACCCCGATGCGGCCACTGAACACGCTGAGCTTAAGGGTGTAGCTGCCATTGTCTATGACGACCAGCGCGGAGACGTCCTCTCTTTACCCGGCGGCGGGAACGGTACTGCCTGGCTGAAGCTGCCCGATCAGCTCTACAGCAGGATCAAGGATGAACTGTCCATCTCCTTTTGGGCCAACATCGACTCTTCGGCTAACGCCTATAACCGTCTGCTGTCCTCCACAATTGCCGAGAAGGGGCTGAGCAATGCCGGGGTAAGCGGCTGGCAGGACTCCGAGTTCATTATCATCGCCGGGGACGGCACGTTCAGCAACCGGATCTATACCGGCACGAATCCAAGTCAGATTGCCAGCTACAAAGGCGATATCGTGTGGAACCGTAACCCGGCCAAGGGCAAGTGGCAGCAGGTGACCGTCACTATGACCAGCAGCGGGGCCTATGAGGTATACCTGGACGGTGTTCCTGTTGGCATCAAAGGTCTGGATCAGAGCAAAAGCTCATCAGGAGCGACCATCCCCTCCGTTCTGGAGCATTTCTTCTCGCGTGATTATCTGAACGCGCTGAAATTCAACGATTTCGGCAGATCGCTCTATACCTCGGATGGAGATATCAAGGGGAAATTCGACGATCTGCGGATCTATAATGTCCAGTTAAATGCCACTCAGGTCAGCGCACTCTATGCGGCGACGAAGCATGAAGAGAACACTTCAGCCAAGCCGGCCAAAATCTCGGTCGATCTGGCAGACCGCTCGCTCGGACCTGTATTCCATGGCTCTTCCGGCGCACTGTATGCGATCAGCGAGCCGAATGTGCCGGATATCAATACACTGATTCCAATTAAGCCCTCGCATATCTCCCAGAAGCCGCCGAACGGCATCCAGCATCCGACCGGCGACGCGCTGCGGGTGTCGGACTACTTCTTCGAGGCCGGCGGGGAAGCTGTCAATATCGTCATGCAGGATTATTATCAGCATTGGTACTATCCGTCCAGAACGGCTGACGAATATATTCAGGAAGCCGTCATTCCGATTACAACAGCTGTCAAGGCCTACAAGCAGCAATGGGAGGCCGCGAATCCGGGGCGGGATGCGGATGCCAGATTCATCTATATCCCGTTCAATGAGCCTGAGCAGAACAATACCCGTTATCCCCAGCTGCTGGCGGATAACCAGACAGGCAAGAACTCAAGATCCGTATTCAACAGCGACTGGCTGGCGGTAACGAAGAAAATCAAAGAGATTGACCCCGGCGCAGTCATTTCAGGTGTGAATCTAACCCAGTACGGAGCCAAGGTATTCGAGGATTTCATTCCCTACTGCGTAGAGAATGACTGTCTTCCGGACATTATCAGCTGGCATATGCTGTGGGACAAAGCCTTCAACCAGGCTCCCTCGAACGTAGCCACCTTCCGGACGGTGGAAGCGGGGTCCGTGCAGCGCTATAAAGAGCTGTACCCGGACCGGACGGTTCCCTTCCCGATCAAGGTGGACATCAACGAGTATGCCGCTACCTCGGAGATTGCCGTAGGCGGCTCGCTGATTCATTACATCGCACGTTATGATGAGCTGAAAATGAACAGCATGCTGCCGTATTGGAACACGGCCAACTCCTACGGGTCCCTGCTCGCCGGGCAGAACGAGCCTAACGGGGCATGGTGGCTCTACAAGTGGTATGCCGATATGATGGGCGGCGACATGGCCAAGATTGAGGTCATCAACGCCAGACATGAGAATGATGCCTTCGGCCCCGGCTTGTACGGGCTAAGCTCCATTCAGGACAACAAAAAGCAGGTCAGTATCGCGTTCGGAGGCACACAAGGAGACGGCCAGATCGTGTTCAATAACGTGACCGGCAATGGGGACAGCCCCTCCTTCCTCACAGAAGCAGAAGCGGTGCATATCACCGTATGGCATGCTGGATATACGGGCTTGACCGGATTTCTCGTAGAGCCTACCCAGATCCTGGACCGTGATTATCCCGTCAAGAACGGCTCGGTCACACTGGATGTCAACCTGAACGATTACACCTCGGCGTATTATGCAGTCATTACTCCGGCTGTAGATCATGCCCCGAAGGAGACTTTCTATAAGCGCTTCGAGGCTGAGAATGCGCAGGTGCGGACCAATGTGACCCTGACGGATCACTATCCGCGCAAGAGTACCGGACGCTCCGCCTCGAACGGCCAGTACGTCCAAGGCATCAAGGCTGCGGACAGCCTGGTGAAGTGGACCGATGTTACGGTTCCGGCAGACGGGAGCTACCGTCTGGATCTGATTGGCGGCAGCGGCGCAACCTCCACCCTGCGCAATCAGTCCAATACCGGAGATGCGAATCAGCGCATCAATTCCGAATGGTTCATCAAGATTGACGATCAGCCGGCAACGAAGGTGGTTCTGCGTGCGGATTACAACATGCAGCTGCTGGGAGGCAATACGATCTTTGCCGATCTGACGCAAGGAACGCATTCCATCGGCATCAGCAAATACAACCCGGATACGGGAGAAGCAGGCCAGGGCGAATCCACCCTTGACGCAATCGAACTAACGTATAGCGGCTTACCGGGCGCACACCCCAACTACCGTGTGCAGGCTGAATTCGCCGACTACGACCCTGCGCTGGGGTTGTCGAGAGAGAGCAGCCTTGAAGGCTTCGAGGGCGCCGGATATGTGACCGGTTACGGCAGCAGCCAGGACGCCAATACCCGCTTTGTGGTAAGTGTGCTGCAAGACGGCATGTATGATCTGCAGATCCGCTATGCCGCATCTGGCGCGGGCAAAATGCAAATTCAACATGACCGCAAGCCGCTCGTGGATCTGCCTGTTACGGATACTGGAGGACAATGGCAGACCGCTACAGTCCCAACCTTCTTACGCACAGGCATTAACCTGGTTGATGTACGTTCCAGCGCTGCGCTTAGTCTCGATTATATTAACGCAGCCTTCGTCAGCCAGACTTCTGTATATTCCGTTGAGGCAGAGGCGGCAACGGTCGTAGGTACTCCGGCCGGCTCCGAGCTGCCGCTCATCCGTGAGGATGCCTTTGCCAAATACGCTTCCGGCGGCAAATATGTGAACGGCATTACCTCCTTCGACGGAGCAGAGCGGTATCTGGAGCTTAAGGACATCACGGTGTCCAAAGCAGGCACTTATAAACTGGTCGTTACCTACGCGAACGGTGAAAGTGCGGGGACACATGCCTACAACAATGACGTTGTTGAACGCTATGCGCAAGTAAGCGTCAACGGCGGCGAGCCGCAGACAGTCTACTTCAAGAACACCATCTCATGGCAGCAGTTCGCCACACAGACCTTTGATGTTGAACTGAAAGCAGGCACCAACAGCATCCGTTTCTCCAACAATAATACGTATGACGGCGGCTCCAATCCTTATGGAGGAACCGGGGCGCAAGGCTTCACTCCTTACACAGCGGTTCCGCGCCAATACGCGCCTGCGTTCGACCGGTTCGATATTTATGCGCGGCATACGCTTGCGATTGACGACGGCGGCAATAACGGCGGCGGTGATCCTGGCGGCGGCAACAACGGCGGCGGTGATCCTGGCGGCGGCAACAACGGCGGCGGTGATCCTGGCGGCGGTAATAACGGCGGCGGTGATCCTGGCGGCGGTAACAACGGCGGCGGTGATCCTGGCGGCGGTAACAACGGC